>JBFGLM010000079.1:0-16284 GCA_041576165.1 Acidimicrobiia bacterium
CCACGGCCCCCGATGGGACACGAGCGGCGTGGTTCCTGGACAGCGAAGACAACATTCTCGGGTTGTTCCAGCCGCAGTAGGCGGTGCCAACGCAGACAGATTGCCACTGTGTGTGGCCAGATCGGCCGGTGCCGGCAGCAGCCGCACGCGTCCCTTTATCCGCGAAACTATCCGCAAAACAGACCCCATAGAACGCGGCTCGTAGAGCTCAACTAAAGGTTTTGACCCCTGCGGCCGAAGGGTTCCCTTGATTCTCGACCACTGTGAGTGGTTGGACAGGAGGAACCATGGTATTGCCCAGAAAATGGAGATTGGTAGCCAGTGGCTTGTCGGCGGCGGTGGCGTTCAGCGCCACTTCGGCCATCGCCCAGGAAGGTGAGGACGAACCCGAGTCGACCGTGGTGGAGAACGCGGTCGACATCTCGACCCTTCCAGAGCTCGAAGCCGAGATCCAGACGGCATCTGAGATCGAGGAACCAGAAACCACCTCGCCCTTCGACGAAGCCGCCTTGGACGCCGAGCAAGTCGTTGCAGACGACGAGAGCGTGAGCGAGCCGTCGGAGAGCATCGAGTCCGAGAGCATCGAGTCCGAGAGCATCGAATCCGAGAGCATCGAGTCCGAGAGCATCGAATCGGAGAGCATCGAGTCCGAGAGCATCGAATCCGAGAGCCTTCCGTCGCCGGAGAGCGTCAGCGAGGATTCGGTCGACTGATCCACCATGGTGCTCGGTGTCGACGAAAAGGCGGCGACGCCGGGCGCCACGACCCGGTTCACTGATCCGGCGCTGCCCGCCGTCGGGGCGCTCCTGGGAGCAGAGGCCCCTGCCATCCTCGAGGCGGGCATCGGGTCGCCGTTGTCCGAAGTGAGGCCGACCCAAGTCCGCTACGACCCGGGACGTTCGGTCACCGTCTCCTACGCCGCCCACGACGCCGACGGGCGCCTGGCGACAATCTGCGCCTATGCAGGGCGGCAGAAACCAGACGGAGCGGCCATCGTCAGCGACGGTGCCAACGAGGTGGCCGTGTGGAGGTATCCCCACGATCCGATGCTGCCTGGGCTCAGACATGCGGTCGAGCCCCGGCTGCTCGCCGGCCTACTGGAAGAAGTCGGGGCCGGCGGCGTCATCCGGATGATCCGCACGCGCGCCTACCGGCCCCGGCGCCGGGCGGTGGTCGAGGTCATGACCGATGACCATCGGCTCTTCATCAAAGTGGTTCGCCCACACAAGGTATCCCACCTGCACACTCTGCACGCCGAAGCCGCCCGCCACTTACGCGTCCCCCGGAACCTCGGCTGGTCGCCCGACCTCGGCGTCGCCATCCTCGAAGCCTTGCCCGGGACCTCGGTTCGGCACGCAGTCGAAGACGGAAGACCCCGTCTACCGGCACCGGCCGTTGTCACGGCGCTCCTCGATCGGATTCCGCCCATCGGTGACCCGCGGCCAGGTTTGCTCGAACGGCTCGACACCCACCGGCGCCTGCTGGCCGCCATCGTGCCCGAGGTGGAGGACGACATCGATGAGATGATCGAACACATCCGCTCGGCCGCCCCGCAGCCGGTGGTGGCCGCCCACAACGACTTTCACGCCGCCCAGGTCATGATGGCGGACGGCGAGGTGACCGGGTTGGTCGACATCGACACCCTTGGACCCGGGACGCGGGCTGACGACTACGCGATGATGCTCGGCCACCTGTACACGCTCGCCCTCGGCTCTTCGCGCCCGCGAGCTGTGGCGGCCTACGGGGCGCGCCTGCTGGGATCATTCGAGGCGGCCGTCGGTGCCAACGAGCTGCGCCTCAGGATCGCTGCGGCCGTGATCGCGTTCTCCAGTGCACCGTTCCGAGCTCAGCAACCGAACTGGCCCGAGAGAGTCCATCGCCGGCTGGATGCGGCGCGGGAATGGATCAGATCCGCCCCGGTCCGCTCTGGTGCGTGGGTCGAACGAGTGGGGCAGGGATGACATTCCCCTGACTGGATCGAGCCCGGGCAATCCGGGCTCGATCCAGTACCGGCTTCAGCATTCCGCTGCCTTTGGCTGCGATGCGACCTGGCAGCTCAACAGAGCCAGTGCCGGCCCCCCCACGATCGAAACAGTGGTACAGATCGTGAGCTGAGGATGACTCTGTGCCGAAAGAGCTTAGTTAGGCGCCTTACCGTATGTCAACTGCCCAATTCGGGGAATAGTATGTCAACTGATTACCTATTCAAGCGAATAGTGTGGATATGTCCCCCTCGCGAGACGCAGCATGCAAGACACCCACGACGACCTCGCCCACCAGATCGCCGACCGTTGGGCAACGTACCTCCCTGATCTATCTCGTGACCTTCTCACTGTGGCCATCCGACTCGAGCGGACCTTGAAATCCCTCGATCGGGAACTTTCACACGCGGTAACGCCGTTCGGCCGGCATGGCATACGAAACATGGAGGATTTCCGACTACTGGCGGTCTTGCGGCGGGTGGGGGATGAGGGCATCACCATCACCGAGGCCAGCCAAGAGATCGGTATCACCAAAGCGTCGACCTCGGCTCGTGTTGAGCGCCTCGTGCAGGAAGGGCTGGTGCACCGGGACGAATCCGAGGTGGATCGGAGGGCCACCCGCCTGACGCTCGATCCCTCGGCTGCCCAGCTGGTGGACGACTGCCAGAAGGCAACTCTGGGAGTCTATGACCGGGTGTTGGGTGATTTCACGAAAGCTGAACAGGACGAGCTGGCAGCGCTGCTACGTCGTTTCCGCTTCGAAGAAGCGCTCTGACCCTCAGACGACAACAAGCCCGGGGCGTTACCCGGGCCTGTTGTTGCTGCTGGGAGGATCTCGATCAAGAAATCCAGTATGGACGAGCTCCGTAGTGCGTGTAGATCGAAGCACCCCATTCACGGTCGGAGAAGTCCGGCCAGTTGTCCTGGTCGAACCCCGGAGCGTTCTGGAGGACTTCCTTTTCGACGTTCAGCACGAACTCGTGGTTGTCGGTGTCGACAGTGAGCGAGCTCCAGGGAACGGCGAAGAGTTTGTTCCCGATCCCGAGGAAACCTCCCATGTCGAGGACGGCATAGCCGACGGTGCCGGTCTCGATGTCGATCATGATGTCCTTGATGTCACCGAGGTCGTCCCCGTCGAGGTTCCGTACATTGTCCCCCATGAGCGTCGAAGCGCTCAACGTCGTTCGGTCCATTTGCGTCTCCTTTTCTTTCGAGTCGCGTGTTGTGTCTTCCAGTTGTTGTTGAGTCTGCTCTTGGTTCTTGCCCCACCGGGGCTTCAGATCAGAAGACCAGGAGCAGGATGAGAATGATCAGAATGAGCGTTCCGAATCCGATGTACATCGTCGGTCACCTCCTTTCGTTTCCCTTCCAAATCCTTTGCAGGTGTTCGGCGGATGCCGTTTCGGCTAGCGGTCGATGGTCTCCTGAATGACGGCGGCATCGGCCCGGCGGTGAAACTCCTCACCCCACAGGCCACCGACGTGGCCGCCTAGAAGAGCGGCGACGATTCCGGCCGCGGCTGCCGCCACCACCTTCAACGATTTCTCCTCGGCGGCGAAGAAGGCATCGAACTGGCCAAACCAGTTGGGCAAGTCGACGCCGGCAAAGGCGTTGTACTCACTCCCAAACCAGGCTCCCAGAGCGCCGAACATCGCCACGACCGCCACGAAGATGAGGGCGGCACCAAAGCCGTTCAGCCCTCCGTTGTAGCGGGCGACCCGCCCGGCGACGAAGCCCCCGGCCAGGAACGAGAAGAACAACACCGCGATCGCGACCAGCGAGGCGACCACCTCAACCGGCTGGAGGTTTCCATCCAGATCGATGGCGCTGAGCTGGTAGGGGATCGAAGCGTTACCGGCGGCGATCAGCGCACCCAGAAAGACCAGGACGCCGAGCGCCGTGAACATGCCGAGAACGGCGGCGGTGAGGTCGGTGCCCCCGAAGCGGTCCGTGACCTTCCGCACATCCACCTCGGCCCCCCGAATCTCGGAGGTGCGTACTTCAGTTGTTGCCATTTGCGGACTCCCTTCTCTACGGGACGCCTATTACCCCCTGGTGCGGTCCGTCAAACGTGAAGACATGGAGGCCGGCAAATCCTTATTCGGTCGAGTCGATCAATTTCCGTCTGGAGATCCGATTGGCGGAAACCGATAGAGCAGAGAGGCGAGCAAGGACATCATCGAGCGAATAGATGCCGCCGGCGGCCGCCTCGTCTTTCGATTCTGGGGCGTGGTAGTGGTGATCGGCGTTGCCGTGGTGGGCGTGCCGGTGACGGTAGGCGCTGTTGCGGCAAGGGCATGGGCGGGCGCGGCCGTATCGCTGTTATTCACGTCCCTCGGCCTCTGGTTCGCCCGCTACCTGTTCTCGCGCCGACGCCGGCTCAGCCATATCGAATGAGGCCGGGAGCTCGACATGAGGAAGGGCGGGCGGTGCGGTTGGCTAGGCGAACGCCGCAAGGACGGAGGCCACGGCGGAAGTCACCGACGCCAGGTGTGGCGGGGTGCGAGCACCCGTCGACAACTCCACCTGTACCCCGCCTCGCGGAGGCAGATTCACCGGATTGGCGGGATGCACCCCTCGGAGTTTCGGTGGGATCTGATCCAGATCGGTCACCACGCGCAATCGGGAGCGGCCGGTGATGGCAGCTCCGATCGCTTCGGCCATGACCCGGTTGCGACCACCGAGCAACACCGTGTCATGGTGCTCCTTGCGTCCGTAGCCATGGAATGACACGGCAAACGCGACGTGCGCCAGGAACCGGCGGAGGCGGCGGCTGTGCGCGGGATCGTGCCGTATGGACGGGATGTGCCAGAACAGGTCTTCCGGTTGAACGATTGCGTACCGGCTCGCCCCGACCGAGTCGGCCACCCGGCGGGCAGCTTCGGCGGTGCCGGCCTCCAGGCCACCGTGCAGCGCCATGACGCCGACCGGGGCGGCCAGCGCCAGCTCCTCCCGGACGCCCGGTGTGCTGATGAGCTCGTTGAGCATGAGACCATCGTATTGTCGGCGGAGCCGATTGGTGCTCCGGTCACCCCTGGCTGAAGGTGGATGCGCTCAACAAGCGGCGCCGGCAGCCGATAACCGCGGGATGAAGCAATTCGTTGCCCTCGTCGTCATGGCGATCGTGGTAGCCGCATGCGGCGAGAGTGTGGTGTCCGCCGATTTCGAAGTGACGGCTACAACCCAAGCAGCGGCCCCATCCAGCACGGCAGTGACCACCACGGTGGCTTCGAGTGCCAGATCGTTGGCCCTGTCGGAAGCAGACATCGTGACCTATATCGCCACGGTGGAAGACGCCCTCGCCGGGACCGCATACGAAGGAGAGGCGCTGGCCTTCCCCGAAGTGTTCGTTGCGACCGGTGTGCTGTTCTGCAACCAGCTCGAGGCCGGCCAATCACCCGACCTCGTGTTGACTCAATACATCGAGAGCCTGACAGGAGCTTCCGTGGACGCGGCGCCACTCGACGACCTCGATATGGCAGGGGGCGTGCTGGGAGCAGGAGTAGTCACTTTGTGCCCGAACCATATGACACTTCTCACGGGTTCAGGTTGATGGCGCAATCTCCGATGCTGATGACGAGCGCACCCGGAGCACACCAGATGCGAAGTCGGCCAATGATCATGCTCGCCACCGTGGCACTTCTCGCCGTCACCGTGGCAATACCCGCTTTCGCCCAGGAAGTGAAAGCCACCGGACTGGAGCGCGCACAGCAAGCCAGCCTGAAGGCGCTCGATCACGCCAATGCCCGAGCGATCGAAGCCAGGGGCGGCGAGCTGCCGCCGGGTCTTGCCAAGAAGGAAGGCAAACTCACAGGCCGGGCACGGGCGGCGGCTGCCATCGCAACGGCCATGGACCGCGGCAACGGCAACGGGTTCGGCCGGGGCCGTTCTCTCGAAGTCTTGTCGACACTGCTCAACGGCGGCTCGCCGGCCGCTCTGGAAGGCCAGCCAAGCCATGGCGACAAAGTGAGCGCCATGGTCCAGGCCCACAACGAACTACGCAAGCAGTCCCCGGCCGACGAGTAGCCGCTCCAGATTCATCCATCGCCGGGAAGGCACCCTCGGCGGTAGTGACATGATCAAGGGCTACTCACGCCCTCAAGCGCGAAGCTGGTGTCGGAGAGAGGACTCGAACCTCCACGGGCTACACACCCACCAGATCCGTAGCTTGATCGATCTCGTTCAGCGGCTTGGCCTGTTTTCGCTACGACCAAAACTGGGATTTGAGTTCAAGTGCAAACCTCGGCAGGCCCAATGTCCCCGTCACGACTAGTGACTTTGGACCCTTGCCGCAAAAGGTTTAATGACCACTATGCGTAATAAACCACTACTACACGCGTCAAGAAGACATGGTGATAGGAGGAGCCATGAGACGTATTGGATTAATAGCTGCGTTGGCCGCATGTGCTGTCTTGATTGCTGCCCCCGCTACTGGTGCCGGACCGCGGGATCCCGTGGGTGAGAAATTCAGCTTGGTGTTGCCGTGTCTGCAAGGGTTAGATCCGGTCCCACCAGAGCCAGATACCGACTTCTACGTTCGGCACGGCTGGGGACTGACTCCGGCGCTAGAAGACGATCTCGGCCAGTTCACCTTCGACCTGTGGGTTGATGGAGTTGAACTGAAGGGCATGTTGATCGTCAACGCTGGGTCCGGGGCCGTATCGAGGGCGTGGCTGTACAACTTCCCTGGCGGACTGAACGGCGAGCACACGTTCCGAACGGTCTGGACCGCGGCACCTGGATCTGAACACCACGACCTCGACTGTACCTTCGTCGTAAATTTCGGGTCGTAGATTTCGGCCGGCCCTAGGGTCGGCGAAGGTCAGGAGGGAGAGACGACGCCCTGAATGGCCTTTCACCAAGACCAGTTGCAGAAGAGTATCCACAAGGTATCGGACGTCTGCCCAATGGCTTTGGCCAGTTTCTTGGTGTCGGTCCTCGGTTTGGCTGATGTGAGGTGTTGTTGTGCGGCGTGCCAGTGAGATGACCCGATCGTCATGCTCGTCGGAGAGTGGTCGATCCGATAACTGTCTGGGCTTGCTTCCACGAGTTTCACGGGGGCCAGTTCTTCGATGAGGGTTCGTCGTCGTAGAGGGCCAATTGGCGGTCCCTGAGCGGCCATGGAGGGTGACAGCCAGCCGACCAACCGATGCAGCTGAGAACGCGAATTCAACCACCCGGACCTGTTGCTGTCGCAGACGTTGCGCCAGGTGGATCGCCTGCCAGGGTCGGGGATCCGGCCAAGGACGCATGAACAAGTACGCAGAAAGGGAGCGGCTGACGCCGCTCCCTTTCATCATGGTCTCACGCCTCGACGATCACCTTGGCGCGCATCCAGGGATGGGGCGTGCAGAAGTACTCGAACTCGCCGACCTCGTTGAAAGTGTACGACCAGGTCTCGTCCGGGTCGAGGAACCCCGAATCGAAGCTGCCGTCCACGGCCGTGACCGTATGGATCATGTCCGGGTCGTCTTGGGTCCACGTGACGGTGGTGCCCACCTCGATCCGCAGCACATTGATGCTGTAGTCGGCAGGGTCCTCGCCTTCAATGAACTCGTCCGCGGCGTCCATCGGTGCCAACGTCCCTGAACCCTCCACGATGGAGACGGTGGGTCCGGCCGGAGCCGCCGGCTCCGGCTCTGGCTGCGGCTCCTCGGGCGGTGCCACGGCCGAGAAGATCTCCGGATTGGGCTCTCCCCCGATGACGATCATCCCCAGCGCTCCCTTGTCGAAGGTCCGCGCCAGGGCGTGGTCGACCAGAATCACGGTCGAGGGTACCTGGCCGATGAGCTCGACCACGGTCCCACCACCGGCGGGAACCAGCGTCGTCTGTGAACCCCGCAAAGGAGGGTTGATCAACGCCGCTTCCTGGTATACCGCGTCCCAATGCGATCCAATGGGATGGAAGTTGGAGTCGAGGTTCAGACCGGCATTGACGAAGTAGATGCGGGCGGTCTCGCCGACGCTCATCTCGAGGGCGTTGTCGCCGGCGAGGGCGCCGACTGCGCCGTTGAATACGACGTAGCTGGGATCCTCGTTGGTGATCGCTTCGCGGTCGGTCTCCACCAGGCCCGGGCCTTTGCCATCCGTGTAGTACTCGGACTGGACCATGTAGAACTCGTGCTCGACCTCCGGTAGAGGGGTTTCGGGATCGACCAGGATCCCTCCGTGCATGCCGTGGCTGATGTGCAACGGCACATCGCCGTAAGCGCAGTGATACATGAAGAAACCGGAGTAGAGGAGTCGGGCCTCGATCGTGGCCGTCTCGCCGGGTGCCACGACCAGATCGGCTGCTCCCCCGCCCTGGCCCGTCACTGCGTGAAGGTCCACATTGTGGGGATGGGTGTTGCCGGCCGGGTTGGTCAAGGTGAAACGCAGCAGATCTCCGACGCGGGCGCGAATCACCGGTCCGGGAGTGCCGGAGACGACGGCCGGATCGCCGTCGATCCGGTAGCCCCAGGTCTCGTATTCGGTGCCTGTTTCCGGGTCAATCGTGACGACGTTCTCCACCACTTCGAAATGAACCTCAACGATCGCCTGAGCGTTGCGTCCCGACGGGGGAGGCATTGCGGGGGCATTGGCCACGTTGACCTCGCCGGCGGGAACGGGCGACAACTGCGCAATCGGCGTCAGCTCCGGAATGATGCTCACCCCGGCCTCGAGGCCGGTCGTCACCGCCACGTCTGCCAACAGTGCGTCGACCTTTTCGCCGACCAACCCGTCGTCCACCGAATTGCGGCTGGCCGTGATCCACAACGAGGCCACGGCGAGGGCTAGACCCAGGATCCCGACCAGGACTCCGATGACCGCCAACGACCCCAGCGTGTAGTGGGGGTGGGGTGGCGTCGGCCGGGGTGGGCCCGTCCGGGAGGCTGCTTTGTCTCTGCGTTCTTCTTCAACCGGCGGCCGGTCGATTGTCTGTACCATCGAAGACTCCTTTCATGACGTTGCCAGCACCGGGATGCGGCCGAGCTCTTCGACGAGCTTTGCCTGAGCGGTGTTCCACAACTCGTGCAGGGCACACTGCTCCACTCCCGGACATACGGACCCGCGCAAAACGCAGCGGTTGCTCGGTATCTCTCCTTCGACTGCTTCGATCAGGTCGAGCAGCGAGACGGCCGCGTGTTCGAGCCGATAACCGCCATTGGGGCCCCGGTCGGAAGTCACCCAGCCGCGCCTGATGAGGGGTGCCATCACCTGTGGCAGAAAGTTGGCGGTGGTGCCGATCGTTTCCGCCAGCACGCTGCCTGCTGTCATCGAATCGGTCGTCAAACTCCGAAGCGCTCGCATCGCCAGCTCCGTCTTCTTCTGGAGGGTGAATTCCATAGTTCAATAGTCGTCAACTATGGAATTCACCACTAGGGCCGTTGGTCCCGGTTTGTCCCGGCGCAGGGGCCCCGGCTCGGATGGGCCCCTGGATTCGTCTACTCGAGCAGAACCCGAACGGCCCGGGGAGAGCGATACTCGTGGCCCCGGAACACGGTCTCATGCTCGGGGTCGAGCTGAATGGAAGGGAACCGCTCCAGGAGCATTTGAATGGCCACCCGCAGCTGAACCCGGGCAAAGTGATGACCGATGCAGTAGTGCGGGCCGATGGCAAACGACAAGTGAGCTCGCTTGGGTCGACGAATGTCATACTCGTCGGCGGTCGGACCCCAGATGGCGCGATCGCGGTTGGCCGAGGCCACCACGAGAATGACCCGAGCGTCGTCGGGGAGCGTCACCCCCTCCAGCGTGGTTCCCGGAGCAACTCCGCGCAACAGATTCCCGATCGGAGCGGTCCAGCGCAGACCCTCTTCGACCGCAGCCGGCACCAAGGCCGGACGCTGTTGTACGGCCCGCAGCTGAGCCGGGTGGTCGAGCAGGCAATAGGCGATGGTTGCTCCGCCGTGGGCCGGTTCCTGCAGGCCTCCCAACAGGACGAGCTTGAGTGACGGCATCGCCCACGCCAGCCGATCCTCCAGGCTGCCCGACCGGGCATGGATGAGGTTGGACAGCATCGAACCGTCCGGATCGGCGAGGAGCATTTCGAACCGGGGACGCAGGGTCTTGTCGATCTCGCGTCGGACGAGATCGCAATACGCGGTCTTGTCGGGGTCGTCCTCATAGTTGGAGACTCCGGCAGCAAGGCCACCGAACCAGTTGCGCAGCATGTCGAGGTCGACCAGGTCTGCGATGCCGATGGCGTGCGCCAGCGACCATAACGAGATCGGCTCGAAGTAGTCCCCAACCAGTTCGGCGACAGAGCCGGCGGCCATGCGATCCAGCTGCTCGGCGCACAACTGTTCGAAGACGCCGGGCATGGTGGCCTCGACCGCCCGGGGTCGAAAACTGTCATCGAACGGGCGTCGCCGTTCCCGGGCCGGTTCGCCGTCGGTGGTCATCATCGACACGCCCCCCAACGCCCGATCAGTAGGAGACCGTTCGACGTGCGCAGGAAACCGATTCGGATCGGTGGCGGCCTCCGTGACCCCATCCCAGCCCGTGACCATCCACACGTCCAGACAGGGCATGTAGGCCACCGGCGCCTCTGCTCGCAGGCGCGCGTAAATCGGATAGGGATCCGCTTCGAGCTCGTCGACCGTCACCCCCTGCAGCTCGATCACGGTTCGCCTTCTATCCGCAGTTCGATCTTGCCATGGCGCATCCGGGTCTCGAACCGGTACAGCGGAGACTCGGCGGGCGGCCGCAACACGGCGCCCGTCCTGAGGTCGAACTCTGAGCCATGGCAGTTGCAGATGACCACACCACCGTCGATCTCGCCGTCACGGCTGAAGGCGCAGCCTGCATGTGTGCACCGATCCTCGAACGCAACCCATTCCTCCCCCACCTTCGCAATCACGAGACTCCAGCCGTCCTTTTCGACGAAGGCCACCTCGCCACCGGCCACGTCGACCTCGTGCCAGGTCACGGTGAACTCGATTCTCGATGATGCGCCATTGCACCACGATACGGCACGATCGTCGGCCCTGTGGCGCGAGCACAGTGCGCTCCCAAACTGCCGACCAACTCAGCCGGGTCCGGTCAGCCGGCGGCTTTGGCGAGCGAGACGCGGTTCTTGCCGGCAGCTTTGCTCTGGAACAGGCACTGGTCGGCGGCGATCAACAGATCCTTCTTGTCACCGGCATCATCCGGGTAGGTGGCGAGGCCGAAGGATGCCGATACCCATACCTCGAGGTCCTCATCGGTGAGAAACGGGGTGGTGGAGATCGCCTTCTTCATGCGCTCGGTCTTGGCGAGAGCCTCGTCGGTGTCCTGGTCGGGCAAGATCACGACATACTCGTCTCCCCCGTACCGAACGAGCTGGTCGTCGGGGTCCAGCTCGCCATCTACCACCTGAGCGACCTGGCGCAGAACCTTGGCTCCCAACAGGTGCCCGTGGGTGTCGACCACCTCTTTGAAGCCGTCCATGTCGAAGAACACGAGCGACAGCTTCCGCCGGTCGGAGCCGTTCGTGGCCAGCCGCTGATCCAGGTACTGGTGGAGAAACCGCGTGTTGTGATACCCGGAGACGTCGTCGGTGACGCTGGCCAACTTCAATTGTTCGTTGGCCTCCTCCAGCCGCTTGCGATTCTCGGTCTGTTCGCCGATCAGCCGGCGCAGCTCGAGCTGGGCCATCACCTGCCGGGCCAGCACCCGCAAGGCGCGGGTCTGGTGATCCGACAACTCTCGCTCAACATGGTCGATCACACACAACGTTCCGAGCACCTCGCCGGTGGCGGTGACCAGCGGAGCCCCGGCGTAGAAACGGATTTTGGGGTTGTTCTTGACTAGCGGATTCTCGGCGAACCGCAGGTCCTCGCTGGCGTTGGGAACAATCATGACATCGGGTCCCAGGATCGCATGTGCGCAGAAAGCAATGTCGCGGGGGGTCTCGCTGACGTTAAGTCCGACTTTGGACTTGAACCACTGCCGGTCGTCGTCGATGAGGCTGACAGCTGCAATCGGAACGTCACAGATGTCCGACACGAGTGCGGTGATGTCGTCGTAGGCGGCCTCCGGCATCGTGTCCAGGATGTTGTATTCGGTCAGCGTTGCGAGACGCTGCGACTCATCCGCAGGCAATTCGGCTCTCATTGGATTGGTCCCTCGGCGTAGTTAAGGGCCGCTGCACGCGGCCCCTCCGTCATGGGGAAGATAGTCGGTGTATCACGGAGAGCAAGGGCGGGGTGGTATCTCACCCACTCTGCGCATCCGTGCTCCGTGATCACGGCGCCCAACACTACCCACCACTGGCCGCGCCCCATTGGAAGAGTGCGTAAGCTCAGGCCAGGAGCCCATACAGGCAGGTCACGATGGCCCAACAGCCGATCGAGCTGGTATTGCTGAAGCAGTGGGCTACGTATATCACCATCCCGATGTGGATCATGGACGAGACCGGCAATCTCGTGTTCTACAACGATCCAGCTGAATCGATCATCGGTGAACGATTCGATGTCGTCGGTGAAATCAATGCCGACGATTTGGCCGATCGGTTCATCACACGGGGCCTCGACGGAGAGCCCATGGAGAACAAGACGTTGCCGATCGTCATCGCGCTCACCGAAGGCCATCCGTCTCACGCCCAGCTCCAGCTCCGGGGCCTCGACGGGTCATGGCGCGAGATCGAAGTGGCTGCCATCCCAATTGCGGGACAAGGCGGGCGCAACCTGGGCGCGTTCGCGATGTTCTGGGAAATGCCCAACGAATGAACGTCCAGTTGTGGGGGACGCGGGGATCGCTGGCGGCCGCCGGCGCTGACACGGTGGAATTCGGCGGGGATACCGCGTCGGTGGAGGTTCGGGGAAGTGGAGGCGAAGCGATCGTCCTGGACGCCGGATCGGGCGTCCGCCCGCTGGGCGACAAACTGGTCGGGGAACACCGGATCGACATCCTCCTCACGCATCTTCACATGGACCACATCCAGGGCCTCGGGTTCTTCACACCGATCTTCAACCCCGACATCGAAACCCACATCTGGGGACCGGCGTCGGACGGCATGGATCTGACCGCCCACCTGGGCAGCTACCTGTCCCCACCACTGTTTCCGGTGCGGTTGCGGGACTTGCCCAACACCGAAATCCACGATCTCAAGCCGGGCTCGTTCACCATCGGCAATGTGTCCATCGACACGGACCTCATCTGCCACCCGGGCCTGACGCTTGGATATCGCCTCACCGATGGCGATGCCACCCTCGCCTACCTACCCGACCATGAGCCGGCGCTCGGGGTGGAGAGTTTCCCGGGCGATCCGGATTGGACGTCCGGCTTCGGTCTCATCAAGGATGCAAGCGTTCTCATCCACGACGCCCAATACACGGACGACGAGTATCCGAGCCGGGTGGGGTGGGGCCACAGCACGTTCCAACACACCGTCGATCTCGCCGCGATGGCTGGCGTCGGCACCCTTGTCACGTTCCACCACGACCCGTCTCACAGCGACGAAATGCTGAACGAGATCCACCAACAGCTGGCGGCCCAGGATCTGCCCTTCCGTCTGGTGCCGGGCCGGACGGGCGTGGCTCTCGAGGTCTGATCCGAGCCCATTTCGTCGGGGCGATGGCGATCAACAGCATCCCGTTGTTTGGAGCCGGCGGACTATGGGTAGTGACACCGCCAGAAACCAAATCGTCCTATTCGTCGAGGAAGGAGCCGACCGTGGGCAAGAAGAAGCAGAAGAAGCTGGCCAAGAAGGTTGACCGCTGGATGATCAAACGGGGTGTGACAGAAGAAGATCTCTCGCTGGCCGGACTTGGTGTGCTGTCCGCCGCAGTCAGCAAGGGCTCCAAGAAGAGTTTCAAGAAGATGAAGGAGCGCGGCGAGAAGCTGGCTGTACACGGGGTCGGCGCATTGGAAACTGCCCCCGGAACTGAAAGTGGACCAGAGGAACCGGTGATCTCCTATGCCTCAGTGGGTGGCGGCTGGTATTCGGTGGCGGTCGACAACATCGAGGTGGACCGGGTCCAGGGCGAAGAATCGGCTGCCGCCCGGGCGGGCGAGCTGCTCGAACGATATGCGGCGGTCAACGGGAATGCACAATCCGTAGAAACCTCGATCGATCATGCCGGTGGCGGATGGTACGAGGTGACCGTGCGCGGCGTGCCCGTGGCCCGAGTCCGTGGCCGCGACGAAGTCGAAGAGCGCTTCGGCCACCTGCTCGCCAGGACCTGATCCGCGCCGGCCGGTGAACGAGTGCCTTTCGACTCGATTTCGCGCTAAAATCCAGGTCTGCGACGCGGGGTGGAGCAGCCAGGTCAGCTCGTCGGGCTCATAACCCGAAGGTCGCGGGTTCAAATCCCGCCCCCGCTACGAAGAGAAAGGTCGAACCCTCGCGGTTCGGCCTTTCTCGATACATAGGCGATTTGAACCCGGGCGAACGGGAATCCTACGGATTCCTTAGGAGTTTGCTCCGCAAACTCCAGCCGACGTTTTTCGATGTGATTGCGGGCGCCGTGAGCGCAGCAGTTCTGCTCATGGCATGCGCAGAGTGTGATAGCCCCTCAAATCGAGGTCGCAGGCTCAAATCCCGCCCCCGCTACGAACGAGAGAAGATCGGACCGTATGTGGTTCGGCCTTTAGCCACCCTCCGCGAGCCATAGTTCATGCACCGCGTTCGCGCGATGCGTAGTGTGGGCCGGAGCCCCAGGAGTAAGGGGAACCAGACCAGGGAGGAGAATCGTCTCATGAGACGTTCACGAATGAAGCGCGCCGTTGTGCTGGCGGCGGGCCTGTTGATGGGAGTGCTGTTGTTGGCAGCCGGTCCGGCCGGCGCCGACCACGATGGCGACCCGAGAACCAAGAATCTGCACCCGATGGGACACATCGTAGAACCGGCCAGCCTGATCAATCCGGCCATCGGCAACCCGAACATCCATACCGACATTGCGTTCTGGGGCAAGCTCGCCTACCAGGGTTCTTGGCTGGGCTTCAACATCCGGGACATTTCAGCTCCAGGTAACCCCAAGCAGGTGTCGTTCACGTCGTGTACCGGCAATCAGGGTGACATGATCATCTGGGACAACGTGCTGGTGCGCTCCTGGAACTCGCTGGCAAGCGTGGGGGCTACCTGCGACGGTATCCCCGTGCCTGAAGATTTCGAAGGCCTGCACATCTTCGACGTGAGTGACAAGTCCGACCCGGTTCTCGTCAGCTCGGTCGCGCTGCCCTGCGGCTCGCACACGGCGACGGGCGTACCCGACCTCGACAACGATCGGCTACTCGTCTACAACAGCTCGTCCGGACCCTGCCTCGGTATCGACATCGTCGAAGTGCCGCTCGCCAATCCGGCCGCAGCGGCGTTCGTGCGCACCGAGCCGGCTTCACGAGACTGCCATGACACGGGTGTCATCTTGGGCGACGTCATGATGGCGGCCTGTGCCGGCGACGACGGGTTCACTACGTGGACACTCGCGGGTCCCGGTTCGCTGATTGATCCCTTCGAGCTGCTCGACGTGTCAGTTCCCGACGTCGGCATTGGCCATTCGGCGGCGTTCTCGAACGACGGCGAGATCCTCGTGTTCGGCCACGAGCCCGGCGGAGGCGTCTTTGCGAACTGTCAGGCCAGTAACCCCGACTCCGACAAGTCGTACTTCTTCTACGACACGTCGACCGGCGGCCTGCTCGGCACGTGGGTGATACCGCGTGACCAGTCCGACATCGAGAACTGCACGCTGCACAACTTGAACATCGTGCCGACGACGGATGGCAGCAACATCCTCGTGCACGGCAGCTATCAGTCGGGTACGAGCGTGGTCGACTTCACCGACCCTGCCAACGCGGTTGAGCTGGCGTTCAGCGATCCGCCCCCCATTCCGCCGCCAGGAGGACCGTTCTGTGGTGGCACCGGTTGTGAGATCGGCGGAGTGTGGTCGTCGTACTACTACAACGGCTTCATCTACGAAACGAACATCACGGAGGGTCTCAACATCTTCCGTTACAGCGGCAAGGAGTTTGCCAAGGCCGTCAAGCTCCCGCACCTGAACCCACAGACGCAGGAGTTCACCCGCTAGACCACGCTTGCTGGTGGGGCCCGGCCGGTTTCGGTCGGGTCCCACGGCAGCCTCCGGGTTCCGAACGGGGAGCCATCGGGGCGCGTCAGCGGTCCGATGGATTGGACGTTTCCGTCCCGCCCCGACTCGCTTCTTCAAACGGCGCGGTGATCGACGCCATCTGCGAGCCGACTCCGCAAAACGAGGGAAGCCGTATCGTGGACCCCATGCACAGAGCCTTCACGATCGCAGCGGCCTTTCTGGTCCTCGTCAACGTGGTCGTCAACCAATGGCTACCGGGCTGGCTGTCTATACCGGCGATGGCGGGGGCCGGC
>JBFGLM010000080.1:0-15600 GCA_041576165.1 Acidimicrobiia bacterium
CGAAGGTGGGGGCGGGGGCGCCGATCACGGTGGATTTCGTTGTGGAGTTGACGTCGGGTGCCAATGTGGCGGCGGCGGACATCGACGTGACCGACGACGTGTTGGGGGCGATCGTGGTGGCGGGGGTGCCGCAGGCCGGGGTGTCGGGTCCGGCGGGTGATGATGGTGATGGGGTGTTGGAGGTCGGGGAGACGTGGGTCTACAGCTTGGCTACGTCTGCGCCGTCGCTGCCGTTGGCTCCGTTGGCTTCGGCGCCGGGCCGGTGTGCGGAGTCGCAGGCTCCGGATTCGCAGACGGTGCACAAGAACACCGCCACCGCAACGGTGGCGGGTAAGCAGAAGACCGACGCGGCGCACCTGTGTGTGCTCGACATCGACCTCGAGAAGCTCACGCAGCCGGTGACGCCCCTTCCGGGTGCACTGGAGGCTCTGACGAGCCACCTCGGTGCCGACGCCGACGACCCGAACGGCGCCGACGTGCCCACAGTGAACCCGGGCGAGCAGATCCGATGGAACTTCGTGGTCACCACCGGCGCCGGGGAGGTGCCGATCCCGGCTGCGGAGATCTCGGTGTCCGACGACACGATCGGCCCGATCGTTACCATCGGCTTGCCCGCGCCGGGCATCACCGGCCCGGTTGGCGACGACGGCGATGGCGTGCTGGAGCCCGGCGAGGAGTGGGTGTATACCGCCTCCGGCGTGGTCGTCGACCTCAACCAGCCGCCGCCGGGCGTCACCGTGGTGCCGGGCTGTGGCGACGGGCGGCCGACGTACGAGAACATCGGCACGGTCACGGCCTTCGGGCTCAGCGACAACGACCCGTCGCACTACTGCAACCTTCCTCCGCCGTTGACCATCGAGAAGCTCACCAATGGCAACGACGCCGACGACGCCAACGGCGCAGACGTGCCGCGGGTGAAGCCGGCAGAGACCGTCACCTGGCGGTACGAGGTGGCCAACACGGGCACGTCCTCGCTTGTCGAGGCCGAAGTAACCGTGACAGACAGCACGCCCGGCGTCACTCCGGTGCGCAACCCGGCGCTCGGCCCGCATGACGGCGACAACCTGCTGGAGCCAGGGGAAACCTGGGTGTACGAGGCGAGCGCTCCGGCGCTCGACCTGAGCCAGCCGCCGCCGGCCGGCACCACTGTGGTGCAGGGCTGCGGCTACACCGACGCCGCCGGCGACCCGGCGACTCAGATGACGTACGAGAACGTGGGTCGGGTCGACTTCCCGGGCGGCTTCGCCGAAGACCCTTCGCACTACTGCAACGTGCGTATCGACCTCCAGATCGAGAAGGATGCGATACCTGAAGAGGTGGTCGCCGGCCTGCCGTTCGACTACGAGGTCGTGGTCACCAACCTCGGGCCGTCGCCGGCGACCGACGTGGTGCTGCTCGACCTGCTGCCGGCCCGGTGCCAGCCCGGCACCGTGGGTCCGCTCGGGCAGCCGTGCCCGGTGCAGGTGCAGACCGACCCGCCGTTCGGTGGGCTGTTCGCCGGCTTCCCGGCGTACGGGGACTGGAACGGGGACCCGAACCAGGCCAACGGCGTGAACGACGCAACGTTCCAGATCGACAACCCGGACATCGCGCCGTTCTCGGAGCGGCAGAAGCCCCAGGGTGGGGCGTTCGTCAGTGTGTCGGCCACGGGCGGCGCCATCTGCGCCTACAACCCCAGCGTGCACGGTGTCCGGTGCGACCTGGCCAGCCTGGCGAGCGGAGCGTCGTTCACCGTGACCATCCGCATGACGATGGACCCGTTCGCCCGGGTGCGGGTGTGGAACCGGGCCTGGACGTTCGCCAACGAGACGAACGAGGGCCTCGAGCCCAACCAGACCAAGGTTCCGGGCACGCTGTGCGGCGACCTGTCGAACACCAACGGGTGGCCGGCGTTCCCGACGGAGACGTACCCGCAGCCGGCCGGCCCGGGCTGCAACTACGCCAAGAAGAACATAGGAGTCGCGGCACCTGCGGGTGGGCTGCGTCCGCAGGTGCGCTGACCCGCGCGTCCGGCTGGCACCGCTCGCGGCGACCCTCCCGTCAGAGGTAGTCGCTGATGCGGGACGAGTATTCGGGGAAGTAGCGCTCGATCACCGTGAGGTCGAAGCGGGACAGGATCGCCTCCTTCGGCTCCCGGTCGAGCAGGAAACGGAACGAGGCTGCGATCAGCTCCTCGGCCGAGGCGCCCCCGCCGTACCGCTCGACGTCGGCGGCGACGGCCGTGACTTCATGCGTGCTCGATGAGCCCGCCTCCGTGACGCTCACAGAGAAGGTGTCCCCGCCGACCGTGGTCACTTCGATATCCGCCATGTTCTGGACCATACCGGTGCGCCAAGCCAGCTGCGGAATCCAGGAAGAAATGTCCCGATATGCCCATCACAGTGCCCACGCGATCCATAGAATTCAGCCGTTTATAGGGGATGGCGAGCTCACCAGCTCGCATGTCTAGAAAGGTGGGAAATGGGCCGTTTCAAGGTGGCGCTGGGCGTCATTGCGGTCATCACATCAACCCTGGCCGGCGTGTCAACGGCGGCCGCCGGGACCAATCAAGTCTGTGATCCCCCCGGCGACGGAGGCGCCGACGGGCTGACATTGGCTCGAGAGACGAACGGAGACTTCGACGGCGATGGGCAGACAGACAAGGCACGGATCTACTACGACCCCAACGACAGCTGGATGGTGCTGACCCAGGTCGAGCTGGCCAACGGATACAAGACCTTCTACAAGAGCACCCAAGGGGTAGGAGAGATCGCCATCTTCTTGAAGATCCGCGACATTGATCGCGACGGTGATGACGAGCTTCTGGTCAGCATCTTCCCGATGGACGCGACGAGTCCCGTCGAGCTGTATGCGCTGGCCGGATGCAAGCTGGTAAGGGCCCACGGGACGGGAGCCGACGGGCAACCCATCGGGCTGGCCGCCGGTCCCGGCACCTTCTTCCCGATTGGCTTGGACTGTCTGTCACCATCGGCGTCCGGCAGGGGCGTCACCCAATATCACAGCACCCCGGACCAAGACCACGTTGTCTACACCGTGGAACGGTCGGAGTACCGACTCCTCGTCGACGATGCCGGCCAGGACGCCATCCTGAAGCCGACGAGAACGACGACGACGGTCCTCAGTGAGCTGAAGCCGGCGCACGCTGCCATGCTGGATCATGCCTTCACGTTCAACTGCGGTCCGGCGCCCAAGTGTGACGGCAAGCGGGTGACGATCCAGGGAACCCCCTTCAAGGACAAGGTGGTGGGAACCGCCGGCCGCGACATCGTTGCCGCCGGCGGAGGCAACGACGTCATCGCCACCAAGGGCAAGGCAGACCTCATCTGCGCCGGAGGCGGTCACGATCGAGTGGCCGCAGGAGCCGGCGCCGACAAGGTGCTGGGTCAGGGCGGACGCGACACCATGAACGGCGGACGGGGCAATGACTGGCTCGACGGTGGGCCGGGTAAAGACACCGCCAATGGCGGCACGGGGGTGGACACCTGCATGGCCGAGACGAAGCAGAGCTGCTGACCGTCGCCGCCTTTTAGGCGGCAACGGCGCACGAGACCGAGGGCGGCGCGTGGGGGACACGCCGCCCTTGGCGCCGTTTGTGTCACCGTCAACGCATACGTTGTCTGCGATGCAGACAGCGAGGGTTGACAAGATGAGCATTTCAATGGACCCCGAGCTGGGGGAGCAGGCCCGGCTGGCCGCAGCGCGCTCCGGGGAGCCCCTCTCGAAGTGGATCTCCGATGCGGTGGCGGCGCGACTCCGCGTCGAGTCGTTGCGTGAGTTGCTCGCTGAGTACGAGCAGGAGGCCGGCGAGTTCACCACGGACGAGCTCGATGCCGGTGGGGTGGCGGTAGAGCGGCATGCAGCATATGGGGTGGTCAGCGACGGTGGCGACCGGCTCAACATCGAGCTGCGTGGAGTCGGCGTCGAAACGGCTGCGCTGGAGGCCAGCGTGCGGCGCAGCGGCATGCCACATGCCGAATGGTGGTTGGGTTTGCGGGGCCTGGGGTAGGGGCTCGGATCGACTGGTCGGCAGGGGCGGCGAGGTCTAGAACTGTCGTAGGGAGAAGGTAATCTCGAACGTATGTTCGATGTAATGGATCCTGGAAGGGTGATCGATCCGGCGGCTCGGATGGGCGCCGACGTAGCCGAATTGGCGCTAGAAGACCGCCACGGCTGGACCGGCGATGCGCTTTCGGCGCGGTTGGTCGAGCTGTTGGAGCTGCGGGAGCGGCTCGACGCCGCCGTGGTCGGGCTGGCAGGGCAGTGGCGCCACCGGCGCGGTTGGGAGGCCGATGGGGCGTTGTCGGGTGAGGCTTGGCTGGGTCATCATGCGCCGCTGGGCGCTGCTGAGGCGCGCCACCTGATGAAGACCGCCAAGCTGCTAGAAGCCGCGCCGCGGCTGGCCGACTCGCTCCATGCTGGGGAGACCACCACCGCCCACGTCGGTGCGCTTGCCCGAGTCATGTCGCCCCGTCGCCGTTCGCTGCTCGCCGAGCACGAAGCCGTGCTGCGGGAGCAAGCGGAGGTGTTGTCGATCAAGGACTTCAACGTGCTGGTGCGTCGCTGGGCGGCAGTCGCCGATGACCACTTGGCCGCAGACGATCACGACGAGCATCAGCCGCGCAACGAGCTGAACGCCGCCGTCACCATGGACGGTTGGATCGACGGCAAGTTCAGGATGGACCCGGTCAGCGGGGCCACGCTACTCGCCACGCTCGACCATCTGGCTCCGCCGGACCCGGTCGATGCACCCGACGGTGCCCGCACTCTGGCCGGGCGGCGCGGCGATGCCCTTGCCGACCTGGCTGCCTGGTACCACCAGGGCGGCGAGCCCGGCACCAACCCGCCCAACGTCGATGTGGTCGTCGACATCGTCACTCTCAACGGCGATCCCGTTGATCTGGTACGAGGCCGCTGCGAGCTCGCCGGCATCGGGCCCATCACCCGGGCCACGCTGGAGCGTCTCGGTTGTGGTGCCACTCTGCGTCGGGTGGTGATGGCGGGGGAGTCGGTCATCCTCGACATGGGCCGCAAGGTCCGCTTCGCCACCCCGGCTCAGGCCCGCGCCATCCGTATCCGCGACCGGGGTTGCATCTTCCCGAGCTGCAACCGACCTGCCCGATGGTGCGACATCCACCATTGCGACGAGTTTGCCAACGGTGGCCACACGGATGTGGGAAGGATGTGCTGCCTGTGCCGGCGTCACCACACCCTCGTACACAACTCGCAATGGACCGTGGAGGTCAACGCGGACGGTACCTTCAGGGTCACCCACCCGGCCCGGGCGCCGTGAGCCTTCCTTGCTTTCGGGGAGGGGTGAGGGTTCGCTAGATCTGGCTTCTTTCTATGCTCTGCATTCGTCATGGCGTGTTGTTGTGCCGAATCGGTCCGTTACGCAGGGCGCGAAAAGAAACCTGGAGAGACGCTCGATTTTTGTATTTAGCGCGATATCCTGCCCTTGACGTTGTTTGACGATATTCGAGGCTGTATGGGGGGTCGCAGATCCTGGATCCTGTTGGTAGCCGTGACGCTTGCGGTCACGGCCTGCAACGACGCGGCGGCCGACCCGACACTGGCCACCGGCACTACGGCGCCGCCAACGACTACGCCGCCGACCACGACGACCTCGAGCACTACCACCACCGCTCCGCCGCCGACCACGACTGAGAATCCCGACGCGAGGTTTCAGGAGATTCAGCGGTTAGCTGAGGCGACATTCGTTGGGCGCCTGAACGCCATCTACCACGGCGATGCCCAGGCGCTACTGCAATGGATGGGGTCTCAGAAGGCATACGACGATTCCGTCGCGCTATTTGATCAGGGGATCTTCATCGATGAGCCGACGGCCGAGAACGTTGGCTTCGCAATCGAGGAGATACTCCTTGATCGCCCGGACTGCATCGTGGCTCGGAGTACGGCGAACACTATTGGCGTGGTTGATGGGGCGACCGGGGAGAGCACCGTGATCTCTGTGTATTGGCCAAGTGAATCGGGTGTGCTGCTTGACGCTGCAGTCTGGCAGCAAGGCACTCCGCGCTCTCAGTGGATTGAGGAGTGTGATATTGCGGTTCGGGGTGTGACGCCGTGAAGCGCTTGTGGTGGGTGCTGGCGATTGCGCTCGCGGCCACATCGATGTCTCCCGTTACCACAGCGTCGGCCGGCGAGACCTACGTGTGTTGGTATGTCGACGTCTGGGATCCGGATCAAGTCCGCTTCGTTCCCGGCGTCCGGTGCCGCATCGATGGGGTTATTCATGAGCCCGGTTTCCCGGGTGAGGGCCCGGAGGACGTTCCGTTGGTCTACGACCTGGGATATGTCGACGGTGTGGAGTGCTATTACCGGCGCAGCGGGCCGCCATCGGGTTGGGTGGTGCTGGGGCGGGACGGAACACTGCTCAATTTCTGGTGGGACACCGGCAACGGCCTGATAGGCGACGCTTGGATCGATCGCTGTACCAAGGAGCCGGTGCCGGGTCAGCCGCCCATAACGCTGGTGTTCGGGGTCATCGAGAGCTACGAGTTCGCTGAGCCCGAGCCGGAGGTGGTCCCCGACGGAATTGGTCTGGCCGGGGCCCGCAGCTGGGTGTTCGTGGATCCGCCGGAGCCGTTCACGGATCGGTTGAACTCGCCGATCGGGGCGGGGTTCATCGACATCGAGATCCGGGTGGTGGCGGTGGAGATCGATTGGGGAGATGGGGCAGTCAGCACGATCCCGGAGTCGCAGTTCGATCTGTTTGCCCCGCACCCAGATGGCGATGTGAATCACGCGTGGGAGACAAAAGGCAACTACGACCTCGGCGTTGACTATGAGTGGCTGGTGCGATGGCGGGTCGACGACGGCCCGTGGCTGATCGTCGATATACCCGACACCGAATGGGATGCCCCCTACCGCGTCGACGAAGTAGTCGGACGCCGCGCCGGCCGACCGTAGCTAGTCCCCCCGTCGCTGGGCCCGCTCACCTATTTGGCGGCTCGCGGCGGGATGTCGCTCATGCGAGGGATCGCCCCCAGCTCCTGCTCGACTGCTGCTAAGTGGGCGACGCACTCGCGGATCAGCTCGGCGAGCACCCCGCGGTCGACATCGGCGAGCCGCTTCAGGTGAACGGTCGATTTCGACGCGGTGTTGGGGCCCAGCCTGTGGAGGATGTCATCGAATCCTCGCAAACCGGACATGATGTAGAGCGTGAGTCGGTCCTTGCGAGGCGAGAACCCCACGGAGAAGAAGTCGCCCTCCTGGCCCGACCCATAGCGGTAGTGATACTGGCCGAACCCGATGGTGTTGGCGCTCCACACCTTCGGCTCTTCGCCGGTGACCTCACGCATCAGCTCCAGCAGGGCAGCGGCATCCTGCCGGCGCTCCTCGCCGGAAACGCCGCCGATGATGTCCTCAACGCTCTGGGTCTCGGCCACCCCGTCAAGCTAGCTGTCTTGCGATGAGGCGCTGCGGCTCCTCTGACCAATTCCTGACCCCGTATCGTGGGCGCGTGGCGAAGCATGCCGAGCTGCGGTTCTACGCCGGGTTGCGCGACTTCTTGGACACCGATCGTCGGTCGGGGACGGTGACCCGCACTTTCGACGTGCCCGGCAGCGTCAAGGACATGATCGAGGCCTGCGGGGTACCCCACACCGAGGTGGCGGTCGTACTGGCGAACGGTGAAGCCGTCGACTTCTCATATCGCGTAGCGGACCGGGATCGCATCGCCGTGTACCCGCCCTTCTACTCCTTCGAGATCGAGCCGAGCCGGCTTGTGAGCCCGGAACCGCTGCCCGAGCGCCGCTTCGTACTCGACGGACATCTATCTGCGCTGGCGAGATACCTCCGACTGCTGGGCTTCGATGCAGTCTGCGAGAACTCGTGGACCGACCCCGAGCTCGTAGCGATCTCCGTCGACCAGGATCGCACCCTGCTCACACGCGACATCGGCCTGCTGATGCACGGCCGGCTGACTCACGGCTACTTCGTGCGGGCAATCGATCCGGACCTGCAGCTTCTCGAGGTGGTGCGCCGCTTCGAGCTCGCCACGGGCACGGCCCCCTTCAGCCGGTGCATGGCCTGCAACGGAGACTTGCGGACGGTGGACAAGAACGCCATCGCCGATCGACTGGAGCCGGAAACGCGGCGTCACTACGACGAGTTCAAGATGTGCGCCGACTGCGACCGCATCTTCTGGAAGGGCCCGCACTACTCGAGGCTGCAAGGCATCGTGGACCAAGCCATCAACGGTTGACGCCGTCGCCTCGTCATCGCTCGCGCACCAGCGGCGGAACCAGCGTCCTGCCGTCCCCGGCCCGGTACACCGCAGCCGGAGCCCCGCCGCTGGGAGACACCCGTCGCTCACCGGTGGGCACGACGAAACCATCCGTCGCCAAGACCTTGCGGCGGAAGTTCGCCAGGTCGAGATGCGCGCCCCACACCGTCTCGTATATGTGGTGCAGATCGCCGAGGGTGAAGTCGTGGCCGGCCAGAGTGGTGGCCAGCGTCGTGTATTCCAACTTGGCTCGGGCCCGCTCCACCGCCGCCTTCAGGATGTCCCCGTGGTCGAATGCCAATCCGCCGGTGAGCGCGTCGGCGACGGACACCCATTGCGCATCGGCTGCGTCAGTCCCTGCGGTCGGCAATGGCATCGCCCGGCTCAGGCCCAGGTATGCCACCGACACCACCCGCATGCGGGGGTCCCGGTCGACGGCGCCGAAAGTGGCAAGCTGCTCGAGGTGAACGCCCGGCAGCTCGTGCGCTGCCAGCCCTGTTTCCTCCTCGAGTTCGCGATGGGCCGCCTCGTCCACCGATTCGTCCGGCAGCACGAACCCGCCGGGGAGGGCCGGCATCCCGGCATAAGGCTCGCCGCCGCGCTTGACCAGCATCACGTTCAGCGTGTCAGCGACCGCCAGCAGGGCGATGTCCACCGTCACCGCGAACGGCGGGAATTCTCTCGGGTCGTAGCGTGCCATGGCCTCAGGCTATCCGGGCCTCCGCCGCGCGGCGCCATCGGGTGAGGCCGACGAAGGCCATCACCAAGAACAGGACGTACAGCGCCGAGAACATGTAGGCGCCGGTGGTGGCATACAGGGCGATCGCCGAAACGTTGACCGGCCCGATCCACAGCCACCACGACTCCACCTTCTTGCGGGACAGCAACAGCATCGCCACCACCGAGGAGGCGACGATAGAGGCGTCCCAATAGGTGTATAGCGCCGAGTCCCAGCCGGCATCGAGAGCCCAGCCCAGCACCACCGTGAAGACCGCCATTACGGTGAGTGCCAGCAACCTGTCCCCAATCCGGAGCCGGGTGACCGCCAGCTCGGTGCCGCCGTCGCCGCCGCGCGTCCACTCCCGCCATGCCCAGAACTGCACGGGCACGTAGTACGCCCAGTGCAGCAGCGTCTGGCCCATGAGGCCGATCTCCAGGAAGAACCATCCCATCAGGACCACCGAGACGATCCCCACCGGCAGCGCCAGCACGTTGCGGCGTTGCGTGATCCACACCGACCACAGCGAGGTAGCCGTGCCGGCGAACTCCACGAGTCCGGGCGCCGCCTCGGGGGCAAGCCGCCGCGCTGCCGTCCAGTACGCGAGGCAGGCGAACAGCGAGCCGACCGCGGCCAGGGCGGCGTGGCGGTGCTCCCAGGCTCGGCCGAACCAGGGAGCCGGTTGGGCGACGGCGGTTGCTTGCATGAGTCTCCTCAGATCAAGGGATCGAAAGTCGTGAGCTTGTCGGCAATGTCCATCGCGCGACGAAGCCGGGCGGCCGGGTCGCCGGCGAGCACCTCGTACTGCACTCCGGAAGCCGCCACCAGGTCGAGCGTCCGGCGATGCATGGCTTCCCGTTCGCCGGCCGACTCCCGGGTCCCGTCCTGCACCCAGTCGAAGTCCGGGGCGCACACCACGTAGAAGTCGGGACGGTGGACGGTGGCGAGCGCAGCGAGCTCGCAATCGTCGGTTCCCAAGTAACGGCGGTGCCAGACGCGAGTCACCAACGCATCGGTATCGAGCACCACCAACCCCGCGGCGGATTGCGCCGCCAGCCCGTCGGCAACAGTGTGGTGGGTGGTGGCGATATGGTGGAACTCGGTGGTGGCCCAACTCTGGTCACGCCGATGGCGGCGGCCCTCCCAGTAGGTGCGGCCGTACTCGGGTACCCACGTGGTGCCCCATTGCGCGGCGAGCGCAGCGGCCAGCGTGGTCTTGCCACTCGATTCGGCGCCGGCGGTGACGATGCGCCGCGCCAACGCCGTCCGGGCCGGGGGAACGAGCCACTCGAACCCGGTGCGTAGGTCGGCGCGAATCTCGGTCGCCGAGATCGGAAACCTCTCCCGCCCGGGGTCAACAGCGACGTGTTCGGCACCCATGGCGGCGCACCATCCCGGCCCCCACGGCTCCGACGTGAATCCCACCTCGGGTGGCTGCGGTAGCACCTGGAGCGCCCGCTGCGCCCACGGCTCGTTGGCGGCAGGCAAGTCATCGGGCGTCACGATCACGGTCACGTTGGGGGGTGCAGCTGCCGCCAGCCAGGCCGCCCGGTCGGCGGCTGGGAGCGTTTGATCGGGCCGGGCGCCGAGCAGCACGTAGAGCCGATCGACTTGGGCGGCACCTGTCTCGACGAGATGGAGATGCCCAAGATGGGGCGGGTTGAATTTGCCGACTGTGACTCCGACCGTTCGCATTGGTCCCATGAAGGCAATATATAGTCTCTATGACTATTAGTCAAGATGACTATAGTATCGGGCACGCTAGGGCGGCTCCGCCGTGGCAACGGAGCCGGTAGCCTCCGGGCCACGCGGGAATGCCCCGCTGCGGGTGCGCGGTTGACAACGACGATCGATTCTGGAGGTAGCAATGCCCGCCGTGACGGTTGACGACACTCTCACGCTGCCGCGCATCCAGGAGCCCCCGGTCACGACGCAAGACCGACCCATCCGCTCCGTCACGACGGCGCCTCGCGGCTTCGAGGGCGAGGGTTTCCCGGTGCGGCGTGCTTTTGCAGGCGTCGATCTGGCCGAGCTAGATCCGTTCATCCACCTCGATCAGATGGGCGAGGTGCATTACGCGCCCGGAGAGCCGAAGGGCACGCCGTGGCATCCGCATCGCGGCTTCGAGACCGTGACATACATGATCGATGGCACTTTCGAGCACCAGGATTCTGAGGGCGGCGGCGGTCTCATCACCAACGGCGACACGCAGTGGATGACTGCCGGCTCCGGCCTGCTGCACATCGAGGCGCCCCCCGAGGATCTGGTGATGTCGGGTGGTCTGTTCCATGGATTCCAGCTTTGGGTCAACTTGCCTGCAAAGGACAAGTTCATCGCCCCCCGCTATCAGGATTTGCGCGGCAGCGCCGTCGAGCTGTTGACGTCGCCCGACGGCGGAGCCTTGATCCGCCTCATCGCCGGGGATGTCGCCGGGCATCGCGGACCGGGCGACACCCACACTCCGATCACGATGATCCACGCCACGCTGAGCCCGGGAGCCAGGCTGAGGATTCCGTGGCGACCGGACTTCAATGCACTCGCTTACGTCCTCAATGGGCGGGGCTCGTTCGGAGTGGAGCGCCGTCCCGCGGCGATGGGTCAGCTCGTGGTCTACGGGCCCGGCGACGTCATCACCATGGCAGCCGCGGATTCGCAAGAGACGCGCAGTCCCAACTTCGACGTGCTCATCCTGGGCGGTCGACCAATCCGGGAGCCGGTGGCCTGGCATGGCCCGTTCGTGATGAACACCCGATCCGAGCTGGTCCAGGCCTTCGAGGACTACGAAGCGGGTCGCCTGGGCCGGATACCCCCGCAGCCGGAGCGATGAGCCGGCCACGGCTGCGGCGAGGCCCCGGCCCTGTTGTGACGGCGGCTAGCGACCGGACAGATAGGTCAGTGCACCCGGCATGCCGACGACGACTGCGGCCACCTCCACGGCACGGTCGATTGCCTGGCGGACAGGCGTGCTGACGAGCCGGTACCCGAGATAGGTGCCGAAGAAGGCGTCGCCCGCTCCCGTAGCGTCGACTGCCTCGACCACCGGCGGCTCCACTCGGAAGGTCTCACCGCCCACCGTGGCGATTATGGAGCTGGCGGCGTCGGTGACGATGGCTTCGCCGACACCCATGGCAGCCATTCGCCGGCCGAAGACCTCTGGTGTCTCTTCCCACAAGGTGCGCACATCATCGGCCGAAGCGACGACGACGTCAGCCAGGGCGACTGCTCTGTCGGCAGCACTGCGGGCGTGGGCACAATCCGGCCAGAGCGCGCCCCGGTAGTTGGCGTCGTAGGCCACCAGAGCACCGGCCCGCCCGGCGGTGTCGATCTGGTGGAGGAGAGCATCGGCGCCAGATCCGGCGACGGCGAGAGTGATGCCGGAAAGCACTATCGCCTCGGAGCTAGCCGCGGTGCCCAGATCGATGCCGGCGCCCAGCGCATGGCGCGCTGCCGATTCGCTCCGCCAATAACGAAACGACGGCTCACCGCCGTGCGTGGTGATCCAATACAAACCCAGATTGCGGCCGGCGACGACCGGCGATTCCGATGCGTCGATCCCGAGCTCGGCGCAGTAGTCGACGAACTCGAGCGAGCGGGGGTCGTCGCCGATGCCGGTGAGGTAACGGACAGTGAGGTCGGGGGCGGCGGCGGCGAGCGCGGCCGCGCAGTTGAGGGTGTCGCCGGCGAAGGTCCACGACAGCCGACGATCATCGATGGTGGTCAGCTCGATCATCGCCTCGCCGACGACGAGCACGGTGGGCACGTCAGATCCTGCCCGAGCTGGATGCGCCGCCGGGGTGTGGCCGATCGCTGATCATGGCCGGCAACAGTAATCACGGCCCCGGCGCCACGGCGCTTGACGCCGCGCCAGCGCAAATGCTACCGTCCCCGGGAGCGCTCCCGGGAGCGCTCCCATCTGGAGGGGATTGGAGAGTGTGGAGGAAGGCAGTCATCAGGCGCTCGTCGGGGCGGGCCGCTCGATGAAGCTCACGCTGGAGGACATCGGCCGCTTGGCCGGGGTTTCCCGGTCGACGGTGTCTCGGGTCGTCAACGACCAGGACAGTGTGAGCCCGGCGGTTCGCCAACGAGTCCAAGACGTCATCGAGCGCACCGGATTCATCCCCAACGTGGCGGCCCGGTCGCTCGCTTCGAGCAGATCGGGCGTTGTCGGTCTCGTGATTCCGAGCCGAGTTCACAGCCTCTTCGAAGATCCGTATTTCGGGCGCTTGATCCAGGGCATCAGCCGCGCCAGCAATGAGGCCGGCAGGACACTCTCGCTGTTCCTCTTCCAGACAGAGGAAGAGGAGGAGCGCCTCTACCCGCGCGTCGTGCGCTCCGGGCTCGTCGACGGTGTGATCCTCACCGCCTCGCGGATGGGAGACCCGTTGATGGCGGCGCTCACCGAGGGATCGATGCCATTCGTCGTCATCGGCCGGCCCGACGTCCCAGCGCTGGTGAGCTATGTCGATGCGGACAACATCGGCGGGGCCCGCCAGGCGGCGTTACACCTGTGCGGCCTGGGCTATCGCCGCATCGGATACGTCGGGGCCCCGATGTCGACCTCCGCGGGAGTTGATCGCCTCGAGGGCTTCCGGGACGGGCTCGCCAGCTGCGGAGCCGTCCTGGACCCCGAGCTGCGTGCCGACGGTGCGTTCTCCGAGCAGAGCGGCTACGAGGCGATGCACAAGATCTTCCCGCACCGTCCAGAAGCCGTTTTCGTGGCCTCCGACACGATGGCGATTGGAGCGCTCCGGGCACTACGTGAGCTCGGGGCCGCAGTGCCCGACGACCTGTGCCTCGTCAGCTTCGACGGCTTGCCGTCGTCCGAGACCTCGGTGCCCCCGCTGACGACCGTGCGCCAGCCGATCGCCCGAGCGGGGGCAAGGGCGGTGGAACTGCTCCTCGGGCTGATCAACGGCGCAATCTCTGGACCGGTCGCCGAGATCATGCCCACGGAGTTGATAGTCAGAGACTCATGCGGCGCGCTACGCCGACCTATCGACCCGGAGGCCGCATGAGAGTGTGAGATCAGGCTCGGGGCTTTGCCGCCCCGGGCACCGTCCGGTGGTGCTTAGGCAGGCGACCACCGCGGGAGCGCTCTCAATGGGGCCGCTCCCACCAGTAGAAAACGAAGCCAACGAGAGGCAGGAAGACAGTATGAATCGGATCCGATGGATAGCACTGCTCGCAGTGCTGATGCTCGTAGCCGCGGCGTGCGGCGACGACGCCGACGACACCACGGCGGCGCCGGGCACAACGGCCGCCACTACCACGGCGGCGCCTGGCACTACAGCCGCCGGCGATACCACCACTGCGGCGCCAACGACGACGACGCCGATGGGGTTGGAAGGCACTCTGAAGGTGCTCTTGCACCAGAACCCACCCTTGGTGGAGTACATGGAGGACTTCAACCGCCGGTTCATGGAAGCCAACCCTGGCGTCCAGGTTCAGATGGAGGTCGTGGCCTCGGGTGACATTGCCACGGCTGCGCAGACTCGTCTCACGGCCGGGGATGTCGACGTCATCGACTACTGCCCGGGAGGCTGTTCGGCCTTCTCGAACGGTGTCCAGCCGTACATGACGGATGCAGACACTCCGTTGTGGCAGCAGCTGATCGATGCCGGCTTGATCGCTGATCTCACCGATCAGCCTTTTGTCGCCAACTATGACCCGGTGGCGGTGGCGGATGCCACTACCTACAACGACCGTGTCTACGCGCTGCCGGCGGGTCGTGTCTCGTACAGCGGCATGTTCGTCAACAACGATCTACTCGCGGACGTCGGTCAAACGATTCCCACTACCTGGAGCGAGTTGTTGTCGGTGTGTGACGCGGTCCAGGCCGCCGGAAACGAGTGCATGACCGTGGGCGGCGCCGATGGCTGGCCTGTCTTCGTGGGTGCCTACGGCCTCTTGGGCGCCTACTACCCGGATCAAGCGGGTCTAGTAGAGGGCCTATGGACCGGCAGCATCAAGTGGAACGACGCGAACGGCATAGAACTGTTCAACCGGTTCCAGACGTACGCCAACGACCTGCTCGAAGACGGTGTGACGGGGATCTCGCATGACGCTGGACCCGCCCGCTATGCCGCCGGAGACGTGGCCTTCATGCCCACCGGTGTGTGGCAGGCACCTGCGGTCGAGGACGTGGCGGCGTTCGATTGGACCTACGTGCCATTCCCCGGCAGCGACACCGCGGCCGACAACCAGTTCCTGTTCGGCAAGTACGACATGAGCTGGATGGTCGCGGAGGGCTCGCAGAACAAGGACGCGGCGTTGGCTTATGTGGCGGCGCTGTCCGATCCGGCCGAATATCAGACGTTCGTCAATGCGGTGGGCTTGATCCCTACCCAGCCGACGTCGACGCTCGACACCAAGCTCGGTCAAGCCATAGCTGACCTGATCCCGAACTACCGGGTCGGCTTCGAGCAGTACTGGGTGGCGCCCAAGGGCGCGGGTCAGTGGGCCAACGGAAGTCAGGCGGCGTCCTTCTTTGCTCCGTTCAACGAATGGACAGACCCCACGGCGCTCGCCAACCAGGCGCAAGCCGACCTGGAAGCCGGGCTCGCTTCTTGACGCCTAAGTAACAGCCGAAGGCCGGTTGCGGGGCTCCCCCCGCGGGGCGGAGGCCCCCCACCCAAAA
>JBFGLM010000081.1:0-15205 GCA_041576165.1 Acidimicrobiia bacterium
AGGGTGGAGAACTCGAAATCGACCCCGGTCTCGTCGCTGACGTCGGTTGCCGCGGCCCGCAGCCGGTCGAACAGGGCGGGATGATCGACTCCGGGCAGCGTTCTGCTGTCGAGGGGGAGCAAACCGCCGCCGGGGATCACATTGAGCTGGCGGAGCGAGCCGGCGGCCACGTGCGTGGGGGTGAGATAGACGTGACCCAGGTGTTCGTGCTCGCCGTGGGTGGCCTGGAGGTCGGCGTCGATGGCCTCAACCTCGTCGAGGAACCGGCTGGCTGCCAACAGCGGGTTGCGGCCCTCGTGCGACATCGCTCCGTGGGCCATCTCGCCGGCCAGGTCGATCCGCAGGCGCATCGCTCCCTTCTGCACGGCACAGACCTCGCCGCCTTCTGGCTCACACACGATGGCCGCGTCGACCCCGGCGGCATGTCCGCGGGCGACGAAATCGTGAACACCGATCATCATCTCTTCTTCATCGCAGAGGATGGCGAGAACGATTGAGCCAGGAAACGAGCCGGCCACCTGGACCGCGCGTGCCGCATGCATCATGGCCGCCACGCCGCCCTTCATGTCGGCGGCGCCACGGCCGCGAATACGTCCATCCCGGATGTCGCCGCAGAAGGGATCAAACGTCCACTGGCTGCGATCGCCCTCCGTGACGACGTCGGTGTGACCCTCGAAGAGCAATGTGCGCCCCGGCCGGCCGCCGTCGATTCGGATGATCGCGTTGGGGCGGCTCGGCGCCACTTCCTCCACCAGCACATCCCAGCCGAATGCTTCGGCGTGGTCGACCACAACATCGACGGCCGCTGCCTCGCTGAGACCTTCCTCCGGACGGTTGACGCTCGGGATCCGCACCAGGCGCTGCGTGAGTTCGATGAGGCCCTCCCGATCGAGCAAGTCCCGCGGTGAACGGTTGGTGGGCCGCTCCGGAGTCAGGCGTCGGTCGGCGGCACTCATGTCGTCCGAGCGGCATCACCGGCCCGGTGCCGCCTGTTAGCGGGCCGTGATGCCGGGCGGCCGATCAACGTGGTCCGCCCGATCAAGGATTGAACGCCATCTCGGTCACGTCGAGTGAGCCTGGCAGGTCGATCTTGAAACCGGTGACACCCTGCTTCACGACCGCCAGTGCAGGCAGCACGAACAGCCAGTTGTCGGCCGCTACTTCTGTTATTTCGTCCAGCACTTGACCGTAGATCTCATTACGTGTGGTCTCGTCGGGCTCGGAATCGGCTTGCGCGATCAGGTCCGCTACCTGAGGACTGTCGTTTCCCCAGTAGTACTCCGGGTTCCCGTACTGGCCCAAGTCGTTCGGCTCCACGTGGGCCACGATCGACATGTCGAAGTCGAAGTTGCTGAACACATCTTCGAGCCAGACACCCCATTCGACGCTGGTTATCTCGACGTCGATCCCCACCTCATCGAGCTGGCTGGCGATGATCTCACCGCTGCGTTCCGCGTAGGAGGTGGGTGGGAGCACCATGCGCAGCGTCAGCCCTTCCACGCCCGCCTCGGCCAGCAGCTCCTGCGCCTGCTGAGGATCGTAGGGATAGACACCGGTCAGGTCCTTGAACCAGGGATCGAGCGGCGTCGAGAAGGTCCCGATCACCTCGCCATAGCCGGCGTAGGCCAGGTCCACCACAGCTTGGCGATCGATGGCATGGCTGATGGCCTGGCGTACCCGAACGTCATCCAACGGCTCATTGCGACCGTTGAGTGACAGCACGATCTCGCCGTAGGTGAGACCGGTCTTCACCTCGAAGCGGTCATCGCCCTCGAACACCTCCAACAGCTCGGGGGCGGATACGCCGGCGATCATGTCGATCCCATCCGGAGCCAGCAGCGCGTTGTTCAGTGCGTTCGGATCAGGGATGTACCGGAAGGTCACCTTGTCCAGCAGGGCCTGGTCGGCCCAGTAGTCGGGGTTCTTGGTCAGGACTATCGAGTCGCCCACCGTCCAAGAATCGAATAGGAACGGACCGGTGCCCACCGCGCTGTTCTCGATCGTGTCGATGGCGGTCTCATTCAGAATCGAGCCTTGGCCCTGGGTCATGAAGAACAGGAGGTTGGCGCTGATCTGGCTCAGGTTCACCTGCACGGTCAGATCGTCGACGGCCTCAACTGATTCGATCGGGGCAAAGGTCGTCGTGAACGGGTGGGTTTCGTTGTCTTTGACGTTGTTTATGGAGAACACCACGTCCTCCGCAGACAACGGGTCGCCGTTGTGGAACGTGACGCCCTCGCGCAGCGTGAACGTGTAGGTGAGGCCGTCATCGCTGATCTCGTAGGACTCGGCCAGCAGCGGCGAGATCGAACCGTCCTCCTCCAGCCGGACCAGTGTCTCGTAGACGTTGTACAGCAAGACCTGCGGGATGGCAGCGGCGGGACTCGCAGTCAGGTCGAGTGTCGGGGGCTCGAGCTGGAGCCCGATGACGATCTCGTTCTGCCGGGACTCCTCGGCCGCGGTAGTGGTGGTGGCCTCAGCCGTGGTAGTGGCGGCGGCGGTTGTGGTGGTCGCTTCGGTGTCTTCGGCCGCGGCTGCGGCAGTGGTGGTCGTGGGGTCCTCAGCGGTTGTGCCGGCACAGGCCGCCAGGACCATCGCCAGAACAACGATCAGGCTGATCGTGGTGCGAAACTTCATCGAGCCTCCTCGCCCTGAAGGCCGTCAGGCTAGTGCCCGGCAAAGGATGCCCCGCGGGCCAAAGCCGTCACGCGGAAATGGCATCCAGCCGGGGGACGGCCGCCACCAGTCTTTTCGTATACGGATGGGACGGCCGCCGGAACACGTCATCAACCGGGCCGGTCTCTACCACCCGGCCGGAATCGAGCACGACGACCCGCTCACAGATCTCATGTACGACAGACAGGTCGTGGGAGATGAAGACCATGGTGAGGTCGAAATCGCGTTTCAGCTGGGCGAGCAGGTCGAGCGTGACCGTCTGGACGGACATGTCCAGCGCACTGACCGGCTCGTCCGCCACGAGCAGCTTCGGGTCGGGGGCCAGCGCGCGGGCGATCGCGATTCGCTGCCGTTGGCCACCGGAGAATTCGTGCGGATAACGTCCGGCGGCATCTGCCGGCATCGCCACGGCGTCGAGCAGCTCGGCGACCCGCCGGCGGCGGTCGCCCGCGACCCCGAGGGACCGCAATGGTTCGGCGATGATGTCGCCTACCAGCATGCGCGGATCGAGCGAACCCATCGGATCCTGGAACACCATCTGCGCCACGTACGGGAGCGCGCGGGCCTCGCGGGCGGCAGTCACGTCAATCCCGGCTACCTGAATCAGCCCGGACGTCGGTCGGTCGAGGCCGACGATCATGCGGGCGAGGGTCGACTTCCCTGAACCGGACTCGCCGACGATCCCGAAGGTCTCGCCTTCGTACACCTGTACCGAAACCCCGTCCACCGCTTGTATCGCCGGAGCCGGGTCGGTCAGTGAGCGCCGGTGTAGTCGGAACGTCCGCACCACGTCGGTGGCGGTGACTATTGGAGTGCCGGCAGGCCTGGGCGATGTAGGCCGGGGCGGTATTTCGACGGCTCTGCTCATCGGCGGCACCGCTCCGACCAGCTCGCGGGTGTACGGATGTTCCGGTCGGCTGAATACACGGGCCGTCGGCCCCCGCTCGACGATCACACCGTCCCGCAAGACGAGCACGTCCTCGGTGACGCCCGCCACCACCGGCAGGTCGTGGGTGATGAGCAACAGGGCTGCGTCGTTCGCAGCCACCTGATCTCGTAGGACCTCGAGCACCTTCGCCTGGATGGTGACGTCCAGCGCCGTGGTTGGCTCATCGGCGATGACCAGGTCGGGACCGCAGGCCAGCGCCATCGCGATCATGGCCCGCTGGCGCTGCCCACCGGACAACTCATGCGGATATGCGCGGGCTCGCCTGTCGGCCTGGTCGATGCCGACCCGATCCAGCAGCTCGATGGCGATGTTGATCGCCTCTTTTCGCGACAGACCCCGGTGCACGCGGAGTGGTTCGGCCACCTGGCGTCCGATCCGCATCACCGGATTGAGCGCGGCCATTGGCTCCTGGAAGATCATCGACATCGAGTTCCCCCGATGCTCGATGAGGCGGCGCTCGGGCGCGTGGAGCAGCATTTCGCCACGTAGCCACACCTGGCCCGTGGTGCGCAGCTCCTCGGGTAACAGACCCATCACGGCCAGCGCCGTGATTGTCTTGCCTGATCCCGACTCGCCGATCAGACCGGTGCGGCTCCCGGCCTGGAGCGTGAATGAGGCTCCGTTGACCAGGTGACTCGACCCTGCCGTGACCGTCAGGTCCTGGACTTCGAGCAGGGGAGCAGGCCCGGCTGTCATGTCCGGCTCGCTTCCAACCGTGGGTCGAGCGCGTCCCGGAGCCCGTCGCCCAACAGGTTGAATCCCAACACCGTCAGGGCGATCGCCAGCCCGGGCCAGATCGCCAGGCGGGGCGAGATCTGGATGAAGGTCTGGGCGTCGCGCAGGCTCCTTCCCCACGACGGAGTGGGCGGCTGGGTGCCGATTCCCAGGAACGAGAGCGCAGCTTCGGCCAGGATTGCGAGCGCGAAGAGGACGGTCATCTGGACGATGAGGACGGAGGCGATGTTCGGTAGCACGTGCCGGAGGAAGATGTACACCTTGCCTCTCCCGTAGCTCCGGGCGGCCGCTACAAAGTCGAGCTGGAACACCGACAGGGCGGCACCGCGAGTGACCCGGGCGACGATGGGGACGTAGGCGATGCCGATTGCCACCATGGCAGAACCGGTCCCCGGGCTGACGGCTGCGACCAGCAGGATTGCCAGCAAAACCGGCGGGAAGGCGAAGATCACATCGGATAGCCGCATGACAGCGTCCTCGACCAGCCCTCGGCGGGCGGCTGCCAGGCCGCCGAGCGGGATTCCGATCACTATGGCGATGCCGACCGCCAGGATGCCGACAAAGAGGGCGGTTCGCGATCCCACCATGATCTGGCTGAACAAGTCGCGTCCGAACTGATCGGTGCCGAGCAGGTGACCGCCCTCTCCGACTCCCAGAAATTGCTCGCCGGCCGAGATCCGTTCCGGGTCGAAGGGTGTCCACAAGAACGACACCAGGGCGGTCAGCACCACTACCAGGACGATCGTCGCGCCGATTCCCAGATTCAGCCGCGCCCAGCGGCGCCTGCGGCGGAAGGTGGTGACGGTCATTGGCTGCGGACCCTGGGGTCGATGAGGCGGTACGTCAGGTCGACCAGCAGGTTCACCGTCAAGATCAGGACCGCGATCGTGAACGCCCCACCCTGTACCAGCAGGAGGTCACGGCGGGTGATGGCTTGGAGGAGCATGCTGCCCAGCCCAGGCAGCACGAACACCGACTCGATGACGACGGTTCCCGCCAGCAGCGCCGCGAACTGCAAGCCGAGGATCGTCAGCACGGGAATAGCGGCGTTGCGCAGGCCGTGGCGCCACAACGCCGACCCCCGGGTCAGGCCTTTCGAGCGGGCTGTGCGGATGTAATCCTGGCGCAGCGTTTCGAGCACAGCCGACCGCACGTAGCGAGTGATGATCGCGCCCTGCACGATCGAGAGCGAGACCGCGGGCAATACCAGCGACCGCAGCGATTCCGACACCGACACATCCCAGCCGGGAAAGCCGTTGGCCGGAAACAGCTGGTACCCGACGGCGAAGATCGAGACCAGCACGAGCCCGGCCCAGAAGGCGGGGACCGCCAGACCCACCTGACTGATCGTCGAGACAACGGTGTCCGCTGCCTTGCGGTGGCGGGCGGCCGCAAAGACACCCAGCGGGAACGCGATCAGGATCGTCAGGGTCATGGCCATGATCGCCAGCGGGACCGTGATCTCGAGGCGGTCGAGGATTTGCGGCGCAATTTCCTGGCCCGTGAACACCGAGGTCCCGAAGTCGCCGGTGAGGGCCCCGGCCAACCAGTCGGTGTACTGCGCCACCAGCGGCCGGTCCAAGCCCAGCTCTGTCCGCAACACCGCCACCGACTCGGGCGTGGCCTGAGTGCCAAGCATCACGACGGCCGGGTCGCCCGGGAGGATGGCCATGACGACGAACACCAGGACCGACGCGACGAAGACGCTCAGCACGAACACGCCGATACGCCGGATCACGTACATCCATGGCTCCTCTGTCCCCGCGCAGGTTAGAAGCTGTCCATCGCTGACTCGGCGGCAGAACCCGACTCGGGTGGCGGCGCTATAGGCTCGCTGCTTATGACGGACCTCAACGCGTACCGGGCCCTGTTCGACCTGACCGGCAAGAAGGCCGTGGTGATCGGCGCCGCCAGCGGCATCGGATATGCGGGAGCCCTCGGGCTCGCCGCCCACGGGGCCGATGTGGTATGTGCCGACCTGGCTGCCGAGGGGGCGGAAGCGGCTGCCCTCGACATCGTTGCCGCCGGCGGAGAGGCGACGGCCCAGACAGTCGACATAGGCGACCGGGCCTCCGTCGAGGCGCTCTTCGGGACCCATCCCGACGCCGAGGTGGTGGTGACGACCCCGGCGATCAATGTTCGCAAGCGTCTCCTGGACATCAGCGGTGACGAGTTCGAGCGGGTGGTCGCGCTCAACTTGAAAGGCACCTTCTTCGCGATCCGGGCGGCCGCGGCGGCGATGGTGGAGCGGGAGCGCGGATCAATCATCGCCGTTTCGTCGATCAGGGCACAGGTCGTGGAACCCGGCCAGGGGGTATACGCGGCGACCAAGGCCGGCGTCGTGCAGATGATCAAGACCGTTGCCGCGGAGTTGGGCCCGATGGGAGTCAGAGCCAATGCCCTGGCGCCCGGAGTGGTCGAGACGCCGCTGACCACCCAGATTCAGAGCCAGCGCGACTGGTACGACGCGTATGCCGCAAAAAGTGCACTCGGCCGCTGGGCCCAGCCGGTCGAGATGGCCGGACCGCTGATCTTCCTCGCATCCGATGCGTCTTCGTACGTGACCGGCTCGTTGTTGGTGGCCGACGGCGGGTGGCTGTCTGTAGATGGCCGGTTCAGCCCGCCGCTGTGAAGGAGGACGACGTGAACGGCACGGTCACCGAAGTGCCCGGCGTGCGGGTGGGCCACTGGACCGACCTCGCCGCCATGACCGGGTGCACCGTCATCGACTTTCCCGAGCCGAACGTCGCTGCGGTCGAGACTCGCGGTGCGGCGCCCGGATCCCGTGAGACCGCCTTGCTGGCGCCCGGTATGACGGTCCAGGGTGTGCAATGCATCCTCCTCACCGGCGGCAGCGTGTTCGGCCTGGCCGCGGCGGATGGGGTGGTCGAGGCACTCGCCGGCGAAGGTCGGGGCCACCCTACGGCGGCCGGACCCGTCCCGATCGTGCCGGCTGCGGTGCTGTTCGACCTCTTGACGGGTGACGGCCAGGTCCGCCCGGGGTCGCAGGAAGGCACCGCTGCGTACCACGCGGCCACGGCCCGTCCGGTCGCCATGGGCTTGGTCGGCGCCGGTACCGGCGCCACCGTGTCGAAGTGGCGCGGCGAGTTCAATCCCGGCGGCCTCGGGTCGGCCGCAGTTGCTGTGGAGGGAGCGACAGTCGGCGCGCTGGTTGCGGTCAATGCGTTGGGCGACGCCTTCAGCCTCGAAGGTGAGGCTCTCACCGGCGGACCCGCCATCCCCGGCCCGCTGGCACTACCGGGCCTGGTTGAGAACACCACTCTGGCGGTCGTGGCCACCGACGCCGCATTGTCACGCGACCATCTCACCCGGTTGGCGGTGCGCGGCCAGGATGCCTACGCAGCTTGCCTACGGCCGGCGCACACCCGCTACGACGGCGATACCTGCTTTGCCGTGTCGTGTGGTCAGGTCGAAGCATCGATCGACGACGTTGCCGAGGCAGCATTCGTGGCGGTCGGGCGGGCCATCGAGGCGGCGGTGCGAAACGCCCGGTAGACCCCGATCGCGGACGCTCAGACGTCGTAGCGTACGAGGTCCTCGTACGTCTCACGCCGCACGACCAGCCGGGCCCGACCTGCATGCACGAAGACCACCGCGGGGCGCAGCACCTTGTTGTAGTTGCTCCCCATCGAGTGCCCGTAGGCACCGGTGACCGGCGTGGCGAGAACATCTCCCACCTCCAGATCATCGGGCACCCAACCCGACCGCACCAGCACGTCACCCGATTCACAATGCTTCCCCACCACCCGAACTCCGCGGGGCCGGTCGGCGGTGACTTTGCGAGGTAGGAATGTCTCATAGCCGCTGCCGTACAGCACCGGGCGTGGGTTGTCGCTCATACCGCCGTCGACCGCCACGTAGGTGCGGATGCCGGGGAGATCCTTGATCGTGCCAACCCGGTAGAGCGTCACAGCGGCAGCCGCGACGACCGCTCGACCGGGTTCGGCCATCACCCGTGCCTCCACCGATTCCTCGGCAGTGGCCTCCTTGATGGTGGTCGCCCACTCCTGAATATCGGGAGCGGTCTCACCTTCGACGTAGGCCACGCCCAACCCGCCGCCCAGCGACAGATCGGCCAGCCCGAGCGGCCGGGAGAAAGCCGCTACTGCGCGTACGGCCAACCGGAACGAATCGACGTTGAAAACCTGGCTCCCGATGTGGGCGTGGATGCCATACAACAACACCGCCGGGCTGTCTTTGGCGCGCTTTACGGCCTCGGCCGCGGCACCGTTGGACACGGTGAAGCCGAACTTGGAATCGTCGGCCCCGGTGGTCAGGTACTCGTGAGTATGAGCCTCCACGCCCGGCGTGATCCGGATCAAGACCGGAGCCGGGTCGAAACCCTCCCGGTGGAGCTGCTCGAGACGTTCGAGCTCGTCGAAGGAATCCACCACGATCCGCTCGACGCCCGCCTCGACAGCCATTCGTAGCTCGATCATCGACTTGTTGTTCCCGTGCATGACCATGTTCGACCCGGGCACCCCGGCCTGGAGGGCCACGAACAGCTCGCCGCCGGTCGAGACGTCGAAACGCATCCCCTCTTCGTACGCGACCTGCACCATCGCCTTGCACATGAAGGCTTTGGTGGCGTAGTAGGCGTTGCCGTCGAACGCCTCAGCTGCGATGCGGCACCGGCGCCGTAGATGTGCCTCGTCATATACGAACAGGGGGGTTCCAAACTCGTCGGCGAGTTCGGTGAGATGGCGACCGGCCACCAGCAACCGGCCGTCGCCGGTGATGGCGGCAGAGTCGGGCAGCAGCGAGGTCGGGATTGGGCCCGCCATAGGAGCACGGATCGTAGCGGTGGCCCAGACCCGGCCGGTGCGGGCGATGGCCGAGGATTGGGACTGAGGACGTACAATCCTGCGTCCTCGATTGGGAGAACTCATGAAGGTTGGTGTGGGTTTCTTGGGAGCCGGCACCGTGGGCGGCTCGCTGCTGCGACGCCTCGTCGAACAACACGCAGCCATCGCAGCTAAGTCCGGCATCGAGCTCGATGTCCGACGGGTGGCAGTCCGCGACCTCGCCAAACCGCGCAATTTTGATGTTCCCGCGGAGGTTCTGACGGAAGACCCGGCGGAAGTGGTGGCCGACGATCGAGTCGACCTGGTGGTGGAGGTCATGGGCGGCCTTGACCCCACCGGTGACCTCGTGCTGGAGGCGCTCAAGTCCGGAAAGCCGGTAGTGACTGCCAACAAGGCCCTGGTGGCAGCCCGTGGTATGGAGCTGATCAGCGCCGCCGAGGCGTCGGGAGTACCGCTGCTGTTCGAGGCCGCGGTCGGTGGGGGTATACCCATCATTCGACCGCTGTCCGAGTCCTTGGCGGGCGAGCGCATCACGCGGGTGTTGGGGATCGTCAATGGAACCACCAACTTCATCCTTACCAAGATGATCGAAGACGGGTTGGCATATGCCGACGTGCTGGCCGAGGCGCAAGCGCTCGGGTATGCAGAAGCCGATCCCACGGCCGACGTGTCGGGGGCAGATGCGGCCGACAAGGCGGCCATTCTCGCGTCGCTGGCGTTCGGCACCTGGGTCGGCAGCGACCGGGTCTTCCGCGAGGGAATCGATCGGCTCCAGCAGAAGGATTTCGCGTTTGCCGACAACCTGGGTTACCGGCCGAAGTTGCTGGCGATCGCCGAAGAGGGGGATGAGGGGATCGCAGTGCGGGTCCACCCCGCGTTCGTGCCGGTCGACCATCCGCTCGCCTCCGTGCGGGGCGCCACGAACGCAGTGTTCATCGAGGGTCCCGCCATCGGGGAGTTGCTGTTCACCGGTCCGGGAGCCGGCGGAGATCCCACCGCCACCGCCGTACTCGGTGACGTGATCGACGCGGCCCGTGAGCTGCTGGCTGGGGCCCCCGTGAAACCCCCCATCCGCTTCGCACCCGGCAAGATCCAGGACTTCGCTGACGTCGCCACCAAGTGGTATCTGCGGCTGGAGGTGGCCGACCGGCCCGGGGTGCTCGCTCAAATCGCCGCGGTGTTCGGCGACAACGACGTATCGATCAAGTCGGTGTGGCAGGAGGGCCGCAGCGATGCCGCCACGCTGTTGCTGGTGACCCACGACGCCATCGAAAGCAACCTGCGCGCCGCCCGCGATGCGCTCGCATCACTGGAAGTCGTCCGTCAGGTGGCGGCGGTGGTGCGGGTGCAAAGCGACGAGCCGTGAGGTACATCTCGACCCGGGGCAGGGCGGCGCCGGTCGATTTCCAAACGGCCTTACTGACTGGCCTCGCTCCCGATGGTGGCCTGTATTTGCCGGACCGCTGGCCCCGGCTGGATGCTACCGACCTGGCTGCACTGGAAAATGCTCCGTATCCGGCTTTCGTCGCGGCCACGCTCGCCGGCTTCACCGATGGTTTTGCCGACCACGACGAGTTGCTGGACATGGCTCACGCGGCATATGCCGGGTTCAGCCATCCCGATGTCGCCCCTATGCGGGACCTGGGGGACGAGATGTATCTGCTCGAGCTGTTCTGGGGCCCGACGCTGGCGTTCAAGGACATGGCGATGCAGATGCTCGCCCGAATGTTGGATCGGACCCTCGCCGCCGCCGGGTCTCGAGCCACCGTGCTGGGCGCCACGTCGGGAGACACCGGGTCGGCGGCGATCGAAGCCTTCCGGGACCGGGAGAACCTCGACGTCGTCATCCTCTACCCGCATGGTCGGGTGTCGGAGGTGCAGCGGCGGCAGATGACCACGGTGGCATCCCCCAATGTCCACGCGTTGGCGGTCGACGGCACCTTCGACGATTGCCAGGACCTCGTCAAGGGGCTGTTTGCAGATACGGGGCTGCGAGCCCGCTACGGGCTCTCCACGGCCAACTCGATCAACTGGGGCAGGGTGGTGTCCCAGATTCCCTATTACGTCTGGGCGTCCAGTCGGCTCGCCACGCCGCACCGCCCGGTCACCTTTGCGGTCCCGAGCGGGAACTTCGGGAACGTGTTCTCCGGATATGCCGCCCGGGTGATGGGCCTTCCGATCACACGGCTGGCCGTCGGCAGCAACCAGAACCACGTGCTGACGACGTTTTTCGAGGAAGGGCGCCTCACCCTCGGCCCGGTCGTGCCGACGGTGGCGCCTTCCATGGACATCCAGATCCCGTCGAACCTCGAGCGGCTGCTGTACTACCTGCTCGACGAAGACGGACCAGCCCTCACAGAGGCAATGACTGCGCTGCGTTCGAACGGTTCGCTCGAGGTGGGCGCTGATCAACGGACGACAGCGGCAACCGTCTTTTCCAGCAGCTGGATTGACGACGACGGGATCCGCCGGACGATGCGCCGGGCGCTGGCCGAGACCGGGTACCTGGTTGACCCCCACACTGCGGTCGGCCTGCATGCCGCATCGCAGGTGTCGGACCGGCCGGTGGTTGCGCTCGCAACCGCTCATCCGGCGAAATTCCCCGCCACGGTGCAGGCCGCAACGGGGGACGACCCGTCGCTACCTCCCCACCTGGCGGATCTCCATGATCTGGCAGAGCACACCCACCGGGTCCCGGCCGAGTTAGATGCGGTCCGGGCGTATCTCGAAGCGGAGCTCAAAGGCGCCGGGTGAGCCGGCCACACCACGCGGCAGCCGGGTATCGGCCAGGTCCGCTTGGAACTTCCCGAACTCTCACCTATGATGTGCCTACCACCCCGGAGCCGCGGGTGGTTCCAGAGCCCCACTGAGCCGCTGGCGTGCTGGCAGCGGGGATCCATCGTTCGCTCCCTTTCGTCTGGCCAAATATCGGACGAAACCATCGAACAGGTCAGGCTCTTTTTCTTCGAAAGGACGACATGACCAGCAGATCGGAACTTCAGGCGAAGTCGGTCAAGGACCTTCGGGAGATCGCGTCCGCCATCGGAATCGAGGCAGATGGGCTCCAAAAGGCCAAGCTGATCGATGCCATCATGGGTTCGGAGAAATTCGAAGCCAGCACAGAACAGGCCCCGGTCGACCTGCCGACCACTGTCGAGAAGGCTGCGAAGGAAACCCCCGACTCTGACGCTGATAGTTCAACCGCGGCCCCTGAAGAACCCCCCACGTCGGACGCTGAGGCCGCGGAGGGTGACGGCGAGACCGACGAACGCGCGGACGCGAAAGCCGAAGGTGGGGACCAGGGCGAAGAGGGCGACGGTCGGAAAGGCAGCACCGAAGCTGCCGAGGACGGAGATCCCCGCCGCCGGCGCCGGCGCCGGCGGGGCGGTCAGGGCAATCGTGACCAGCAGCAGGAGCCAGAAGGTCCACTGGAGGAGCGACAGGGCATCCTCGACGTGCTGCCGGAAGGCTACGGATTCCTGCGCTGCACCGGTTATCTGGCCGGCGAGAAGGACGTGTACGTGTCCGCCAGCCAGATCCGCAAGTTTGTTCTCCGCAAGGGAGACCTGGTCGCCGGGCCGATTCGTCCCCCACGCAGTCAGGAGAAGTTCCCCGCCCTGACTCGGATCGACACCGTCAACGGTATGACCCCCGACGAGGCGCGCAAGCGTTCCAAGTTCGAGTCGCTCACACCGCTGTTTCCGGACGTGCGACTGCGGCTGGAGGTCGATGGCAAGGCCGACCAAGCCCTGCCCCGGATCATCGATCTGATCGCTCCGATCGGCAAGGGCCAGCGCGGGCTGATCGTCTCACCCCCCAAAGCCGGCAAAACAACCGTCCTCAAAGAGATCGCCCAGTCGATCACGGCCAACAACCCGGAGTGCTACCTCATGGTCGTCCTGGTGGACGAGCGGCCCGAAGAGGTGACCGACATGCAGCGTTCGGTCAAGGGCGAGGTGATCTTCTCGACCTTCGACCGGCCGGCCGACGAGCACACCCAGGTCTCGGAGCTGGCGCTGGAGCGGGCGAAGCGACTCGTTGAGATGGGCACCGATGTCGTCATCCTGCTCGACTCGATCACGCGTCTCGCCCGGGCGCACAACCTGGCCACTCCCGCCAGCGGCCGCATCCTGTCCGGTGGTGTCGACTCCCAGGCGCTCTATCCGCCGAAGCGCTTCTTCGGAGCGGCCCGCAACATCGAAGAGGGCGGCAGCCTCACGATTCTCGGGACGGCGCTGGTTGAAACCGGGTCGAAGATGGACGAGGTCATCTTCGAAGAGTTCAAGGGCACCGGCAACATGGAGCTCCGCCTCGACCGCAAGCTCGCCGACAAGCGGGTGTATCCCGCCATCGACATTGCGGCGTCCGGCACCCGCCGCGAAGAGCTGCTGTTTGATCGGGCCGAACTCCAGCAGGTCTGGAAGCTGCGACGAGTGCTGCTCGCACTCGAGTCGGGTGCGGCGCTGGAACTGCTGATCGATCGGTTGAAGAACGCCAAGTCCAATGCCGAATTCTTGTCAGAGGTGGCCAAGTCGTAGACCCCGGCGCTCGGCAACCGCCCTGCATCCGGTACGCTCGAAGCCTTGAAGAAGGAGTATCCGTGAAAGCCGATATCCACCCCGAGTACCGGGAAGTCGTGTTCCAGGACACGTCGTCCGACTTCGCGTTCCTGACACGCTCAACCGTCGAAACCGACGAGACAATCGAGTGGGAAGACGGCAACACCTATCCGCTGGCCAAGGTGGAGATCTCCAGCGCCAGTCATCCGTTCTTCACCGGCAAGCAGAAGCTGATCGACACCGGCGGCCGGGTCGAGCGTTTCCAGCGGCGGTATCAACGCCTCGCCAGCAATCAGCAACCGGCCGAGCAGCCCGCGGCCGAGGACAGCTGACGCTGGCCCGTCTTTCCGCATGAGCCGTCCTCCCGGAGCGAGCGTCGGCGGCCAGGCCGTCATCGAAGGGGTCATGATGCGCGCCCCGTCGGGGTGGGCGGTCGCGGTGCGCAACCCGGCCGGAATGATCGAGGCCAAAGCCCACGAACTGCCGCGGCTATCGGCCCGCTCCCGGTGGGCCAAGGTGCCGTTCGTCCGAGGCGTGCTGGTACTGGGCGAGTCGTTGACGCTCGGCTACCGGGCCCTCACTTGGAGCGCACAACGAGCAGTTGGGGAGGATGAGGAGCCGCTGACCGGACGCCAGATCGCAGTCTCGATGGGCGTAGCCCTGGTCTTTTTCGTTGCCCTGTTCATGCTCCTGCCACTGGGTGCGGCCCGCCTGGCCGGATTCGGACCTGACTCGGTCTGGTTTCACATCGTCGAAGCAGTAGTCCGAATCTTCCTCTTCATCGCATACATATGGGCGATCGGCCGGTCGGCAGAGATTCGCCGGGTGTTCCAGTATCACGGCGCCGAGCACATGACGATCCACGCGTATGAAGCCGGTGATTCCCTAACCCGCGATGAGATCAGCAAGTATCAGCCGGAACATCCGCGCTGTGGCACCAGCTTCTTGCTCATCGTGATGATCACCGCGGTGGTCGTCTTCACTCTGGTGGGCGGCTTGCCGTGGTATTCCCTGATCCTCAGCCGTATCGTGCTCATCCCGGTGATCGCCGGCGTCTCTTACGAAGTGCTGAAGCTGGGAGGGTCCAAGGTGGACAGCGTCTTCGGTCGCGTTTTGACCGCACCGGGCCTGTGGTTGCAGCGTCTCACGACCGGCGAGCCGGAAGAGGACATGATCGACGTGGCGGTGACCTCGCTGCTGTTTGCGCTGACCGAGGACGAAGTGGCCGAGGTGAAGACTCGCGGCCCGGTCGAGCCCGGAGCACTCGCCGCCTTCGGAGGCTAAGTCGTGGATGCCAGCCTGATGGCGCGCCTCGACGAAGTGGAGGCCACGTACCGTGACATCGAGGAGCAGCTCGCGGCTCGAGACGCGACCTCTGACCCCTCCGCTTTCGCGGACTTGAATCGCCGCTATGCCGAGCTGCGGCCGGTAGTGCACGATCTCACGGCGCTCCGGGCCGC
>JBFGLM010000082.1:0-15134 GCA_041576165.1 Acidimicrobiia bacterium
CGGCGCGCCCGGGGCCACGACGTTGGTCGGGTTGTCGAGGGGCGCGCCCACCGACAGGTCGACCTCGCCGAAGCGGCCCTGGTTGAAGTTGCCCGAGGCGTAGAGGGTCTGGGCGATGGTGATCTCCATCCCCTCGACCCACTCCCAGTCAGACACCGCTGAGACGGGCAGCGACCACGACGCCGGGGCCGTGGTCCCGGTGGCCGGGCATCCCGTCACGCTGACCACGTTGGTGATCTCGGTGAGGTCGAAGAACTCGGCCACAGTGCCCCGTACCCGCACGGTGTCGCCCGGGCTCACCGACCCGGTGCCGTTGTTGAACACGAAGATGCCCTCCGAGGTGGTTCCGTCGCCGTCGAAGTCGGCGGTCTCCTCCTGCATGAAGAAGCCTCCGAGTTCGCTGCCGGCCTCGAAGTCGCCGGTGACGATGCCCTCGATCTCGCGGATGCTGCCCGCATCGGGGAACAGCGCCCCACCCTCCTGGATGTCATGGATGAGGGTGGCGCTATCGCCGCAGTCACCGATCGGGTCGGTGGCCACCGTGATGACCGAGTTGACCGCCCCCGGGGTGTTCTCCGCCTCCCCGACCGCCGGCGAGCCGGGAAAACCCGGGAAACCGAAGCCGTCGAAGTCGTTGCGGAGCCAATCGCCGACGGCGTCCGTGTCGGTGCCGTTGGGGATACGGGAGGCGCCACCCGGCGTGAACGGGATGCCGTCGAAGTTGGGGCTGAGGACGGTGGACGAGTACGTCTGGTCCGAGGCGCCGCCGTCGCTGATGGCAATGTCGTCGACGATGCGGGTCCAGGGCGTTGAGTCGAAGCTGCCGTCGTTGTTGGTGTCGAGATCGTTGCCCGCGCTGCCGGAGAAGTTCTCGACCAGGAGGATCGTGATGGTCCCGTTCTCCATGTCCTCCGGGTCGGTCCAGAAGCCGCCGGCGTCCGTGGCGCCAACGGGCAAGACCGCGTCGATAGTGCCGGCGCCGCCGCTGTCGCCCTCGATCTCCAGAACCGTCATTGTGGAGTAGTCGGTCGCCGGGTCGCCGAACACCTCCACGAAAGCCTGGGTGTCGGCACCGGTGTGGTTGGCGACGAACTCGTTTATGACCGGGTCGGTGGCCGCCAGGGCCGCTCCCGGCAGCCACGGCAGCCACGCCGCCACCATGGTGACTGAAACAACGAGCTCGAGAATTGGTTTTCGCATCCTGCTTGCTGCCACGATCCTCCCCTTTGTTCGTGAGGTCCTCCGGTGAGCGTCCGGACAGAAACCGGTCACCTGGCCCATCGGTGACTGCTGCTCGCCTCCCTCCCCAGGTCCGGCGGGACCGGTTTGACGCCTCGCCGGGCCTGCCACCCACCTGGCAGTGTGCGGCAGGCCCGTGTCCCGGGCACCGCCGCCGCGCCGGCATGGGCGCCTCCCCGCGAACCTAGCCACACTGAGTGGTCGCGAGGGGGTCGGTTACGGAATGTTTTCGCGAACTCCGGTCCAGCGTCGCCCACACCCCATCGCCTCCGTCCCTCCACGACCAGGTGCCGCGCTTCCGCCACCCGACCGGGCCTATGCCGGCAGCGCTCCCCTCCGCTGTTCCTTAACCCGCACCGCACCCGGCCGACACGAAGATCGACGGATCAGGAAATGGCCACGGAGCGGCTGCGCCCACGACCGATGGGTTGAGTCGCGTGCCGAAGCCCGACCAGACCGAGAAGCCAACTCCGCGCAAACGGCGCCAGGCGCGCCGCGAGGGCAACATCGCCAAGAGCCCCGAAGTGGCGGTGGCTGCAGGCATGCTGGTCACGGTCGGGGCAGTGCGCATCGTCGGCCCCTTCTCCAGCAACGTCATCCTCGAACAGTCGGAGCTGCTGATCCGCGCCTCCGCCGGACAGTCCTTCGACGTCATCCCGAACAGCATCATCACCATGTTGCTGGTCACGGTCGTCCCGGTGCTGGCGATAGCGATCGTAGCCGGTCTGATCCAGGGCTACGGCCAGGTCGGCTTCGTATACGCGCCCGCCGCGGCCAAGCCCAAGCTGTCCAACCTCCACCCCAAGAAGGGCCTCAACCGGTTCAAGCCCGGCGTGATCGCGTGGGAGTTGGTCAAGTCGGGCCTCAAACTAGGCCTCTTGATCGCGATCACGATCGGCCCGCTCACTTCCAGCATCAGTGAGATCTACCGGGCCGGCTCGTTCTCGGCAGCGGTCGGCATTGTCACCTCAACCGCGTGGGTGATTCTCCTGCGCGCCACCGTCATGGCGGTCCTGATCGCCGCCGGCGACTTCGCCATCAACTGGTACCGCACCAGCCGGGGCCTGCGGATGAGCGTCAAAGAGATCCGGGACGAAGCCAAGTCGTCTGAAGGTGACCCCCACGTCAAGGCCCAACGGCGCAAACGAGCCGCGGAATTCAGCCGGAACCGGATGATCGCCGAGACGACCACGGCCGACGTCGTCGTCACCAACCCAACGCACCTGGCAGTGGCCCTCAAATACAAGGCGGGCGAACCGGCGCCGCGAGTCGTAGCCAAAGGTGCCAACCACCTGGCCCGTAAGATGCGTAAGACCGCCCGCCGCTACGGGGTGCCGGTCATCGAGGACAAGCCGCTGGCGCGCACATTGTTCCGGTCCGTCAAGGTCGGATCGTTTGTTCCATCGGTGCTCTTCGAAGCAGTGGCGATGCTGCTCGCACTCGCGTACCGTCGAAGGATGCGGCGATGAACTTCCGCACCGCCGCGGCCGGGCCGCTCTTCCTCGTCCTCATCGTGCTGATCATGGTCGTGCCGATCTCGCCGGTCGTGCTCGACATGCTGCTGGCCGCCAACTTCTCTTTCGCGATCCTGGTGCTGCTGGGCACGCTGCTGCTCAAGGACTCTCTGGAGTTCTCCGTGTTCCCCTCACTGTTGCTGGTGGCAACCCTCACTCGGCTGGCGCTGAATGTGTCGTCGACGCGCCTTATCTTGACCGACGGCTACGCCGGCAAGGTGATCGACACCTTCGGAAGCTTCGTGATCGGCAGCTCGGTGGTAGTCGGCCTCGTCGTATTCCTGATCCTGGTGGTCATTCAGTTTGTGGTGATCACCAACGGTGCCGGGCGAGTGGCCGAGGTGGCGGCCCGGTTCACCCTGGACGCCATGCCGGGCAAGCAGATGGCGATCGATGCCGACATGGCGGCCGGCCTGATCGACGAGCACGAGGCCCGGGAGCTGCGTAAGCGGATCGCCAAAGAAGCCGATTTCTACGGGGCGATGGACGGGGCGTCCAAGTTCGTCAAGGGCGACGCCATCGCCGGCATCATCATCGTCGTCATCAACCTGATCGGTGGCCTCGCCATCGGCGTCGGTTCGCAAGGGTTGACAGTGAGCGACGCGGTAGACACGTTCTCCCGGCTCTCGGTCGGGGACGGTCTCGTCAGCCAGATCCCGGCACTGCTGATCTCGCTGGCGACGGGTTTGCTGGTCACCCGGGTCGGCTCGGACGATGACATGGCCGGCGAGATGCGCGCCCAGGTGTTCGGCAACCGCACCGCATTGCGGCTCGGCTCGATCATCGTGGCGGGGATGGGCCTGCTGCCCGGCCTCCCCACCATCCCGTTCTTCCTTCTCGCCGGGGTGCTGTTCGCTGTTTCCAGCCGCTCCCCCGACGGCGCGCCCGAAGGTGAAAAGTCCCCGACGGCGACCGATCCAACCGAGGCGTCACCGGAGATAACCATCAGCCCTGACGATCCCGAGGCCCTCATAGCCGACATGCAGGTCGAGCCCCTGGAGCTTCACCTCAGCTACGACATTCTCGATTTGATCGATCCGTTGAAAGGCGGTGACCTGCTGGACCGCGTCAAGTCGTTGCGCCGGTCGATGGCGAGCGAGCTCGGGTTGGTGATGCCCTACGTCCGCACTCGTGACGACGTAACGCTGCCCGCCTGGAACTACCGGATCCTGTTGCGCGGGGTTGAGGTAGGGCGCGGCGAGGCGCCTCCCAGCCAGTTGCTGGCCATCCCGGGCGGAGAGGACGGCCCGCTGGCCACGGTGGGGCGGGAAACGGTGGAACCCGTATTCGGGTTGAAGGCGTACTGGATTCCCAACGAGAGCCGCGAAGCCGCGGTCGCCGCCGGCGCCACGGTGGTGGACCGGTCCTCGGCCGTCGTTACCCACCTCGGCGAAGTCGTCCGCACCCACGCCGCGTCGTTGCTGTCCCGGCAGGACGTCCAGATGCTGGTCGACGGCCTGCAGGAGGAGCAGCCGCTGTTGGCCAACGAGGTCGGCAGCGAGATCCTGCCGATGCACCTCTTGCACTCGGTGCTCCGCGGCCTGCTGGCCGAGCGGGTGCCGGTCCGTGACCTGGAGACCATCATCGAGGCGGTCAGCGCCGTTCCGGCCGAGCGCCGCACGCTCCCCAACCTGATCGGCGCCGCCCGGACCGCGCTGGCGCCAGTGATCGTGGCCCGCATCACGCCCACCGGATCGCTCAGCGTGCTCACGCTCGATCCGTTGCTGGAGAGTGGATTTCACGAAGGCCTGCGGGAGGCCGACGGTGAGCTCCACCTCGTGCTGGCGCCCGAGCAGTCCCAGCAGCTCCAACGCGACCTACTCGAGGCCGCCACCCTGGGCGCCAGGAGCGAACACCCCTGCGCACTGGTGTGCGGCCAGGCGCTGCGCAAACCGCTCCAGCGCACCATCGACATGTTCGGCATCGAGTTGCCCGTTCTGGCGTACTCGGAGCTGCCCTCCCATGTGTCCGTCATACCGATAGGAGTGATTGGTAATGAAACAAACGCCACCGTCTAGTGACATGACGCGGATCGTGGACCTCAGCGAGGAACAACTGAAACCGTCGCCGCCAGCCGCGGCTGATCCATACGCGACGGGGGCCGATGCCCGCCGGGGTGTGACGGCCGTGCTCGACTCTATGGTCCGCAACACGGAAGAGCGGGAGCGCTCCTTCGAGAAGGCCCTGCGGGATCAGGTGGCCCGCCACACTGCCCCGGTAGCGGCCGCGGCGCCGGCCGCTGCTGCACCCCCAGCCGCCGCCCCCGTGGCCCCGGCCGAACCAACATCAGATCCCGAGCCACCATCGCTTGTGCCCACAGCCGAGCCGGATCACGCATCGCGCCCGGTCACACCGGTACCTCCCGAAGCGACACTGCCGGCGCCCCGCGTGGACGTGGAATTCGGCATGTTCACTGCGCTGGGCAGGCCCGGGTGGAGTCAGTCGAAGCTCGAATACATCGGGATGCCGCCCGTGTTACTCGAGCGCACCAAGCAGCTGGAGCCGGCCGCCGACTTCAAGTGGATCGAGGCGTTGGTGCGGGCCGCCACGCCGGTGTGCGCGCCGGTGGTCGAGGCGTCGTCTCTGCTGATGTCGTGCGACCACACGGCGCTGGCCGGCGCGCTCGGCCTCCCGATCCACCGGCCCGGTGAGCTGCCCCCCTACGGCGGCTCGATCTTCTGCCTGGTGGACGATCTAGAGAGCGCCCGCGATTGGCTGGATCGAATCAAAGGCGACCGGATGGTTCATGTAATGCTCAGCGACGACCGTTCCGAGCAGCTGCTCGAGCTGGGTCCGGCCGCCGTCTCGTACGCTTCGGAGATGGGTGCCGCCCGGGCGCTGCGCACGGCGCTGGTCCATGAGATACCGCTCACCTTCGGGGTCACCCATGACGGTGAGCCGATCCGGGCGACGCCGCTCGATGTGGCACTGTCGATCCGGAGCTGGATGCGACAGTGATGATGGTCAATGTGCTCAGGCGGGCCGCCGCCATCGGTGGCGTCGTGTTGATGCTGCCGATCGCGTTCATGCTGGCGACCGGGCAACTGTCTGCGCTCGATGCGGGCATCCGGGCCGGCATTACGTTGCTCGGCGTTCTGGCGGTCCGGCGGCTCGCCGGTTACCTGGCCTGGCTGGACACGTCGATGGCGGGCGCGCCGACCAGTGGGCAGGATCGGAGCTGATGATACGACCGTCAGTCGCCGTCTTCGAGGTCGGGGACCAACGTCAGCCGCGCGGCAGCCCCCGAGCGAAGCTCGTCGGCCGCCACCAGGAGCGCCGCCCGGAAATCGCGAACCCGGTCCACGATGACCTCGGGCTCTTCGGCGACTACGAGCCGCCGGCCGTCGACCATCGTTATGACCGTATCGGGGGTGCCTTCGATGCTCTCGATGAGGTCCGCGTTGATGAACACCGCTTCTCCCCGAAGCCTGTGTACCTGGATCACGAAACCTCCAATGTGGCTACCCCCTTCATATCGTCATCCGGCATCCATCCGTTGAGCGAAGCCGCCGAGACTCAGGACAGGACGATGGTCTCGATCGCTTGGGCGGATTCGGTCGGGAACTCGGCAGCGCCCAGCAATTCCTCGGCGGTCGTTTCTCCGGTTGGAAAGGCCACGGCAGCCTCGCACGGACCGGGCGGGAGGTGCCGCCGCACCCGCTGCCAAACCTCGCGGCCGGTGCTGGGCGTGAGCAGCGGCAGCAACAACCCGATCGTCCAGTCGCCCCAGGTGCCGGCGACGTCGGTGTCACGTAGCGAAGCGGCGACAGTGGCGGCGACATGGGCGCCGTCGGCGGAGGCCGGCAGGCGGATCGTCAACACCCCCAGCGGATGGCGGATGCGTTTCTGCCATCGCAGCTGATATTCGATCATGTCCAGCAGGGCGTTTCGACTCTTCAAGCCCGTGCGAGGGTCGTACAGCGACGCAACCTCGAGCGCCAGCTGCAGCTCGGCAATGCGTTGTTCGGCCCGACCAAGCCGCCTGGCGATGAACTCGGCGGGCTCGGTGGCGTCCCCGTCACCCGTCTCGCTGACCACGTCTACCCACCGTCCGTTCGGCAGCCGGGCGACGGTGCCCTGACGAGGATTGGCGGGCCGGATGCCGCCATTTGCCGGTGATCCGACCGTCGACCGACCACAACTGAGAAGGGAATGAGCCTATCACGACGAGGCCCTGCCACCATCCCGCGGCCCGCCGGGCACGAGCCACGCCTGCGGGGCTCCTGCTGGGACGCGCCCCGACAATTCGGAATATTCCTAAAGAGTGCCGTCGGCGTGCCGACTGGCCGAGCGTGACGACCAACCCGCATGACCGGCGCCTGGCGGATCTTGCCAGAATCCTGGGGCTCGAGCGCAACCTGCTCGAATACCTGCTCTACAAGCTGGTGGCGGCGCGCTTGCTGATGGCCGGCACCGACCCCCGCTACATCATTCAATCCCTGGTCGAGGTGGAAGATGCGCTCGACCGTGTGAGAGTAATCGCCGGGAAGCGGGAGGCTGCCCTGACGGAGATCGCTCGAGCCGTCGGGCTCGAACGCGACCAGCTGACCATTTCCCGCCTGGCCGAAATGGCCTCGCCGGCGACCCGTTTTGTGATGTACGAGCTCAAGCACGAGTACGTGCGGCTGGCCCACCAGATCGAGCAGGTGTCGAGCGACAACAAGCGGCTTGCCGATTTGGCGCTGAGCACCACCGCAGAAGTGCTGAAGAACCTGGCCGGTTCGCCGGCAGGCGTGACCTACGACCAGCGCGGCAGCTCGCACCAGGCTCAGCCGCGCCCGGTGCGACTGGACGAGGTGATCTGATGGTCGATTTCTCGGCTCTCCACGTTGCGCTCAGCGCAGTGCGGGCTGCCCGTACCGGGCTGGACACAACCTCCAACAACGTCGCCAACGTGTCGACGCCGGGTTACACGCGTCAGCGGGTGGCCCTGCAGTCCTCGTTGTCCCGGGAGACCACCGGCGGTTTGGTCGGCACCGGCGTCACGGTGGCCGACATCGGGCGTGTCCGCAATCAACTGGCAGACGTGCGTGTGCGCAGCAGCGCATCGTCGCTGGCGTACGTGGACGTGCGCGCCCAGCTGCTGAGTAATGCCGAGACCGTCTTCGCCGAACCGGACCACGGCATCAGTCACGTGCTGAATGACCTCTGGGCCTCGTTCGACGACCTGGTGCTGAGCCCGACCGATCCGGGGGCCCGCCACGCAGCCCTGGCCGGCCTCGACGGTACTGCCACGAGATTCCGTCAGGTCGCCTCCGAATTGACCGACCTGGGCAACATCACCCGCGATTCTCTTCGGCTGGCTGTGGACGAGGTGAACTCGATTCTGACCGAGGTTGCTGAACTGAACGACAAGATCGTCGGCACTGTCGACCACCCAGCCGACCTGCTGGATCGCCGGGACATGTTGTTGGATCAGCTCTCGTCGCTGGCCGGCGTCAAGGTGATCGGTCACGATGACGGTTCGGTCCGGGTGACACTCAACGGATTGTCGCTGGTGTCCGAGGTGCAGGTGACGCCACTGTCCTTCGACCCGTCCACGGGAGCGATCAGTGCCGGTGCGGTACAGCTCACCCCCGACGGCGAGTTGGGCGGCCTGCAGACATTCCTGACCCAGGACCTCGTCGACATGCAGGCTCAACTGGATACGCTGGCTGAGGACCTGGCGGACGCCCTGAACGCCCGTCATGGTGCCGGCTACTCCGCGTCGGGGCCGGGTGGGCCGCTGCTCAGCTACACGCCCGGCGCGGCAGCCTCAACTCTCCAGGTAGCAATCACATCGCCCGACGATCTGGCGACCGCCGGCAGTCCCGGCCCCCCGTTTCCCGAATTCGACACCACTGCAGTCGAGTCAATGGCAGCTCTCCGTGACGACCTCGTATCCGGAGGCGGCACCATCTCGCTGGCTACTGCGCTGCGCGAACTCATCACCGACGTCGGCCAGCGGACCGCAGTCGCCCAGTCGGGTGCCGCCAGCTCGGCCCAGCTGTACCAGGCGTCGCTCGACGAACGCGAGTCGGAGCATGGCGTTTCGCTCGACGAGGAAATGGTTTCACTCATGGAATATCAGCGGATGTACGAGGCGGCATCGAGAGTCATCACAGCAGTTGATCAGGCGCTCGATGTGCTCGTCAACAGGACCGGGGTCGTAGGGAGGTAACGACATGCGAATCACCCAGGGCTTGATCGTTTCGCGAACCAGGAGCCAGCTCGCGCAAAGACTGGAGCAGTACCAGTCCACCCAAAAACAGGTCGCCAGCGGGCGCCGGATCGAGCGGCCCAGCGACGACGTGGCCGGGATCGACCGGTCGCTGCGGGCGCGCGCCGCCCGGGCCGCTCGAATTCAAGAATCACGCAACGCTGATGACGCCAAGACGTGGCTGAACCTCGCCGACTCCAAGCTGCAGGGCGCGGTGTCCTCGCTGCAGCGAGCGCGTGAGCTGGTGATTGCGGCCGGAGACCCGGCCGACCAGGTCGCCCGGGACGCTATCGCCAACGAGCTGCTGGCGATCCGCGATGAACTGGTCAGCGTGGCCAACTCGAAGAGCCAGGGGCGGTCGCTGTTCGCCGGGACGCTGCCGACCGACGCAGTGACCCTCGTGGGTGGGGTTTGGACCTACACCGGCAACCCTGATGCCATCTTTCGCAAGCTGGCGGGTGAGCACCGGGTCCAGGTCAACGTCACGGCGGACGACGTCTTCGGCTTCACCCGCGGCACCAACGTATTCTCGGTCCTGGAATCGGCCGCTGCCGCCGTCAGAGCCGGAGATACTGCCGGCATCGACACGGGCATCTCCGCTCTGGACGGCTCGCTCGAGGATGTTCTGACGGGTCTGACCCGGTTGGGCACTGCCACCAACCAGGTCGAGGCGGCCCAGATCGATCAACAGCGCGACATCGGCTCGCTCGATGTCATGGTCTCCGACATCGAAGATATCGATCTAGCCGAGTCGATCATGGAGATGCAACTCCAGGAAGTCGCTTACCAGGCGGCGCTGTCGGCCTCGAGCCGGGCTCTGCAACCTTCGCTGGTGGATTTCCTGGCCTAGTCGGGCCGGTACCCTGTTCGACGCGCTACAGATTTGGAGCCGCTCTTGACGCACGACATCCCGATTGACGCTGCTGAGGTGATCACATTTGAAGACGGAATACCGGGCTTTCCCGACCATCGGGAATTTGTGATAGTGAACTTCGTCCAGGACGGCGCTTTCCAGGTGTTGCAGAGCGTTGCGGACGAGAACCTCTCGATGATCGTGGCGTCGCCCTGGTTGTTCTTCCCGGACTACGAGCCCGAGCTCACCTCTTTGGACCAGAATGGGCTGGCGCTGCACGATCCGGCTGAAGCCGTCGTCTTCTGTCCGGTAACGATCAGCGGTGGCTCGCTCTTCATGAACCTGCTGGGACCCTTTGTCGTGAACGCCAGGAACCGCCTGGGACGCCAGGTCGTATTGGTGGACGGCCAGTACGAGGTGCGGACGCCCATCCCGGTGCAGGTGGCGTGATGCTGGTGCTGTCGCGTCGTGAAGGTGAATCGATCGTCATCGGCAACGACATCGTTGTGACCGTGCTCGAGGTTCGGGCCGGCCAGATCCGCATCGGGATCGACGCGCCCCGCGAGCTGCAGGTGCACCGCCAGGAGATCTACCACCAGGTGATGGCCGCCAACAAAGAAGCGGTCGCCTCGGCCGACACGGATGCCGATGCGCTGCGCCGATTCTCCGGGGCCCGCCGCGACGCGTAAGCGGTGGTTCCGGTAATCGAGGCTGTGTAGGCCGGGCCTCAGATGCGTCGGGACAGGTCGTTGAGGGCTTCAGTTGCTGCCCCGGCGCAACGTTCCTGTGCCTCGTCGATCTCCTCCATCATGAGCACGACCGAGTCGCGGATCTCGGTCAGGCGCTGCGCCATCTCGGGGTCGCTGCGGTCGATGACCCTGCTCATGGTGGGATGTTCGCTCTCACCGAGGGCGGCGGCGATGCGGGAGACCGCCAGGTCGCGGTGCAGGTCGGCAATGCCTATCTGCTGGCGCACTTCGCTGATCTCGTCAACCGCCCGGCCGAGCATCGTGTCCTGGCGGGCCCGCAGCAGGCGTTCCAACCCGTCGAACCGATAGTTGAGAATCTCGAGCAGGCGCAGCTCGTGCTCGAGCCACGATGCGAGCTGTTCAGTCGCCTGGCGAGCACTGGTGCGAGGACTGTTCATCGCCGGTCCCCGTGCGGCTCCGGCTCGCCGGCCAGCTCCTCGCTGAGCAGCACGCGGGCCGGGTGCAGGCCGAGCGGACCCGGCGTCTGGATGGCGGCGACCACGCTCTGCGCACGGCGGTGGACCTCGGCATAACTGGGTCCGGCCAGGCGGCCGGTGATCGTGTGGAGGCGTTGCAATGCGCGTGATGAGCTGTGGGCTGTCACGAAAGTGCCTGTCGGCCGCACCCGCCACAAACTAAGGGTTTCGGTACCGAGTTCACGAATTGTGACTCAAGTTCACTCCTAGTGAGGTCGATGCCTTCGGGGACAAAAGTCAAGGGGGACAAGAGATGGATGAACGCCGCCCTGCGGTGGATGCGCTCGTGACCGAGAACATTGACCTCGTCGGTCACATCGTGCGCTCGGTCGCCGCTCGATACCCACGTCACGTAGACCGCAACGACCTATGGAACGCGGGCGCTCTTGGCCTCGTTGAAGCCGCCAACCGCTTCGACTCCGCTAGTGAGATTCCTTTCCAGCGATATGCCGCCATCCGCATCCGGGGCGCCATCATCGACTCGACCCGCACCCGGGACTGGGCCACCCGGGCAGTCCGGCGGGAGCTGCGCGAAGTACGGATGACCGAAGAAGAACTCGAGCGCCGCTCTGGGCAGATCCCTACCGACGATCAGGTGGCGGATGCCGTGGGGATCACCAAAGATGAACTCAACCGCCGGCGTTACAACGAGAGCGCGGCGACGCTGCTGCACCTCGATCAGCAGAACGGCGAAGACGCCACGCTGGGCGACATGCTGGAGGACGAAGACCTGGTGACCCGCCCCGATACGCGGCTGGAACAGCAGGAAATGCTGGGAACGCTGCGGGAAGCTGTCAAGGGCCTCCAGGGTCGCCAGGCTGAGATCATCCGCCGCTACTACCTCGAAGGCGATTTGATGCGGGACATCGCCGACGACCTGGGCATCACCGAAGCCCGGGTGTCACAAATCCGCAGCGAAGCACTGGCGGCCATGCGCACCTACTTCTCGACTCTGTATGAAGAGATCACGCCCGCCCCCGAAACCCTGCCCGGCAAGCGAGCCCGCAGCGCCTACGTCGCGGCAGTGGCTGCTGAGTCGTCCTGGCGGGATCGAATCGAAGTTTCCTGATGGCTGCCCTCGACCGCACCACATCGGTCGAGGTCGCCGGTGCGGGCAAGGCCGGCACCGAGCAAGGCGGATTCCGCAGCGGGCTCCTTGATCTGTGGCGCGAAGCCTCGCGTTCAGACCCGGATCTGCACGCGGTTGCCTCGCATCTGAGCACCGTCCCGGACGTTGCCGCGGCCACGCTGCGGTTTGCCAACTCCGCCTATATCGGTGCGGCCTATCCAGTCGGATCTGTTCTGCAGGGTGTCGTCCGCGTGGGTTGCCGCACCGTCGGGTCGCTGGTGGCCGCTCGCCTGGGTCGATCGGTCATCAACCAATGGGGCGACGATGAAACGTGGGGACGGGCGCTGGTCATCGGGCGGGGCGCCAAGGTCATGGGTCGGCTGGGCGGTCTCGGCCACGACGACTGCGAGCAGCTGTTCGTGGCCGGCCTGTTCGCCGAGATGGGAACGCTGATGCTGGAGAAACGAGACGCTCGTTACGCGCAGTGGAAAGCCGATGCTCAGGGGATGGGTTTCACGATCGACGAGCTGCTCGCCCAGGAACGCCTCGTGTTCGGAGCCGATCATCCTTCGCTGGGCGGGACGGTTCTCGAGGGTTGGAATCTACCGGCCCAGATCGCGGCGGCAGTTGCCCACCACCATTGCCCGGCCAATCGATTCGAGATGGTCCTGGCAACTGCGATGCGGATACCGCAAGGCGTGACGTGCATCGACCAGTCGTTGGAGGACGGCCTCATCGACCTGGGCCTCGATCACCATCACGCCTTCATCGAACGCGAATCCAAGATGTTTGCGAACGCAGCCGCCGCCGTCCTTGACGCGGAGTGAACGCCAGCCCATCTGCCCGGCCGACGCTAATCAGGCGACGAGCACGGCCGACGGGAATGAAGCAGCCACCGCGGAGGGGCAATGACGCAACCTGACGCCACCTTGACTCCTGCGACGAGTGCCAGCCCCGTCATCGGACCCGGGGCCGATCTGCGCGGCGCCCGCCTGGTCGGCAAGGACCTATCGGGTCAGAACCTGGCCGGGTGCGACCTGACCGATGCCGACCTGACCGATGCCAACCTGAGCGGGGCCTTCCTGACCGGCGCCAGGCTGGTGGGCGCCACCCTGCATGCGGCCAACCTCGAAGGCGCCCAGCTGCTCGGGGCCGACCTCACCGACGTCGACCTGGCGGAGGCCAAGGCGCGGGGAGCAGTGTTCGGCAAGGCGCAACTCACCGACGCCAGTCTCTTCGGGGCCGACCTGAGCGACGCGTCACTGACCCTGGCTTGTCTCGAGAATGCGGACCTGCGCGCGGCCACGCTGGCCGGGGCCCGGCTACGGGGTAGCGGCCTCCGCGGCACCGACCTCTCCCGAACAGACCTGCGGGGGGCGGACCTCACCGAAGCTGACGTGCACAACGCCCGTTTCGTCGACGCCGACCTGCGTGAGGCCCGGGTGCGCATGGTGGTGGGATTTGACCAAGCCGACTGGATCGGGGTGGACATCACCGGCGTCGATTTTGCAGGCGCCTACATGCTGCGGCGGGTCATCATCGACCAGAACTACCTGCACGAATTCCGGACGCGGGGCCGCCTCAGCCGGGTCGTCTATTGGATCTGGTGGATCACATCTGATTGCGGCCGCAGCTTTGGCCGCTGGGCTGCTTGGACGGCACTGCTGGCCGTCACCTTCGCCGGCCTCTATACGCAGGTGTCGGTCGACTACGGGGACTACCAGACCGCCCTCTCGCCCCTGTACTTCAGCGTGGTGACGCTGACGACGCTCGGGTACGGCGATGTTCTCCCTGCGTCGTTGTCGGCCCAGGTGCTGGTGCTGGCCGAGGTCGTGACCGGCTATGTGATGCTCGGCGGGCTCCTGGCGATATTCGCCACCAAGATGGGTCGCCGGGCCGAATGAGGAGAAGGGGATGCTGAAGTCATTGCGAAAGAAGAGGGAGGTCGATGCCGGCGCCGGTCTGCGGGAGGCGCTAGGCGACTACTCGCTCCCGACCTTTCCCGATGTGATTGCTTCGGCGATGGCGCTACTCGCCTCGCCTGATGTCAATCTCGGCGAGGTGGGCGACACGCTCAGCCGGGATCCGGGCATCACGGCGCGGTTGCTGCGCATCGCCAACTCCACCATGTTCGCCCCGCGCCGCCCGATCACCAGCGCTCGGCATGCAGTGACGATGCTCGGTCGCAACGAGGTGGAAGGGCTGCTGATCTCGATGGGGGTCCAGCAGAGCCTCCCAATGCAGGCCGTAGGACGTTTTGATCCCCGGGACTTCTGGCTGGTGTCGTCGCGACGGGCTGTGATGGCCGCTTCGATCGCCGGGATTATCGATCCGTCGGCCCGCGCGGAGAGTTTCACGGCGGCGCTGCTCCAAGACATGGCGCTCCCGGTGCTGGCCGCCAACGGTGACGGCTATTCGGAGGTGCTGGAGCAGGCTCATGCCTCTGAGCGCGACCTGGTCACTGTCGAGAACGAGCGCTACGGATGGCACCATGGGGTGGTTGGCGGCTGGATGTGCGCCCGGTGGGAGTTTCCCGAAAGCCTGGCGAACGCGGTCACCGGGCATCACGATCTGGAGCCGCAGGGGCCGGATCTGCCGATCGCAACGGCCGTGTCATTCATTTCCCCTTCCGGCGAGGACGCCCAGGTGGAACGAACCGTCGATGTCATCCACGCGGCCTACGGCATCCCGTCCGACGAGATCATCTCGCTGCTCGAGACCTCGGCCGTCGAGGCCGGTGAGGTGGCGGCCACCTTCGGCTGAGCGGCGCCCGCCAAGGTTGGCCCTCTGAGCAGATGGCCATGAGAATCCAGACGTGCGATCTATCGTCAAGTTCGACATGTGGGGTCGTATTCGCATCCGCTCCTGGCTCGTAGCTGTAACGGGATTCGTCGCGCTGGTAGCTGCGTGCGGATCGGGCGGGCTGTTCTCGGACCGTGAGCTGCCGGCCGAGGACTGCGCCGACATCGACCTGGCGGACTATGCCGACACGGACAGCGAAGTGCGGCTGACGATTGGCGGGCCCATCGTCAGCC
>JBFGLM010000083.1:0-15109 GCA_041576165.1 Acidimicrobiia bacterium
ACGCCGATCAGGAAGCTCTCGACGATCGCCATCCGCAGGGCAGTGCGGATCTTCACACCGAACGCAAACATGGTTGCGTGCTCGCGGGCCCTCGCCTCCAGGTTGATGGCGGCGGTGTTGAAAGCGATGAGCAGCGCCAACAGCAGGATTGCCACGACCATGACCTGGATGATCCCCAGCAGCTGATCGAACGCGTCGCGCACTGCCTCGGTGATGGCCGTCACGCCCTGAACCGACGACACATGATCAAGCCCGAACAACTCCCGCTGTATGTCGGCGGTCGATCGGCCGGGCACCGGCAAGACGCTGAGCGTGTTGGTAGCTCCCTCGAGATTGAACAGCCCGGCGTGCTCGATGTCCATATAGACGAAACCTCGAGCCGGATAGGGGTGTTTCGCCAGCACGGGGAGAGTGCTCTCGACGATTGAGAAGGACCGCAGACCCTCGCGGCGTGGATGACGCAGGGTCACCGTGTCACCGACCGCGACGCCGAGGTCGGCAGCTGCCTTCTCGGTGAGAAGCACCCCACGCTCGGCGGTCAGAGCTCCGGCGGTGAGGGTAGGGCGCCACATGCCGTCCTCGAGATCGGCCAGCGTGACGAACACGTCGATCGCGGCCGCCGCCGAGCTGACTGTCCCGCCCAGACGCAACGCGGGCTCCACCTCTCGTACGCTCTCTGTCTGTGCGACGGCGGCGATCTCGGGCGAATCGATGAGCCGGAATGTGTCGAGCCTCACGACGACTCGATCTGGCGCATTGCCGGTCGCCTCGTGCTCGGCGGTGTCGACTGCGCCGAAGACCGAGTCCATGATCCCGAGGAAGCCGATCAGCACGGTCACGGCGGCGGCGATCCCGAGCGTCGTGAGGATGGTACGGCGGATTTCCCGGCGCAGACTGCGAACGGGCAGCACTGCGAAGAGATTGCGCACACGGTGACGCGGGGTTCGAGCGCTGCGCCCGCCGGTGCGGGTCAAGTGTGACGGCTTGATTGCATCAACCGGCGCAACGCGGACGGCTCTCCACACCGGAATGATGCTGGCAACAAACGGGACGAAGAGGCCGATCAGCGCCACTCGGGCGAAGAGACCCGTCTGAAATGGTGTCTCCCACACCGGGAGCGGGATGTAGCTCCGGAACACGGCGCCCATGGCGTTGCCTATGACCGCCCCCACGGCAACCCCGAACGCCACCCCGAGCAACGCGATTTGAGCGCTGACCAGAAGCGGGCGTACCGCGAGCTGAGCCGGCCTGACCCCCTGGGCCATGCCTATGCCGATGTCCTGGCGCTGCTGTTCCGAGAGCCGGTGGATCAGATTGAAGGCAGCCCCGACCGCACCGACGAACAGCAGCACGGCGAGGGCGTTGAATATCGCCTGGTCCTGATCGACGTCGGTTGTCAAGGCCGTGTACGAGAGATTGTCCTCACGGGTCGAAACCGTCGCCGCCGCCGGCAACGTCCCCAGTGCGGCGCCCAACTCTTGGGCGACGGCATCGCGGTCAGCTCCGTCTCGGATCGTGAGTACCAGGTTGTTGACCTGATCGTCGAGGCCGGATACAGCTTGGGCGGTTTCGAGGGTGGTGAAGATACCCGCAAAGGTGGCCTCCGACATGAACATCTCGCCCTCCGGAGCCACCGTGAAGTATTCGGGAGTGCTGGCCTGAGCCACGTAGTCCAGGGTTCGGCCTCCTCCGACCGCGATGTGGCCAGTGTCGGGGAGGCCGTAGTGCGCGGCGAACGTTCGATCCAACATGGCGTTCAACGACCCGGCATCTCCGGCGGAGAGGGCACGCCCGGTAAATGCATGGTATGAGTTGACGGCGGGGCCGTCATCGGAGAAATTCGTCCCGGTGATCTCACCGCGAACGAGGATCGTCTCGGACGGGAGCGACGCGTCCACCTGGACCGGCACGATCAGCCGCTCTTCCCACGCGGCGACCGATTCAACTATCGGCGATTGGTTCACGAGCCCGGTCAGAGTTCCACGGTCGACGGTACTGCCGGTCGCCAGGTCGATCCGCAGGTCGTACATGCCGAGCCGTTCGTAGCTGATGTCGTAGGAGAGCTCTCGCCAGCGCGTGGAGGAGGACAGACCCGCGTATCCGCCGGTTCCGATGGCGATGACCAACGCGATCGCAGTGACCTTGGTCCAGTGTGCCCGCAAGTCCCGCCACGACCAGCGCAGCAACAGGCGAAGCATCTCGATCGCCTCCTCACCAATGCAGGTCCGTGACCGGCGCGCGGCCGCCGGACGGCGGACCGTCGCTCACGATGCGCCCACTCGACAGTTCCACCACTCGGTCAGCCATCCGGGAGATCTCGCGGTTGTGCGTGACGACCATCACCGCCCGGCCCGGACCGGCCTGCTGTTGGAGCAGTTCGAGGATCTGCACGCCGGTACGAAAGTCGAGTTCACCGGTGGGCTCGTCGCACAGCAAGACCGGGTTTCGGGTCGCAAGCGCCCGGGCGATGGCAACCCGCTGCTGCTCGCCGCCCGACAGCTCATGCGGGAACCGATCACCATGATCACCGAGGCCGACCGCGTTCAGCGTTGCGTCGGCATCTGCGTCCGAACCGGCTGCCTGGATGCCGAATTGCACGTTTTCGCGAGCGGTCAATCCTTTGAACAGGTTGAACGCCTGAAATACGAAGCTCACTGTGTGCGCACGGAACGCGAAGAGGTCTCGGCGGGAAGAATCCGTGATGTCCGTGCCGGCGACGCGCACAAAACCGCTGGTTGGCGTGTCGAGCGCGCCGACGATGTTGAGGAGCGTCGTCTTGCCGCTTCCCGACGGCCCGAGCACGACGACGAACTCGCCTTCGTCGACGAGCAACGTGGTGTCCGCTAGTGCAGTGACGGCCAGCGGGCCGGCGCCGTAGCGTTTGGTCACATCCTTCAACTCGATGAGCATGATCACCTCACGCAGCCGCCCCAGCCGGCGGCGTCAGTGCCACCGGAGCGGGATTTGTCGGCTTCTCCTGTCAGCTTCCTTGCAGGATCTCGGGGGAACTAGAGGCAGGCGTCACCTCAGGATTGGCAACCGACGGATCTCCTCCCCGGTCGGCAATACGACGGTTGCGCCCCTCTCGAATGGCCCGCAGCAGGTTCCCGGGCCGCCTTCGGCTGCACGGCAGAGCGGCTCGATAGCCTCTTGTCCGGCAAGGCGGGAGCGCATACCGTGGAGTCCGAGGACTCCGTAGGAAGGAAATGCCCGTGCGGGCGCATCGTGTGCTTGCAGGAGCGGTGGTTTTCAGTTTCGTCTTGGCCGCAGCTGCGTTCGGGGCCGACCTCGATGTCGTGACGATCGAGCGGATCTCCGAAGGCCCTGGGGGCATCGGAGCCGACGCTCAGACCCTCGGGGTGGCTACCGCCGGTGATCGGTGGGTGGCGCTTGACTCCGAGGCCGGGAATCTGGTGCCCGGCGACACCAATGGTCTGTCCGACATCTTCGTCCTCGATCTCGCCACCGGGGCGATCGAGCGGGTGAGCGTCACCAGCACCGGTGAGCAGGCAGATGGGCGGAGCTTCAACCCGACCATCGACGCCGCCGGGCGGTACGTCACGTTCGGGTCCCAGGCTCCCAACCTCACCGGCTGCACCGAATGCGGCGACGTCTTCCTCCACGATCGCCAGACGGGCGACACCATCAATCTCTCCGCCCCGCCGGGCGCCCCGCTTGACCGCATCTCCAGCCGCGCCCGGATCTCCGCCGACGGCAAGTGGGTGGTGTTCACGTCCGAGATCGCCCTCGTGTCCGGTGACACCAATGGCGTCACCGACGTCTACCTGTACGAGGTGGCCACCGCCGACCTCACCAGGGTCAGCACCACGGCCGGCGGCGGCCAGGCGGACGCCCCCAGCCTGTGGGCCGACGTGTCCGCCGAGGGCGACTGGTTGGCGTTCACCTCGCTGGCCACTCTCGTCCCGCACACGCCCGACCCCACCTGCGTCGACATCTCCGGCGAAGGCTGCCGCAACATCTACATCCGCCATCGCACCACCGGAGCGGTCACCCGCGTCACCCGGGACACCTCTGGCGGCGGCCCGAACGGATCCAGCTACACGCTCGATTTCCCGGCCCGGGAAACCCCGGGCGGATGGACCCTCACGTTTGCGTCCGACGCCACCGACCTCGTGCCCAGCGAGGCGGCGGCGCTGGCCACAGTCGAGGTCCACACCCAGGTGTTCGTCGCCGAGAACCGCACCGGGCTGAGCGGTCCCGACGCCATCGACATCGAACGGTTCGCACCCACGGACACCGACCCCAACTTCCCGGGATCGGTCTCGCCGGCCCTGTCACCCGACGGGCGGTTCATCGTGTTCGAAGCCGAACCCACCGACGGCGGCGGCAGCATGTTCCTGGCCGACCGGGCCACCGGCCGCATCCGCCGGCTCGTCGCCGAGGCCGCGTTGACGGTACGAAGCTCCGATTTCCTCGCCGACGCACGCGACATCGCCTTCATAGCCACGACCCCGCTCGTCCCCGACGACACCAACCTCTTGGACGACGCCTTCCTCACCCGCTGGACGCCGTTCCTCGACATCATGGGTGATTTCTTCGAGGCCGAGATCCGCTGGTTAGCCGCCGAGGAGATCACGTTCGGCTGCACCACCACCAAGTACTGTCCGGCGGCCGGGTTGACCCGGGGCCAGGCAGCGTCGCTCCTCGCCCGGTTTCTCGGACTGGCCCCATCCGGCTCCGATGCCTTCAGCGACGACGACCGCTCGGTGCACGAGGGGGCGATCGACGCCCTGGCTGACGCCGGGATCACTCTCGGATGCGCACCCGGGCTGTTCTGCCCCGCCGACATCCTGACCCGAGCCCAGATGGCGAGCCTGCTGGCCCGGGCCCTCGGGTTGGGTGGCGCCGCCCCCGATGCGTTCGGGGACGACGACGGGTCGGTACACGAGACGGCGATCAATCGTCTGGCCGACGCCGGCGTCACGCAGGGCTGCGCGACGGATCGGTTCTGCCCCTACGACCCGGTCCGTCGCGACCAGATGGCCGGCTTCCTGTTCCGGGCAGACGGCCTCTGACCGGCGGTTCCCCCGGTTGCACCACAAGGGGGTCGCAGCATTCGGTGCTCCATGCGTCAGGGCCGTTGTCGACGGCCGTCTAGGAACCGCTGGCACCCCTTCGGTTCGGTGTATGGCATTGAGGTTGTACACGCCGTAGGCGGTCGGCCGGTTCACTCGCCTGCTCCGGGTGTGATTCTCGCCTTCTCTTAGGCACCGCAGTCGCGAGGGGGCCGACCAGCTACACCGAACCGCCCGGCGCCTACTGCATCCAGGCCCCGCCGCTCGGAGGTACCTGGTCCGGGTGACGCCCTCGCGCTCCGGTCAGCGCTACCCGCGAGTCACAGCAGGCCGGGGACGCTCAACCGAGTCCGACTCCTCGCGCGGCGGCACCGTCGTTCCGAACAACGCTCTTCCGATACCGATCATAAGCACCGGCCACAGCACGCCGAGGGTGAGGAACGTGACGCCGAAGACCTCGTCCCCTGCCCCCGGAGAGATGAACAGCTCGGCTGCGAGCAACACGTTCACGCTGTAGTGCATGACGACGCCCGCAAAGACACTCCCAGAGCGCTGCACCAGATAGCCCCATCCCAAACCGAGCGTGGTGGCGGTGACCACGCCGGCGAGGACGCCTGCGGCGTCGTCCCACACCCACAGGTTGGTGAAGTGGTAGAGCCCGAAGAGCAACGAGCTGATCGCGAGCCCACGGCGCGGGATCGGATGATCTTCGAGGTGGGCGAGGATCGCTCCCCGGAACGCCAACTCCTCCCAGATGGCAGGCACAAGGGCGAGGAGCAGGATGATCCACTGCTCGTCACGGATGAGCGCACCCGGATCCGCCCGGAACTCGCCCATCACCAGCGGCACCAGGGCGATGATCATCACCATTGCGGCTACCGCCAGCAGGGTTGCGACGAGCGTCTTTTGTGGCGACGTGCCGAGCGACACGCGAATGTGGGTCAGGTATCTCCGAAGGCCTCCGGCGCCGCGTGGGTAGCCGAACATCGCCGGTGTGAGGACCAACACCAGGAGCGCTCCCATCAGCATGCGAAAGACCACGTCGGTGAGTCGAACCGACACGCTTCCAGGAAGGCTGGGCTCAATGCGCTCTTGGAAGTCGATGAAGTGCGTGAGCTGCAGCAAGAGACCGGCCAGGATCGCAACCACGATCGAGGCGATCAGCGGGTGATGGTGCAAACCTCGTCGATCTACTTCCGAGCCGACCAGGTATGCGTCTTCTTTTGGAGCCATGGTCACGGCCCTTCGACCTCGAGCGTGCCCCGATTGCGCCATCTGCACCAGATCCCAACGTCACGCAATCGTGACGCTGGCGGCAAGTCGTGGTTGGATCCTCACAGCACAACCCGCGGGCCGCCCTGTCGGCGGCGCAGGTTGCTCGGTCTGCTGTCGCTCGCTCGTCGTGTTGTCAACCGGCCGGGGTGTGCATTCCCTCCGCCAGATCGATGCTTTCACCTCGGCCCAGTCGCAGCGTCCGCCAGCCGGAGCCCAGGTGGAACACGGCGATCGCCAAGACGCTCACAGCGACGAACATCGATCCGGGATCGACCATTCCTATCACAGCGCCGATGACACCCAGTGTGCCGAGGCCGATGGCGAGCATGCTGAGCCGGCGACCGAATGCCGGCGCCTTCCACATGGCGACGCCGAACAGGACGATCCCGATCGGGACGAGGAACACCCCCGTCACGAGCATCGTGTCAAACACGCTCTGTGCGCCGTGCCAGGCGTACTCGATCGCCCGCAGATCTCCGGGCGCCGCATCCGTGTACAGGTCGGCCAGCGGCGAGGTCGAGAGGTGCAGGACCGAGCTGGCAGCCATCATGACGAAGCCGAACGCGGCCACCACCGCGCCGAAGAGCGCCGCTGCCAGATGGGATTTCCGAAGCAACCGATAGAGCACCACAACGTGGAGGGCGAACAGCATCAGGGCCCCGAGATACAGAAAGTGCTCCGCGATGCGGCCGGATTCGATGTCGGCGAAGTCAGTGAGGGTCTCGACGTCCGACGCATCAGGAAGCCCCAAAACGGTGACGACGATGGCCGAACCGAGCAAGAGGACGAAACCGCCCAACCCGGCCAGCCCGCCCCAGCGGGTCAGCTGACGATCTTGCGTTCGTCGCAAATCCGACGACGAGGGCGGTACTGAGGGCGCCGATTCTGCTAACGCACCGGGCTCCGATGACACAACCATCTACCTGCCTCCTCCTGGAATGTGACAACTGGTGTGGGTCCCTGATGGAACGCTCCAACCAGTCACACTCAGCTTGCCCGGCATTGTCCCGTGTGCACAGAGGCAAACGTCACCCACGGTCGACGCGGTCCCGCCTGAGATGGTGTCACACACACCGGCCGTATGTTCGCAGCATGGCAGCGATCGCACTGCATACCAATACGGTATACTGAATGGTATGGCAACGACCCAGATCGCGGTTCGGCTGCCCGACGCCCTGCTGCGGCAGCTGGACGAGCTGGTTGAGCTCGGCGAAGCCAGCAGTCGGGCCGACGCAGTGCGGACCGCGCTCGAGCACTACGTCCGCATCACCGAGTCGCGTCGGATCGGTCGCCAGATCGCCGCCGGCTACGAGCGTCACCCCGTGGGTGAACCCGACGAGTGGGGAAACCTCGACGAGCTAGCCGACTGGGGCGCGGCCTCGGTACTGCGCGACCTCGACCGCCAAGACGACGAAGCAGACTCGGGCCAGTGGTGAGACGAGGCGACGTATGGTGGTACGAGCCGCCCCACTTGAAACGCCGTCCCGTCGTCATCCTCACCCGAGACGAGGTGATCCCACACCTGAACCATCTTGTCGTCGCCCCGGTCACGACCCGGATCCGCTCGATCCCTACCGAGGTCGAACTCGACCGAACCGATGGCATGCCGACCGCCTGCGTGATCACTCTCGACAACGTCATGGCGGTGCGGCCCGGTCACCTGACTGAACGCATTACGACGCTCGGAGCCGATCGGATGTGCTCGATCTGCCGAGCGCTGGCCTCCGCGCTTGCCTGCTGACGGCTAGTCTCCACCCGCCTCGAACCCGCACCGATCGGGTCTCACACCCGTCGCGGCGGGATGTCGCTCATGCGGGGAATGGCTCCCAGTGCCTTCTCCACCGACTCAATGTGGCTGACGCACTCTGTGATCAGCTCGGTGAGGACCTCCCGATCGACGTCGTCAAGGCGTTTGATGTGGACCGTCGACTTGCTGGCCTGGTGGGGCCCCAACCTTTCGAGGATGTCCTCGAAGCCGCGCAGACCCGACATGATGTAGAGCGTGATCCGGGCCTTGCGGGGAGAGAAACCGACGGTGAAGAAGTCGCCCTCGTGCCCAGTCTTGTATCGGTAGTGGTACTGGCCGAACCCAATCGTGTTCGCGCTCCACACTCGCGGCTCCTCGCCGGTGACCTCGGCCATCAGGCCGAGCAGCGCTCCTGCGTCCTGCCGCCGGCCTTCATGGGCAACGCCGTCGATGACGGCCTGAAGTGCGTAGTGATCTGAGCTCATCGTCGGGCAGTCGACCCGGCCGTGGTGTCAGCGGCCCGGCGGTGAACTAGAGGCTCCGGTCCATTTCTCTTTGGACGTCGTCCTCCGTGATCGGGCGTTGGAAGTAGACCATCCACGCGTGGAGCACCAGTCCGATCCCCCACCCGGCCATCGGCCAAATCGGCCAGAAGTAGCCACCACCAGAGAACGCCCAGATGACCACCAGCAGTGCGTTCACCACCACGTAGACGAGGGCGTGGGTTCGGAAGTCCCGTTTCCCCTTCACGCGCTGTACCGCGGCTTCGCGGCGCGTTTCCATGTCGCTCATGCCCACCTCCTGTTCGAGAAGAGTCTTCTTCGACTGTGGACAAGCGCCAACCTCCCTGCAACCGGCATTCGTCCCGACTCGGGCCTTCTCTCCGGCGCCCGTCGCATCCAGTGAAAGGGGCTTCCGGCACTGGTCTCCGGGCGCCGCGTCGAGCGGGCGTGATCGCCCGGGGCGGACATCTGCCGTCTGACTCGGATAGCTACGCGATACGGCGCGTTCAGGCTCAGCCGTTGAGGTCCTCCCGCACCAACGCCACCCCCGCCCCCAGCGCATGGAGCTTGGCCCGGGACACGTCACGGGACAGCGGGACCATGCCGCAGTTGGTGCAGGGGATGAGGTGTTCGGCCGGGACCACTTCTATCGCGCGCCGGATCGTTGCCGCGACCTGCTCGGCGGTTTCGATTTCGTCGGTGGCGACGTCGATCACGCCGACCATGAGGTCCTTGCCCTCCAGCAAGCCGAGCAGCTCGATCGGCACGTGGGAGTTGGCGACCTCCAGCGACACCTGGTCGATCGACGACGCGGCCAGCACCGGGAAGGTCTCTTCGTACTGGCGCCACTCGTCACCCAAACCTTGTTTCCACTGGATGTTGGCTTCGATGCCGTAGCCGTAACAGATGTGCACCGCCGTGGTGCATGCCAGACCCTCGGCGGCGCGCTCCAGGGCGGCCATACCCCAGGTCTTGACCTCGTCCATGAACACGTTGAAGGCCGGCTCGTCGAACTGGACGACGCTCACCCCGGCGTCTACCAGGCCCTTGGCCTCCTCATTGAGGATGGCGGCGAACTCCATCGCCAGGCGCTCCCGGTCGCCGTAAAACTCGTCGGCCAGGGTGTCGGCCATCGTCATCGGGCCCGGCAGCTGGAACTTCACCGGCTGTTCAGTCTCCGAGACCACGAAGCGGGCGTCGTCGACGTACACCGGCTTGGTCCGGGCCACCGGGCCGACCACCCGGGGGACCGAGGCGTCGTAGCGGCGGCGGATCTTGACCGTCGCCCGCTGCTCGAAATCCACCCCGTCCAGGCCCTCGATGAACGTCGTGACGAAATGGCGGCGGGTCTGCTCCCCGTCGGTGACGATGTCGATCCCGGCCGCCTCTTGATCCCGCAGGGCGATCCTGACAGCGTCCCGCTTCGCCTCCGCCAACTGTTTGCCTTCTAGCACCCACGGCGCCCACAGCTGCTCGGGCCCGGCTAGCCACGACGGCTTGGGAAGACTCCCGGCAATGGTGGTCGGTAGGAGCATCTCGTTCCTCTCGGCGCGGCGTCGTGAGGCTACTCGCCCCGACCGGCCGGGCGGCTTCCACCGAATTCTCGAGAATCTCTAGAGCCTGCTTCGTGCTTGGTCGCTTCCCGGACCTGTTCCCTGCCATCGCAGGCGCTGATCACGCCAGCGGCGCGCTCCACCAGAACGCCGATCAGGCGCCGGCCAGTCGCCTCTTCCTCATGAGAGCGGCGCCGGCGAGGGCGGCAACGGCAGATGCGACGGCCACCGCCGGGCCAACGGGCAGTCCGTCCGAGACCGGGGGCTCTTCGCCGGGTTCGGGGAGCGCCACCGAAATGTCGGCCTCTTCTGCCAATCCGATCCACTCGCCCAGCGGCGGATTGTGGACCGGTGTGATTGGGTCGCACAGGAACGAGTAGTTCGCCGTTCCGTCGGGACCCACCGCCTGGAACGGGACGAAGTAGCTCTGGCCGAGCTGAAACCCGTACCCGTTCATCCAGCCCGGATCGGACGACGTGAGCGTGAGCTGGGCCGGTGCGGAGCTGGTTCCGAACATGGCGTCGACCGCGAACGTGGTCCACGTGCGGCCGTAGATCGGGCTCCTATCGTCGTCGACCGTGTTGATGGCTACCACGGTCCCCACCACGGCCAGGTCGTAGTCGTGGAAAAGGGGACGCCCGCTGAACTGCATCGGTTTGCCGGCGAGGATCGCCTCCGGGATAGCAGACGGATCCATGGCGCACGAGGTAGCGAAGGCGGGAGCAGCGACGCCGAGCAGCCCGGCCGCAACGAGGAGCGAGAGCGACAGCGACAAGACAGCTTTCATGGCAATCAGACGGTGCGCAGGTCCTCGGGGGTTCCCGGCGGATCAGGCCCGATGGCCGGATCGAGGTGAGCCCTAGCTCATGATGTCGACAGGGGATAGATTCGCGGTGATGGAGGCGCCCAGCGGAACGGTCACGTTCCTATTCACCGACGTCGAGGGCTCGACCCGCCGCTGGGACGAGCAGCCCGGGGCGATGCGGGCAGCAATGGTGCGGCACGACCACGTCGTTCGTTCGACCATCGAGGAGCACGGCGGGTTCGTGTTCACCACCGCGGGCGACGAGTTCTGTGCGGCGTTCCGATCTCCCCGATCAGCCGTCGAGGCGGCCGTGGAGACCCAGCTTCGCTTGGGACGGGAGCACTGGGGAACGCTCGCGCCTTTCCGGGTACGGATGGCCATCCACACCGGCAACGCCGACGAGCGCGACGGCGACTACTTCGGCCCCCCGCTCAACCGCTGCGCCCGCCTGCTCTCCCTGGGCTCGGGTGGGCAGATCCTCCTGTCGGCGGCCACCGAGCTCTTGCTGAGCGATGAACGATTTGACGGCGTCTCGCTCCATGACCTCGGTGCTCACCGCCTCCGAGATCTCGACCGCACCGAGCACATCTTCCATGTCGATCATCCCGACCTTCCGGCCGATTTCCCTCCGCTCCCCTCGGAAGGGCCGAAGGAGGAGGCGGCCGATCGTCTGTCGACCGGACGGCAGGCGTTCGCCCGGCAGGCGTGGCAGGAGGCGTACGGGGCGCTCCACGACGCCCAAAAGACCATCCAGCTCGACGGCGAGGACCTCGGCCTCCTGGCGGAGTCGGCCTGGTGGCTCGGCCGCAGCGACGAGGCGATCGCGCTCTGGGAGCGGGCATTCGGCAAGCTGAGCGCGGCGGGGAACGCCGAGCGAGCTGCCCTGATCGCGCTGTCGCTTGCCGAGATGTTCCATTACCGCCTCGCTGGTGCGGTGTCAGCGGGCTGGATGGCGCGGGCCGAGCGAATGCTGGCCGACCGTCGCGACACGGTCGCCTACGGCCATCTTGCCCGGTGGCGGACCGTGATGGCGCTCGAACGCGAGGGTGATCTTGACCGTGCACTCGAGCTGGCCGAAGAAGTCCATCGTCTCGGTACCGACCTGGGTGACGCCAACCTAACGGCCCTCGGTCTACAGGATCGGGGCCGCATCCTCGTCGCTATGGGTCGCGTCGACGAGGGTATGGCGTTGGTGGACGAGGCGATGGTGGCCGCAGTTGGTGGCGAGCTCGATGCCGTGACCGCAGGCCGCAGCTACTGCAACATGCTCAGCGTGTGCGACCAGGTGGCCGACTACCGGCGGGCCGGCGAGTGGGTCGAGGCGGCATCGGCTTGGTGCGAAGCCCACTCCGCCTCGGTCTACCCGGGCATCTGCACGATCTTCAAGGCGGAGGTCAAGTGGAGACGCGGGCAGTGGACCGATGCGGCCGAGGACGCCAGGGACGCTCTCGAGCATCTCTCGGGATGGACGGATCTGGCCGCCGCAGCCTGGTACCAGCTCGGGGAGATCGAGCTGAGGGCCGGCCGCCACGATGCGGCGGAGGAGGCATTCAGGGCGGCTCACGCAGGTGGCAGGACCCCCCTACCCGGGCTCGCTCGGCTCCGGCTAGACCAGGGCGACCCGGATAGCGCTCGGGCGTTGCTGGAACCCGCGCTCTCGTCCCAGGCTCAAACGGCACTGGGGCGAGCCCGGCTGCTTCCGGTGTGGTTCGATGCCGCCCTGGCATCAGGCCGGGAGCAGGACGGGCGAGATGCGCTCGACGAGCTGGAATCGGCGGCGGCCGCGACGCAGTCGATCGCCCTCCGGGCGACCGTAGCGGAGCGCCGGGTAAAGCTCGCCCTCGCCTCGGGCGACGCAGGCACCGCCCGATCCGAGGCGGAGCGTGCGATCGCCGGTTGGTCGGAGCTGAAGATGCCCTACGAGACTGCCCAGGCCCGCGTGCTGCTCGCCGAGACATACCAGGCGTCTGGAAATCGGGCTGCCGCCCAGCTCGAGCTCGATGTGGCGAAAGCCACCTTCACGGCGCTGGGCGCCACAGCCGACCTCGAGCGGCTCGCACGGGTTGAGGGGTGAAGACGTGGGGAGATGAGGCCGGGCCGACGGCTTCCCGCGGTCGGCTGGCCGTCGTCATGACAGGACGGTGCCCCGACCCGCCGCAGACCCGCGGGCAGCTGAAGCGGCCGAAGTGGCCGAGCGTGATCCTGCTGCGCCTGCTGGACGAGCTGGGAGGCTCGCACGACGAGATCGAGGCGCTCGTGCGGCGAGCTCGTTGAGCAGCTCGCGTTCCGACGGTTGGTGTGGCGAGCCAATAGGTATGTGTTCGGCCAAGCCGCCTCGGGACAGACTCTCCGCCGACCAGCCAGACTTGGCGTCATCGATCGAGCCGCCCGGGCGACAAGGTCCTCATCCTCGGTTTGACGCTACGCATGAGGGGGTAGATCACAGGCTCCATCAAGGAAACGATTTCTCGATAGGAGGCAAAGGATGGGTGCACTGGGAGTGTTGCTCCTGGCGGTAGGCGCGATCCTTGCGTTTGCCGTGAACTACGACCTGGAGGGCGTCGACCTCAGCACGATCGGTGTGATCCTGATGGTGGTCGGAGCCATTGGTGTGCTTGCAGCACTGGTCCAGGGGCGGTTCATGACGTTCCGCACCACTACCGAACGGCACATGTCGCCCGACGGTCGCCATGTCGTCGAATCCGAGTCAACAGAGACCATTTAGCCGAACGCGATCACCCGCAGGGTTGGGAGCCAGCGTCGCACAGAGCCGTGTCCGAGCAAACTTCGCGACGGCGGCTCACGTGTCATCGGTACAACCAGCACATGCTCCCGCGACTGCGGGCCGTCTCCGCATCGGCATAACGTCCTGGAATGACTCGCTAGCCGGGGCCCGCTCGCTCGGCGTACGCAACCGTCTCGAACAGCCAGGCCGCTTCGAGCCAGTTCGAAACCGTTCGCCACAGTACGACGTCGAGGTCGGCGTGCTGTTCCGTCACCCATGAGCGGACATCTGCATCGGCGTCGGCGTCCGGGTAGATGTAGAGGCACCCGATCACCCGGTCGAGGTCGGCCGGGTCGAGCACCGTGTACGTGAACCCAACGCGCTCGTCGAAGTGGCGACGGTGCCTCATCAGGTCTTCCAGGTTCTCCTCCAGGGTCATCGGGCGCGGCCAGTCACCATCCGGGAATCCTGGGGTCCTTCGGATGTGATCGATGCTCGAAGACCACGCTGCATAATCCGACTCGTTGTGCTCAGGCCCGAGCGGCCGCAACACGAAATGCTCGGTTTCCAGCCCCCGCGGGACGACGAAGTCACCCGGCACGAACGGTTGCCTCGGCTCTGGCATGCCGGCCAGGCTACATGCAGGCCGCCTTTTTGGTCCCGCCGGTTAGAGCGCACCATCTGGAAACCAAACGAGACCGCGCCCGCACCGGGCTGCGAAACCGCGCCCGGCCCGGGCAGGTTTCCGAGGCTCTTGAGAATCTCTAAAGCACCGGTTGGTACACCGCAACGGTTCGATCCCGTCGACGGGTGCTGGCAAAAGCTCAGTCGGAAGGCGGAGCGGCCTTCGAACCGCGCAGCGCCGCCCGCCTCCGGTAGGAGCTCACCCAACTATGCAGGGGGATCCATATGCGAAGACATTTGATACCGGTGCTGGCACTGTTGTTGGTTCTGGCCGCGGGTGTCCCCGCCGCTTCGGCGGCGTCGACCGAAAAGCAAAGTCCGTCGTGTACGAGCTCAGCCCCGGTCCACCACCGGTGGATCCGATCGCGGGTGCCTCGGCCAAGGTTCTGCGGGCGAACGATCACGCGAAGGTGCGGATCAAGACGACCGCACCGCCCGGAGACGCGTTGACGATTTGGGTGGTGGCGTTCGACGACGCCGTGACCTATTGCGATCCGGCTCAGCCGATCATGCGCGCCAACGGCGAGGCTGTGCCGGGCACGATCTGTGCCGGCTACCCGCCGACTGACGTGTTCCGCCTGACGGGCGGCGTTGTCCGTGACAACGGCAAGGCCACGTTCACCGGCGAGATCGGCACGGTCAATCACCCGACCGGGGTGCCCGACTACCGAACGCTCACCGCCGGCGACGGTGTACTGGACGATGTCGCCGGTTCCGAGTTCCACCTGGTTGTGCGGACTCACGGCCAGGCGCTTCCTGACTTCATGCCCGATCAGATTGA
>JBFGLM010000084.1:0-13971 GCA_041576165.1 Acidimicrobiia bacterium
ACAGTAGGTGGAGCCGTCTCCGCACCCGACGGTGATACCGGTTCCGGCCATCCATTCAATCCCCGGTGCGTGCACCGATCCGTCCACCACGTCCGTATAGATGTGGACGGCGAGTGCTGCGCCCGGGATTGTCAGCACCACCACAACGCCGATAATGATCATCGTCCGCTTGGACAGTGTGACCTCCACGCGACACCTCCCCTGCACGCGAGTGAGGTCCGCCGCCCTGGCGAACCTCACCTAGCAGGCTATCGAAGCGTGAGCGGACCGGCAGAGTAACCCGGGCGCTGCGGTCCCCCTGCCCGGGCGTCAGCTGTCCAGCCCGTCGCCGTAGATAGCCCCGGTGACCTGGCGGCCGACCTCGAAGGCATCGTCGACTGAGAGGGCGAACAATTCGTCAGGACGGCCCGCCATCCACTCCGTGGCGTTGAAACCGTTCTCGAAGAACAGGACCTTGTGGCAGAAGCCGGCCACCACATCTGCGTCGAATGGTCCATCAGGCACCAGGAAAGTGACCACCGTTTCGGGCGGGTGGCAACGGAGGACGCGTTGGGGAGTCACTGTCAGGCTGATCTCTTCACCGGAGAGTCCATCAGTCGCGATGACCCGCACGGTCTCGCCGAGCAGACGGGGCAGGAACAGCGTGTCCCAGGCGCACCATGCGTATGCCACTACCGTTTCAGGGCCGATTTCAAGGCGGTATTGCGGGTGGAGCGGATCACGGGCCAGGCCCCAAAACCCCACGATCGCGTCGTCATCATCCCGGTACACGCCGGGCCACAGCCGGAGTCGCTGAGCGACCTGGTCGACCGGCGCTCCCACTGCTTCGGCTACTTGCCGGTCGAACACCGATTCACCGCGGGCAAGCAGGCGGTAGGTGGCCAATACGATCCGGCGGTCCAACGCATCGAGGTGGGGGGTGGCCGCCGCCAGTGCAGCGGCGAGATCGGAGATAGTCGGTGGATTCGTGACAACTGTCATCGGCACTCCTAGCTCTTGAATCGAGGTGACAACCAGAGGTGGCGACGGTCAGTCGTTGAGTACGGTGAAGATCCGCCAGCTCACGGCGGCCAGCAACCCCTCTTCTTCCAGCATCTCGGTCTTGCCCTCAGCCACGTACACGTAGTCGTTGAGCCATTGATATCGCTCATCGCCAGTCTCGAATCGGGGGGTGGACATGAGGTACATCTGACCGAAGTCCGCGGGCGCGCCCTCAGCGGGAGGTGCGTTTGTCGGATCACTACGCCAGACACCCTGGTTCTGCACGTAGATGATCGCGCCGTCATCGGATTCGAGCGCGATGCGGATGTCGAGCCGCATAGTGCCGTTGGGTTCGGCCAGAGGCCAGTCACCCCCGCCCGGGAGCAGGCGGCCCTTCAGTCGAAGTCCTTCGAAGGTGCCGTCCGCCGCGTTGTAGATGTAGCGAATGCCGTACGGACCGGCGCCGGCATCCAGCCACGGGTCATAGAGCCGTCCGGTCAAGTCCATCAAGTGCTCGAGCTGCATGTGACTCTCCTTTCTCACACCAGAGCACACCTGGATTGATCGAGAAATATCGATGTATTGAACCATCGAGATACGTCGATCATTCCCGATAGACTGAAAAGATGGATCACTGCACGCTGGCCTGCTGCGCCGAAGCCGGCACCTTGAGCACCGACGCCGCAAGTGAGCTGGCGACCGGATTCAAAGCGCTGGGTGACCCGCATCGGGTGGCGGTGGTCGACTTGTTGTTGCGCGCCGGGGAGCCGGTGTGTGTGGTCGACATCGAACGCCACCTACCGCTGGCGCAATCAACCGTCAGCTACCACCTGAAAACGTTGATCGGCGCCGGCATCCTCGAGCGAGAGCGGAGGGGCCGCTGGATGTTTTACACCGTTCGGCCCGAAGGCCTCGATCTTCTGCGCGGAGCGCTCGCCGGATTCCTCAGCGTGACCAGCCTGAATACCTGAGACCACCTGGTCCCTCGAAGTCTTGACCTTCAAGCAGGTTGAAGCTGTATGTTGGGATGCCGGCCGAGCAAAGGAACGCCATGGAGCTAACGCTGCAGTATTTCGACGGCTGTCCCAATTGGAAGATCGCTGAGCGCCGGCTCGCCACGCTGATTCAGCAGCAGGGACTCGAGGTTGAGATCCGCTACCAGCTCATCGACTCGCCCGAGGCCGCCGCCGAGCATGGGTTTCGGGGTTCACCCACCATTCTCGTCAACGGGTCGGATCCGTTTGCGGCGCCCGACGCGCCCGTGGGTCTCAGCTGTCGGGTGTACCCCACCGACGACGGACCAGCGGGCTCGCCTACGTTGCAGCAACTGGCGGAAGCAATGCAAGCGGCAAGCGGGTGATCAGATGGTGACGCCGATCGAGCGAGACGAGGTGATCCGGCTCATCGACGCCGGGGCATACGTCATCGACGTCCTCCCCGAGCGCGAATACTCCGAGTCTCACCTCCCGGGCGCCATCAACATTCCATTGAAAGAACTCACCGAGTCCGCGGTTGAGGAGCTGCGGCGGGACAAGCCGGTGGTTGTCTACTGACACGACGGCTTGTGAGACATGTCTCCGCGAGCCGCGTGCCGGCTCGAGCGTCTCGGGTTTGAACAGGTCTACGACTACGTCTCGGGCATCGCTGACTGGAAGGCAGCCGGGCTGGTGACCGATGGAGAGGCCGCTCCGGTGCAGCGCGTGGCCGATGCGACCCGGCCCGACATTCCAACATGTCGGTCGGACGAGTCGGTTGGAGAGGCGAAATCGCGCACAATCGGTGCCGGCTGGGACGAATGCGTCGTGGTCGACTGCGATGACATCGTGGTCGGGCGGCTGCGCGGCAGTGCGTGGGAAGCGGACCCAGGCGCAAAGGTCGACGTAGTCATGGAGCCCGGTCCGACCACCGTGAGGCCCGATGGGTTGCTCCAGCCGCTGGTCGAACGCATGGGAGAACGCGGCACCCGCCTGGTTCTGGTGACGACCGCGCAGGGCGGGCTAGTGGGTGCTCTGCTCAGAGCTGAAGCCGAACGCTTGCTCACTGGCGAGCCGCCCGAGCAGATCTGGGCGGACTGCGAGGGCTGCCCCGGCGGATGGCGCATCGTGCCCGGTTCACGCGAGGCGCCGAATGGGGGAGAATGAGTCGATGGATGATCGCCGCTTCACTCAGGAGGAAACGGCGGATCTCATCCGCCGCGCGACCGAGCTCCGGCATCAGCAGGACGATGAGCTGACCTACGACCAACTCATCGAGATCGCCGAGGAGGTTGGCATCGACAAGAGGTCGGTGGATGAGGCGTTACGCGCAGCCGAGATCGAGGAGGCCGAGCGCGCAGACCGGGCAAGCGCGGTGCAGCACACCCACTCTGTGCTGGATCGATGCCTCGAGATCCTCTGCCTCAAGCCACGCTCCGGCACCTAGCCAGCTGCAACCTCGACCGCCGGCTCGACTGCGTCGCAAATCCGGGTCTCTCAGCCGATGAGGGGCAGACGTGGGTCGGGGTGCTCGAAACTGCGGCCCGAGGCCGCTCGGATCCAAGTCAGGTTGTCGCTGAGATCCGCCGGCCGTCCTGCAACCGTGCGCCTGGCGAGCAACTGGTCGAGTATGTCGGCCGTGACTGCAATCCCCTCCGTTGTCGCCACCGGATCCCAGCCGAGGGCGTCGGTCAGGTCGAGCCCATGCACGACCGCCTCGACGATCCGCGTCGGGATGAATTCACCCAGCTCCATCAAGGCGTAATAGCCCGAGCCCACAGTCTCGGGCGGGCTGACTCGCGACTCCTCGATGGTCTTGCCGAACGTCTCTTCGAGGACCTTGACCATATCCGAGGGTGCTTTCCTCTCGACCATTGTGTACGCATAGTCGTATACGACCGGTGCCACTTCCGATCTCGGGAATATGAAGAAACTCACCCGATCGCGCCCGGGCTGACCTTCCTGCGGCTCTGCGATCAACATCCGGGTGAGCCCGATCGAGATATCGAAGTGGCCGGCCAGTTCGAAAACCGTCCAATGCGGGAGCGACGGATCGAGCGGCTCGAGCCGGGTCGGTGTTGACCACTGTTCCCCTTCGACCCGCCGGAAACCGTCCAGGACTTGCCCGAGCTCCCGCTCCAAAATGTCCACTGCATCGCTGAACGCCGACACAATCCTTCCTTTCTCGGCCAGGATTGAAGCTACCCGCACCACTCCGCCCGTGTGCCAGGGCTCCCGGATACGCCGCCCACGCCCCGCATCTTGCGCCTGGCCATCCGGGAACCTCAAGCCTCTCGGCGTGCCGCCGGACAGCCGGGACTCGGCTACGGGAACAACGGGAACAGGCAGAACGGGTGCCCGGCCGGATCGAGCATCACCCGCACGCCGTCCTGCGGCTGAAACTCGGCGAGGACGGCCCCGACCGACTGGGCCCAAGCCACGCCCTTTTCCATGTCCTCAACGCCGATGTCGAGGTGCATCATCATCTGCGGATCTCCCGGGCCCGCCGGCCACACCGGCGGAACATGATGTGGCTCGAATTGAAACGACAGTCCGGTGCCGCCCTCCGGATGACGAAGCATGACCCAATCGCCCTCGTCGACGGCAATTGGCCACCCAAGCAGCCGGCTATAGAACTGCGCCAGCTCGCGGGCGTCAGAGGCACCGAGTACAACCGCTGATATCCGCATCGGGGGCCGCGCCACGGCCAGAAAACTACACGCGTCGAACCGTGCCGCATGCTGCGCTGGCGTTGTTGCATCCGCAGTCGGAGTCACCCAACGCGGCTTCGTTTCTCGCACGGTACGGGGCTCGTGGACGCGCACCCGCCCGTGTGTCTAGCGTTGCAGCTCATGGGTCTGGTGTGGCGCCTCGTCATCACCGCCGCGGCTGTGTGGCTGACTGCGACTTTCCTTCCGGGCATTGTCGTCGAGGATGGGGTCTCGGATCTCGTCCTCGCGGCGTTCGTGTTCGGGGTTGTGAACGCTTTCATCCTGCCGGTCTTGCGGCTCCTGACCAGAGAGATCACTCTGGTCAAACTGGGCGTTCTCACGCTGGCGGTCAACGCGTTCATGGTGTTGGTGACCGCCGCGTTGGTCGAATCGCCTTCGCTCAGGGGACCGGTGTCCGAACAGGTCCTGACGGGCATCCTGATCACGGTGATTGTGTCAGCTGTGAGCGTGCTGCTCAGCTGGTATCTGCCGGACCCCATCACCTGACGGCGTAATCGGCAGCCGGCCACTGTGCCATCCGCAGAAAGCAGCGGGGCGGCTGGAACCTCTTCACTGTGACAGCGCGGTTCGCGCGTCGGCGATATCACCCTGCCACGCGTTGATCGCGAGAATCGGGCGGAACCCCATTGCGACGTTGATGTTGAGCATGGCTTCGTTGGAGCCGGCGTTGCCGGTGTAGATACGCTCCGCAACAGGGAACTCGGCCACGAAACGCTTGATATTGGAGGCCTTTATGAGGCGCCCCAGCCCCCGGTTGCGGTGGGCCGGGTCGACCACCGTGTCACCTTGGTTCGCGATTTCGGGGTCGTGGGTCTGGGCATGCAGCGTTGTCATCCCTGCGAAATCGCCTGAGTCGCGATGGACCGCAACACAGGCGCGCATCTGATCGCCACGCGTCTCGAGGCTGGCCTCGATGCTTCGCCACTTGTCCGGAGTCATGGTCTCGTCCTCGAGATCGAGGTCTTCGAGCGGGGCCGTATTCATCGCCTCGCAGATCCGGCACCACGCAGCGACGTGGTCGTCCGGAATGGGAGGCTGAAGGTAGAGCAGGTCGTAATCGGCCGCCCGTTCGCCCGCCCGCTCTATCCATTTGTCCATCAGGTCCCAGTCAACATCCTTGACGAATAGCCGGCTGATCTTCTCACCCAGCACCTTCTTGAGACCCAGCCGTTCGAGTGCGGGCTCCAGCGGCGAGCCGTCGGGTGTGTCGATGATCAGTTTCGACCGGCCTTCTCGTTCGAGTCCGTCGAGCCCGGCCGCGAGGAGCCGGCGACCGACCCCGCGGCGGCGGGCGTCCCGGCGCACGGCCAATGTGAGCAGGCCGCTGTCCTTGTGATCCTGCCACGTGGCCATGTGGCAGACACCCAGCACGTCGTCGCTCTCCGACGCTGCCCACCAGCGGTCCGTGCGGTGCGTGCCGACCAGCGAACGCCAGTATGCCCGATGCTGCTCGAACGGCGTCCGCGGCTCTTCCGGATAGAAATCAGCCTCGAGGTCGAGATAGGCGAGGTGCATACCTCGCAACAGGGTGTCGGAGGCCGACCGCACATTGAACTCGTCCACGTCAACACTCATACGTCGAGATCCGGTCATGAAGTTCCGCGAAGGCTATATCGGCACTCCGCCCGAGGCGGGGGAATATCGCCAGCAGTGAAATCGCTCGACTTCGCGAGGTAGCCTCGACCCGTGGCAACGGTAGAGCGAACACATCATGCTCGTGGTCGGCGGGAGGGACTGACCACGCTCGAGCAGCGCTTCCTGTTCGGTGGCGAGGGCGCCGATGCTCAGACACTTTCGGCAGTGTTGCTGACCGCGCCCCTTACCGGGGCTGGTTCGATATTTGGTGACCGGCCGGGGGAGACCAATGCCCGCACGGAGCAGTCGTGGACCGTGCAACGCTTCTCCCCTGCTCCCGGCTTTTCCTTCGATGTAGACCTCACGCAACGCTCCGATGGCGAATTCGTGGTGAGGTTCTCACAGCCCGAACGCCGGGTGCCGTACCTCGAAGGCGAGTTCCTGTGGACGGTGACGGACGAGCCCGGCGGAGCAGTTCTTGACGAACAGATCAACACAGAGAGCGCCCATGTCGTGGTCAGCGAGCCGTTACATGGGGCGCGGCCTTCGATCCGGCGCTGGTTGTTCTTTCGTGCCGGTCACCAACAGGTGATGAGTCGCATGACGAACAATGTTGCGGCGCTTCTGAGCCCCGGGATCCCCTAGCGCTGCTCCCGACCTGCCACGATCGGCGATCACCGCCGATGCCGCGTCAGGGCGAGGGTAACCCCGACTGCCAGCCCTCCCACGGCGACCGAGAGCGCAGAAATCCGGCGCTGGAGACGTTCCAGGAGGGCGTCACGTTCAGGGTCGCTACCAGCAAGGAGATGGCCTGGGAGGGCTCGCCTGACCGTGTTGTCGATGCGGTCGGAGGTGATCGGACCCCGAGCGGGCCGTGCCACAGCCGCCAGCAGCACTCTGGCATCGTCGCAATCGGAGCACGCCACGACCCCGTCGAGCTGTTCTCCGGGTCCTGAGATGACGCTCTGTGGGCGGGTCCGGGCCACCCGCGCTCGGGGCTCTTCTCGGATCCGTCCGGCCGGGGAGCTCGTGTCGTCACCGTTGCTGGGTACGGGGGTGGGATCAACCGGGTCCTCGCCGTATTCCAGGGTGACATAAACAGACTCATCACCAGCCACCTCGGTCACGTGCACCACAATCGCGGCACATACCACCAACTCCCGCCCGCAGCAGTCGACCGCAACCCCCGGCTGAACGATGACTGCATCCGAGGGCGGATCGGTGGATGCCACCCCCAGTCCGCACACCGTGCCGTAGCCATGAAGTCGGTTGTGGGCGTGATTCTTGTCGAGGAGATAGCCCTGTTCGGCTTCGAGGTCCTCCGCGGTCAAGAGTTTGCCGTCAAAGAACCGGTTACGTTCGACCCGTCGATCTCGGGGGCAAGGTGACTCGTGCTGGTTCATACCTCTCCATCCATCGCGCTGGGAGAAGCCTCGCATGCACAGACATTCCGAGGTGGCGTATCTGATACGCACAGTCGGCTCGGCACGTTGGGCTGGACGCGGGGCGTTTGCCCCCAGAGACGGGCCGCTCGAGACCTGGAACAGCCGGACGATCCCAGCGTGCGGGCTGCAGCCGGCCGCCGCAGACGAGTCTGCCAGGCTGACTCGGTGATGAACCTACGAGCTGGAAAACCGGCATTCGCGTTGAATGGACACCCACTATGAGCGATCATCTCGACCGGCTCAGGTCGCGACTGCGAGCACTACAGGTGACATCGCCACCCTCGCCCTGGCGGCACGTCGGTGCGTTCGCCGTTGGCGGTCTGCTCTGCGCCGGGACCGCCTCTCTGGCGCTGGATCGGGAGTTCGTGATGGTGGTCTCGTCGAGTGGCCGGGGAGTATTCGACGCGGCTACCGGGGAAAAAGTCGCGCGGGATCGCGCGGGCCCCGAGGACAGCGAGCTAGATGAGCTCGGTCTTACCGTGGCCGGGATAGGGCCGCTGGCCGGGCGTCGAATCCGGGTCGCCGGGATCTGGGGAGGGGGACTGCCTTCAACGACGTCGGATGGGTGGAGCGTCACGGTGGTGGCACCTGATTGGCCGCTTGAGATGGTGGTTTTGGAGCGGCCCGGGGCTTGGGTGATGTCTGAGCGGCTGGCGACGGGCTGCGTACTCATCGACCGACCCGTGAGCGAGATCAGAGCCGTCGGATTCTCAGAATCGGGCCGCGTTCTGGTCGAAGCCACCGCGTCCGACCTGGCGCTGTTTGTGCGGTGAGTCGCCGATCCCGTCGTCTCGCCGGACATGTGATCCGCACCCATGCCCGCCCCAACGGATTGCCCTTCCTTCCCGGTCGGGCATAAGAACTGGCGAAGTGCTCCGGTCGGGCGGCGGGCTGCCCGAACGGGCCGCCCGCCGCCCCGCCTGCCAACCGCCGGCTGGAGACGCCGGGGCCGATGTGCCGGGACGGTATTCCTCTCGCAGGGACTAGCCACATCTCGCGGCGGAGGAATGATGATCGAGCATGCGCACGCTACAGCCGATGACCACTCTCAGTGACGACCGTTCAGGGGGAAGCCATCATGAGAACACACCGCTCCGGCCTGAGCTGGCACCAATGAAACCGGTCGTTGCGCTCGCAGTCGTCATCACCCTGCTTGCACCGGTGGACGCGTCGCGCCCCGCCTCAGCGGACACAGAGGACGCCGCAGTCGCGGTGATCGTGCGCGAGGCGAACCCAGGGTCCGATGCGGCAGAAGCTCTCGTCGAACAGGTAGGCGGCACCGTCGGCGACCAGATCTCGATCATCGGCGGTTTCACCGCTACCGTGCCGGCTGCCGCACTCTCGGTGGTGGCTGCCAGCCCAGCAGTCATTTCCGCCACGGTTGACCACCAGGCCGCCGACCTCACTGCCGGATGGCAGGACGCCACCAACCTGGGCGACTTCGTCCCGAACGAATGGGACGGCTCGATGCTGCACGTCGGGTATCAACTCGGCGTCAACGAGTACTGGCGGGCCGGCTACACCGGCACGGGCGTCGGCGTCGCCCTCATCGATACGGGCGTGGCGCCGGTTGAGGGGCTTGCCGGCAACGGAAAACTGATCAACGGCCCGGATCTCTCGTTTGAGTCCCAGTCAGATGAGTTCCGTTACCTCGACACGCACGGCCACGGCACGCATCTGGCGGGGATCATCGCCGGACGCGACCCTGCTGCCCCCGCCGAACTCACGATCGACAACGCCGAGTCGTATTTCATCGGTGTCGCGCCGGACGCCCACCTGGTGAACGTGAAGGTGGCGGGTCATGATGGGGCCGTGGACGTTTCGCAGGTCATCGCCGCCATCGACTGGGTTGTCCAGCACAAGAACGACCACAACATCCGCATCGTCAATCTGGCGTTCGGCACCGACTCGAGCCAGGATCCGCGGGTCGACCCGCTGTCGTATGCGGTTGAGCAGGCCTGGAAGCAGGGCCTCGTGGTGATCGTTGCGTCCGGCAACGACGGTAACGCTGCCCCCGTCCGCAACCCGGCGACGAACCCCTACGTGATAGCGGTCGGCGCCATGGACGGCTACCGGCTGAGGGGCAAGGACACTCAGCCCATTCCCGACTGGTCGAGCTGCGGAACGGACCGCACCGTAGACATCGTCGCCCCCGGCGCCTCGATCGTCAGCCTCCGCAGCCCCGGGTCACTCGCGGATGTCGATCACCCGGAAGCCCGGGTGGCCGATCGTTTCTTCCTCGGTTCCGGCACCAGCCAGGCTGCAGCTGCGGCGTCTGGCGCCGCTGCCTTGGTCTTGGAGCGGAACCCCGAATACTCGCCGGACGATGTCAAAGACGTGCTGATGGACAGCGCCGACACGTTCCGCAAGGTGTCAGCGGTCTGCCAGGGGTCAGGGAAGATCCGGCTCCACAGCGCATGGTGGGAGAACCCGGACGGCTCGAACCAACTTCATCTGGCTGCCACCGGTCTCGGTTCACTGGAGGCCTCGCGGGGATCGGATCACCTCGAGATGGATGGCGTGCTCCTGGAGGGCGAACAGGACATCTTCGGCAACACCTGGGACGCCGCCACCTGGACACTGGCGGCGGCTCAGGGTGGCAGCTGGTCGGGTGGCGATTGGAACGGAGCGACGTGGACGGGTGGATCTTGGTCCGGCGGTTCCTGGTCCGGCGCCAGCTGGTCGGGCGGCTCGTGGTCCGGCGGGTCCTGGTCGGGAATGACCTGGAGCAGCAATACGTGGTCCGGCGGATCCTGGTCCGGCGGATCGTGGTCGGGCACTAGCTGGTCGGGCGGCTCGTGGTCCGGCGGCTCCTGGTCGGGACTGAGCTGGGACTGAGCTCCTCCTCGAGTCGTCGGGGCCGGAGGCTGCCAGCGCTCCGCCACACACGAGCCACGGCCAACCTGACTTTGTCTGTTGGTACGGAGCCAAACCCAGCCGGATTGTTGGCATGTCTCGAGCGCGTTCACGCAGGTTTCGCTTCGAGCCTCTCGACTGAGACACACGAAATCCTCGGACTGGGAGCCCACCATTTGTGATGGGCGGGGCCCCGGCGCCCGCCCATCACAAATGGCCCTGAGAATCGATGATGACGTGATCCTGCGTCAACCCTCCACGTAGCGCTCGAGCAGCCGGCCACCGAATCGCCCAACAAGCTTTTCTCCGATGTCAACTAGCGCGTCGGCGAAGATCCCTTTGTTCAGATCGAGGTCTTCTGCCTGGAAATACTCGTCCCATGTGAGGGTCGTTCCTCCCGATGAAGGCTCAAGAGTCACCAGAGTCAGGCAGCTCGACAGCCCAAAGGCATTGGGCTCCTCTGACATCGACGCCCACCCGCGAGGCGGCTCGTACCAGGAGAGGATCTCGCGGTGGAGCAAGGGCGCGCCCCCCTCCGTCACGGGCTTGAAGTGGCACACATACTCGGCGGCCGAACCGTCCGGCCCGTCGATCACTTCGACCTCTTCGAGCCCATAGCTGTACTCGGGGAACCGGCCGAGGTCGCCAACGAGGGCCCAAACGTCGGATACCGCAGCATCGAGTTCGACAGCAAGCCGATTGCGCAACGGGCTGCTGGTGTATGCGTCGCCTATAGCAGTGGTCATATGTTCTCGTTCCTCTCTGAGCGCCGCGGTTGTCCCAACCCGGCGACTCTGTTTTCAACGGTTCACACCATCGCTGGTCTCAGCGGGGCCGCATGGCCTCCTGCCCCCGGTCGCGCGGCGGTTGCACCCGGTCGATCGCCCAGTGTCCTTGCTATCGTTGCTCACACAAACCGGTTGACCGACCTCTTTTTTGGCCGGAAGGCTACATGGCTGTTCCCACCTTTCAAGCCGAGTCAACCGGACTCGAAGTCCAGAGACCACCGTTGAGTAACTGACGGGCAGTGCCAACCAACCGCTCGACGCTGACTCGGCCTGGCTCCCATGCCTCGAGCACCGTCGCCCCCAGCGAGAGTGCCGCGAGAAGTGCAGCCAGCGCTTCGGAGTCGACGTGGGGATCTAAAGCGCCCTCGTCGACTGCTCGGCGTACCAGTTCATCCACGGTCCTCCACCACGGATCCATCAGCCGCAGTTGGGTGTCCAACGCCCGGTCGTTTGTCAGTGCCTCTGCCCACAGGATGGCCGCCAGCCGCGCGTCACGGTTGCTTGGCGAATCGTGATTGAGCGCCAGCCCTGCCTCGACCAATCCGGCCAATGCCTGGCTCGCCGAATCTCCCGCGAGGGCCGCACCATAGGTCTCCTCGTCGAGCGCCATCGAGCGTTCCCGAATACCGGCAACGATGTCGTTCTTCGATTTGAAGTAGTGATACAGGGCGCCACTCGAGACACGCGCTTCCCGCCGGATGGTGGACAATGTTGCGCGCTGCATTCCAACGCGAGCAATCACCGACTCGGCGGCGTCGAGAATGGCATCCCGCCGGCTCTCGAGGTATTCAGGGCTCACCTTTGGCATGTCGTCCTCATAAAAACCGGTTAACCGACCTTTATATTGGCTGATCCGCAGGAGGGTGTCAATCCCCATTTCGCTCAGGCCCGATGTGTGGTTGCGCGGCTGTCCGCAAGTTCCGGGGCCCGGCCGGCCGATTGCGACCAGCGACCGGCGGGTCACCTTTCCGGCGTAGAGTTGGCGGACGGGAGGAATATGTGAAGCGACACGTCACGTTCATTCACGGCATCGCCAACCAACCGAAACCGGAGCGCATGATCACCAGCTGGACGCGAGCATTGGCCGACGGCGGCGATGGCGTCGACCTCGACCTGTACGGCGTGACCACTTCAATGGTCTACTGGGCTGACATCATGTACGCCGATCCGAGCGACGCGACCCCCGAGCAGGAGTCCGTCGTGTTCGAAGGCGTAACAGCAGGTGAGATCGCCGACATCGACGAGGACTACATCGCTCGGGCGCAAGGTGGCGAGCGGACATTCATCGATTCCATGGTCGGCACCTTCCACCTCGATGCCGACGAAAGCATCCCTCCGCCGTCGATCGACGAGGTGGACGAGGCGATCGCCCATCTGCTCGAAGCCGTACCGCTCCCCTGGTTCGTCAAGAAGCCGTTGATGAAGATCTTTCTGCGCGACGTCCACCACTATCTGTTCAACACCCCTCATTCGCCGCGCCCCGGTTCCGACTACATGGTGCAGGACGAAATCCGAAGCCGCTTCCTCGCAAACCTCGCGTCGGTCGATGCCGATCGGCATCTTGTGATCGCACACAGCATGGGCACGGTCATCTCGTACGACGTGCTCAAACGGGTGCCGGACAGCACCTCAGTCGACACGATCATCACGCTGGGGAGCCCGCTCGGTCTGAGCGAGATCCAGGACCAGTTGAGCCCTGAGTGGTCGGCCGCCGATGGCTTTCCGGCCAAGGTCGTCGACTGGGTCAACGTCGCCGATCGCCTCGATCCCGTCTGCGGCGCGGATCCCGACATCGCCAACGATTACCGGCGGGCCGATGAGCTCGCCGTGGAGGACGTGAAGGTGCGGAACAGCGGCGCCTTCCGCCATCCGGTCAACAAATACCTGCGCCAGCCTCGAGTCCAGCAAGCCGTTCGAACTGCACTGCAACTGTGAGGAGCGGGCGTGAGCTTTTTCGAAACACCGTTGGGCGAGGCACTCGAGACCGCGCTCGACTCGGGCAAGGACGAGGAGATCGCCGCCCGGGTCAACGACGTCCTCTCCGCCGTCTGGCCGAAACAGCTCGACGCCGACCAGATCCAGGATGTCGTCGTCAAACTGCAGCGCCGCGCCCAGTTCGGTCACGTCATCGCGATCGCCGACGCCGCGCTTGCGACGGACATGGCGACGATCGAAACGCGGCGACGCTACAGCCAGGCGCTGATCGAGCTCGGTGCGCTCCATGCCGCCGAGCTAGAGCTGAACCGCATCCTGCTAGACGCCGAAGCGAGCCCGGACGAGCAGGGCGAGGCCCGCGGCCTTTTAGGCCGGCTGCGCAAGCAGCGGTACATCTTCGGCAACAGGGGTTCGGATCTACGGGATGCGATCCAGGTGTACAACGAGGCCTACGCAGGCTTTACCGATCCGATGTGGCATGGGGTGAATCTGCTCGCCCTGATGAAACGGGCCCAGCGTTACAACCAGCCGGTTCCGCCCGGCCTGCCGAACCTGGAAGAGCTGGCCGGGACGGTTCTGGCCTTCGTGCACCAAGTTCCGGATCTGCAGCGGGACATCTGGACCCGGGCCACCGAAGTGGAAGCCCTCGTGGCGCAGGGCGATCTCGCCGCCGCCCAACAGGTAG
>JBFGLM010000085.1:0-13867 GCA_041576165.1 Acidimicrobiia bacterium
CGGTCTGCCGCAGCGGGGCGACATCGAGAGGGAGCTCGCGGCTGAACTGGCCCGGCGCCGACGTCTGGAACTCGAGCCACCGGTCCGCATCGTCCGGGGGATTCAACGCCGGCTGCGCCGAATCCGACCCGGTAGCACCGCTAGTCGAGCCAGTCCCGAACGGCCGCAGTGACCGAATCGACTGTGAAACCAAGCTCCTCGGCGATGCGGGCGGCCGGGGCCGATGCCCCGAACCGGTCGATGCCGATCATCAGTCCGCCATCGCCCACAACCCGTTCCCAGCCGAACGTGGCGGCCGCCTCGATCGAGGCAATGGGCAGACCTCCGCCCAACACCGAGCGCCGGTATTCGTCACCCTGGGCGAAGAACAGCTCCCACGACGGCATGCTCACCACCCTCAGCGAATACTGCTCAGCGAGCGCCTCGGCAGTGTCCAGCGCCAGCGAGACCTCCGAGCCGGTCGCAACGAGGACCGCGTCGGTGCCATCGCGAAGGACGTAGGCACCGCGGGCCACGCCACCGACGGCAGCGCCACGGTCGAGGACCGGTATTCCCTGGCGGGTGCCCAGCACAACCACCGGACCTTCCCGATGGTTCAGTGCCACCTCCCATGCCTCCACCATCTCACCGGCGTCGGCCGGGCGTATCACCGTGATGCCCGGCATCGCCCGCAGGGACGCCAGCTGCTCGATGGGCTGGTGGGTCGGCCCGTCCTCGCCCAGGAACACCGACTCGTGGGTGTAGACCCAGATCGAAGGTGCGCCCATCAGCGCGGACAGCCGCACTGCGGGTCGCATGTAGTCACTGAATATGAAGAAAGTCGCACCGTACGGGCGCAACCCACCGTGGAGCGCCATCCCGTTGGTGATCGTGCCCATGGCATGTTCTCGCACCCCGAAATGGATGTTGCGGCCGGTGCGATCCTTCTTGGAGAAGCTGCCGGAGAACGAGATCTCGGTTTTGGTCGACTCGACCAGGTCGGCCGCCCCGCCAATCAAGCCGGGCACCTTTTCTGCCATCTGATCGAAGATCTGGCCCATCGCAGCCCGGGTCGCCAGCTTGGAGCCCACTTCGAAGCCAGGGTTGTCCAGCGAAACCGGCTCCGGGTCGTAGTACGCGTTCCAGCGGGCCGCCAGATCCGGATCGGCTTCGAACATCGCCGACCGACGCTCATTCCACTTGGCATGGGCGGCGCGGCCTCGCTCCATGGCGGACTGGAAGTGCTCCCGGACGCCGTCCGGGACGTAGAAATCGACGTCGGGCCATCCGACTTCGGCACGCCAGCCGGCGATCTCGGACTCACCCAGCGGCGCCCCATGTGCCATGGCAGTCCCGGCCTTGGTGGGCGCGCCCTTGGCGATGGTCGTATGGGCAATCACCAGGCTCGGGCGATCCTCCACTGCGATGGCCACATCGAACGCCTCGGCAATCGCGGCATCGTCATGTCCGTCGATGCTGACCGTGTGCCAGCCCACGGCCTCAAAGCGAGCCGGCACGTCTTCGCTGAACGTGATGTCGGTGGAGCCGTCGATCGAGATCTCGTTGTCGTCGTAGACGTAGATCAGCCGGCCCAAGCCCAGGTACCCGGCCAGTGATGCGGTCTCAGAACTGACCCCTTCCATGAGGTCCCCATCGGAGACGAACCCCCAGGTGCGGTGGCTGACCAGCTCCGAGCCGAAGACGGACCTCAGGTGTTCCTCTGCGATTGCCATGCCCACCGCTGTCCCGAAACCCTGTCCCAGCGGCCCGGTGGTCATCTCGATACCGATTCCGGGTTCGTACTCGGGGTGCCCGGCGGTGTGCGAGCCCCACTGGCGGAACGACATCAGCTGCTCCATCGGCAAGGGGAAGCCAGACAGGTGCAGCAGTGAGTAGAGCAGCATCGAGCCGTGCCCGTTGGAGAGCACGAAACGATCGCGGTCCTCCCAGCGGGGTTCGTCCGGATTCACTTTGAGGTATCGAGTCCAGAGGATCACGGCCAATTCGGCCATCCCCATGGGTGCGCCGGGATGGCCCGAGTTGGCCTTCTGGACGGCATCCATGGAAAGCGCCCGGATTGTCTGGGCGGCAAGCACGTCAATCGCAGCGGTCATCAGCACCTCCGGCCCGTGAGCGTAGCCTCTCAGCCGATCACCGCAGGCTGCGCTCGATCTTGTGGATGACACCCGGCCCGGTACACTCACCAGGAGAGAAGTTTCGGGCCGACCCGATGCGTCTCAGCCAGTTCCTCTACAACATCCCGATCGAAGGAACCTTTCGCGTGCCTACCCAACTGATCACACCACATGGTGGCGCGCTCGTCGACCTCCTCGTTTCCGACGAGCGCGCAGCCGAACTGAGAGAAGCGTCGCGCTACTGGAGCTCATGGGATTTGACGCAGCGCCAGCTCTGCGACCTCGAGCTGCTCATGAGCGGCGGGTTTTCCCCGCTGCGCGGATTCATGAACCGGACGGATTACACCAGCGCCCGCGACACCATGCGGCTGGCCGACGGCACGCTGTTCCCAATCCCGATCACCCTCGACGTGGATGCGGAGTTCGCTGCCTCGGTCGCAGCGGGCCACCGGATCGCGTTACGGGATCCGGAGGGGGTCATGCTGGCGGTTCTCACCGTCGAGGACATTTGGGAACCGGACAAGAACGAGGAAGCTGAGAAGGCGTTTGGAACCACCAACGCCGAACATCCGGCCGTCGGCTATCTGATGAAAACTGCGGGTAGCCACTACATTGGCGGATCGATCGAGGGCGTGCACGCTCCCATCCACTATGACTTCGAGTGGCTACGCACCACTCCGGCCGAGCTCCGCGAGCTTTTTGCCGATCGCGGATGGGACAAAGTCGTGGCATTCCAGACCCGCAATCCCATGCACCGGGCCCACGTCGAGCTCACCCGGCGGGCCGCCGACGAGTTGGGGGCGCATTTGCTCATCCACCCCGTCGTGGGAATGACCAAGCCTGGTGATGTCGATCATTACACCCGGGTGAGGGTGTATCAGCGGATTCTCGGCCGGTATCCAAACGGGGCAGCATTGTCGCTGCTGCCGCTCGCAATGCGGATGGCCGGACCCCGCGAAGCCTTGTGGCACGCCATCATTCGCAAGAACTACGGCGTCACTCACCTGATCGTCGGGCGCGACCACGCCGGCCCCGGCAGCGACTCGTCGGACACAGCGTTCTACGGGCCCTACGCCGCCCAGGAGTTGATGTCGCAGCATCAGGACGAGATCGGGGTGGAGATGGTGCCCTTCAAGTTGATGGTGTATGTCCCGTCCCAGGATGCGTACATGCCCGTCGACGAGGTACCCGAAGGCACCGAAACCCTCAGCATCTCGGGCACGGACCTCCGGGACCGCCTCGGTAACGGCGACGACATACCCGCGTGGTTCTCTTACCCGGAGGTGGTCGCCGAGCTGCGGCGCACGAGCCGGCCGCGCCATGAGCAAGGCTTCACAGTGTTCTTCACGGGATTGTCCGGCTCGGGCAAGTCGACCGTCGCCAACGCGCTGATGGTGAAGCTGCTCGAACGCGGCGGCCGCACGGTCACCATGCTCGACGGTGATGTGGTCCGCAAGAACCTGTCAAAGGGCCTCGGTTTTTCAAAGGAAGACCGGGACACCAACGTCGAACGGATCGGGTATGTCGCGTCCGAGATCACCAAGGCGGGAGGAGTGGCGATCTGCGCCCCCATCGCCCCTTATGCCGGTTCGCGCGCAGCCAACCGTGATGCCATCAGCAGCCAGGGCGGCTACATCCTGGTGTACGTCTCCACACCCCTGGAGGTATGCGAGGCCCGGGATCGCAAGGGCCTCTATGCGAAAGCCCGGGCGGGCGTCCTCAAGGAATTCACCGGCATTTCGGATCCCTACGAGGAGCCGGAAGACGCCGACCTGACGATCGACACGACCGAGATCACGCCGGAGCATGCAGCCGATGAGATCGTCGGATACCTCGAGGCTGAGGGGTACCTGGGCTGAGCGGTTTCGACCGGGGGCCCGATCCACGACGGCTCAGGCCGGCGACGTCACCGGTCGTGCCGGATCCAGTGCGATCGCTCGCCGGCCGGGGCCGGGGCGAACGGCGCCGTTGACGGCCGCCCAATGATCGAACCGACGGACTCGCCGTGTCGTTCTTGGCCCCAATCGGACAACAAACAAACACGATGGTGTACGGCGCGGGCGCTTATAGGTTGGGTGACTACGCCCGGCTGGGGTCGCCGCTCCCCTTGCTGTCGCCACCTCGATGATGGCGCCGGGCTTGCGGCCGGTCCAGGAGGAAGCCAGATGCACAACGCCCACCCGACCGAATCAACCGCCCTCACGCGTCGTTGATGTCCGTCGCTCGCCAACACGACCTCGACCGCATCGAGCATGCTCTCGACGTGGCCGGCAAAGCGCTGGCGCCGTTCACTCCGGGGACCATCGATGCCACCCTGAAGACCGGCGGCGACCCGCTCACCGCCGCGGATACAGCAGTGGACGAGGCTTTGAGGTCGGCGCTGTGGAACGCTGGGGAAGGGTGGCTCTCAGAGGAGACCGCTGACGACGGACGCCGGTTGAGCTGCGACCGCACCTGGATCGTGGACCCAATTGACGGCACACGCGAGTTCATACAGGGCATTCCGGAGTGGTGCGTATCGGTCGGTTTGGTCGAGGACGGCCTGCCGGTGGCAGGCGGGATCCTGTCGCCCGCCGCCGGGCACCGCATCGTTGGGTCGATCGAAACCGGCGTAACGCTCAACGGACAACCGGTCGCTGCGAGCGGCTGCGCGTCGCTCGCAGGGGCGTTGGTCCTTGCATCACGCAGCGAGGTGAAGCGGGGCGAATGGAACCGGTTCTTCGCTACCGAGATCTCGGTCCGCAACATGGGCTCGGTGGCATACAAGCTGGGCCTGGTGGCGGCCGGGCTGGCCGACGCCACATGGACCCTTGTTCCCAAGAATGAGTGGGACGTAGCGGCCGGGGCTGCACTGGTGCGCGCAGCGGGCGCCGAGGCTTGGGACCTTTCCGGATCTCCTCGACAGTTCAACCAGCCCGACCCAAAGATGCCCGGGTTCGTGGCCGCCACCGCCGGCATTGCGGGGCAGCTCCCTGCGTTCCTCGGGGTTGGCTGACGCCGACGCCCAGCGTTATCAGCCCGCCATCGCCAGCTCAGCCAAGACGGCGGCAACCGCCTCCGGAGGGTACGCCCCCGTGATCCGCTCGACGACGGTGCCGTCGCCATCCAGAATCACGTAGTACGGGAAAGCGGTTAGCCCGTACGACCGGGCGATCGATGACGCCGCGTCGTCGACCAGAACCGGGGCCGTCCAACCTTCCCGCTCAAGCCACGCTGAAGGCGGGTAGTTGGCCCGAGCCGGGTCATTGGCCGTGGCCACCGAGATCAGCTCGGTGCCGGCCGGGAACCCCGTCCCGTCCGTATATGCCTGCATTGGCGGGACCTCCGCCTGGCAGTGCGGGCACCAATGGGCCAGGAACAGTACCGCCTTGGGCGTTCCATCATGTGTGAGCGACAGGGGCATTCCGTCGAAGTCGACAGATGTGAACTCGGGAGCGATCGCGCCCACCGCCGGATCGGATGGTGCCTGCGGGTCATGCGGCGCCAGCGTGCCACCGTCGATTTGCACGTCCGGATTGTCCGGCATGGCACCGGACGGGGCTTCCTCGTTGGCAAGGCCAACGGCCACAACCACGATGAACAGCAGAACCGCCAGCGCCCCGCCGATACCGAGGAGAACCCTCGGATTCATCCGCGGCTCGCGATGGTCATCGACAGCCGGGAGGGCCCTCCGAGCTCGACCACCTTGGTGGTTCCCGAGCTTGCCACGCGGCTCCGGCCGCTTTCCTTCAGTTCTGGCCATTCACGGACTCCTCGTTGGGGTTGGTGCACGAGCGGCGTGGATTACCCGCTGGCGGACCCACATCAGGGCGGCCACAAACAGAAAGCCGGAAAGCGCCATGAGCGGGATCGTCACGAAGCCGAAGTGCGATACCCAGATCTGGGTGCACGGCGCGGTAGCCGAGCAAAAACTCTCGCCCGGCAGCCACCCGTGCTGTTCCGCCAGGTGGAACACGGACACGCTCGACCCTGCCAGCGACCAGGGGATCGCCCACCTCCAAATGTTCGCCCACCCCTGCCACCAGGCCAGCCAGAGCACAAGCGCGAGTGGATACATGAACCCACGCTGGATCCAGCAGAGCAGGCACGGCACGAAGTGAGCCACCTCCGACAAGTAGAGGCTGCCGAGAGTGGCCACGGTGGCGACGCTGGCTGCGGCCGGTAGGGCATACGGCCCGATCTCCGGCGCCAGGTTGTCACGCCGGTACGAAACCATGACTCCCGCGATGCCGGCAGCGCCGGCCAGGGACACCAGGCTCAAAACGGCGAAGAACAGCGTCATTACTTCGGTCATTGCCGCCCCCAAGATTGCTGGATCCAGGTGCGCACACCAAAGCGGCAATCGTCCCTTTGCCGCCCGACGTCTGACCCGGCGCGGCGGCGGCAGACGCGAGGGTGATCGACGCAGGTACCATGCTGCTCATGAACGCTCCCGCTGATCCGGTCGCGCATCCCTACGTCCCGCACGTCGGTGAGTCGCGCCAGTACATGCGCGACATCATCCTCGGCGTCAACGATGGTCTCGTTTCGACCTTCCTACTCGTGACCGGCGTCGTCGGCGGTGGTCTGGCAGCCAGCCAAGTGTTCCTCACCGCCATCGCCGGTGCCATCGCCGGCGCCATTTCGATGGGAGCCGGCGAATATCTCGCGACCGTGTCTCAAGAAGAGGTCTTCGACCGCGAAATCGCACTGGAGCGGGAACACATCGCCCACCACCGCGAGCAGGAAGTCGAGCAGCTGCACGAGTTCTTCGAAGAGATGGGAGTTGACGGCGACGATCTGGAGACCGTCGTTGAGGTGTTCGCCAAAGATGACGAGCGACTGCTGAACGCGATGAAGCGCCTGGAGTTCGGTGTCGTAGAGTCGGAGCGCCGCTCGCCCTACGCCGCCATGTTCGCCTCCAGCGGCTTGTTCTTGCTGGGCTCGCTCACGTCGGTAGTACCGTTTGCATTCACCACAGATGTCCAGCTCGGGCTCGCCCTGGCATCTGTGCTGACGGGCATCGGGCTGTTCCTGGTGGGGGTGCTCAAGACGACGGTGACCAACACGAATCCCATTAGGGCCGGGCTCACGAACCTCGTCATCACCGGGATCGGCGGCATCGCCGCATTTCTCATCGGGAGCGTGGTCGACGCCAGCCTCGGCTGAGTCGCCGGCCCAGACTCACGACGTTGCCGGTTCCCCTTCGGAATTCAGTCCTCCGGCGGCGCCGCGGCCGCCTTGTCCCTGATCTCGGCCACGATGTCGGCGTTGGCGAGGGTGGTCACGTCGCCGAGCTGACGCTGTTCGGAGATATCGCGTAGCAGGCGTCGCATGATCTTGCCCGAGCGCGTCTTGGGCACGTCGGGTGTGAAGACGATGCTCTTGGGTTTGGCAATGGCGCCGATCGAGTTGGCGACGTGATCGCGAAGCTCGACGATCAGCGCGTCGTCACCTTCGATCCCGCCGCGCAAGCTCACGAACGCCGCAATGGCTTGGCCGGTGAGCTCGTCCTTGCGCCCGACGACGGCGGCTTCCGCCACGGCGGGGTGCGAGACCAGGGCGGATTCGACCTCCATCGTCGAGATGTTGTGACCCGACACGAGCATGACGTCGTCGACCCTGCCCAGCAGCCATAGGTATCCGTCCTCGTCTCGCTTCGCTCCGTCCCCGGCGAAGTACATGCCGGGAAACCGCGACCAATAGGTCTCGACGTAGCGATCGTCGTCCCCCCAAATCGAACGCAGCATCGCCGGCCACGGCCCGCCGATGACGAGATATCCGCCCCCACCCTTCGGCACCGAGTTGCCCGCATCGTCGACCACGTCCGCTGCGATGCCGGGCAGCGGCCGCGTCGCCGTGCCGGGTTTGGTGGTCGTGACGCCCGGAAGCGGTGAGATCATGATCGAGCCGGTCTCGGTCTGCCACCACGTGTCGACAATGGGAGCATCGGCCGGTCCGATGTTGTCGTGGTACCACATCCATGCCTCGGGATTGATCGGTTCGCCGACTGTTCCGAGCACTCGGATCGACGAGAGATCGTGCCGGCGCGGGTATTCCTCGCCCCACTTCATGAAAGCCCGGATCGCGGTCGGCGCGGTGTAGAACTGCGACACCTTGTACTTCTCGATCAGTGCCCACAATCGGTCTTTGTCCGGATAATCGGGCGTGCCCTCGTACATGACGCTGGTTGTCTGGTTGGCCAGCGGTCCATAGACGATGTACGTGTGGCCGGTGACCCATCCGACGTCGGCCGCGCACCACCAAATGTCCTGATCCGGCTTGATGTCGAACACAAGGCTGTGGGTAGTCGTTGCACCGGTGAGATACCCGCCGCTGGTGTGCATGATGCCCTTGGGTTTGCCGGTGGTACCGGAGGTGTAGAGGATGTAGAGCAGGTCCTCTGCGTCCATGACCACCGGGGCGCACTCACTGCTCTGGCCCGCTACCAGATCGTGCCACCAGACGTCGCGTCCTTCGGTCATGCTGACGTCGTTTAGGGTGCGGCGCACAACGATGCAATGTTCGATCAGGTCTGTCCGCTCCATCGCGGTGTCGGCGGCGGCTTTGAGGTCGACGACGCTGCCACGCCGCCACGCCCCATCGCAGGTGATCAACACGTGGGCGCCGGCGTCCTCCACCCGATCGACGATGGCGTCGCTCGAGAATCCGCCGAAGATGACCGAGTGCGCAGCCCCGATGCGGGCGCACGCCAGCATCGCCACCACCAGTTCGGGGACCATCCCCATGTAGATGGCGATGCGATCGCCCTTTTTGACGCCGAGCGACTTGAGGCCGTTGGCCATCCGGCCGACCTCGTCGGCGAGATCCCGATACGTGAGCACTCGCTCGTCGCCGGGCTCACCTTCCCAGTAGTAGGCGACCTTGTCGCCTTTCCCGGCCTCGATGTGACGGTCCAGGCAGTTGTAGGTGACGTTGAGCTGACCGTCGGTGAACCATCGGAAGAACGGGGGGTTGGAGTCATCGAGCGCAATCGACGGCTCTGTGAACCAAGTGATGCGCTCCCGCGCTTGTTTGGTCCACCACCCGACGGGATCGGCTGCCGCCTCCTCATGAATACCGGGTTGCGCGTTCGCCTGCGCCGTGAATTCGGGGGAAGGCGGGAATGTGCGGTCCTCCTGCAGGAGGTTTTCGATCGCCTGGCTTGGATTGTCTGACACCGTGGCACACTCCCTGTTTTGACCGTATTTCGGGGGCGAGGCTACCGCACACGCCGAACCGGTGCGGGCGTGGCTCCGTGTCCCCGACAACCAATTGGCGATAGGTGCGGCCGTGGCTGCCGATGTAGAGACAACGATGTCCGGTAGCGTGAATGAGTTCACCCGCAAGACCCGAGCACGGCCTATGTCGCCACGCGAGACACAGCACTGGTTTGTTCGCCTGTTTGCGCTGGCAGTCATCGCCCACGTCGTGGGCAATCCCCCGCTCGGCCCCGACGCAGCCGGCCTGACGGCACTGGCTGCCGGTGGCGCCGCCTGTCTGCTGGCCGTTCAGCCCTCTGACCGGCGGTTGCTCGTAGCAGCATGCGTGCTGGTGCCGGTCACCGCCTGGCAGGAGGCTCCACAGTTGGGCAACCACTGGCTCCTCATGTCCTTCGTTTCGGTGGCGATCCTGGTGAGCCAGCGCCGCACCGGATGGTGGGAGCGCTTCGCTCCGACCGGGCGATGGATGCTCATCGGCTTCTACTCGTTTGCCGCCTTTGCCAAGCTCAATACGGCTTTCTTCGACTCAACCGCGTCGTGCAGCGTGTTCTACGCCAATCAGAGCCTCTCGTCTTGGGGGCTACCGCTTATCACTCCGGGCAGCGGGATCGCGCTGGCCACGGCGATCATGACTGCAGTGATCGAGCTGTCGATACCCCTCCTGCTGCTGGTCGACCGCACGCGGCACATCGGTGTGGCGCTCGGATACGCGTTCCACACCCTGATATCGCTCGATCTCGACCAGCATTTCTACGACTTCACAGCTGTGCTTTTCGCTCTGTTCATCTTGTTCGCGCCCACGGCCGCAGCCCGGCTCGAGCGGTCCGTTGAGCCGCATCTCACGCCTGCGCGCCGAGCCGTCGTTGCCACCATGCTCGGGCTGTTCGTGCTTGCCGCGGTGCTGCCCCTCAGCCGGCTGAGCCTGTGGCTGCTGACGACCGGCTTCTTCTTCGTGTGGATCCCGACTGCAATTGCCCTGACCGTCGCCACCTCATGGCGGTTGCGGACACCGGACTGGGTGGGTTTGCGGGTATCGGGCCTGGCGGCGACGCTCCTGCTGGCGCTGGTCGGCCTCAACGGCCTATCGCCCTACCTGGAGCTCAAGACCGGTTTCGGGTTCAACATGTACTCAAACCTGGTGACCGCCAATGGGGAGAGCAACCACCTCATCGTGCCCGGCACAGCTCAGCTGACCGCCGGCCATGCCGATGCGGTCGTCATCATTGCTACGGACGATCCGGCGCTCGAGGCATACGTCGACAGCGGCTACGCGGTCGCATTTCCCAGACTGGCCCACTATTTGGCCGACCACCCCGATACCTCCGTGACCTACCGGTCGCCGGCTGGAGGTGAACCGACGACCGTGCAGGGGGCCGAGGTCGGCCGGCATATGGCTGCCATTCCCCACAAGCTGGCGGTGTTCCGCTCGATCGACCTGCAGGTGCCCGCCCGCTGTCAATCGATCTGGCTGCCCGCGCTCTGACCTGGCGAGCTCACCGGCGCCCGATCGTCACCGGCTGTTGGCTGCGATCGGGAGCAGCAGCGTCGAGTGACCCGCGGGCGTGGTAGGAGCTGCGGACCAGCGGGCCGGACTCGACATGGGCCAATCCGATCCGGTGGCCGAAGGCCGCGTATTCCTCGAACTCGTCCGGCTCCACGTAACGGTGGATGCGCCGGTGACGCGGTGTCGGTCGTAGGTACTGGCCGATAGTGACGATGTCGACGCCCACCGCCCGCAAATCGGCCAGCGCGCCGAGAATCTCTTCCCGGGTCTCGCCCATCCCGACGATCAGCCCCGATTTGATCATCACGGTCGGCTCGATCCATCTGGCTCGGGCGAGCAGGGCGAGGGAGCGTCCGTAGCTGGCCGAGGTGCGGATCTCGCGTTGGAGCCGCAACACGGTCTCGGTGTTGTGGTTGAGGACCGATGGCCGGGCCTCCATCACCCGCCGCAGCGCCTCGTGGTCGCCTTTGAAATCGGGGATGAGTACCTCGACGTCACAGCCAGGAACCCGCTGGTGGATCTCCCGCACGGTGTGGGCAAAGATCTCCGATCCGCCATCGTCGAGATCATCGCGATTGACGGACGTGATCACGGCGTGACGCAGACCCATCTTCTCGACCGCCTCCGCTGCCCGGAAGGGCTCGAACACGTCGTATTCCGTTGGCCGGCCGGTCGTCACATTGCAGAACCCGCACGCTCGGGTGCATTTGTCTCCGAGAATCATCAGCGTGGCGGTGCCCTGGCCCCAGCATTCGTAGATGTTGGGACAGCCCGCCTCCTCGCACACGGTGTTCAGCTGCAGGTCGCGCATCAAGCGTTTCAACTCGACGTAGCCGTCCCCCATGGCGGCTGTCACCTTCATCCATGGTGGGCGCTCCGGCTCACCCTCGAGCCGCCCGTTGACCACGACCGGCTCGGCGGCGCGCACTTCCGGTGAGAAAGTCCCCGAGCTGAGGAGCTGATCGACCTCATACGTACGAGCCCGGCCCTGCCCCCGGCTGAACGCACCGAGCTGGACCTCAGTGGTCTCGAATCCAAACACGCTCTGCATGTGCGGTATCAGACGCTCGACGATGTCCTCGATCACGAGCTCGCGGCCGGTCAACTCGACCAGGGATGTCGCGGATCGGTCCGTGATACCGCAGGGGTTGATCCGAGAGAAGAAGGACATGTCCGGGTCGACATTCAGGGCGAACCCGTGCATCGAGACGTGGCGCGAGACCCGCACGCCGATGGCGGCGACCTTGCCCCGGTGGGTCCACACGCCGGTCAGTCCTTCCTCCCGCCCCGCCTCGACGCCGAAGTCCGAGAGCGTGCGAATGAGCACTTCTTCGAGCGCCCGGACGTAGGGGACGATCTTGCGGGTGTCAGCCAGACGGATGATGGGATAGCCGACGAGCTGGCCGGGCCCGTGGTACGTGATGTCCCCGCCGCGATCGATCTCGAACATCTCGGCACCGAGAGAGGCCAGCTGCTCCGAAGAGATCAGCAAGTTGGATCCGTCGCCGTTGCGCCCGACCGTGTAGACGTGGGAGTGCTCCAGCAGCAGCAGGTAATCGTCTGCGGTGCGGCCACCGACCTTGCCCTCCCATAGCGCCCGTTGCAGATCCCAGGCTTCGGCGAAAGGAAGCCGGCCCAGCCACCGCGTTCGCAGCTGGGTGGGCCGGGCGACCAAGCTCGTCGCGACGCCCACTGTCTTCGCTCCGGCCTCGTCGAGCGGGCCGGCCGGACCGCTCTCGCCGTTCACATCACTTCCTGTTCCCAGTCCCATGTCTCGAGATTCTGCTTGATACGGCGGAGAAACAGAACAGCGGTGGAACCGTCGAATGCCCGATGATCCCACGACAGGCCCAGATAGCCGATCGGCCGGATGCCGATCGTATCTTGCCCATCGGCAGTCGTGACCACTGTTGGTCGCTTGGTCACGGTGTCGGTGGAGAGGATCGCAACGTTGGGGACGTTGATGATCGGCGCCGACATGAACGAACCAAACGGCCCGGGATTGGTGATCGTGAACGTGCTGCCCGACAGGTCATCGGGCTCGAGCTTTCGGTCCCGGGCTTTCTCGGCCAGGGCCCTCACCGCTCGGGCGATCCCGCGCAGCCGCAGGCTGTCGGCCTGGCGGATCGACGTGACGACGAGACCCTCCTGGTTGAGGTCGACGGCGATGCCCAGATTGATGTCGTGATGGAACACGGCCTTACGTTCCTCGAGGTAGAAAGAGCTGTTCACGACCGGATACGCGCGCAGCGCGTCCATCGTCGCTCGGGCGATGAAGGGCAGGTACGTGAGGGAGAACCCCTCTTCGGCCTTGAACTGATCCTTGTGCGCCTGGCGCACCCGCTCGACCGCGGAGTAGTCGACCTCGACTGCTGTCCACACGTGGGCAGCCGTCTGCTTGGCCTTGATCATGTTGGCGCCGATCACGGCTCGCAGCCGGTCCAGCTCCCGTTCCTCGTCACCCCCTCCGGCCGCCGGCGCCGCCGGCGGGGGTGCCGGCGCACTGGGAGCGGCGGCCGGTGCGGCCGCGGCCGGGGCAGGGGCCGTCGGGGTCTCTGGCGCCGCGGCGGGGGCAGGGGCGGTCTCGGCGGCGGGTGTCTCCGCCGGGGGGGCCGGAGCCGCCGCCGGGGCCGGAGCCGCCGTGCCGCTTCGTTCGATGAACGCCAGCACATCGTTGCGGGTGATACGCCCATCCCTCCCGGTCCCTGTGATTTGGGCGGGATCCAGGTTGTGTTCGCGAACCAGTTTGCGGACAACCGGTGACAGGAAGAGCTTGGCACCATTGGCCGGCGCCGCTTCGGTGCCGGCAGCGGCTGCAGCTGCGGGCGCAGCTGCCGGTTGGGGCTGGGGCTCTGGTTCGGCGACCGCGACCGGCTCCGGCTCAGGCGCCGTTTCGCTCGCAGTCACCACCGGTACCGGTTCGGTAGCAGCCTCAGCCGCCGGAGCAGGCTCGGCAGGCGCCGCCTCCCCCGCCGCCGGCTCACCTATCACCGCCAACGGCGTCCCGACTTCAACCGTCTCACCCTCAGGCACCAGAATCTCCAACA
>JBFGLM010000086.1:0-12720 GCA_041576165.1 Acidimicrobiia bacterium
GCGTGCCGTCCGTGGCTCCCCCCGGAGGGGGGAGGGGTACCGCCGCCGGAGGCGGTGGGAAGGGGGGCGCGTGCCGTCCGTGGCTCCCCCCGGAGGGGGGAGGGGTACCGCCGCCGGAGGCGGTGGGAAGGGGGGCGCGTGCCGTCCGTGGCCCCCCTACCTGCTTGGCCCTGCGGGCCGGCAGGGACCTTCCCCCCTTCGGGGGGACTCACGGGGCGCGTACTGGTGGGGTGGCCCCCCTAACTGCTCGGCCCTGCGGGCCGGCAGGGACCTTTCCCCCTTCGGGGGGACTCACGGGGCGGCGCCCTCTCGGGCCCACTCCCCCTTGCCTCAACCCTGAACGCGTGTTTAGCATACTGAACATGAGTTCAGTCATCGATACCGAGCTCACCACTAGGGCACGGATCCGCGACGCGGCGGTAGCCCGTTTTCCTCGCGACGGCTTCGCCGGAACCACCGTACGGGACATCGCCGCCGACGCCGGGGTCTCGCCGGCGCTGGTGATCCATCACTTCGGATCCAAGGAGGACCTGCGCCGGGAATGTGACGAGTACGTGATCCGACTCCTCGGCGAGACGAAGCGCCGAGCAATCCAAGATGGCACCGATCGCCACGGGGGCGCCATCGCGGCGACCTACCGGTTGATGGAACCGATTGCCCGTTACCTGGCGTGGGCCTTGCGAAGCGGCGGTGACGCCTCCGAGCGCATCTTCGACGACCTGCTCGATGACGTGATCGCCCAGATGGAGGAGTACCGCTCCGCCGGCCTGATGGCCGAGGTCGAAGACGTCCGCACCCAAGCTGCCGTCCTTCTCGTGATGCAGCTGGGAGGGCTGGTGTTGCACGAGCACCTCACCCGCACCCTGGGCGTCGACACCCTCAGCGCCGCCGGGATGTTGGCATATGCACCCCACGCGCTGCGGATCTTCTCCGGCGAGCTCATCAACCCCGACATGATTGCCGCAGCAGGCCGTGCCCTCGACGACTTCAATACCCAGATCCTCCGGGAGAAAGAGACGCAGTGACGAGCAATCCAGCCATCCTGACCGAGAAGCTCACCAAGCACTACGGCGACGTCAAGGCGCTCGTCGATCTCGATCTCACCGTCCACCGCGGCGAGGTATTCGGCTTCCTCGGACCGAACGGGGCGGGCAAGACGACGATGATCCGGACCATTCTCGACGAGATTCGGCCCACTTCGGGTAGCGCCTCGATCCTGGGCATGGACTCCCACGCCCAGTCCGTCGAGATCCGCGACCACATTGGGTACGTCCCGGGGGATCTCGCGCTGTACCCGAATCTCACCGGTCGGGACACCCTCACCTACTTCGCCAATCTGCGCGGCGGCGTCGACTGGAGCTTCGTCAACGAGCTGGCGGAGCGCCTGGAGGCCGATCTCACCAAGAAGGTGGGCGATCTGTCATCGGGCAACCGGCAGAAGGTGGGCCTGATCCAGGCCTTCATGAACAAGCCGGAGGTGCTGATCATGGACGAGCCCAGCTCCGGCCTCGACCCGCTCATGCAGCGCGAGTTTCAGAAGATGATGCGCGAGGTCGCCGCCGACGGGCGCACGGTGTTTCTCTCCAGCCACACCCTGTCGGAAGTGGAGCGAGTCGCCGACCGCGTCGGCATCATCCGTCGCGGATTCCTGATCGCCGTCGAAGAGGTGGCCAGCCTGCGTTCCAAGGCCATTCGCACGGTGAACCTCTATTTCGCGGAGCCCGTCGACGGGAAGGTGTTCGAGCCGGTTCCCGGCGTGCGAGACGTGCGGGTCGAGAACCAGCATGTCTCGCTGTCGTTCGATGGGCGGATGGAGTCGCTTCTCAAAGTCGTGGCCCAGAGGTACAACCTGCTCGACATAACCACCCAGGAAGCCGACCTCGAGGAGATCTTCCTCACCTACTACGAGGAGGCCTCCGCCTGATGCTGTCCACCGTCCTCACCAAGACCTTTCTAGATCGCTGGAAGGGTGAGGCGATCGGCGCCATGACGCTGATCCTGCTCTTTCTGATGGGCATGGCCGTCTATCGCGATATCGATCTCGCCGTCTACACCGACCTTCCCGAAGTGTTCCGCTCGCTGATGAACATCCCGGCCGACGCCGACGTCGGGGCTCTCGCCTACGGCGCGATCTACACCTCCTATGGGGCGCTGACTCTCACCTCATTGGCATTGTCGATGGGCTCAGCCTCGATCGCCGGTGAGGAGAAGGACGGCACGATGGGCATCTTGCTCGGCAATCCCAAGAGCCGGACGCACATCCTCGTCTCCAAGGGTGCCAACGTGATTCTGCTCACCGGGTTGGGGTCGTTGCTGCTGTGGGCCGGTGGGGTGGCCGTGCCGGCGCTGCTCGACGTCGACGTGACCGGTATCCACGTCGGGGCGCTCGTGCTTCACATGTTTCTGATCGCCGTCTTTCACGGCTTCCTGGCGCTGGTTATCAGCGCCTGGACCGGCAAGACTTCGATAGCCTCCGGCGTCACCATCGCAGTGATGGTGATCTCGTTCTTTGCGGTAGGGATCCTGCCGTTGATCTCGGGGCTCGAAGCCGGCGTCAAGGCATTCCCCTGGTACTACTTCAGCGGAAGCCAGCCGCATCTCAATGGTGTGTCGTGGGGCCATGCGGCGGTGTTGCTTGCGGGGATCGTTGGGTTTGCCGGTGCGGCCGTCGTCGGCGTCAACCGCCGCGATCTGCGCGATCGAGAACTCGGTGCCGGGCTCGTCGATCGGTTGCGGAGCCACCCGCTCACCCAGAAGGTGGTCGAGCGGCTCGCCGGCTCCACTCGGGTATCGCGGATCTGGGTCAAGACCGCTTCGGAACACCAGGGAGTGCTCATCGTGGTCTCTTACGTGATGTTCTTGCTCATGGGGGTGGCCATCGGCCCGATGTACAACTTCATCGACGACGCCCTGATCTCGCTGGCCGACGCGTTTCCTCCGGAAGTGCTCTCGCTGTTCGGCGGCGGTGACATCTCCACTCCTGAGGGGTGGTACCAGATCGAGACCTTCGGTCTCATGGCACCGATCGCCTTCATGGTCGTCACCGTGATGATCGGGTCGCGAGCACTCGCCGGGGAGGAAGCCAAACGCACGATGGGCCTGTTGCTGGCCAACCCGATCAAGCGATCGACAGTCGTGCTCGAAAAGACCCTGGCCATGGTGGTCTACGCGCTCGTGGTCGGAGTGGCGCTCTTTGCCGGTGTGGCTTTGGGCTCGATATTCGGCGGCCTCGGGATGAGCATCACGAACATCGCGGCGACCACCGCGTTGGCAACGCTGCTGGGGCTGGTCTTCGGCGCTCTCTCGTTCGCCATCAGTGCCGCCACCGGCCGAGTCCGGATCGCCGTCTATGGAACCATCGCGGTGGCCCTCGTGCTGTTCGTCGCCAATGGGTTTCTCCCTTTCAGCGACAGCCTGGCGGGCCTGGCGAAGTGGACCCCGGTCCACTACTACCTCAGCAGTGATCCGCTGAACAACGGCATGAATTGGACGCACGCCGGGGTGCTGTTGATCCTGTTCGGGTTGCTGACGTTCGCCGCAGTGGCGCTCTTCGATCGGCGAGATCTGCGGCAAGCGGCCTAGCTGCGGGGTCGGTCCGTATCTCAGCGTCCGAGGAAAGCCTCCAGGACGGCTCGGGCGATCGGGGCAGCCACCGCGCCGCCCGTCCCGTCCTCGCCCCCAGCACCGCCGTCCTCTACGACCACTGCGACCACGATCCGGGGAGCCTCCTCGTCGGCAGTGACCGGCCCGAAGCCGACGAACCACAGGTCGGGCGCCTCGTCGGGGACTTCGGCCGTGCCCGTCTTACCGGCGATCCCCACTCCCTCGATCTGGGCCCGGAAACCCGTGCCGGCATCCACTGCCTTCTCCATGAGGTCCGTCAGTGCCGCCGCCGTCGCCGGGGATATCGCTCGTCTCCAGACCGCCGGCTCCATTTCGGCCTCGATCACGCCTTCGCTGTTGAATACCTCCTGCACCAGGTAGGGCTCCATGATCTCGCCGTCGTTGGCCACGGCGGCGGCCACCAAAGCCATCTGGAGCAGGGTCGCCCGCACGTCGCGCTGTCCAATCGCGCTCTGGGCCACCCCGGGGAGGTCGTTGGCGAAAGAGGCGGCCGGCGGGATCACGGCGGTCAGCGTCTCCATGTCGAATGGTATCGGCTGGTTGAATCCGAAGGCTTCGGCCGTAGCGACCAGGTTGGCGGCCCCCACCTGCATTCCGAGTGCCGCGAACGTGGTGTTGCACGAGCTCACGAACGCCTGGGTCAACGTCACCGACTCACCGTTGCTGCAGACCCGACCGTCGTAGTTCCTGATCGTCGCCGTCGAGCCCGGCAGCTCGAGGGCGATTGGGTCGGGAAAGGTCGTGCCTCCGCCGGCCATGCCTGCTTCCAGGGCGGCGGCTGCCGTGACGATCTTGAATGTACTACCGGGTGGATAAGTCGCATCGATGGCGCGGTTGCGCAGTGGCTCGGTGGGGTCGGAGGCGAGGTCATTGCCGGCCGGCCCGGCGTTGCGTCCCTGCAGGGAGGCAGGGGAGAAGCTGGGGCTAGAGACCATGGCGAGGATGGCGCCCGTGTCAGGGTCGAGCGCCACAACCGCACCGCGTTGGCCTCCGAGAGCGTCGATAGCGGCTCGCTGCAGAGAATCGACCAACGTCAGCCGGAGCCCGCGCGGTCGGATGTCGCCGCCGAGAATGGCGTTGAGCACGCCCGAGATCGTGGCGTCCCGATCCGAGACCAACGCGGCGGACTGACTGTCTTCCAAGCCGGCGGCTCCGAAGATCAGCGTGGCGTACCCGACGGCATGGGCGTAGTTGGGCCCTTCTGGATACTCGCGTGTGAACTGCTGGGGGTCGGCGGGATCTGCTTGGGAGCGGGCCAGGATCACGCCATCGGCCGTGATGATGGTGCCCCGTTCCTTTCCCGCCCTGCCGGTCACCACCCGCAGGTTGCGGGAGTCGTCACGAAAGTCGGGCCCCTTGATGACCTGGAGATAGGTGACGGCGCCGACCATCAAGGCGAAACCGGCGAACATCACAGCCGCCAGGTGACGGATCGGGCCGTTCATGTCCGGGCTCCATGAGAGATGCGCGCCAGGAGCGCCAGCAGGATCATGTTGGCTAGCAGCGACGTGCCCCCGTAGGACATGAACGGCAGGGTGATGCCGGTGATCGGCAGGAGGCGTAGCACCCCCGCCATGATGAGCAGCGTCTGGACCGCGAAGACCAGCGTGAGGCTGGCGGCGAGAAACTTGTGGAAGAGGTCCCGGGTCCGCAGCGCTATCCCAAAGCCGATAGCGACCACCAGCGCGTAGCCCGTGATGACAGCAATGGCGCCGGCAACTCCCATCTCCTCGGCGACGGCGGCAAAGATGAAGTCAGTGGCTGCCGCAGGAATGAGATCCGGGCGACCCAACCCGATGCCGCTGCCGGTGAGGCTGCCCGATCCGAGAGCGAACAGCCCCTGGGCCACCTGATATCCGGCATCCGAGAAATCGGCAAAGGGATCGAGCCACGCGCTCACCCGACGTTGCACGTGGCCGAAGAGCTGATACGCCACCAGGCCACCAGCGGCAACCAGCGCGCCGCCGGCGACGACGTAAGCGAGCTTGCCGGTGGCGAGGTAGATCGCCCCGACGAACAATGCGAAGACCAGCAGCGATGCCCCCAGATCGCGCTGATACACCAACACTGCGAAAGCGGCGAGCGCTGCCAGCACGATCGGGCCGAACTGACGAAACGGCGGGACGGACAGCCGCCCGATCATGCGGCGCGTGGTCGCCATCGCCAGGTGATGGTCGGCGAGATAGGAAGCTAGGAATATGGCCAGCGCCAGCTTGGCGAGCTCGCCCGGCTGGAAGCTGACCGATCGCTCGACGGGGAGATCGAACCCGACCCACAGTCGGGAGCCGTTGGCCTCGATCCCGTGGATCCAGAACGAGTCGGGTAGCAGCGGAAGCAGCAACAGCCCGGCGCCGGCCATCAGGAACAGATAGCGGTAGCGGCGCAGCACCACCACCCCTTCGCCGCGCAGCAAGGCCAGCACTCCGGCGACAGCCACCCCCGAGATCAGTAGGGACCAGCGCTGCAGGCTGCCCAGCTCAGGGTCGAGCCGGTAGACCTCGGTGAGCCCGATGGCGGTGAGAAACGCCGCTAGCGGAAACAGCAGGGGGTTGGCCGCGGGAGCCCATCGGCGCAGCGCGAGGTGAACGGTGCCGAAGGATGCGACGAAGACCATGAAGGTCACCGCCACTTGAGCGTCGAGCCCGACGCCGCGGGTGAATCCGATGAGCGCGGTGCCGAAAGCGGCGACAACGCTTGCCGTCAGCAACAGCGCCGCTTCGGCCGACCGGCTCATTCGGTGACGTCGACGACGGCTACGGTCGTGTTGTCGAGGCCCCCTGCCGCGTTGGCGGCTTCTACGAGCGACCAGACGGCGTCGGCGGCTGCCGCGGTGTGCTCGAGGATGCGAGCGATGCGCTCATCGGAGACCATCCCGGTCAACCCGTCGGAACACAGCAAGACTCGATCGCCCGGCATCAAATGGATCTCCAGCGTGTCGACCAGCACGTCCCCCATCCCCACGGTGCGTGTGAGCATGTGGCGGCGGGGGTGGGTTTCCGCTTCCTCGGGCGCCAGCCGCCCCTGGGCGATCAACTCGTGTACGAGTGTGTGATCGATGGTCAGCTGGGTCAGGCGCTCATTGCGCCACAGATAGGCTCGGCTGTCACCAACGTGGCCGATCTCGAGGCGGCCGTCGGCAGAGAAGATGGCCAACGTCAGCGTGGTGCCCATGCCGGCAAGGGCAACGTCGTCGGCCGCGGTTGCCACGACCGCGGCATTGGCGGCCTGTACCCGATCGAGCGCGCTGCCCTCGGCGAGCGCGGTGGCTTGCTCGATGGCGAGGGCGCTGGCCACCTCACCGGCGGCGTGCCCGCCCATGCCGTCGGCAACGGCCACGATGACGGGGCCGCTGGTCGTCTCGTCTCCGACCGGGTGCACGGCGTCCTCGTTGCCGTCGCGTACTCGCCCTACGTGGGTGGCGGTCGCAATCGTGTAGTTCATCGCACCTCGAGGATGGTCTTGCCGATCTGGATGGAGTCACCCTTGATCAGCGGCGTCGGCACCGTTACTCGGCGGCCGTTCACGTAAGTGCCGTTGGTACTGCCGAGGTCGCTGGCCAGGACGGTGCCGTCCTGGATGCCCACCCGGACGTGGAAATCGGAAGCGTACGGATCATCGATGACGATGTCGGCGTCGGCGCTGCGGCCTATGACCGCCGGTGCGCCAATGGGGAACCGCTGCCCCGGATTCGAATCAGAGCGAACCACCACCATCTCGGCGGCGCGCCTCGTGGAGCGACCGGCCTGGGGAGCCCCGACGTGGGACCCGATCGAGCGGGCCACCTGCCACAGGAAGAGATAGATCAACGCAAGGAAGATCAGCTTGAGCAGATTCAGGAAGAGCGCCGGCATGGGCTACTGACCCCCGGTTGTTCGACTCATGGTTCCACCAAACGAAACATGAAGCTCACTGGGCCGATGGTCAACTGAGCGCCGGGCCGCAGCGGTGTCGAGTTCGTAACGCCGATCCCGTCGACGGTGGTTCCATTGGATGAGTCGAGATCCGTTATCCAGGTCCGGTGCTGGGCGCGGTAGATGATGGCGTGACGCCGCGAGACCTCGGCGTCGGGGAGACGGACATCGCAGTCCGCGGCGCGACCGATCAACACCCGATTGGCGCGAAGCTCGGCATGGCGCCCGGTGCCTATCAGCTGTCCCCACGGGTCCAACTCGCCGGGCGCTATGCGGCTCAGCATCTTCATGTGGTTGGGCTTCACGGAGGGCTCGGGGACCACCTCGATGTGAGGCGGCCCTTCGAGCCGCCAGCCGCGCTCGACAGCGGTGGCCGCCAGAGTGTGGGTCAGCTCCGTGGCCAACGAGCCGGCTCCGACCGCGGCGAGATCCTGTGGGTTGAGGGCGATCTGATAGTCGTTGGGGACCACCGGGCCGGCCGGGCCCTCGATCATGTTGAGGTCTGCGTCCCGCACGATCCGGGTGCCCAAGTCGACGGGATGCACCCGCCCCCGGAAGATCGCCCCCGACACCCCGTCGACGAGGCGTTCGAGACGCTTTTCCAACTCACGTGCCAGCCGCATGGCTGGGATTGTAAGGAGCCAGCGGAATAGCAGGAGCAATGGCCGCGGCGGGCGCGAATGATCGGTCGGCTGGGGCTGGTACCATCTTCACCCGCCCGGGCGAGTGGCGGAATTGGCAGACGCGCAGGATTCAGGTTCCTGTGAGGTAACACTCGTGAGGGTTCAAGTCCCTCCTCGCCCACGCGGACCCGCCGGGGGGTCCGTTGGCGGTTTGCTTCGCAGACTGCTCTATTGATCGCCGGGTTGGTTCAGGAGCTGTTCTGTCACCGAAAGGCTGGAGCGATCCGTCCCTGTTGGTCGCACAGCGAAACGTCGTTAATGCACGACGAAGTCGGCGGCGAGATCGCCAACGGTCGCCGCTTCCATGAACTTCGTGAAGACGACCCATGTCGTCCGGGTCGATGTATTAGAAGCCCCGGCGCCGACTGTTCACAGCCCTCCGGCGGTCCAGCAACGCGCGACTAGGCGCTCCTTTCCATCTCTTTCTGGACGTCCACCTCGGTGATGGGACGCTCGAAATAGGCCGCCCACGCATTGAAGGCAAGCCCGACACCCCAGCCCGCGATTGGCCAAATCGGCCAGAAATACCCCGCGCCGGATATCGCCCAGATGACGACCAGCATCGTATTCACGACGACGTAGACCGCCGCATGGTTTCTGAAGTCCCGCTTTGCTTTCACCCGTCTCAGGGCCGCTTCACGGCGATCAGTTAGGTCGGCCACGGTCACCTCCTCACTCGGGTTTGCGATTCTCACGCGAGCGTGCCTTGCGACTCCGAAATGCGATAGAGGCGTACGCCCTCTTGGCCGATGACAAATCCGGCGGCCGCAAATGGTTGCCTGAGCCGACCGCTCGGCCGGTCGTTGCATGTTGCGATTAGGGCGAACGTGCATCCGGTCGCAGCCGGCCGGCCGGTCTTGCGTTCCCACATGTCGGCGAAGGCTTCGATGGCGGCTTCCTCATAGAGCGGCCGATCGGCCGCGACCGGCGGCGGAAATTAGGCGTGCTCGTTGGCAAGCTGGGCAGCTCGCTGACGGCTGACGCCGAGGCGCTCACCGATCGTCGTCAGGTTGAGCAACGGGGTCCGGACCCAGGTGGCCTCACCATCGGGAGTGTTGGCGTCCGCAACCACCACGGCGGTCACTATCCCCTCCAGGCCGGCAGGGGCCGCAGCGGCGTCCTCCAAGGACAGAGCCATGCCCAACGCACTGGAAGCGTCCGTGGCGCTGAAGGTCAGGCGCATACGTGGTGATCGGCGTGAGCATTGGGTGTGCGGTCGAAGATGTAGACAGGCCATATACATTATGTAGACTACATCTATGGGTACTACGACAATTCGAGTGGATACCGACACCCACGCCCGCCTCCTCGCTCTGAGCAAAGCGACTGGGGCATCGCTCATCGAGACGGTTCGCGACGCCGCCGAAGCTCTCCGACGCCAACGCTTCGCCCATCAGGTGGCCGCCGAGCTTGCCGATCTCCGCGAGGACCCTGAGGCATGGCATGCCTACCTCGCCGAGGCGGATGACACGTCGGTGAGCGATGGCATCGGTTGATGATCTCTGGCTCGTCGACTTCGGCGTGCCGTATCCCGGTGAGCCGGCCGCGCACCGCCCGGCATTGATCCTTGGTCCGCCCGACACGTTCGGTCCTGGGTTTCCGTTCGTGATTGCAGTCCCACTGACCACTGCCCGGCGCGGCCTCTCGCTCCACGTCGAGGTCGAGGCCAGCGCCGACACCGGTCTCGACTCCACCAGCTACATCCAGTGCGAGCTGATCCGGTTGATCAACCGCAACCGGCTCGTTCATCGCCTCGGCGCCATAGGACCAGAGATCAGCAACCAGGTCAGCACTGTCATCAAGACGCTGCTCAACCACTGACCGGCACGCACCAGCGCGAGCACCTATGTGCCGTTCCAGTGCACTCGGCGGAACGCTCGTTCGTGCAACGTATTTGGTGTTCGGCGCCGCCACAGGCGACGCGGGGGAACCCCGGGATCTGTGGCCGAGAGCCTGTGAGTGACCGCGTTGATGAGGTGTCAGCTGGTCTGCTCGGCTGGGCTCCAGCGTCCTGGGCAGCCGTCGCAGTCTTTCCAGATTCGCTCGGGAGGAACGCCTGTGGCGACTCGTTGGGCCTCGTCGGCGAGGACGACTCCGATGAGGTGTCCTTGGGGGTCGGAGACGACTACGAGCTTGGTGCCGCGTCTTTTCATCTGCTGGAGGAGGGGGTGCAGGGACCCGTCCGGCCGGACTGTGGTAGGCCCGAGTTCCATGACCGCGTCGACAGTTGATTCGTTGTCGGCGTCCCAGGCGGAGCCTCGCAATCTCCCGACGACGATGCCGTCGCAGTCGACCACGAGGGCTTCATCCCATCCGGCCTCCTTGGCTCGTTGCCGAACGGTGCCGAGCGTTTCATGCGGTCGGGCGGTGAGGATGTCGGGTCGGGTGGCATCAGCGACGCGGAGGCCGGGGTCTTCGGTGCCGTCCACGTTGAGGCCGGCGGCTTTCCAGTCGGCGATGCCCGCGGTGTAGTCGTAGACCTGTTCGAATCCAAGTGCTTCGAGCCGGCACGCGGCTCGTGGAGACATGTCTCACAAGCCGTCGTGTCAGTAGACCACCACCGGTTTGTCTCGCCGCAACGCCGAAGTGGTCTCAGCGTCGAGGCGACGCAGCGGAACGCTGATCGCACCCGGGATGTGCTGCGCGGCGTACTCGGCGTCGGGAAGGACGTCCACGACTTGCGCGCCGTGGTCGATGAGTTCGAGCAGCCGGGTGCGATCGATGTTGGTCACCATGTCAGGTCGCCTGTCGGAGGGCTGCTCGGAGCTGGTCGAGGCTCGGAGACCCGCCAAAGCCCGTCGCGGTCTGATACACCCGGCAGGACAGACCGACCGGGGTGTCCGGGTCGGCGAACGGGTCGGACCCGTCGATGAGGACTGTGGGTGAACCTCGGAAAGGACGCGCTGAGGGCGCCGACCGGGTCGACAAAGGCGGCTGCGAATGAGTCTCCGGCCGTAGTGAATACGTAGCCACCGTGTCCTTCGACAGTCTGGCGCACAATCGCGTCGTGTTGACGCACCGCTTCCTTCATCGCCTCCGGCTGCCCATCCCAAAGACGCGAACTGCCTTCGATGTCGGTGAACAGGAAGGTGGTGATCCCGGTTGGGAGGTCGATGGCAACCCCTAGCTCTGGTTGCTTCCGAACCTAACCGCCCGGCACCATCTAAGCACAGATCCCCCAAACTGTTGACTTGGAAATCCCCGAATCGACTTCACCACGTCGTCGACCTTCTTCGTTGAGGTGCCAGTCACATCGGCGTCATGATCACCGCCCACAGCGCCCGATCCACTGCGACGCCTCGGCTCCAGGAGGGTCGAGAAGAACGCCCCACCCGCACCTTGGGGATCCGCGACTCGACATCCCCCCGATCGGCTGGGACTTGCACCAAGGACTACAGGGTGTCGAGCACAGGCGCTCGGTTCCAGCCGCGCGGGGGTCCCGGTTCGGCAGAGTTCGGATGCTGTGGCTAGTTGCCAGGCTTCAAAACCAGAATCGAAAGCGTCTGCACGCCAGAGATGATGACGACCTGGCCCTCCTCGAAGATGTCAGTCTCGAGGTCAGCGTTCAAGATGTCAGCAAACTCAGCGTCGATGGGGAACGGTCCATCCACGAACTCAAAGGTATTGGTGCACTCGACCAGATCCTTCCGCCCGTTCGCCGGTGCCGCGGCGCCGAAATCCGCCACGTCGACAAACGTCGCCGATGCGCTATCTCCGTCAACGATCTGTACCGTGACCTCACTGGTGAACGTGAACTGCTTGGCGACGTAGTTCTCGCCGGTTTCGACGTCCCAAGCTGCTAAGCCTCCCCCGGGTTGGGGCCGCACCGTAACGTCGCCGATGGGCGTATCGCACTCCAGCGGAATCAGCTCGTCGGCGTTGTTCTTGTTGTTCGGCGCTGCTGTAGCCGGTAGCGCCGAAGTCAGCAGCATGGCTGCCACCAAACCGAGCGTCGATAGTGTCTTCCTCATGGGTCTCCCCTCCATCGCAATGGTCCCATCTCGTGTGAACCCCCTAGAGCAGGGCGTGATCTCGAGCCTACCCGCGTCGTGACGCGAGCGAGGCTCCGCCAGAAGAAGCCAAGCGGCGCTTGCTGGCACCGCGTGCCAGCAAGGCAAAGATGTTGGGAGGCCGGCTCCTGGCGCTGATCTCCGCGGGCAGCGCTCTAACAGGGTCAAGCACCACCATGCTATCGGAGCCGACGCACGGAGTCGGACCACTCAGATCACAGATCGCCTCGATCGACATGGCGCACTCCGTTTCGAGCCGAACCGGCGACTTGATGATGTTGCTCATGCTGGGGCGTAGGCCACGCTTCGGTTGGGTCATTGGCGGGTCGCTCGCGAACCGGCTGCCAACCGGTGTGGGTTTGGCTCGTGAATGGGGTGCGGCCCCGCTGGTGGCCGCTTGACGGGGAGTGGCTCAAGAGAGGTCTGCACTGCTGCAAGTCGCATTGCCCTCCTCGGCACATCGAGCTCGAGGAAGGGACGGGACGTATGGCA
>JBFGLM010000087.1:0-12540 GCA_041576165.1 Acidimicrobiia bacterium
CCACAACGCCCGCTCCGCCTCGGCGCGGTGGTCTAAGACAGGAAGCTCGTAAGTGCGTCAAGCGACGCCGTGGGGGCTTCCTCTGGGATGAAATGTCCGCTCGGCATTGGAGCGAATGCGGGTGCCGTTACCCACCTGCTCCAGATTTCTTGGACGTCGAAGTGGTGACCCACGACGCCGTTCGTACCCCACATAACGAGAGTTGGGCACTCTTTCGCCCTGCGTCTCGGTCGGCCGTGTCGTGTCCCATGTCGCTGGTGATGCCCGCCCGGAAGCATTCACACATGGCGGTAACCGGCGCGGGAGTGGTGGATGCCGCGAGATAGCAGTCAAGCGCTCGTGGGTCGAACACCTGAGCCTCATTAATGAGTCCGACGAGGATCTGCTCCATGAACGCCCGAGGGGCCCCGGAAATCAGTCTTTCGGGGACCGGAGATGGCCGACGCCGAGATGTTGGCCAACCTGCTGCGTCTCGGCACGTTGCCGGAGTCGTGGATCGCCCCCCGGTCGCTGCGGGAGTTGCGCGAGCTGGTGCGCTACCGGCACAAGCTGTCCCGGCTCCGGGCCGGGTTGAAGTCCCAGATCCATGCCGTGCTGGGCAAAGAAGGGATACTGCCCTTCCTGCGGGACTTGTGGGGCCCGGTCGGGTTCGAGTTCTACGGGACCCACGCTCTACAAACCTCCCTGAAGCTCGAGAACGGTCAACTGGTGGAAGCGGTCGTCGGGTTAGGCCGGTGTTTCCTGTACACTTGTCCAAGGCGGCCATGCCGCAACTTCTTATCTCTCGTTGCGGACTTCCTCAGGGTTTGCCCTCTCCGCTCTCGAACGATTGCTGTTGCATTAACCAACCGGCGCCATTTCGGAGCGTTTGGGAGGATGCGTGTTCATGAGGCACAACGGAGAACTGCCCTCGATCGGGTTCTTGAGCACCTACCCGCCCACGTCGTGCGGGTTGGCGACGTTCGCGGCCGCGTTACGCGGCGCCCTCGCCGACGGGCGTGGCTCAGGCGCGGGCCTGGGCGTGGTGAGCCTGGTCGACAGTCCGCTTCGCCAGCTCAACCCGGAAGTTGTGCATGAACATCTCAACGGCGACGCAGCCTCCCTCGTGGCTGCGATCGAGGTACTCAATACCTTCGATGTGGCGTTCGTCCAACACGAGTACGGGATTTATGGCGGACTCGACGGCCGCGAGGTCCTTGATTTGCTGTCCGGCCTCGAAATCCCGGCGATCGTCACGCTCCACACTGTGCTCAGCGAACCCAGCCCAAGCCAGCGATCGATTCTGGAAGAAGTGGTAGCGCTGGCGGAGCGAACGGTCGTGATGAGCCAAACCGCCTACGGGCGGCTTGTCAACGGCTACGACGTCGATCCGACGAAGGTTCGAGTGATTCCACACGGGGCACGACTCAGCCTTGATGGCCCTTCCCTGGCCACTGGAGCCCGGCCGGTCGTGCTGACGTGGGGGCTTATCGGACCGGGCAAGGGTTTGGAGATGGCGATCGACGCTTTTGCCGGTCTTCAGGACCTCCGCCCCCTTCCCCGATATGTCATTTTGGGTAAGACGCACCCCAAGGTCCAGGCTTCGCAGGGCGATGTGTACATCGAGGGGCTCGTTGCCCGGGTCCATGACCTCGGATTGGATGATGTCATCGAGTTCGACGGCAGGTATCTCGACACCGACGAGCTTGCAATCGCAGTTCGCCAAGCCGACATGGTGGTGCTTCCCTACGAGTCCACCGAGCAGGTCACGTCGGGCGTGCTGGTCGAAGCCATCGCGGCAGGTAAGCCGGTCATCGCTACCGCTTTCCCGCACGCGGTCGAGCTCCTGGGCACCGGTGCCGGCGTCGTCGTCCCTCACGGTGATCCGCTGGCGTTAAAGGCCGCCCTCCGGACCGTGCTGACGCATCCCTCCTTGGCCGGTGAGATGGCCGCGGAAGCAAAGCTGATCGGCTCGACCGTGCATTGGCCCGCCATAGCCCACCGATACCAGGAAATGGCGATGACGCTGGTAGTCGGGCACCGAGCGGCCCATGTTCCCGCCATGGCCAAGCATGCGTAGGAAGCCATAGATGGCCTCGCCAAGGTCGGTTGAAGCCGGCCCCTGCCGACGCTCGGCTGATCCGCTACCGACGCCCCGTTTCGATCATCTCCGACGGATGACCGATCATCGGGGTCTCTGGGAGCATGCTCTCCACACCACCCCGCGCACCGAGCACGGCTACTGCACTGACGACAACGCGCGGGCGCTCATCGTCATCAGCCGCCGGGCGGATCCATCCCCCGATCTCGTCCAACTGGCCGGTATCTATCTGAGATTCCTTCAGGATGCGCAACTACCCAGTGGCGGCTTCATAAACCGGCGCAGGTCCGACGGGTCCTGGTCGACCGAGGTGGGATCGGACGACTCCCAGGGAAGGGCGCTCTGGGCACTTGGCTCGGTCGGCCGACACGGTCCGGCTCCCTGGATGCGTGAAACCGGGCTCGACATGTTCGACAAGCAACAGGAATTCCACTCGCTCTCTCCGCGCGCCAATGCCTTCGCGGTATTGGGCGCAAGCGAGCTGCTGCACTCATTACCCGACCATCGCCCCGCTCGGCATATCTTGGAGCAGTGCGTCGGCCACCTCCTCGTGCGGGATGATGTTCTCTGGCCGTGGCCCGAGGAGCGCCTCGCCTACGACAACGCTCGCATCCCGGAGGCCCTGCTGGCTGCCGGGTCGCACTTGTCCAATGACGGCCTCTTCGATGCCGGCCTCCACCTGCTGGAGTGGTTGGTGGCTGCAGAAACGCACGACGGCCATTTCAGCTTCACACCGGTGGGTGGGTGGGCGCCGGGAGAACTTCGACCGGGCTTTGACCAGCAGCCGGTGGAGGCAGCGGCCATGGCCGATGCGTGCAGCCGGGCCTGGATACTGACCGGCGACGGACGGTGGAAAGACCGGGTCGAACAGGCAGCTCGCTGGTTTGTGGGTGCCAACGATGCCGGGGTGGCTCTCTACGACCCCCAAACCGGGGGATGCGGGGATGGCCTCGGCCCCGATTACACCAGCCTGAACCAGGGAGCGGAGTCGACGCTGGCCGCCCTCGCCGTGCTTCAACACGCAGAAACCCTCGGCTGAAAGGGACTTAGATAGTCAGATTCCTGGCCAAGGTCCCCACGGCGCTCTAGGCTCACATTTCGCGTCCTCGTGCCGATAGACGGCCGGGACCCTCATTCGAGCGACTAACGGCATGAATCCGATCTCCATCACCCGCCGGCGGGCTCGCTTCTATCCCGACCCGCATCGGGTGATCACCAAGCCCTTCCACCCGGGGGAGCAGTTCTTTCCGGACGGGCAGTCACGGGCCGCACTCATCATCAATCGGATCTTGGCGATGTCGGACAGTGAGGTCGCGTCGACGCTGGCTGCCACGCAGCAGGGCTTCGCAGATCGACACGTGGGCCTCGGCAGCATTCTCGAACGCAATTTCGCGTTAGTAGCAAGCCACTTTGACCACCCGAACGATCTGTCCCCGGAACGCCGGCTACTCATCGGCGCCTACTTCACACATGAGTACTCAATCGAGGCGGCTTCCCTCACCAATCCGTCGGTCGTCCCGGCACCCGATCAATCTGGCCTGCAAGCAGGGGAACGACGGTTCATCATGAGCCTGCGGGCCGTCGGCGAGGGACACATCTCGTCCATCGAGTTTCGCGCCGGCGTGATCGACTCCCGTGGCGAGATCACAATGGACGATCCGAGCCGATACGCGATGACCGGCGACCGCCGGTCTCCTATCTACGACAAGCACGTCTTCTGCATGAAGCTGGAAGAGCTGGAGGCGTTCAACGACATCACCCGCCGGTGTCTCGATCCGCTGCCTTCTCACTTCACCTTCGAGCAGCTCGAAGCGGCCATCGTGAATCTCGACCAGCAGGGCGTGGATCGTGCCATCGCCTTCCAGACAACGAAGGTCATTCACTGGCTCGCCTCCTCCAACTACGAGAGCGCCTTCCCAACGGAGTCGGAGATCTCGGAGCGAGTGATATTCCCGGTCGGACCCACCGAGAGCCACGGAATGGAAGACGCTCGCTTTGTCCGTTTCACCGATGACAACGGAAAAGTGGTCTATTACGCCACCTACACCGCCTTCGACGGGATCCAGATCCTCCCCCAACTAATAGAAACCCGGGACTTCGTGTCCTTCCGAATCGCCACCCTCAACGGAAGCGCCGCCCAGAACAAGGGCATTGCCCTCTTCCCACGCAAAATCGATGGCCGCTACGGGGCTCTGTCCCGCCAGGACAACGAGAACAACTACCTCATGCTCTCAGATAACGTGCGGTTCTGGCATGAAACCGAGAAGATCCAGATGCCCGAGCGGCCCTGGGAGCTCACGCAGATCGGCAATTGTGGGTCACCCCTCGAAACCGAAGCCGGCTGGCTGGTGATTACCCACGGGGTGGGGCCGCTGCGACGGTACACCCTGGGAGCCATCCTGCTTGACCGGCAGGACCCGTGTCGAGTCATCGGTCGCCTGGGAGAACCGCTGCTGGCACCTGTTGAGGACGAACGCGACGGGTACGTACCCAACGTCGTGTACTCATGCGGCAGCATGATCCACGGCAACCTTCTCGTTCTCCCCTACGGATTTTCGGACGTCGGAGCCGGCATTGCCACCGCCTCGCTTGACGACCTCCTCACCCGCCTCACGGAGAAGTAGCTCCTTCGCTCTCTCGGTAGCGACCGTAGAGGCGCGCGAGGTTGGTTGCCGAGTTGTCCCAGAACTCATCAGGTTCGATGTCTAGCCACTCATGGTTGTCCGAGCCGGACGTCCGGTCGATGCCGGTGAAGGACTCAACAACCGCGACGGACGGCTTGGGTGACCCGTCGGCTCGCCACAGTCCGAAGAAACGCTCGTGGGTGGCAGCGTCGAGGGGCGGCCTGGTCCAGATGGCCGGGACGTAGTCGGTGAAGCACCACACCATGGCACCGGTGCAACCGGCTTGGCGGACGGCTGCCAGCGCCCGTTCGGTGTAGGCGGCCGCGGCCTGCTCTTCGACGAGCTCGGAAGGGCTCTCAACCCGGTTTCGCTCATTGTCCGGATCGGCCTGACGGTAGGTCGGCAAGCCGAACTCAGACAAGAGAACGTCCTGGCCCCTTCCCAGCCAGCGGGTCAGGTGCGCCAGGAAGGGCAGGACACGTTCATCCGTGGGACCCGCGGCCCAGCGGGCGTAGATTGCATAACCGTGCATGGTGAGGAAATCGCACACCTCGGCGGCTTCCCGCGGACCCAGCATCCGGTCCTCTTCCAGGTCCTCCATGTGCAGGCCGATCGTGACGAGCGCCGCTGGGTCGGCTGCCCGGATGGCCGTGGTGATTCGCTGTAGCCAGTCCCGGGCCGACGACCGGCTCGGCGGTATCACACAATTCGAGTTTTCGTTGCCGAGATCCCACGCCCAGACGGCATCGTGACCGGCCAGTGCGCCAGCCGCCGCTCCCGCCAGTAGTGCCTGTGCCCCGCCGACTTCCGGGTCCCCGTACCAGTTTCGCAAGCCGGACCTGGTGAGCCTCCCGCCGGAAACCACCCGGAAGCGATCGTCGCCATCAGATCCGCCGAGCGCCCACGGCGGGATCCAGTTCACTCCGCTCATGTGACCCGTGTAGAGGGTGGGCATGACGGCAAGGCCCGCCCGCCCGGCCAGATCCGCCACCGTGACCAGCCGATCGAGCATCCCGACGTCCACTCTCGTCGGGACCGGCTGGAAGTTCTCCCAGGTCAAGAACACCCTTACCGAATCGAAACCGGCGGCAGCGATCCGTGTGAAATCTCGGCTAACTTCGGCGTCGTCGAACTCCGCCCACCAGCCCATGGCGGTGCGAGCTGGCCAGTAGTTGACGCCCAGCCGAAACTTCTCCCTCCGATTCGGCGTCTGTGTCTCAGGGGGCATTGCTTTCTTCGGCATGTTCCCTCCGATGGTGCTCCACGACGTGGTGATAGACGGCGAGGTACTCGTCGACCATCCGGCTCGCGTCGAAGTGATGCTCGACCGAATTGCGCACGGCCATCCGGTCGGTGCTGTCCGAGCCATGCACGGCTGTGACGGCCTCTTCGATGGAGCTCACCAGGAAGCCAGTCTCACCCTCGCGAATGATCTCGGGCATCGACCCTCGCGGATGGGCGATCACCGGTGTCCCCGAGGCCATCGCCTCGACGACACTGAACCCGAACGGCTCATCGAAGTTGATGAGGTGTAGGAGTGCCCGCGCGCCGCCCAGTAGCTCCCCGCGCGTTTCTGGACCCACTGGGCCGATATACCTGACTTGCTCTCCATCCACCCGGGGTTTCACGAATCGATCAAAGTAAGCATCGTCCTGGATGATCCCGGCGATAGTCAGCGGCATGCCGGCCTGGGCGGCCACCTCGATGGCCTCGGCGGTTCCCTTGTCGGGATGGATCCTCCCAAAGAACAGCAGATAGTCGCCCGGCCTCGGATGCACAGCAAACGCCTGCATGTCGATGCCGTGGTGGATCGTGGCCACGTAGTCGAGCCCGGCGTGCCGGTCCGCGTCGCTGATCGCTACGTAGTAGCAGGCGTCGTTGTACTTCTCGTAAACCGGCACAATCCGCTCAGACGAGAATCCATGAATGGTGGTGACGACCGGGGTGTCGACCAGACCGCTGTAGGTGAGGGGCAAGAAGTCGAAGCTGTTGTGGATCACATCGAACTCTTTCGCCCGCTCAAAGGCCGCCGAAATATGCAGGCCCTCCCAGACCTTCGGGTCCAAGCCAGCATCCTCGGAATATCCGGTCGGGGCAGTCCCCACCAGGCGGGCGCCGGTCACAGAGTCACAGGTGGCAAACAGGGTTACGTCGACTCCCCGGCTGACCAGTCCCTCGGTGAGGAGGGAAACGAACTGCTCCCATGGTCCGTAATGACGCGGGGGCACCCGCCACGAGATCGGGGCAAGCATCGCCACCCGAAGCTGGTCGGATGCGGGAGTCGGAGACGACATCTAGACGACAAGGGTAGCTCCCGCCCCCGACCGGCCACGCCACGTACAGCTCGGTCTTTCTTACTCCCTTGACCTTGTAGCCGGAGGCCAGGATGTTGTGGAGAATGGCTCCGTCGAGAGCACCCTGACGGCAGGTCGTTATGGAACCGGGTCGAGTGATCAGCGGACGCCGACGCGCCCGTGGAATTCTCGCCGGAGACGTGCCGAAGCGCTCGGGTACCCGCCCATTACGCGCCGTCTGAGTGCCAAAACAGCTCACAGATGAACTGCCCATCATCCGCACCCCGAAAGCCTTGCGCAGCAAGGCTCCCATCAAATACGTCCCCGGAAGGATTCGAAACTGCACCTACCCACTCTTCATGGCCGGCCTGGCACCGCTTCACTGGATTTCGCTGAGTCTCGCGGACCAGAAGCGGACCAAACAGGGAGCTGTCTGTCGCCGCGTCACGGTCCTCGAACCTGACGTACAAACGGAGCAATAGACGACGTCGATATCAGTCAGCCACGCAGCCGCCACTCAGTCCTGGGCCGGGTAGGCCTCGGCCACGAGCTGGTGTGCGAGTCGGAGGGCCTCCGCGGCGGTCTGGTCGTCGTGGTAGGTGGCGGCGACCCGACCGAGCTCGCGGAGATCGGCGAGCTGTTGCTTCATCGCCTCTCCGGCCACCGTCACCGCGTCGGCAGCCGCCACGGCGACGAATACCGCCTGCTGGCGGTCGCCGCGTGCGGCGAGCGCTTCGGCCGTCTCGAGCAGCCGTAGTGGAAGGGTGGCCGGGGCTGAGGTGGACTCGATCCGAGCCGCTTCCCTCCGCCGGATCACTCGTTCTATCGCGAGGCCGCCGAGCCACGCCGTCAGAACCACGGCGCCGAGCCAGCCTGGGACGCTGCTCACCACGGCAAGCAGGGCGCCCGCCACCCACGCCAGCTCGAGGCGGGTCTCCAGGCCGGCGTATGCCTGGCCTCGCCGCGCGTGGGGTGCCTCGGTTTGCACCACGTAATCGAAGGCTCGTCGGGCCACACTGGCGCTGATCCCGAGCACGAAGACGAGCGCCACTGCGGTTATGCGATGGAAGCGGAGTGCGGTGACCAGTGCCATGATTGCCGGGATCGCCAGCGCGGTCGTGAGCATGACCTGCTCTCCGACGAGGTGGCGCAGCCTCGGGGCGAGGAATGTTCCGGCGAAGGCACCCAGCCCGATCGAGATGGCCAGCAGACCGAAGAACCATGCCGGCTCGCCGGCACCTTTCATCACGAAGCCGATGTGGAACACCAAGAAGCCGACGGCGGCCCGGAGGCCGCCCATCCCGAGCGTGGCCGATCGCACGCCGGGCCCCGACAGCTCCATCTGCTCGACGACCGGCGAGACGTTCTCCTGAGGATGGGGAGGAGGGAGTCGAAGAGCGAGGAGAGCCCCCGCGCCATACGCCAGCGCACCGGCCCGCAGAACCCACCCGGGGCCGGACGCCTCCAGGATGGCCACGGCCACAAGAGCAGCAACCGCGCCGGCCCCCGCGCTGAGTCCGGCCAGCCGGGAGTTGACCACCACCAGGTGGGAACGATCGGCCACGAGCACCGGAACCAGCGAGTTCCGCGAGACAGTGAACACCTTGGCCAGCACCAGGATCGCGAGGGCAAGCGGGTAGAACAGCAGTTCCTTCAGCTGGTTGGCGAGGAACAGCACCAGAAGAGCCCGACCTCCGAGAGCGGCCAGGAGCACCATCCGATGGCCACCACGGACCCGGTCAATCAGCGGTCCAATGAGCGGCGCCAGCACCAGGAACGGGGCCATCGTGACCGCGAGATACAGCACGATCCGGGGTCGGGCAGCGTCGAGCGAGACGTTGAAGAACAGCGAACCAACGAGGGAAACCGCGAACATGGTGTCGCCGACGCTGTGAAGCGCCTGCACGGGCAGGAGCCGACCGGCGCCGCTGTCGCCGAGCAGCGGCAGATCGTCGAACCTGTCGGATGTGAGGTGACGCATCCACCTCCCAGGCGACCAGTGTGTGGCGGCCGGGCTCACAGCTCTCCGACGAGGCTTTCGGGTTCCACCCTTTCGGGTGGTTCGATCAGCACCATCGTCTGGCCGCTCCGGGCGACCCGGAAGCGGTAGCCGAAAACACGGTCCAGCTTTTCGTAGACCTCGCCTCGCATATCGATCGGACCCTCGGCTGGAACGGGACCAAGCCCGAGAAGCAGCCCGCCGTCGCGTACGGGTGCGCCGACCTCGGACTCGTCCAGCGCCCCAATCCGGGTGTCGACAAACCGAATGTCGACGACCGGCTCGAAGTGTAGGACGATCTCCACCTGCACGTCCAGGTCGATCTCGCCAGGCCCCAAGGCTTCGACGAAAACGGGTGGCATCTCGTCGAGTGTGGGGTCGGGGGCGAACTCCGGCTCGGCGAGGACCCACTCGACCACCACGATGTAGGCGTCGGCCACCCGGCGGTCCCGGCTTCGGTCGTCGTCGCCGCACCCGGCCAGCCCGATTCCGTAAAGGAGGATGGCCACTACGGCACGACCGAGAGTCGCGCGGCCGAACATCCGACCAGAATAGTTCTGGTAGCGCAACGCCACCGCCGTTCTCGCAGTCCAGACGTGGAGATCGCCCCGCTCATCCGAAACGCCAACGTCGCCTTCACCGTCCGCGGCCATCCCCGCGTTGAACATCATGAGCATGAGGGATGCTCGGTACCGAAATGCGCCTGCGTTGAGTACAGCGAGCTGGTGCTCAGGAGCTAGCCGGCCGGAAGGGCGCTCGTAGCCCGGCGCTGTGGCCGCGACGCGGTTGGAGGACGGCAGTCTGTCTCGGTGGAGGTGTCCGTGAACGAGTAGATCCGGCACATATGCGCGGTCGCCGGGTCCGTGTCTGCCCGGCTCGCCCTACAACGCTGTTGGTGTTACACCGTGATGGGCTCAGCGAAGGCGGCCGAACTCGTTGATATCGAGCCTGAACGCACCGCCATCGGTCACGATGAGCCGCCCGTTCTCATCCACGTATCGCACATCCTCGAGGCTGGTCTCGCTCGGAGCGACGTTGATGATGAGGTCGCTCGTAGCAAGCGGCATGACGCGAGTTCGCTGCTCATTGCCGCGGACAAACGTGGTCGAGCCGGTGTCGTACACGAAGAAATAGCCGGTGGCCCGAATGGATGTCGCCTCAACCCGTTCGATGACTCCGACGAAGTGACGGCGCACATCGGTTTCGAACAGCCGCCGTTCGATTACGTGGACTTTCTCACCGATGTCCAGCAACATTGCGGCGTTCCTTTCACACGGTTGGCGGGCGCCTGCTTCGGGCTTCCCAATGGTCAGAATAGTGTCTGGCACCCCGATGATCTGTCCGGCGGGTCGTGTTTCACGTCGAGGGTGTCGACGGCCCCCGCCCGGTGGGCGTCTGGGCGACCTGAACTTGATCGCGCCCTGCCTGCTTGGCTCTGTACATCGCCTCGTCCGCAGCCTGAACCAATTCGGCCACGTCGATGCGATGGTTCGGTTACACGGCAACCCCGACTGTGAGGGTGACCGCACTCAAGGCCGAACCCTCGTGCACGATGCTGAGCCTGGACGCGGCTTGGCGGATCTGCTCCGCCCGGAGGACTGTTACGTCGAGCGCACTCCCGGGGAGCAAGACGACGAACTCGTCTCCACCGTAGCGGCACGCGGCATCCTCGACTCGGGTGAGGGTCTTGAGCGCGGCACCAAGCTCACGCATGAGCGCGTCGCCGCCCGGGTGGCCGAACGTGTCGTTGAACCCTTTGAAGCGGTCGATGTCCAGCATCATGAGGCCGATCGGCTTGCCGCTGCGGGTAGAGCGGCTGATTTCGCGCTCGAGCGTCTCCTCCAGGTATCAACGGTTGAATACGCCCGTGAGCGGATCCCTGATGGACTGATCCCGAAGCGACCCCCGAAGCCGCAGGTTCGTGAGCGCGAGCCCGAGATGCTCGCCCACCGATACTGCCAGCGCTTCGCTTGCGGCGCATGAGGCTGACGTGCTGGAGATGTTCGGTCTCCCGGGGCGGCAAGGACCAGGAGGCCGGTCGTTTGCCCTTGAGCGATGAGCGGGATACACAGGAAAGCCCCCGCACGATCCGCGCCACGTGCGCGCAGCACGGGGACTCGTTCCCGGCCAGGCTTCCGTGGCGCCGCCGACGGCACAACGCCCAGCAACTCTCGGATGCGAACACTTGGTCAACCCACGTGCTGTCGTCCCAGGAGCTCATTGCTTCCATGACGCTTCCGGACTCATTCTGAAAGAAGAGTCCGCCGGAGAAGTCCGTGAACAACCGCGAGCCAAAGCTGGCGGCGACGTCGAAGACTTCGTCTGCGATTCCACGGCTTGGAGGTACTCGACCATCTCGCCGACGAGGGTCAGCTCCGGTTAAGGCGTTCCAGTTCCGCCTCTGCGAGCACGTGCCGGGTCACATCTCGCCACCCAACTGCCAGGCCGTCACCCATTCTGGCGGCACGAACCTCGTAGGCTCGGACGAGTCGCTTGCCGCCGTGCTTGGCAACCTCGTGTTCAAGGGATTGCGTGGCCAGCGGTTCCCCTGTCTCCATGACATGGCAGAAGTCGTCGAAGAGCTCCCGCTTTTGGTGCTCGGCGACGGTCCCAACCAGACTCTCGCCTGCCTCGCCTTGCGGAGTTGCGCCGGGGATGACACGGGCCGCGTGATTCGCATTGTCCAGTTGGAAGTCGACGATTCGGCCGGCATCGTCGCGGATAGCGGTGAACATGCCGAAGGCGGCGAGCAAATGTTCGATCGCTCGTTGCAGCCGTCCCTCGCTCGTGAGCGACTCCGGGACGGATCCGTCGCCGGTTATGTCGATAACGGAGGCTGTCTTCGTGGGTCGTCCGGTGGATGACAAGGGTTGCTCCTAGGGCAGTGTCACCGGTAGGTGATCCGTCCGGCCCTCACCTATCTCCTGTCGCGAAGGTTGCTTCGGCCCGCGTCACCGTCGATCCAGCTGATCAAATCGCAGTGAACGAGAAGAACATCGAGGTAGGTGGACAGGAGCTCCCGTCCCTCATGGGGCCACGACGGGTGCCGAGGAAATCGGTCCAGGGTCGACTCCAGATCATCAAGGAGAGGCTCCACCAGGTCGATCAGGAGCTGTTCCTTCGATTCGAAGTCGTGGACGAAGGCCGCCTCGCTCAGTCCCAGAGCCAGGACGACTTCGGCAACCGAGGTGCCTTCATAGACGTTCTCTCTGAACACCTCAAGCGCGTCGCCAGGAGTTCATCCCTTCGATCCCTGGTCGCCATGGGAGGATGGTACTTGCCGAACGTTCATGTGGAGACGGGTCGACATCGCTGCTCGCCCTCTCGCATTCGAAACCTGAGTGTCCGAGTCGCACATAATGCGCGTCTCGCACCGCGTTCTCAGACGCGTGCAACCGCTCTCGAACCGGCAGGGAGGATGTTGGGGTGCGCTGATCGTGGGCGATGGCGGTCATCCTCTGCCGGGTTCTACGGTTGGTCAGTTCCCGGGTGCTGGCTTGGCTCACGAACCGGCTGACACCTCGACGACGGGGTTGTCTTTCG
>JBFGLM010000088.1:0-12120 GCA_041576165.1 Acidimicrobiia bacterium
AGCGAACCTCGCGCAACGGGCCGCCGGTTGAGGCCACAAACCGCACCCGCGGTACCCTGTCGCTCACATGTTCGAATCACTGACTGATCGGATCACTGGGATCCTCGACGGATTGCGCGGCCGCGGCCGCCTGGCGGAGGCAGACGTCGACGCTGCGCTCCGGGAGGTACGGCTGGCGTTGCTCGAAGCCGACGTCAACGTGGGCGTGGCTCGCAACTTCTTGGATCGCATCCGGGACCAGGCAGTCGGCGTTGAGGTCACGAGGTCCCTCACTCCCGGACAGCAGGTCATCAAGTTGGTCCATGAGTCGCTCATCGAGACGCTCGGGCACGAGGCTGTTTCGCTGGCCAAAGCAGCCAAGCCTCCATTGACCATCATGATGGTCGGTCTTCAGGGATCAGGTAAGACCACGTCGACGGGCAAGCTGGCCCGGAAGCTGAAGTCTGAGGGCCGACGCCCGCTGCTCGTTGCAGCAGATCTCCAGCGCCCGGCCGCTATCGACCAGCTGGAGACGCTCGGTGAGCGCATTGGCGTCTCCGTCTTCTCGGACCGCAAGACCAAGCCCACCCGGCTCGTCAAGGCGGCGATGAAACACGCAGACCGCGACCACCACGACGTCGTCCTGATCGACACAGCCGGGCGGCTTCAGGTCGACCGCGAACTGATGGCTGAACTGGCCGATATTCGCAAGATTGTCGAGCCGGACGAAGTGCTGCTGGTGGTCGACGCCATGACCGGCCAAGACGCAGTCAACGTGGCCCAGGGCTTCCTGGAATACACCTCGTTGACCGGCATCGTGCTCTCGAAACTCGACGGTGACGCCCGCGGTGGTGCGGCCATCAGCGTACGGGAGGTCACCGGATGTCCCATCAAATACGCGGGCATCGGCGAGGGCCTGGACGACCTCGAGGTCTTCCATCCGGAGCGGATGGCATCGCGAATTCTCGGCATGGGCGATGTGCTCACCCTGATCGAGAAGGCCGAGGAGGCTTGGGACGAAGCCGAGGCCGAAGAGATGGCCGAGAAAATGCTCGAGGCGACGTTCAACTTCGAGGACTTCCTCGAGCAGTTCCAGCAGATCCGCAAGATGGGGCCGCTGGGCGATTTGCTTGGTATGCTGCCCGGCGCTCGTTCCGCCTTCAAGGACGTCGAGATCTCGGATAGGGATCTGGGTCGCGTCGAGGCGATCATCCGGTCGATGACCCCAGATGAACGTCGCGACCCGAAACTGATGAACGGGAGCCGCAAGCGGCGCATCGCTGCAGGTTCTGGGACGACGGCTCAAGAGGTGAACTCGCTGCTGAAGCAGTTCAACGAGACACAGAAGATGATGAAGTCGCTTTCGTCCGGCAAGGGCATTCCCGGCTTGGGGAAGCTTGCAGGACTCGGTGACGCCTCCGGATTGGCCCCGGAGGCGGGGCGGGGCGGACGTCAAGCACGCAGGGAAAGCCAGAAAGTGGCGACTCAGACCGCGGCCCAGCCGTCCTCTCGCAAGGGTGGGACACCGCGCACCAGCAAGAAGAATCAGAAGAAAAAGAAGAGGTGATGGCATGGCGGTGAAGATCCGCCTCATGCGAATGGGCAAGAAGAAGCAGCCGACCTACCGGGTCGTGGTCGCCGACTCGAGGTCGCCGCGCGACGGGCGCATCATCGAGAGCATCGGTCGATATGACCCACGCCAGGAGCCCTCGCTGATAGAGGTTGACAACGAACGGGCGTTGCACTGGCTGGGAGTGGGGGCGCAACCGACCGAGCGGGTGCAAAAACTGCTCGAAATCAGCGGAGCGTGGGCGCGCCACAAGATCGCCCGGGGCGAGGTGTACACGGTTCCGTCCCGGCCGGAAACCCCGGCCGAGGAGGAGCCTGGCGGTGAAGCACCGCCTGTGGAGGCGGCAGCCGACGGTCCGGCCCCTGACACAGCGGCCGGCGCGGAGCAGCCGGACGACGTGTCCGATACTGAGGCAGCTGACGCAGGTACCGAAGAGGAGTGACCGTGAGCGGGGACATTGTCGAAAAAGTGGTTCGGTACGTGGTCTGCGAGATCGTCGAAAACGATGACGAGGTCGAGATCACAATGATCCAGGAGGGGCCGGAGGACGTTGTTGCCGAAGTGAGGACGGCGAAAGCGGACATGGGCCGCGTTATCGGGCGGCGAGGGCGTGTTGCTCGCGCGATCCGCACGGTCGCCCAGGCCGCCGCCGAGGAAGAGGGCCTCAACGCTGGGGTGGAGTTCCTCGACTGAGGCCGTGGACCGGGTTTTCGTAGGTTCGATCGGCCGGGCCCACGGCGTCAAAGGCGCCGTGGTTGTTCGGCCCGACTCCGATCATCCTGCTCGCTTCGATCCCGGCTCCCGGCTGCTCACCGACCTGACGGGCCGCCCCGTCGTCGAGATTGTCCAGGCAACACCCGACGGGAAGGGCAATCTGATTGTCCGGTTTGCCGGCGTTTCCGATCGCACGGCGGCCGAAGGATTGCGTGGCGCCGAACTGTTCATCACCGCCGGCGACCGGCGTCCACTGTCGGATGGTGAGTACTGGTCGGAGGATCTGGTTGGGCTCGAGGTGCGGGTGGCCGGCGAATCGGTCGGCCGCATCACCGATGTGGATCTCGATGCGGCCCAGACTCGGATCACAGTGGCGCTCACCAGCGGGGGATCGGCCGACGTTCCTTTCGTTGAGCCGCTGGTGCCGGTCGTGGACCTGATCGCCGGGTACGTCGAGATCGCCGACGTCGAAGGATTGCTCACCGAGACTCGAGGTCGATCGTGACCCCGGTGCGGGAGCCGTCTGCGGGCGACTGACCTCCGACGAAGAGCTGGAAAGGGCCCTCGGGTACCTGCTCCAGGGTCATGAGGAAGGATCCCCACGTCTCGACGTATGCCGCGGAGGCCGTGACTCGCTCTTCTGCGGTCCCGGCGCCGTCAGTGACCCGCCCGATCACTTGCCCGTCGAGTGTTCGCGCATAGCCGGTGACCTGCAGGGGCGGGCTCACCACCGGATCAATCGGAGAGGTCACGACGATCAAATCGGAGGTGACCGGACCAGCTGGAGGCTCGGCATCCGAAGGGCGCAACTCGACCACCAGCCGAGCGGGCGTGCGGTTGGTCATGAGACGGGCCTCGGCCGCACCGCCCAGAATCACATCGACGAAGATGCGACCATTGAGATCCCGTACCACGTAGGCACGCTGGGCGATCGACCCCTCGAACACCGACTCGGCCAGTGCGCTCGACTGCACGACCGTGCTAAAACTGACTCGGACGATCCCCAAATCGGCCAGCAGCTCGACCTGCGCCGGGCTCAGCTGAGTGGCCGGTGCTCCGCCCCGGGTGGCGAACTCCAGCGTGACTCGCTCACATTCCGGCTGGGTGTCGAGGCTGATGGACAGGATCTGTTCGGTGTCGCCCGAGCCGTCGCCGACCCGACCCAGCGGCCCGGCGGCCACATAACCGCCCGTGCCACAGTCGGCTCCTGCGGCCTCGGCGGTCGCTGGAGCGGCAGTGGAGGTGTCGCCGGCCGTATCGGGGACCGTCGGACCGTTGACCGAGGTGGTGCAGGAGGTCACCAGCAGCGCCAGGCCGACGACGATGTGTCTCACGGAGCGCGAGGGTACAGCACCCGTCCGGCTCAAGTAATTGGACCGCCGTTCCGATACCGGTAGCTAGATGGTAGGGGTCCTCCGCGCGACGTTGTTGTTCGCCGCCGTCCTGAGCTTGATCGGGATCGGCGCCGTCGCCGCGATGGCCCAGGAATCACCGGTAGAAGCCTTTCCGCACCTCGACGAAGACGCCAACTACAAAGACGACTTTGGCGTGTTCGCCCGTGACCGGATTCACATGGGCATCGACATCTTCTCACCCAAAGGAACGCCGATTGTGGCGGTCGCCGACGGGTTCGTGGTCCGGATGGCGAAGGGAACCAAGGCTGGGTATTACATCGTGGTTCGCCACGCCGAAGGGTGGGCTTCCTACTACCTGCACCTCGACAACGACGTCCGCGGCGACGACGGCCGGGGAGGCCGGGGCACCGCCTTCGCTGACGGCGTCAGCGTGGGGGACTACGTAGAGGCCGGCACCGTCATCGGCTACGTGGGCGATTCAGGCAACGCAGAGGGCACACCATCTCACACCCATTTCGAGCTCCACTACAGAGGTAGGCAGGTCGACCCGTGGCCGTATGTCCATCGGGCGATGCAACGCTGGAAGCTGCGCACCGACATCATCGAAGGCAACACCCCGTTTCGCTGATCGACCTCCGCCACCGGCCCTGTCACGCCGGCACGGGGTCGGGCAGCCGTCCCAGGCGTTCGATCAGATCCACAACCCGGTTCGAATAACCCCATTCGTTGTCGTACCACGACATGACCTTGATCAGGTTGTCTCCGAGCACTTGCGTCGCGTTGGCATCGAATATGCTCGAGTGCGGGTTGCCGATGATGTCGGTGGACACCAGCGGCTCCTCTGAATATTCGAGGATGCCGCGCATGTCGCCCTGCGCAGCATTGCGCACCGCTTCGCGGATCCGGTCCGCATCGACCGGCTGCTCGACCTCGACCACCAGATCGACGGTGCTTCCGTCGGGCACCGGCACCCGCATGGCCATCCCGTCCAGCTTGCCCTGCAGCTTGGGGAGCACCTCGCCAACCGCCTTGGCTGCGCCGGTGGTCGTCGGGATGATGTTCTCGGTGGCGGCTCTCGACCGGCGTAGATCCTTGTGGGGCACATCGGCCAGCCGCTGGTCATTGGTGTATGCGTGTACGGTTGTCATGACACCGCGTTTGATGCCGAACGAGTCGTCCAGCACCTTGGCGAGCGGCGCCAGACAATTCGTGGTGCACGACGCATTCGAGACGATCCGGTCGGAGGCGTCCAATTCCTCATCATTGACGCCCAGGACAACTGTGGCGTCGATTTCGTCCTTGGCGGGAACCGTCAGCAACACCCGCTTGGCGCCTGCCTCCAGATGTTTCTCCAACGACGCCCGGTCGCGGAAGACGCCCGTTGATTCCACTACGACATCCACGTCCAAGTCCCGCCACGGCAGCTGGGCCGGATCACGTTCCATCAACATCTGGACGTGGTGCCCGCCCACGGTCATCACTCCTTCGCCCAGCGTCACCTTCGAATCGAGTGCGCCCATCACGGTGTCGTAGCGAAGCAGGTATGCGAGCACCTCATCATCGGCCAGGTCGTTGATCGCCACCACATCGATGTCGCTGTCCTGACGCTCCATGATGATCCTGAACACAGCGCGGCCAATTCGGCCGAACCCGTTGATTGCGACCCGGGTCGTCATGCTGGTACCTCCTCGAGCTGTGACAGCAATTCGAGTGTCTCCACGATCCGCACGGAATACCCCCAACCGTTGTCGAACCACACGATGAATTTGACCATGGTCTCTGCCATCGTCATGGTTGCCAGGCTGTCGTAGATACCTGAGTGCTGGCTGCCCCACACGTCGGTCGAAACGATCGGGTCGATCTGATACTCGAGGATGCCGGCGTATTTGCCCTGGGCCGCGGCCCGCACTGCTTCGTTTACCTCGTCCTTGGTGGCCGCACGTTTGAAAATCGCGACCGCGTCGACCGTCGATCCGTTTTCGACCGGGACGTTCAGCGCCATCGCCGACAGCTTCCCGGCCAGCTGCGGAAACACTTGGGACAGGATCTCGGGTGAGTTGGTCTCGGCCGGGATGATGTTCTCACCTGCGGCCCGGCTCGTCCGGAAGCCCTCGGTCGGGACGTCGGCGAGGCGCTCACGATTGGTATACGCATGCACGGTCGTGAAGAACATCCGCTCGATTCCGAACTCCGAATCGAGCACGTCCAGCACCGGGGCCAGCGCATTAGACGTGTTGGAGCCCATCGCGATGATCCGGTTCTCCGGTGTCACAACCTCGTCGTTCACCCCCTTCAACAGGATCGGCAGATCGTTGGGATCTTCGGGCGTCGACGCCAGGATGACCCGACCTGCACCGCGTTCGAGGTGTTTCTCACACCAGGCCCGCGTGCGGTACTTGCCCGTCGCTTCTACCACTGTCGACACACCGAGATCGCTCCAGTCAACGCCGCCAGGTTCACGGACGTTCACGATCGGGATTCGGGCGTCTTCCACTACCAGGGTGCTGCCATCGAGGGAGACCGTCTTCGAGAAGCGTCCGTAGATCGAGTCGTACTTGAGCAGATAGGCCAGCGCTTCGGGTTCGGCGACGTCGACAATCGCTCCCACCTTGGGGCCGTCGGCCGCATTCAGCAGCCGGAAAACGTTGCGGCCGATCCGGCCAAACCCCATGAGGCCGATTTGTTGCGCCACGGTCACCTCGCAGATTTGAAGAATCGCCGACAGTACTACACAAATCCTCCGCTCTTGCCGGGTCGGTTGTCCCGGCGATTTCGGATCCGTGATAGCGTCCCGGGCCATGGCTCACCCGGCACCCGACCGTGCGCTGGCGATCGATTATCTCGATGGCGTCGTCGACGCCCGTCCCCTGTTTGCCGAGGCAACGCGCCTACGCGATGAGGGTAAGGGCCGTACCATCACCTTCAGCCCCAAGGTCTTCGTCCCCTTGACCACCCTCTGCAACGACATCTGTTCCTACTGCACGTTTGCCAAACCGCCCGGCGCGGGCGGTCAGTATCTCGAGCCGGAAGACGTTGCCGCCATCGTGGGCGCGGGCGACCGCGCCCGCTGTACGGAGGCACTTTTCACGTTGGGTGACCGTCCGGAGGCTCGCTGGCCGGCGGCCCGGGCTTGGCTCGACGCGCACAATTATGCCTCGACGCTGGATTACGTCCGGGCCATGTCCGAGCTGGTGGTCGAGACGAGCGGTCTCTTCCCGCATGCCAACCCCGGCGTGATGGACGATGCCGCAGTGGAGATGCTGCGACCGACCAATGTCTCGATGGGCCTGATGCTCGAGAACATTTCTCCCCGCTTGACCGAACCGGGCATGCCGCATCACGGCAGCCCCGACAAGGACCCGCAGGTCCGGGTAGCGACGATCGAAGCCGCCGGGCGGCAGCACGTTCCATTCACCTCAGGAATCCTCGTCGGCATCGGTGAGACGAACGAGGAGATCGTCGACAGCCTCTTGGCGCTGGCCGAGCTCCACCAGCGATGGGGCCACATTCAAGAGATCATCGTCCAGAACTTCCGAGCCAAGGCCGATACTCGCATGCGGCGTTCGGCCGAACCGGTGCCTTATTGGTTCGCCCGGGTGATTGCGATCGCCCGCTGGATCCTGGGGCCGGAGATGAACCTGCAGGTGCCGCCCAACCTGACCGAGAGCTATGAGACCTATCTGGCGGCCGGTATCAATGACTGGGGCGGGGTTTCGCCGCTGACAATCGACTGGGTCAATCCCGAGGCGCCGTGGCCGCATCTCACGGAACTCCGCCGTCGGACCGCGACCGCCGGCTTCCGCCTCCGGCCACGTTTGCCTGTGTACCCGGAGTTCATTTCTGAGCATTGGGTCGACGCCCGGCTGTTGCGCCGGGTCGACGCCGCGGTGGACGCTGACGGATATGCAGCCGCCCCCCAGGCGGCGGGGGTGTAGCGAATGGAGCGCTCAGTGAAAGATGACAGTGCGGTCAGAGTGACGTTTCTGCGGATGCGGCCGGTTGAGACCATCAACGAGCTGACGGCCGGCACCCGGCGTCGAGAAGGCACGACCACGGTTGAGCTGGCTGTACCCGACGTAGCCGGCGTGGCCGCGGCGGTCCGGGGCGGGCTGCTCCCGGTGTCGGTGGGCGAAGAGTCGGTGGATGCCGCTGCGTGGGTGATCGAGCCCGAGCAGGCAGCTGCGCTCGTCAAACGCCGGGTAGAGCCTTGGCGGGTCACCGTGATCGACTCGGGTCCCCGAGCCGCGGTGCTGGACGCGGTTGCCCGTACCCAAGCGGCGTACCTGCGCACCGGTCGCAGCCGCATCACGGAGGCGGTCGACCTGGCCGGTCTGCCGGCCATCCCCACCGTGGTGTCGGTGTTCGTGGACGACGTGGAGGATGGGGTGCAGGCGGTTACTCAGGGCGCACGCGATCTGCTGTTGCGAGACTGGGACGTGGAGCGCATCGGACAGCTGCGTGACGCGCTCGATATCCCACTGGTCGAGCGCACGGCCATTCCGCCGGGGATCGCAATCGACGCAGTGCGCGAATCATTCACGCCCGACCTGTTCGGCACGTACCTGGACCAGGTCGATGGATCAGGTGTCGCCCGGCCCCGCTACAGCTGGGCGCCCGGCCGAGACGAGCCGCCGCCGGTGCCGCCGCGACGTATCTCGGTTGAATGGCTTGACGCAAGCTGGTTGACGGGGCGATCGCCCGAGGCACTCAGCGGCGCTTCCGGCGCGGTCCGGTCCGTGCTAGAGCGTTGCTTGGAGGACACGCCACCTAGTCGCAACGAAGTCGAGGATCTGCTGTCGGCCCGGGGTGACGACGTGGATGCCATTGCGTGGGCGGCGGATCAGCTCCGATCGCGCCGGGTGGGTGACATTGTGACCTACGTGGTGAACCGCAACATCAACTACACCAACATGTGCTACTTCCGGTGCGGATTCTGCGCGTTTTCCAAAGGCCCGCGCAGTCTCAACTTGCGGGGCGAGCCTTATCTCATGGGCGTAGACGAGGTGGTCGCTCGGGCGCAGGAGGCTTGGGACAAAGGCGCCACCGAGGTGTGTCTCCAAGGTGGCATCCACCCCGAGTTCACCGGCGATTTCTACGTGTCGGTGCTGCGCGGCATCAAAGAGGCGCTTCCCGGGATGCATGTTCACGGGTTTACGCCCCTGGAGGTATGGCAGGGTGCCGAGACCCTGGGCATGAACGTGCGTGACTTCCTCGTCATGCTGCGTGACGCCGGCCTCGGGACGCTGCCCGGGACTGCTGCGGAGATTCTGGATGACCGCGTGCGGGAGCATCTGTGCCCGGACAAGATCAGGACGTCGCAATGGGCCGAAGTCATGATCACGGCTCATGGTCTCGGGTTGAGGTCCACCGCCACGATCATGTTCGGTCACATCGATGATCCCGGCTCGTGGGCCAACCACTTCGAGGCGCTGCGCCAGATTCAGCGCCGGACCGGCGGCATCACCGAATTCGTTCCCTTGCCCTTCGTGCATATGGGTGCCCCGATCTATCTGCGGAGGGCGTCGCGGCCGGGGCCCACATGGGACGAGGTGGTGCTGATCCACGCGGTCGCCCGCCTGGCGTTCGACGGCCTGATCGACAACATCCAAGGATCGTGGGTCAAGCTGGGTCTCGACGGCGCCGGCCGGCTCCTCGGAGCCGGGTGCAACGACCTCGGCGGCACGCTCATGAATGAAATCATCAGCCGTTCGGCCGGTGCATCGCACGGCCAGGAGATGACGGTGGCCGACTTCGAGCAGCTCATATCCGGGTTGGGCAGGATCCCCGCCCGCCGCAATACCGTGTACGAGATCCTCGAAACGGCCGACTGACGGTCGGCCGTCGCGCGGCACACCAACGTCCCGGTACGCTGGCGAGCGTGATTGTTGCCGACAAGATCCGCTGGCTGAGCGACGTCGAACGCTCGATCCGGCGCATCGCCGTCGCCTACCGGGTGGTCGCCATCGTCTGGACCGGGGTGCTGGTCCTCAGCGCAGTCCTGACCGACGTCGTCATCCCGCGTCTGTGGCTCGTCATCGCGGCGTGGGGGCTCATGATCGCTTGGGGTGTGTTCATCGTATCGGCCCACCTGCGCAACCCGCTCATCCTGCACCACCCGGTGGTCCTGGTCACCGACGTCGCGACGGCGGTGGCGGCGCTGTACGTCCCCTGGATGGCCGGGAACACGGCAACGCTCGAATTCTCGGCGGGATATCCGCTGTCGTCGGTGGCACTGGTGGTTGCCGTGGCCGGCCGCCGGGCCGGTGTAGCAGCGGGAGGCACGCTGCTGGTGGCGGCCCTCGCCCGCCGAATCTTCGTCTTGCAGAATCCGACGCTCGGCAACGTCGTTTCGGAGGTCATGTTCTGGCTGTTCCCGACGGCGCTGATGGCGTGGGCCGCGATGATCATCCGTGGCTTTGCTCGGGAGCGTCGCCAGGCTGAGGAAGCCCTGGCCGGGGCGCGGGCTGAGCAAGCCCGGCTCGAGGAGCGCCAGGACCTTGCCGCTCACCTGCATGACTCGGTGTTGCAGACTTTGGCCCTCATCCAGCGTCAACCGGACGACCCGGCAGCGGTAGCGGCGCTGGCTCGAACGCAGGAGCGGGAGCTGCGAGCGTGGTTGTACGGCAGCGGACGTAACCCGGAAACGAGTATGGCTGCGGCCGTGGAGGCCGTATGCGCACAGGTTGAAGACCTGCACGGCGTCGCGGTGGAACTGGTAACGGCCGGAGACACGGCGATGTCGGAGCACGTTGTTGCGCTGGTCGGCGCCGCCCGGGAAGCTCTCGTCAACGCTGCCAAACATTCGAAAGCCGGGTCCGTATCGGTGTTCGCCGAGGTCGACGGCGGCATGGCGCGCATCTTCGTGCGGGATCGTGGGATCGGATACGATCCCACCATGGTGGCCGCCGACCGCAGGGGAGTCCAGGATTCGATCGTCGGCCGTATGCGCCGGCATGGTGGGTTGGCCGAGATACGTACCGGCCCGGATGAGGGAACAGAGGTGCGGCTTCAACTGGCAGTGCCGTCGTGACGATCCGCTTGTTCATCGTTGACGACCACGATCTGTTTCGGGCCGGTGTGCGCGGCGCGTTGCCGGATGACATCGAGGTGGTGGGCGACGCGTCCGATGTGGAAGGAGCGGTCGAGCTGATCCAAGAGCGTCACCCCGATGTAGTGCTGCTCGACGTTCACATGCCCGGCGGGGGAGGGGTTCAGGTCATCCGCCAGCTCAAGGACCAGGTTGGATCCGTGTTCCTTGCACTCTCGGCGTCCGATGCTCCGGAGGACGTGGTCGCCGTCATACGGGCGGGAGCCCGCGGCTATGTCACGAAGACGATTTCTACGTCCGAGTTGGCCGACGCCATCCGTTCGGTCGCTGGGGGAGAAGCTGTCTTCTCTCCCAAGCTGGCCGGCTTCGTGCTGGATGCGTTTGCGTCCATGCCGGTCGGCGAAATCGACACCGAGCTGGACCGGCTCACAGAGCGGGAGCGCGAAGTCCTCCGCCATATAGCCCGCGGCTACACGTATCGGGAAGTCGGCGAGGAGTTGTACATCTCGGTCAAAACCGTCGAGTCACACGTGTCGTCCGTACTCCGCAAACTGCAGCTTTCCAACCGGCACGAGCTTGCCAGATGGGCCCACGACCGCGGATTGTGAACCTGGAGCGGGCTCAGCCGGCCGGGCTGAGCGTCACTGCGGTGCCCGTGGCGGTGACCACCATGCTTCCGACGACCTCGTGCACCGCGAGGTTCACTCCGATCACGGCGTGAGCACCCCGCGTCAAGCTCTCTTCAACCATCGCCTGCACCGCAGCCGATCGTGCCGCACCGATGTCGGGGTGATCGCCTAGCGAGGCGTCGCCGGCCACCAGGCCCAGGTACGTCTCGGGAGTCCAACCATGGATTGTGCTGACCGTCGCAACGATCGGGCGCCACTCGGATGCCACGCCGTCGCCCTGGCCGTCCACCCAGCCCTGAGCGGACTCTGCCCATAGGCTTGCCCACTCCAGTGCCGCCGGCGCCGCCCGCGCGCCTGCGCTGGTTTCCTCGACGGGGGGTTCGGCGCCAGCTCCCGGTAGCGCCTCGGCCTCGTCCTCCACCGCTTCCTCGGTCTCCATGACCGGCGCCTCCGTGGATTCCGGATCGTCGAGCGCCATGGCGGCCGGCGCAGCCGCGGCAGCGGCAACCAAGGCGCCCAGGTTGGGTCGATCCTCGCCTTCCTCCTCGGCTCGCTCGGTATCTGCCGCGTCCGCCGGGACCGGGTCAGCAGGGGGCGAGCCGGCCGGACCGTCCTCGGCTGGAACCACCTCGGTCCAATGCGTCAGGGCAGATTCCTGAACGTCGACGACCGACTCGGGGGCGACCATTACCTCGCTTGGCGCATCGTCGGTGGGTGTCGGTTCGGGGGTTGTTTCTTCGTCGGGTGTGGCGGCGAAGGTTTGTTCGGCTGCGGGTTCGTGGTCGGTGGGTGTCGGTTCGGGGGTTGTTTCTTCGTCGGGTGTGG
>JBFGLM010000089.1:0-11973 GCA_041576165.1 Acidimicrobiia bacterium
CCTTCCTGAGCTCACGCGTCCCTACCGCCCGACGCCACGTCGGATTGCGCTCGGCGTAGGGGCGGAACCACACGCCGACGTTCTGGACCGAGATCGCGGGCGCGCTCACAAGTGCCTCACCATGTTGCCCTCGTATCGGACAAAGGCGACCACACCGCCGACGAGGGCGACCAACGCCCATCCGGCTGCGATCCACACATGCACCAGGTCGAGCGGCCTGTCCATGAGTGCCGTCCGGTAGATGGACAGCATGCTGAACATCGGGTTTGCCTCGATCACGGTGGTGGCCCAGGAGGGCAGGTCCTCCAGGAAGCTGATCGGCCAGATGACTGGTGACAGGTAGAGCCACATCCGGCTGATGTGCGGGATGAGGTTGTTGATGTCGCGGATCGGGACCGCCCAGCGTGCCACGTACGCGGCCAGTCCCATGTTGAAGGCGGTCTGGATCACGATCGCCACCGGCAGCCAGATCAGACTCGTGCTCGGGGCAACACCGTCCACCGGCCATACGATGAGGTAGTAGACGCCCAAAGAGGCGACGAAACCGATGCCCGTCTCCACCAAACCCGTTATCGGGAAGATGAGGCGGGGAAAGCGAATGTTCACCAGAAGCTTCTGGTTGGCCAGGATGCTGTTGGCGCCGGACGTGAGCGATGTCGCCGTGAAGTTGAACGCGAACATCCCTGAGATGAGCCAGGCGAGGAATTGTGAGTCGGCGTTCCGACCCCGGAAGATCAGTCCGAACGCCACGAAGTACACCAGTGACATGAGCACCGGGTTCAGGACCCACCAGAACAACCCGAGGGCAGTCGAGGCGTTACGCGCCTTCAGGTTTCCGGTTGCCAGAAACCACGCGAATTCGCGACGAGTCCACAGATCGCGGACGTAGCTGCGCCAGCCCGACAGCCGGGCGCGCTCAGAAACGGTAACGGTCGACACGATTCCCGGATTCTACGGCGCTGGCATGCGAATCAACAGCTTGCGCCGGAGTCCGGCACAGCTCACTCGGTCAGCCACAGGCGCGAGACCGCCGCCGCCAGGGCGGAGTGATCGGCCGGACCGGCCGGGGTGACGGTGGCCGCCCGGCTCATCACCGATGTGATCGCCTCGGCCAGAGCGGGCGGGTCGCCGGGCTGGTAGAACGCTGCTCCGGCATCCTGGGCCATGGCGCGCACATGCGGGAGATCGGGCAGTACCGCCGGGCGCCCGACGGCCTTGGCCAGCTCGAGCACTCCGGAGTTGAGGACCTGGCGGTAGGGCAGTGCCACCACCCGGGCTGCCGCCATTGCCGCCTCCAACTGGTCGTCTGTCTGAAAGCTGAGGCGCGCATGCACTCGGGGATGAAGTGCGGCGGTGGTTGCCTGCTGTTGCGAATTTGCATCCGTCCCCGGTTCTCCCGCCACAATCAGCCCGATCCGCGGGTCGAGCAGGTCGAGCGCCTCCAGCAACAGGTCGAGGCCCTTGTAGGGACGGATCTGTCCAATGTGGGCCACCCACTGCACGCCGGGATCTAGCTCCAGGAATCGGGCCGCCTCCTCTCTCCCGATTCCGGTAACCGGCGGGACCGGGTGCGGCGACACGATGGTCTTCGATGGGTCGAGCGCGTACCACGGCGCAACGACCTCCGGCGTGGCCGGATTCATGATATGGATGACCGCAGCCCGCTCCACCAGCGTCCTTCGCAAACGGGACTCGAGCTCCACTTCGCGGCACTCGTGTGGAAGGGCGTTGTGCACGGTCCATATCAGGTTCCGGTCCCCCAGCGCGTCGATCACGTCGAGGGCCGCGACCAGCGAGCGCTCGGCTGGCGAACCCTCCGAGCGGCCCAGGGCCCAGCTGGTCCAGTGGAGGTGGAACACGACATCCACCCCGCCACCGGACGCCGCCTCGACGACCGACGGCAGGTCTGGCGGATCTACCGGAATGGCAATCACTTGCTCGGGCAGCGTGGCGGCCCCGAGCAGCTGTGGGAAGCGAGAGCGGGGCGCCGGCGGCAGCCATACCACGACGCGGGGACGGTGCGCCCCGGCCGACAACGACCGGCGAGCCGCTTGGGCCAGCAGTGCGGCTCCAGTCACGTCGCGGCTCGGCGAGCGTACTCATAGGCCGCGGCGAGGCGCGGTCCGTTCGCCTCCCATTGTCGTTCTGATTCGATCCAGGCGGCGGCCCGGCGGGCCCGGGCCGCCGCATCCTCGGGCCGGCCCATGGCGTATTCGACGGTGTCTGCCAGTGCTAGGGGGTCACCGGCTGCGAATACGAAGCCCCGTCGCGGTGGATCGACGATCTCGGCGAGCGCCGGGAGGTCGGCGCAGATGACCGGCACGCCAAGCGCCATGGCTTCGAACGGCTTGAGCGGCGTGATCAGGCGTGATGCTCGTTCCTCGATGCGCGGTACGACAAAGAAGTCCAAGCTGGTGTACCACTTTGCGACCTCGTCGTGGGGTACCGCCCCGGTGAGTGTCACATGGTCCTCCAGGCCCAGCTCCTCCATCCGGGCTTCGATCTCCGGACGGCGCGGTCCTTCTCCAACAACCAAACCGCGGATGTCCCGGCCTCGCCGCCGCAACTCGGCTATCGCCTCGAGCAGCACCAAGAATCCCTCACGTGTGCCCAGATTGCTGATGTACCCGATGACAGCACGCTCAGCGGATGCCGAACCGGCGTGCCGGTCTCTGCCGGAGAACGTCTTGAGATCGACTCCGTTGGGGAGGAGGAAGACCTTGGCCGGGTCGATACCTCGCGCCAGCACGTCCGCCCGCAGAGACTCAGAGATGACCAGGACGGCGTCCGCCTCCTCCATGCATCGCCGCTCTTGAGCCATCCGCCTTGCGAAGGTCTCTCCCCGTTCTGAGATGGCGATATCGGATGTCCATGTCTGTTCGAGCGAGCTCCGGACCTCGTAAACGAGCCGCAGTCCGAATCGGCGGGCGACGGACAGGCCGACCAGCGCCGTCTCGTAGCCACGATGACCCGAGCCGGCGTGGATGAACTCCGGTCGTTCTTCGGCAACGACTTGCTCCAGCAGCCACGTCCAGTTCTCGAGCTGCTCGGTAAGCGGGACATGCGCGGGAAGGTACCCGCGGCCGAGATCGAGGCGGTGATGCCGGATGCCATCGATCGTTTCAACCGACTCGAAGTCCGTGACTCCCAGCTCGCGAGGGAATCCGAGCGGCGTGACCACCACAGGCTCGAAACCGGCGGCGGCCGACGCGAGCAGATTGCTGTGAGTGCGAACCGTGTATCCACGTTCGAGGTAGGGGCGGGACTCCTTGATGACGTGTAGCACGCGATCAGATACCGGTTCGATCCGTCGCGTCACCCGCGAGCCCACCGGAGCCCAGCGGGTATCCGTTTCCCCGATCTGGGCAAGAATGTGCGTGTCCCGGCGGGCGAGTTCTTCCGTGTCCCACACGTCCCGGAGCAACCGCAAGTACATGTGGGCTGCGCTCAGCTCGCCGGTCCGCTCCAGCAGCTGCGAGCGGATCTCCAATGCGCTCAGCAAGTCCGGTTGCTCCTCCAGGATCGCCCTGGTGAGCTCGTCGCACTCCGGATAGCGCCGGTTGGCCAACGCGACCCGGGCCCCATGCAAGCGGGCTCCGACCAACCTGTTTCTGCGGGCCTCGATGGTGTGTTCCAGCTCGACCAGCTCGGAGTCGTCGGGCGGGTCCTCCCGCGTCGTGACAGCACGTGCGACCCGGGCCGGGGCGCTCAGGATGGCCCGGGCGTTGTCACCGGAGTCCAGCAGCGCCTCACCCAGCCGCCACCAGCGACGGTGTCGCATCTTCCGGAGGTTCAGTTCGGAGCGACGCGCAGCTCGTGTCATTTCGAGCTGGTGCAACTCTGCCTGTTCCACGGCAATGCGCTGCTGTTGGGCCCAGTAGTGGGCGACCCGGTTCTGTGCCTGCCGCGGAAGGGCGCGACGGGCTCGTTCGAGGATCTCGGCGTCAGTCAGCGTCATCGCCTGATCCTGTGTGGTCCGGCTCCGACAGCGACGGCCCTCCGCCTACGATCCCGGCGCCGTCCCGCAGCGCAGTTCGCAGCGCGGTGTCGAGCTGTGCAGCCCGAACTGCAAACGTGTGGTTGCTGCGCACGAGGGCGCCGCCTTTCTCGGCCATCGTGCGCCGTGCCGTCAGGTCGGCCGAGTAGCGCACGAAGGCGTCGACCAGGTCCCGCTGACTGTCGACGACGACCACCGAGCCCTCGAGAAGGTCGTCGATGCCGACCGCTCGGTCGCTGATCACAAATGCTCCGGCCGCCAAAGCGTCGAACACTCGATTGGACACGAAGCCGTGGCTGCGCATGTCGGGCCAGTGGTCGCTGAGGACGATGTCCACCGAGCGGTACAGCTCGGGCAGCCGCTCGTTGGGGAAGTAGTCACCACGGATGTGGTGCTCGGGGATCAGGCCGTCCCAGCCCGACCCATAGACGACGATCGGCAGGCCGGCGTCCACCGCCCAGCGCACCATCTCTCGTTCCTCGCCCCGGGAATTCCCCACGAATATCAGTCGGGCGGCCAGCTCCGGGTCCGGGTCCCCCGGCAGATAGCGCTCGGGATTGGTCGCCTGGAGCAGGGTGTGCACCGGCCGCTCGCTGATCTCCCGCAGTGCGGTAGCGTGAGTATCGGACGCCACAAAGACGAGGTCGTATTTCTTGACCTCGGCGAGTTCGACGTCGGCCGGGTGGCTGATGAGCCACAGCACGTTCAAGTTGCCCGGTTTGACTGCGTACGGGGTTCGGCCCCGGAGGTGAACGACAACGTCAGAGGCCTGCTCCCGGGGGCCGTCCCAGTCCGAAACCACGCTCAGGCGGGTTCGCCACCCCAGGGCGCGCAGCTCCCGCCCGACATCCCGGGCAAAATGGGTGTCCCCCCACTTGCTCGCGTTCTCCCATGTCACAGGACCGATCCGGATACCCACCTCCGGTCGGGCGACCGCGTCCTCGATGGCGCTGGTGAACTGGACCGCCCGCTGCCGATAGGTGTGCCGGGCCAGCACCAGCGACCGGAGCTTGTGCACGAGAGCTGTGCGGGCCGAGTCATCGGACAGGTACGTGTCGAGCTGGCGGCGCAGCCCTTCCCGATTGGTATACGTTGGTAGCAACCCATCGAACCACTCGTCCGACCCCGTCGGATTGTCCGAGATGACGAGGCATCCGGCGGCGAGCGCGTCGAACACACGCGAGTTGAGCGCGGGCACGTTCGGTTCGACGGTGTCGTCGACCACCAGCTTGGCCGAGGAGTACAACGCCGGCAGCCGCTCGTATCCGAGGTGACCCCGCCAGTAACGCTGGCCGCGGGGGCGCCGGTCCCAGCCTTTGCCATAGATGGTGAACGTTTCATCGGGGCGCACATCCAGGTACCGCTCGAGCCGGCGGCCCGTGCCCCAGAAGCTCCCGGTGAACGTGTAGTCACAGCGCAGTGCGATGTCGGGTGCCACCGGCCGGAAGCGGTCCGGGTTGGTGGCGAGCGGGATCACCTCGACGCGATGATCGGTGGCCGACTCGATTTCGCCGGCGAACACGGCCGATGATGCGACGACCAGATCCACGTCTCGGAACGAGGGGTTGTCGAGCCACCGCTCCACCCAGTTCCGCACCCACGCCACGGTGAACGTCCCGGCCGGGAGCCGCCGGATGTCCATGTGCGGGAGCAGCATCAGCACAACGTCGGCGCCGCTGGGCGTGTACCAATCGTCGTTCTTCCGCTGGAGGTAGCTGACCGTCCAGCCTTCCCGCTGCAAGGCATCTCCGAGCTCGTGAGCGGTGTACCAGTCGCCAAAGCCGGCGGAACGGTCGTTGTCCGAGACCGTGATGGCGATGTGGCGCCCCGCCGATGTCGACCAGAAGCCCGTCCCTGAGATCCGATCTTTGAGGTACAGGCGCCGCAGCTGGGGCGCCCACTGCTCCAGGAAGACCCTGGAGTTGTTGCGGTAGTTGATGGCGCGGGTTGGGGCGCCGAGCGTGTCTTGTGTGCCGAACTCGTAATGGAAGAGCGCGGCCTCACCGGTAACGCTCACCCTGCCCCCATCGTGGCGCAGCTTCATGCACAGATCGACGTCCTCCCAGCCGTAGACGTAACGATCCGAAAAGCCACCGACTGCGTCGAAGCTCGACTTGCGGACCAGCAGGCAGGCAGCGGTCGCCGCGGGGACCTCGACGTGCTCCGTCAGAACGGGGTCAGATGGATCCTCGCCGGTACCGAGATTGACCGGCCGAGGGCCATCGTCCTTCCAGATGAACGAAACACCCCGATGCTGGACGGTCAGCGGCTGTTGACCGGAAGCACCGGTCGTTCGGCCCTCTGGATAGATCAGCACGGCGCCGGTTGCTGCCAGCCCAGGGTCTGCGGTGAGCGACTCCACCATGGCGCTCAGCCAGCCACGATTGACCGGCTCGATGTCGTTGTTCAAGAACAGGAGGAACTCACCGTGAGCGGCGGCCGCACCCTGGTTGCAGGCCACGGAGAACGTCTCGTTGCCGGGATTTGACACGACGTGCAGACCAAGGTTGTGATAGCTGCGCAGGAGGGCGGCCGTGTCGTCCGACGAACCATTGTCCACCACCACCATCTCGAAGCGTGGATACGACGTAGCCGACCGCAGGCTCTTCAGCAGGCGGCGTAGATGATCGGCACCGTTGTGGGTCGGGGTGATGATCGACACGAGCGGACCGTCGGCGGGCGAGCGGTCGGTCCGGAGCCGCCGGATCCGGTAGGCGACCTCGGCCTGGGAGCGGTAGGCCGGGCGGAGCTTGACGGTCCCGCCCAGGCGGCCCCGGGTCCAGCGCCGGACCCGGTCCAAGAGGCCGGCCACCTGCAGGGCCACGCGGACCGCCTTGCGGTTCTGGAGCCGGCTGAGGTTCGCCGCGACCGCGTCCCGGGAGGCTGTGACCCGAGCCAGTTGCTGTTCCAAGTCGGCAACGGTCGCCTCGCTGCCCCGCAGTTCGGATACCCGCGCCGCCAGCGTGGCCAGCCGCTCGTTGATGTCCTGTAGCGGGGCCCGATCAGTGCGGGAGCTGCCTTCCTCGCTGACCAGCGCCGCCAGCCGGTCGACACGATCGGACAGGGCCGCGATGAGGTCGTTCAGCTCCTGAGGTTCGGACATGTGGTGCTCCGGCGTTTCGTCAGATGGTACCGAGGTGGACCCGTCGCGCTACCTTTGCGCCATGCAGGCGATGGAGACGGACCTGGGGGAAGTGCTGGTCCTCGAGCCCACCGTCCACGGCGACGACCGGGGGTTCTTTTTCGAGGCTTGGAACCGCAGAACGTTTGTGAACGTGACCGGTGTGGCGGCCGATTTCGTGCAAGACAACCACTCGAAATCCGCTTTCGGGGTCGTGCGGGGCCTCCACTATCAGTACCCGTCCGCCCAGGCGAAGCTGGTCCGGTGTGGAGTGGGAGCGGTTTGGGACGTTGTCGTCGACATCCGGGCTTCGTCGCCTGAATTCGGCCGCTGGTTCGGGATCGAGCTCACTGCGGACAACAAACGCCAGTTGTGGATTCCGCAGGGATACGCCCACGGGTTCGTCGCGTTGACCGACGGAGCCGAACTGCTCTACAAGACCACGGAATACTATGACCAGGCTTCAGACCGGGTGATTGCCTGGGATGATCCCGAGATCGACATCGCGTGGCCGCTGCCGGACGATCCGGTTCTGTCGGAGCGGGATCGAGCAGCTCCGGCGCTGCGGGATGCGGTGTTGTTTCCATGAGTCGCTAGGTTCGCACCCGACGAGGAGAACATGGCGCGCAAGTATCTCGTGACCGGCGGCGCCGGCTTCATCGGGTCGAATTTCATCCGCCTGGTGCTCGAGCGCGAGCCGGACGCGACCGTCACCAATCTCGACTCGCTCACCTACGCCGGCGTGAAGACCACGGTGGACGAGCTCGACCGCTTCGAGCGCCACACCTTCGTGCTCGGTGACATCCGCGATGCAGCCCTGATCGACGAGCTAGTGCCGGGCCACGACGTGGTGGTGAACTTTGCCGCGGAAAGCCACGTCGACCGTTCGATCGATGGCCCCGCTGTGTTCCTCGAGACGAACGTCGTGGGGACAGGAGTGTTGATCGACGCCGCCCGGCGGCACCGAGTAGCCCGGTTCGTCCAGGTGTCGACCGACGAGGTGTACGGATCCATCCCCGAGGGGTTCGCGGCCGAAGACGCCCGCCTCGAGCCATCGTCGCCCTATTCGGCCTCCAAGGCTGGTGCCGATCTGCTCGTACAGTCCTACGAGGTCACGTACGAGTACCCGGCGATCATCACCCGCTGCACCAACAACTACGGCCCCTACCAATTCCCCGAAAAGGTGATTCCGCTGTTCGTGACCAACCTCTTCGAGGGCCACAAGGTGCCGTTGTACGGCGCCGGGCTCAACGAGCGCGACTGGCTGCACGTGGAAGATCACTGCGCCGCGATCCACCTGCTGGTCTGCGAGGGCGCCCCGGGGGACATCTACAACGTCGGAGCCAACGCCCAGCTCAACAACCTCGATCTGACCAAGCGGATACTGGCCGTCCTCGGCAAAGACGAGTCCTTCATCGAGTACGTGCCGGACCGCCCGGGCCACGATCTCCGCTATGCAGTCGATTCGTCGAAGATTCGGAGTCTGGGCTGGGCGCCGACCAGCACCCTCGATGAGCGGCTCGAGGAAACAGTCGAGTGGTATCGCCGGCGCGAAGACTGGTGGCGGCCTCTGAAAACCGGCACATGACGCACGACCAGCTGATTGACCAGTGATGAAAGGCATCGTGCTCGCCGGGGGTGCCGGGAGCCGGCTCGATCCGATCACCCGCGTTGCGTCCAAGCAGCTCCAGCCGGTCTACGACAAGCCCATGATCTACTACCCGCTGGCAACGCTGATGCAGGCGGGCATCCGCGACATCCTGATCATCACGACCCCACAGGACGTCCCGCGTTTCCAGGAGCTGCTGGAGGACGGCAGCCAGTGGGGTATCAGCCTGACCTACGCCGTGCAGCCTGAGCCGAAGGGCATCGCCCAGGCGTTTCTGGTGGGGGAGGACTTCGTCGAGGACGAGCCGGTCACGCTGATCTTGGGCGATAACATCTTTTACGGACGGATCGGTCTCGACCATGTGGTTCGCGAGCTGACCGAGGGGGCGTACGTATTTGGCTACCCGGTCCGTGATCCGGAGCGATACGGCGTGGTTGAGTTTGATCGCGAAGGTCGGGTGGTGTCGCTCGAAGAGAAGCCGGCCAAACCCAAGTCACGATTCGCCGTCCCCGGTCTATATGTCTACGACAAGCACGTGGTGGACATTGCCAAGTCGATCGAGCCGTCGGCCCGGGGCGAGCTGGAAATCACCGACGTCAACAAGACCTATCTCGAAAAGGGCCAGCTGCAGGTTCAACTGTTCGATCGGGGCGTGGCGTGGCTCGACAGCGGCACGCACGACAGTCTGTTGGAGGCGGCCAATTTCATCGCCACGGTCGAGCATCGCCAGTCGATCAAGATCGCCTGCTTGGAGGAGATCGCCGTCCGCGAGGGTTTCGTGGACCGCGAGCACTTCGCCGCCGTCGTGGAGGTCATGCCGGCGTCCACCTACCGGACGTACCTCGAAGAGGTGCTCGCCGAACTGTGAGGCTGTCCTGGAATCGGTCGGCGGGGGAGGTGCGGGCTGATCAGATGGGCAGCCAGCCCAGTTCTGTTGGGTCGACCCACACCAAGGCGAGGCATGTCCGGTACGAAGTCAAATCCCGGAGCGGTGTAGCGCAGATCGACCTGCCGCTTCCGATCCGGCTGCAGGTGGGTCGGTGCAGCTGCCAGACTGCGGACCCGATGCATCTCCGGAATCCAGAATGATCGTGGTGACGGGAGCCGAGGGCCAGCTGGGCACGGCGTTCCGATCGCTCCTGTCCGACGCCACTTTCCTCACCCGAAGCGAGCTGGATCTGACAGCCACCGACTCCATCCGCCCCTCGCTGGAGGCGCTCGACCCTGATCTCATCATCAACTGCGCCGCTTACACGGCGGTCGACCGGGCCGAGAGCGAAGAAGAGCTCGCCTATCTCGTCAATGCACTAGCGGTGCGCGAGATGGGCTGGATGTGTGCCGACTTCTCGATTCCGCTCGTCACGTTCTCCACCGACTACGTCTTCGACGGCACCTCTCGGGTGCCGTATCTCGAGTCGGATGCCGTCTGCCCGATCAACGCCTACGGCCGCACCAAGGCGGCAGGAGAACGGTTCGTTGAAGAGACTCATCCCGACGCCCTGATCATTCGCACCGCCTGGCTGATTTCGGGGACACATGACAATTTCGTGGCTTCGGTGCTGCGGCTGGCACCCGAACGGGAGCTGTCGGTCGTAGACGACCAGGTGGGCTGTCCGACGATCGTCGACGATCTCGCCCGGGCCAGCCTGGAGGCCGTCGAGGCCGGAGCCAGCGGGCTCCTGCACTTGTGCAACGCGGGCACGGCTTCGTGGTTCGAGCTGGCCCGCGTTGCGCTGGAATCAGCCGGCCTCGATCCCGACCGCGTCGCACCCATATCCAGCGAGGACTACGAAACCGAGGCGAAACGCCCGGCTTACTCGGTGCTCGGGAGCGAGCGGCGGGAAGCACTGGGGATCGATCGCCTGCCGGCGTGGCAGGAATCGTTGGGGTCGATCGTGCGGCAACTGACGGATGCGTCAACCGGCACCTGAGGGGCGCACCGTCGCATGATCCACGTCTTCATCGGCACCAAAGCTCAATACATCAAAACCGCGCCGCTGATACGGCTCATGGATGCCCGCGGCGTCGAGTACCGACTGATCGACTCCGGTCAACACGCTGCGCTCAGCGTCGAATTGCGCGCCGAACTCGGCGTGCGGCCACCGGACTACGTGTTTGCTGCCGACCGGGACGTCGCCTCGATACCTGCTGCCGTCCGATGGGCGGGGCGCCTGGCCGGGCGGCTTCTCTCCGCAGCCCGGCTCCGCGAAGACGTCTTTGGCGGCTACGGCGGCATTTGCGTCGTTCATGGCGACACGCCATCGACGCTGCTGTCGGCGGCGATGGCGCGCCGGGCCGGTCTCCGGGTGGCGCATATCGAAGCCGGGCTGCGATCTCACCGCTTGTTGCATCCCTTCCCGGAGGAACTGATCCGCGTGGTAGTCATGCGGATGGCCAACCTGTTGTTCGCACCTGATGCCGACGCTGTAGCCAACCTGACCGCGATGGGCATACGCGGTGAGGTCGTGCCGCTGGCCGGCAATACCTCGATTGAGGCCGTTCGGTACGCGGCGGCCGGCTCGATGGGCCGCGACGGACCGGCAATATTCACGATGCATCGGGTGGAGAACCTGCATCGCCGGGCGCGGGTCGAGGCGTTCGTCGAGCTGCTCGAGCGTGCTGCTGCGCTCGGTCCGATCCGCCTGGTCATGCATGAGCCGACCCGGGCCGCCCTCGAGGGACACCTGCTGGACCGGATCCAGGCGGCCGGGGTAGAGACCGTTCCGCTGGTGCCCCACACCGAATTTGTCGGCATGCTGGCGGCGGCGCCGTATGTCGTGACGGATGGAGGATCGGTGCAGGAGGAGTGCGCGTTGCTGGGAGTCCCCACGCTGCTGTGGCGGGAGCGCACCGAGCGCGCCAACGGCCTCGACCACAACGTGGTGCTCAGTCGTTATCGCCCCGCAGTGGTCCGGTCTTTCCTGGAGGACCCGGATCGGCGCCGGCGGGTGCCGGTATTGCCCGACGTCAATCCGTCCGAGCAGGTGCTCGACCGGCTCGTCGCGATGCAATGACCTCGGCTGCTGCGGTCGCGACCGCATCCCGAATGAGAATCACGACCCGGTAGCCGCCGATCAGCAACGCCGTCGTGGCAATCGCATCGTCGGCCAACACGGACGCCAGTGTGACTTCGAAAACCCCTATGCCCTGTGGCGCCACGAACGCCAGGAACCCGACCCCCCACGAGAACAGAAAGCCGCCCACGATCGACGGCAGGTCGAAGCCGTCGGCCGCAGGGAAGGCCCG
>JBFGLM010000090.1:0-11586 GCA_041576165.1 Acidimicrobiia bacterium
CGTTGGTGACCTGCGCTTCGTAGCTGAAACTGCCGCCGGGTTCGGGCAGGGTCGGGGTTGACGTCGACTTGGTGATCTGGAGTGTCGGAGTGTCGTCGATGGTGACGGTCACTGGATTCGAGGTGGCGGTGATGGGGTGACCGTGGTGGGTGGCTTGTGCGGTGACGGTGTCGGTCCAGGAGTTGCCCTCCTCGCCGGTGTGGCGTTGGGTGAAGGCGCACTGGATGGTCTCTTCGCTGGCCAGGTCGTAGGGGAAAGCTACCGCGGTGCCTTCGCCGTCGGTGCAGGACGATGTGAGGTCTTGGGTTCCGGAGCCGGCCAATGGTGGGTTTGCGGTCCAGTTGTCTTCGATGGCGGTGAGGGTGATGACCCGATCGGGTGAATCGTTGGTGACCTGCGCCTCATAGCTGAAACTGCCGCCGGGTTCCGGGAGGGTCGGGGTTGATGTCGACTTGGTGACCCGAAGGGGCGGGGGCGGCGGGATGGCGGGCGGCGGGCAGGCCACCGCCTCGTAGTCGTCGAAGGTCTCGGGCCCTTCCCGTCCCAAATCCGCAACAAACGTCGCCTTGCCTGAGTCCTTGTCGATCGTGTGGAGCTCTCCTGGATGGCCGTTGGTGCCGATCAATGTACCGCTCGAGTCGATCGTCAAGCCCTCCATGTCCGTAGTTCCCATTTGCCCAACGTTTCCAACCGCAGTGACTTCTCCGGTGACCGTGTCGATCTTCACCAGCGTGTCCCCGCCGGGGTCTGGCGAGTCCGAGGCGTACATGAAGCCGGTGGAGGTCTCGATGGCGATGTCATCGATATGGGTGATGTCACCGGTCAACGGCAAATAGTCGTGACCGTCGAAGACGCCTTCTTTGTATCGCCCATTCTGGAGGTCGATCTGGATGAGGATGTTCTTCCCGGAACGAACCTGTGCCCCCCACAACGTCCCTGTCGCCGGGTCGAAGGCGAGGCCGTCGACGTCGTCGAAATCGATCCGGTCCCACGGCCCTTCGCCCGTGCCGAAGGGATTGGGATACTTGTGTCCATCGAAGGCACCGGTCGCGGTGTCGACGATTCCCAACCTGTCGGCGTTGGCGGCATACAGGTCGCCGCTGCCGGGATGCAACGCGATCGCCTCGACGAATTCGACGCCGAGACGTCGGAGTGCCGGCGTCTCGCTCCTGGTTGCCCGGTCGTATTTGGTCAACCTGTCGCCGGAGTCGGCGACCAACCAGCAGAACCCCTCGTGATCCGTGGGCGCCATCGGCCGGTCTACCGCCCTTCCGTTGCCGTCCAGCGGCCTTGCCGGGTCGAAGAGATCAGCGGTGGTCTCGGCACTGGCCAAGCCGAACGAGAGTGGCACAACTGCGGTCACTAATGCCGCAACAGCCGCAAGAGCGCGCCGAGTCCCCAACTCTCGGACCTGGGTCAAGCTTTCGCCTCCATCTTTTACCTATTGGCAAGCTTAAAGATGTGACCATCTCGGTGCCCTGGGCAACGGCGCAAACAGCATGTGCTTCTAGATCCGGGTATAGATGACCGCAATTAGCCGCATCTCACGTCGTCATGACTCCAGCATCGTCAGTGACCATTTCGGGTGGGCCTGCAGAGGCTCAGTTGACCCGGAATGTCCCGGCGAACTCAACGACGTTCGATACGACTCCGCTCCACCGGGCTTGGCGCCCGATCAGCGACTCATCGAAGGGTGCAGTCGCCGACGCCACCTCGCCGTTGGCGTGCGCCTTCCCATTTGGAGACACCACGCCGGAGTCGGAGCCGGTCAAGACGGCGTCGCCGTCGCACGTGGTCAGAACCCCGTCGGTGAACCCGAAGTCCCAGGTCTCATAGACCAGCCAGGTCTCCTCGAAGTGAAAGGCCTCGCCGGTTTGGGCTGCCCCCGTGGGAATGAAAGCCATCCCGTAGGTCTCACCAACGAGGTCGACGGTTCCTGCCCACGTGAACTGAGGGCAGGGGGTGTCGGGATTTCCGAATCCCAAGTTGAATTGTGACACCATCGGACCCTCCAGCGAGGCTCCGGCAGAAACAGGAGCGGCGATCACCACGGAAACGGTCGTGACGATTGCGGCAAATAGCGCGAATCTCTTTTTGATCATGATTACCTCAATGCGATGCTGAATCGCCTCACCCCGGCTGTTGGCTGCTGCGGTGACAAAGCTCACGCGTCCCAGCGAGTCCACACGCTTTGTTGGGGGATATCGACGATGGGCCTGAGAAGCGCGGTGATGGGCTCAAGAAAGCCAAGGGAGTTCACGAATCGACGGAAACTCGAGTGGCCCGGTCGAGGCGATGACGAATGACAAGTCGCCTCCTTCCTTCCCCTCTCTCACAAACGTAGGCCTCGATCGGTCGCCTGACAACCGCCAAATACCGGTAGCGCTGAGTCCACCCCAGTCGAGGGCGGTGCGCCCGCGCGCCTGCGGCTCGCTGTCGGGTCCGTCTTGCGGCGCTGAGGGCGACGGACAGTGAGCTCGATTGCGCTGACGGGCGCGGCCCTGACCGCAGTAGGACTGGTGGCCACGCTGCTTGCCGAACGGATGGAGAGCTCGGAGCTGCGGTTCATCGCCAAGCCGTCGGCGTCAGTGGGCTTTCTGATCGTCGCGGTGGGTTCAGGGGCGCTGGACAGTGCTTACGGGGCGTGGATCCTGGCCGGACTGGTGCTTTCGTTGGGCGGAGACGTGCTGCTGATGTTCCGGGACCTGGCGCGTTTCCGCGCCGGGTTGGTGGCGTTCTTGCTGGGCCACGTCGCCTATCTCGCGGCCTTCGCGGTACTTGGGGTGGCCGCGACGTGGGTGGCTGCCGCCGCAGTAGCCACCGCAATAGCGGCCGCGGCGGTGCTGCGGTGGCTGGGGCCGCACGTGGACGACCGCATGCGCAGGCCGGTGCTGGCATACGTGGTTGTGATCAGCGTGATGCTGGTGCTCGCGGTCGGAACTCGCGGCGCCGACCACACGCCACTGATCATGTGGGGAGCGACGCTGTTCTACGTGTCGGATCTGTTCGTTGCCCGAGAGCGGTTCATGACGCCATCGTTCTTCAACCGGCTGGTGGGTCTGCCTCTCTATTACTGCGGGCAGGTCTTGCTGGCGCTGTCGGTGGCGGCGTAGTCGCTCAGCGATCCCTGAGGAGGGTGGCCACGAGGTTGGCGACCAAAGTCAGGGCGACGCTGATCAGGATCATCGACGTGATCGGTAGGTAGACACGTGAACTGCCCGACTTGATCCTGATATCACCCGGCAGGTTCCCGAACCACGAGAACACACCCGGCGTGAACCGGACCAAGGCGCCGATCAGCAGCAGTAGGCCCCCAGCCAACATCAATAGGTTGCCGATGCGCACCTCACCAGGATACGAGCGGGCGCGGGACTCGTACCACGACTGCCGCAGGTGGAGAGCGGCGTCTTTGGCGAACTGTCCTCGAGATCCCATGCAGATCCTCTTCGGCCGACCGGCATGGTGTAGGGTCATCCATAGGCTGCGTGAAGCTGCCGATGGCGGCGATTGACGCTTCGGCCGGGGGGACCACGGAGCCCGGGCCATAGAGGAGACCCTGGGAGGTAGGAATGCGTACTCGTGTGTTTGTCGTGCTCGCCGCGCTGGCGATGCTGATGGTGATGGCGGCGCCGTCGAGCGCCGTCATGTTCGGCGAGAAAGACAGCGCCAATGAATGGGAAGGCGTCGGTCTGGTTATCTTCGATGTGGACGGGGAACCGAGCCACCGGTGCACCGGCTCGTTGATCGCCGCCGATGTATTGCTGACGGCCGGCCACTGCACGGTCGGCACCAGCGGCGCTCGCGTCTTCTTCGACGTCGACGTGACCAGCGGGCACTACCCATTTGCGGGGCCCGATGCGATTGAGGGTACGCCGGTGACGCACCCCGACTACGACGACTTCGCCACGTTCCCCAACACGTCGGATGTCGGAGTCGTGCTGCTCGACGCGGCGCCTGGTCTGGAAACCTATCCGTTGGCGGGCGATGCCACGCTCGACGATCTGGCGGGGCCGAATGGACTCACGCGGCTGGAGATCGTCGGGTACGGGCTCCAATCCGTGAAGCCCGCGCTGATGGCGGAGCGGAGTCGCTATGTGGCCGAGGTGAAGCTCAACAACCTGAACAACGCATCGACTGACGGCTTCAACGTGCAGTTGTCCGCCAACCCCGGCAAGGCCCACGCGGGCGGGCTGTGTTTCGGTGACTCGGGGGGCGCGGTATTCCTCGATGGTGAGATCGTCGCAGTCAACTCGTTCGTGGCGAACCTGCAATGCATGGGGAACGGGTTCTCGTATCGCACCGACCGGCAGCCGATCCTCGACTGGCTGGCCGGCTTCTAGCTGTCAGCCGGTCCGATTCGACGCATCCCGGCGACTCGTCGGGATGCGTCGCGTCGGCCGGCCCCCTGACGTGGCGGTTCTCGTGATCGATTCGAGCGCTTGTCACCGTGGTGGCGTTGCGAGGCAAACGCCCCGCGCCGTATGTAGCTCGTTGACCCCTAGTCCGCGGACGCCTGAACAACCGGGTCTTTGGCACTCGTGATGAGATAACGCCGCAGCAGGCCCTCCTTCACTGCCTTGATAGCTCGGCGTCGGTTGGCTTGGCGCTCGGCGAAGTCGTCCGCCCCGACCAGCCGCCGCAAGGCCGTTGACTCCGCATCCCACTCTCGAACCCACGCTCGCAACGTCATTAGGTAGTCCTCGGTCACGTCGACCATGTCGACGGCTGCGAAGCCGGCAGTTGTCATCAGGCGCGGGTATCCGGGTCCCGCTTCGACTTCGGGCGGTCCCGCCTCGATCGCCGCGGCGATCATGTTGCGGCTCAGGCCATCGGCGACGGCAATCACGACGAAGCAGATAGTGCCCCCTGGTTTGAGGACCCGATGCGAGGCTCTCAGCACGGAGAGCTTGTCGGGCAGTCAACACAGCACGTCGGAGCTGGTGACGGCGTCGAAGCTCCCGTCGCGAAACGGCAACGTCTCGCCGGACGCAGCCAAGACGTGGCCGGCGACTTGGTCGCGCTGCAGGCGGCGGGAGGCGACACGCAGGCCGTCCCACGGAATGTCGGTGAGCACGACTCTGGCGCCCGTTGCGGCAGCGAAGTAGATGCCGGGCCAGCCTGCCCCGCTGCCGATGTCGAGGAGTAGCTTGCCCGGCTCGAGGTCGAGCAAGCCGGCCATCTGATCCGCTTGGGCTCGAGTGGTGTAGCTGGTTGCCCCGTAGTCACAGCCGATGACTCGTCGCTCGACACGGCGCATCGCCTCGTTCTCTACAAGGCGATAGCGCTCATTGCGGTCGGCAACGGTCTCGTCGAGATTGCCCATCTGTCACCCAGCCTATGGGCAGCGATCATCTGGAGGGGATGCGTACGCACGCACGGGCCAGCTCCTGCGCCGCCAAATCATTGCGGGCGGTGAGTCTCCTCCATCCGGCTCGCCACCACGAGGCCCGAGGCGACGGTGAGCCCGGCTACCAGCCAGATGGCGCTGCGGGCATCGGCCAAGTCGGCGACGATGCCGGTGAGGACGGCGCCGACAGCAAAGCCGGCATCGCGCCAGAGGCGATAGACGCCGACAGCCGACGCCCGCCAGGCGGGATGGGCGATGTCGCCGACGGCGGCGAGCAGCGTTGGATAGACCATGGCCGTGCCCGCCCCGAGGATCACGGCGGCGACCAGCCACGGCTCGAACGTGGAGACGACCGCTATCAGCGCGATAGCCGCGGCCTGGACCCACATACCGGCGGCGATCATCCACTTGCGTCCCACTCGGTCGGAAATGGCGCCGGTGGCGAGCTGGCCGAGCCCCCACACTGCGGGATAGGCGGCGGCGAGGATCCCGATGCGCGCCACCGACAGCCCGGCGTCGGCAAACACGAGCGGGAGCAGCCCCCATGCCATACCGTCATTCAGGTTGTTGACCAGTCCTGCCTGGCTCACCGCCGCCAAGGACCGGTTGCGCCAGCTGGTCTCGATGAGCACCCGGCCGGTGCGTAGTGTCGGCGCCGGATGGTCGGTAGCGTGGCTGGCGGCCTCGTGGCTGGCGTGATGGTGGGTCTCTCTCACGCCCAGTGCCGAGAGCCCTAGTCCCAGCCCGGCAAAAGCAAGACCCAGGTAGAAGGGCTCCGGCCGCAGCCCATAGCGGGCTGCTATGTAGCCGGTGGCAAGCGCGGTGGCTGACACCGCTAGATAGCCGGCGGCTTCGTTCAGACCCATTGCCAGCCCGCGCCGCTCCGGCCCGGCTAGGTCGATCTTCATGATCACGGTCGTCGACCACGTCAGCCCCTGATTGACACCCAGCAGCATGTTGGCGATCACCACCCACGTCCACGACGGCGCCCAGATCAAGAGCAGCGGTACCGGGACTCCGATCAGCCAACCGGCGACGAGCACGGGCTTACGTCCGAATCGGTCGGAGAGGGCGCCGGCGAAGAAGTTGGTGGCGGCCTTCACGAGCCCGAAGGCCACGATGAACGTCAGAGCGGCGGTGAAACCGGTGAGCCCGAACTCTTCTTCGGCCAGCAGCGGCAGCACCGTCCGTTCCTGGCCGAGCATGCCGCCGACGAGTGCATTGACTCCGACCAGCAGCGAGAACTGTGCCAGGTTGGCGCCGATCCCTAATCGGATGTTGGGCGTCATCGGGCGGAGAGCGCCACAGGGGCGTTCGCCGGTGGCGGCGTCCGCGCCGAGATGGCCTCGTGGCCCCGGCTGCACATCAGCGGGGCCGCCGTGACCGCCGGCAACTTGTGTCTGCGCTGCATCACCACGTCATTCTTCCGCAGCGGCCAGATGAGAAGCGACTTCGCCGCAACAAAAGGCGCGGAGCAGCTGCCGCCCTGTCAGCCGGCGACCGCGTTGTCGTCGATACGGATGCTCTCCACCATGGCATCGCAGTGGGAAGCGGTGAAGACGCCGGCGCCACCGAGCACTCCGAGCCACTTGTCGAGGACGATGGCCTCGGCCGCATCGACGACCCGGCTCAGATAGACCTCGAACAGCTCCCACTGGTTGAGGAAGGAGGGATCGTTGGGATCGAGGAATCCGATGTCGCCGATGACACCGAAGAAGTCGGTCGTGGCCAGCGCTTCGAACGAGGCTGCTCGCACGTCGGCGATGTACTCCTTGGCTATCTCGACGTCCTCCCTAGTGCCGAGGCGGGTGAGGTGCCCGCCAACGAAGGTCTCGAAGGGCAGGGCGAGCGCGGCGTCGTGAACGGACACGTAGCCGGGTACGTCCTGGGCAAGGGCCAAGCTCTTGAACGGCACCCAGCCGGGGAAGATCACGTCGACCAGCATCAGCGTCTTCTGGTGCGGCGCCCAGATGAAGATGTTGCCGGGCTCGTGGTTGGGTCCGGGATAGAGCAGCTCGAGGCGCTGGCTCCCGAAATTCAGCACTAGGCGCTTCTTGAAGGTCTGTTTTGGTACCGGCCGCCGGTTGGGATCGTCGCGGCGTGCCAGCGTGGCGGCCGCATCGCGATGGGCGATGAAGCGGGCGTCGGGGAACAACACACCGGCCACCCCAACGTGATCACCGTGAGTGTGGCTGTAGATGAAGTGGGTCACTGGCTTGGAGGTGACCTCGGCGATAGCAGCGGGTAGTGCCGCCGCCAACGTCGGCGGCGCATCGACCACTACCACTCCGCGGTGGGTCTCCATGAACAACGCAATGTACGTTCCCTCTGTAACCCAGTACAGCCCGCCTGCGATCTCCTCGACGAGATAGCCCTTGTCCGGAATGGGCGGTCCAAACGCAGTGGGAGGGAGCGGCACGACATCGGGAGGGCAGTCGGCTGTGGAGGCCAATGCAGCCTGCGGCGCATGAAGCATCGCAGCGGCGATGGCCAGCCCACTCGATCCCAGTAGTTGACGGCGGGTGATCCCCCGGTCCGGTGTATCCACGGTCGGCTCCTTTCCGTGTCCAACTTCCCCCTCCACCGAAGTTACACCTCGATTTCGCCCGGTGGTGGGGGTTGCGGACCCGAATCCACCCCTGTCGGCAGCCGACGCCACAGATGTCCGCCCGGCCCGACCGAAACTCCAATCAGAGCTCGGCGACTCTCGGCACGACCTCGGTGGCCAGGCGCTCCGTGAGGCCGACCGGGTCGGGGCCGAGAGGCATGATGTACGTCCCCTCGATCCCGGCGCCGGCCAGGGCGGCGAGCTCGTCGGCGAGTGCGTCGAAGTCGCCGCTCATGTGACTCATTCCCGTATACAGGATCGTCTTGGTGATGCGGTCGTAGTCGGTGCCTTCGTTCTCACAGTGGCGGCGCAGCACTTCCAGCTTGTGGGTGGCCTCCTCGGGCGTGTTCACGAATAGGTTGCAGGCGTCGGCGTATTTGGCTACCAGCCGCAAGGTCTTCTTCTCGCCGCTGCCGCCGATCATGATCGGCGGGTGGGGTTGGCTGATGGGCGGCGGCGAGTTGAGTGTCTCGGACAGCTCGAAGTGGGAGCCCGTGTAGCCGCTCGTGTCGCTGTTCCACATCTGCAGGCAGATCTGTAGCGTCTCTTCGAGCTGCTCGAACCGGTCCGACGTCGACGGAAACGGCACCCCCAGCCCGTCGTGCTCCCGCTGATACCAAGCGGCGCCGATGCCAAGCATGCCCCTGCCACCCGACAGCACGTCGAGGGTGGTGACGGTCTTGGCCAGAATGCCCGGGTAGCGGTAGGTGACGCCGGTGACCAGCAGGCCGAGCTTCACTCGCTCGGTGACGCCGGCCAGAAAGCCGAGCGCGGTGTAGCCCTCCAGCATCGGCTCTGCGGCGTCGAAGTACTGGTCCATTTGGAAGAAGTGGTCCATCACCGAAAGCCAGGCGAAGCCGCCCTCGTCTGCGGCGGCGGCGACCTCTTTGAGCGTCTCGCCCGTGCGCTGGGGGGAGTCGGGCCAAGTGAAGCTGGCGACGTGAATGCCGAGATCCATGCAGCGGGTCCTTTCTGCCGGCGTCCGAGAGCACCTTGACGATCGCAGGCGGCGGCAGTCGGTCAAAATCGGCGCTCAGGCGAAAGCCACCAAAGCCGTCGAGCCCTCACCTGGAGCAGGAGGCAACCGCCGCGGGCGCCCCGTGCTGAGCTCGGGTAGCGTCACTCTTCTCCACGACCGCATCCAGGCATGCCGACACGGGAGCGAACCATGACGTCACCGCGCATCGTCCACACCGACCAGTACGACATCGTACGGATGAGCGAGAAGCGCAAGGAGCAATCGCCGTTCATCGAACGGTGGCGATCTCCTGACGTCGTGTTCGCGGTGTATGCAAATCGGCTCTATCCGGTGAGCCTGGGCACCGATCCGATTGCCGACTACTGGAAGCTGCGCACGGGCGTCGCGCTCTACGACGTTCCCGAACGGCCGGTATCGATCCAGGGCCCGGATGCTGTTCGATTGCTCGAGCGAGTCCTCACCCGACCGGTGGCGTCGATTCGCCGGTGGCGAGGCGTCTACGGACTGGCGTGCCTACCCGGTGGTGGATTGCTGATGGACGGCGTGCTCTTCAGGCTGGCCGACGATCACTTCTGGTACGTGCAAGCCGATGGCGACATCGAGAACTGGCTGACGGCCCACGGCGTCGACATGGAGGTGACAGTATCGGATCCAGGCTCCCGCGTGCTCCAGATCCAAGGACCCAAGTCTCATGAGGTTCTGGCGGCCGCCTCGGGGGCAGATCTGCCGGAGGACTTCCGCTACTTCTCGGTGCACATGTTCGACCTCGGTGGCCAGGAGCTATTGGTTTCGAACTCGGGTTGGACGGGCGAGCTTGGAATCGAGATCTACGGTCACGCCGGTGTGGATCACTTGGCGCTGTGGGACCACCTCATGGCGTGTGGCGAGCCGTTCGGTATGACCATGGCGGCTGGCGACTCAATGGGGCCGCGTCGATTGGAGGCCGGCATTCTCGACAACCGTACCGATTTCGACCGCACGATGACGCCCTTTGCGGCGGGGCTCGGAGGCTTCGTCAACTTCGACAACCCGAACTTCATCGGCCGCGCCGCGCTGTTCGATGCACCCCGCGACCAGCTGCTTTTCGGTATCCGTTGCCGCGGTGGTGTCCCCCTGGTCGGAGACGATCTCGTGGTCGACTCCGAGGTAGTCGGCCATGTAACGGTGGGGGACTGGTCGCCCACGCTAGAGGTCGGCATCGGGTACGCCCGCTTCAACGAGGCGGCGGGCGAGGGGTGGCTCGGCCAGACCGTGGTGGTGCGGGGCGCCGATGGTGAGTTCCCGGGCGAGGTGGTGGCCCTGCCGTTCTTCGATCGGGAGAAGCGGCTTCCCCGTGGCGGCCAGCCAGCCGAGGACGATCCTGTCCGGGTCAGGCCCGACACATCCTGATCGGAGCTCACTGGGGGCTGGGCTCGGCTCCGCCGCTAGCGCTGTGATCCGCCTCTGCCATGCCACGGTTCCAATCGCGGAAACGGGGAAGCGATCGTCCGATGATCAATGCCCCGCCCGCAGCCACCAGGCCGCCGGTCCAGGCGGCGACTCTGGGGCCGAACCCGGCCGCCACGACACCCGCCTCGGCGTCACCGAGGCGAGGTCCACCCGCAACCACCGCGATCTGAACCGCCGACAACCTCCCGCGCAGCCGGTCGGGCGTCGACAGCTGGAGGATCGTGTGCCGGAACACTGCAGATATGGCGTCGCCTCCACCGGCTACGCCGAGCAGCAGTAACGCCAACCAGAGGTGCGACGTGAGCCCAAACGCCATCACGCCGATTCCCAAGGTGAACACGGCCGCGATCGTTGCGCGGCCGGGCCGGTCGATGCGTCGCACCCATCCCGAGGTGAGGCTGGCGAGCATTGCTCCCGCTCCCGGAGCGGCGAACAGATAGCCTACGGTGGCTTCGTCGCCCCCGAAGACTTCGAGCCCCATCTCGGGAAAGAGCGCCCGGGGCATGCCGAAGATCATTGCATTGATGTCTATCAGGAAGACTCCTTGGACTTCCTGCTTGGACTTGATGAAACGCAGACCTTCGGTGATGGAGCGAAGGCCGGGCCGGGTCTTGTCGGGTGGCGGCGGGAGCGGGGCCATGGCCAGCACTGCCAGCAACCCCAGCCCAAACGTCGCCGTATCGACCCAGAAGGCCGCGGCCAGGCTCACCTGAGAGATCAGGATGCCGGCAATCGCAGGACCCACTGCGCCGGCCGTCTGGAACACGAGCACGTTGAGCGCAAAGGCACTGGGCAGCAGCCCTGCTGGTACCAGCCGGGGAATCGCGGCGGACCTGGCGGGTGAATCGATCCCGGCGACGAACGCGTTGAGTGCGGTGAGGACGAAGACCGTAGCCACCGACGGGCTCGCCATCGAGGCGTTGACGGCGAGCCCGGTGGTGGTGGCGGCGAAGGCGAGCTGGGCTGCGATCAGGATGCGGCGCCGATCCTGCGAGTCGGCCAACAACCCGCCGACGATCGAGCCGACAAAGAGCGCAGGGAACTGGACCAGACCTAGCAGGCCGACTGCCAGTGTGGATCCGGTGAGATCGAATACCTGGATCGGGGCCGCCACCATCGTCAGTTGGCTCCCGATGCGGGATATGCCATGGCCCCCGAACAACCAGCGAAAGTCGGGCGACGCCCGCAATGGTGAGATGTCGA
>JBFGLM010000091.1:0-11449 GCA_041576165.1 Acidimicrobiia bacterium
GCGGACGCGTCCCAAGCCGCTGTGGCCACTCCCTTCGACGTCTGAGGCACTGGGCTCCAGGTCCGCCCCGGGGGCGTCAGTCCGAGCGCCCCGTCCACAACGTCGAAGCCAGCACCGCGATGCCGATGCCGATGATCGCCAGGGGACCCAGCAGAGCGAGATCGTTGAGCCGCAGGGTCCAAACCCCGACCGCTTCCAGCGCAAAAACAAGCCCGAGCAAAACGAACACGACGCCTGCGGTGAAAGTCCCAGGATGGAATCGTTCGGTCATCGTGTCACCTCGACTTTTCCGGCTGCGACTTCGACATCCAGGCGCAGCGCGTCGGGCTGGGTCGCATAATCGGTCGACACATACCTCTCATGCACGTCGAGCCCCGACCACTGCTGGCCGAAGAGTATGACTTCACCCGCGCCCACTTGCGCATCGATGGAGACCGCCATGCCGGCGGGGACCACGATCCGCGTTTCGCCGGCGCCGACTCGGACGGCAACCTCCCGCCGTCCAATGTTCTCCAGGGCGGTGAAGTCCAGATCGAGCTGTCCCAGACCGAGGTGGTACTCCGCCTCGAGGTCGACCGCCGCGACCGGTGCATAGGCTCTTTCCCCCACGCCACCGGCGAACGATCCCGACGGCGCGACTGCGGCCAACCCGGTGATGATGGCGATCACGACTCCGAACACCACCAACCCGGCGTGCTCACCGTCCCAGGCTCCAGCAATCAGCGCCACACCGATGGCGGCGAGCAGCACGGGCAGGAACAGCGTCGCGTCCAGGTCAATGATGTCCAACCGCTGGAGCAACCAACCGACGCCCAAGCCCATGAGCAGGATTCCGAGGACCGCCGTCCCCGGCGACCGGTGCCCAGCGGCCGACGTCTCGCTGGGGAATTCTGTCATTGTCATATCCGCCACCTCCGGAGAACCAGCACGCCTCCCACGACGATGAGAACAATGGGCCAGGTCAGATCCGTGAGTTCGGGGACATACCGCCTGATCAGGGCGATCATGCCGATGAGGACCAAGGCGGACCCGACAATGATCCCTGCGCCGCTGGGTGACGGCTCACGAGGGACGATCGGCGTTTCGTCATCTTCTTCCGGTATTGCTATCCATGCGATCACGTACAGCAAGACCCCACTGCCGCCGCCCAGCGCAAGGGCAACGAATGCGATACGAAGCCAGACAGGATCGACCCCGAGATAGGCTCCCAGCCCACCACAAACCCCACCGATCACTTTGTCGGTGCGGCTGCGCCGCAGGCGTGGCAACTGGCCTACTGATGTTGCAGCACCCATGCAGCACTCCTTTCGCTGTATCACCCGAAGCGTATGCCCGCGTGCGGGTGCCGGAGAAGGGTCGCTGGTCCCTTTTCACACTGGGCCCGACCGAGGAACGGCTCGTTCCTCAGACTTCCCGGTACAGGGCCGCTCCCCAGTGGGCCCCGGAACCAAAGGCTGTGAACGCGACGAGCGCGCCGGGCGGTAGCTGTGGACGTACTTCGTGGTACAGGATGGGAAGCGTCCCGGCGGTCGTGTTGGCGTACCGATCGATGTTGGACGGCACCTGCGCTTCGCTCAACCCCGCTTCTTTGCGGACACCTTCGATGATGCGGATGTTGGCCTGGTGGGCGATCACCGCATGGAGATCGGATGTGGTGAGGCCGCGGTCGCTCAGAACCGCGTTGACCGCCTCGGGCATCAGCTTGACTGCCCGCCGGAACAATTCCCGTCCGTTCATGGACGGAACATGCATTCCTGCGTCCAATTGCGCTTGGTCGACGAAAGGCTGGTTGATGAAGCCGAGGCCCTCAACCATGATCAGGTCGAATAGCTCGCCATCGGTGAAGAGCCGCGATCCGAGGTAGCCAGTGTCCGGTTCGGCGCCTCGCTGCATCACGACGGCTCCGGCCCCGTCGCCGAACAGCACCGCCCACCCCCGGCCCGCCGTCGCCCGCCTCCACTGGCTCTCCGTGGGCGGTCCCTCGGCTCGGCCGCGGAGTATGTCCCACGAGTGGTCGTCGAATGGCATGTACCCGGCGTGCACCTCGGCGCCGACCACTACGACCGCTTCGGCCCGATCGGTCGAGATGAGCGAGTCCGCCAGGTCCATGCCGTAGAGGAATCCAGAACATTGCTGGCGGATGTCAAAGGCGGCGACGTTGCGGAGCCCGAGCCGTGCTTGGACGAGTGGCGCGTTGCCCGGCGCATAATGGTCGGGAGTCATCGTGGCAGCGACGACGGCGTCGACATCGGAAACGGTGAGGCCGGCGTCTGTGATGGCGGCGGCCGCAGCCTCAGTGCCAAGTTGAACCGATCCGACCCCGGGCTCGGCAAAATGCCGCGTCCCCACGCCCGTACGCCGGCGGATCCACTCGTCGGACGTGTCCATGACCTTCGCCAGGTCATCGTTGGTGATGACGCTGGGCGGTATAGATATTCCCGTCCCGGTGATGATGGTGCCCATGTGATCCCTTCCGGGCTGAGAGGACTGGATGCTCAAATTTCTATGCAGCCAAACCTCCATCCGGAATCCGGCCCCGGCCGGTCCGGGTTACCCTGAGGCCGTCCGGCGGAGGGTAGCCTCCTGCGGGCGAGGCCGGCTGCGACCGCGCCGGCGCATGGCACCCGGTCGGCCCGACCGGCCGCTGCCAGAGGGGTACCGACGCCCGGTCGTCAACCAAGTGAAACTGGAGGAACAGTCGTGGAATACCGAATCGAACGGGACTCGATGGGCGAGGTCAAGGTGCCGGCCAACGCGCTGTACGGAGCCTCTACTCAGCGCGCCGTAGACAACTTCCCGATCTCGGAGCTGCGGTTCGGGCGGCGTTTCATCTGGGCGCTCGGCCTGATCAAAGGGAGGGCGGCAATGGTGGCCGGTGACGAGGGTTACGTCGATCCTGATCTGGCCAAAGCGGTTGTGACGGCCGCCGATGAGGTCATGGCTGGGGCGCTGGACGACCACTTCGTCCTCGATATCTTCCAGACCGGTTCGGGTACATCCACCAACACCAACGCCAACGAGGTCATTGCCAACCGCGCAACCCAGCTGCTTGGGGGCGAGCCGGGGGGAACACGCCTGGTCCACCCGAATGACCATGTGAACTTCGGCCAGTCATCGAACGATGTGATCCCTACAGCGATTCACGCATCGGCGGCCGCCGCCATCACGGAGGACCTGCTGCCGCAACTAGAGCGGCTGGCCGCGGCACTCGATGCCAAGGCGGCAGAATTCGCTGGCGTCGTCAAGTCGGGGCGGACCCACCTCATGGATGCCACGCCCGTAACGCTTGGTCAGGAGTTCTCGGGTTATGCCACCCAGATCTACAAGGGGGTCGAGCGCGTGAAGAATGTGCTCCCCGAGTTGCTCGAATTGCCGCTCGGCGGGACCGCGGTCGGGACCGGACTGAATGCCCCGGATGGATTTGCAGCGTCGGTGATAGCGGCGATGGCCGACACGTCGGGTCTGGCCTTCCGCGAGGCAGACAATCATTTCGAGGCACAGGCCGGCAAAGATGCGGCGGTCAACGCCTCGGGTGCTCTCAAGACCGTGGCAGCCTCGATGTTCAAGATCGTGAATGATCTGCGCTGGCTGGCGTCGGGGCCGCGGACCGGGCTGGCCGAGATCCAGCTGCCTTCACTCCAGCCCGGTTCGTCGATCATGCCGGGCAAAGTGAACCCGGTCATGCCCGAAATGGCCATGCAGGTGGCTGCGCAAGTCATCGGTAATGACGCTGCGATCACGTGGGGCGGGGCGAACGGGAATTTCGAGCTCAACGTGATGATGCCGCTGATTGCGCACAACTTGCTCGAATCGATTGAGCTGCTCGCCAACGCGGCCGATAACCTTCGGGAGCGCTGCGTTGAGGGCATCGTCGCCAATGCGGATCGTGCCCGCGAATTGGTCGAAGCGAACATCATCGTGGTCACAGCGTTGAACCCTCACATCGGCTACGACAAAGGTGCTGAAGTGGCGAAGGAAGCGTTCGCGTCCGGGCGCAACGTGCGTGATGTGGTCCTAGAAAAGGGGCTCATGACCGAGGAAGACCTTGATACAGTGCTCGACCTCAAGAAGATGACCGAAGGGGGCGTGCTCTGACGCCGGTCGAGCACCCGAACCCATCTCGCAACAGCCTCCGAGTCCATGGAGGGGATGCATGAACACTCATTTACTCACTGACATTGGCAATGCTGGAGCCGGCCTGAGCTGGCGCGACCTGGCGGCCTGCACAGAATTCGACTCCGATCTCTTCTTCCCGGCGGGCGACACCGGTCCCGCTCTTCGCCAAATCGAGCAGGCCAGGCAGATTTGTGACACCTGCGCCGTCAAAGCCGACTGCCTGATCTACGCCATCGAAGCCAATCAGGTCAATGGAGTGTGGGGAGGCACTACCGAACAGGAGCGGCGGCTGCTACGGCGCCGGTGGATGTCGGCCCGGCGCCGCAACGACGCCGCGGCAATGGAGCGGGTCCTCGGCTCTGCCTGACTAGGCCGCGCCCCATGGCTCAGCCGGCGACCGCTATCGTTCCGACCATCCCGGCTTCTGTGTGACCCGGAATCCGGCAGACGATCTCATAGGTGCCCGGTGGCGCATCAAAGGTCACGGTCCGCTCACCACCGGCCGGAACCGGCAGATCAACTCCCAGGTCAGGCACCGTGAACGTATGCCAGAAAAGATCATCATTGGTGACCGCCACCGTCACTTCACCGGCGCTTGCCGTGAGGTCGGGTGGCGAGAAGGCAAGGTTGTCGGTCACCACCGCTGCGTCGACGGTAGGCGGCACAGCAGCATCGGTGGCGGCGCCGGCTGCGAGGGCCACGGTGAGGGCCGCGAGCGCCGCGACCACAGTGACTGACGGGCCGTTCGGGCCGCGGTCGGCCTTTCCGACGAGCACAGCCAGCCCGGCAGAGAGCGTCACCAAACTCAGTGCAGCCAGTCCGGCGGAAATGGCAACCGACCGCAGCGTCGACCCGCTGGATACGTTGACGATCGCTGCAGTGCCCATGAAGAACAGAGCGACGGCCGAGAGCAGCGCCAGCCCGGCCGCCCCGACACCGCCCCACCGGGTTGGCAGCAGGAATGCTGTCGCGAAGAATCCAGCCGCGACCACGGCCGCTTCGATGTCGCTCATCGCAGCCGCGGCAAGTGTGAAAGCAACGGCCGTCACAGAGCCGCTGATGGACAAGAGCCGGCGCCAGGTGAATTGCGGGGTGCCGCCCTCGTCGAGGCGCGGCGTTTTCGCGGCGTCGGTTCGGGGAGCCGTGGTCGGGTCATGCATCACGCGAACCTCCTTCCGGTCCAGGTGTAGTCCTCAATCGTTCCGGGTGCGTTACGAAACGAAAGGAGGCTGGGGACCGTCCGGGGCCGAGCAGCGGCGGAGGGGGTCGGCTCAGGCCGGCGTTTCGGCCCTTTGACGAATCGCCTCCTCGAGCGTCGTCCAGGCCAAGTTGGCGCATTTGATCCGAACCGGGAACCGCCGGACGCCCTGCAGCGCTTCCAGGTCGCCGAGCACCGCCCCCGGTCGATCCGGATCGATTCCGGCGTCGCCCCCGGTGTCGATGTCCATCATTGTTTTGAACTTGGCCGTCAGCTCGGCTACCTCATCCAGCGTACGGCCCTTGATCGCATCGGTCATCATCGATGCGGAGGCCTGCGAGATGGAACAGCCCTGGCCGACGACGCCGATATCGATGATGGCGCCATCGTCGACGATCAGCTCGACATGGACTTCGTCACCGCAGAGGGGGTTGTTGCCATCGGCCTGCGCATTGGCACCGGCAACGGCGCCGCGATTACGCGGGTTGCGGTAGTGGTCGAGAATGACCTCGCGGTAGAGCTCTTCGAGCGACATCGGTACTCTCAACCATAGACGCTCTGAGTTGTATTCCGGCACCGGCCGGCCCGGTTGGGGCGTGGGCGCATGTCAGGGCTGCACAACCGCGCTGTCCACATAGATGGTGCGCTCGAGATGATTGAGGCCGTGAACGATCCCGTCCAGCGTGACATGCTGGCCGACCTCGACGCCCTCCCCTGCGTTGGCGTCGCTCACGACCGTCACCGCCGAGCGCCCGAACAATGGGTCGTCGATCTCTGCCACCTTGAGGATTGTCTCGCCTGGGCGGGCCCGGAGGATGTATCCACCCCAATTGATCGGCATCCCGAGATATCGAGAACGGAACAGACGTTCGGCCTGGGGGCTCGTGGCTCCGCTGGCAAAGAGTTCGTCTGCCATCCTCCGCGCGTCTGACTGCGCGGACCCCCCCCGATGCGGGATGGCAGTTGCGTACGGGACTCGATCTTCGGGCGTGTGCTGCCTCCGCCTAGTTGGGCGATGGAGCCCGCGCTTGGCCGGGCCCGGGAGCTCGGCCGTGTCGTCCGATTCCGGGGTGGGTTTTGCCGGCGGAGTCCTCGGCGTGCGGCGCGGGTGCATCGCCTGCGCGGCGGTGATGGCGTCGACCAGGCCTCGAGAGAGACGATTGGCGCTGCGGGTGTTGCCCATGAGTTGCAACCGGATCTCCGAGTCCGTTATCCGCGTGCTCGGATACGTCTCCAGCAGGTAGCTGACGGCCTCGACGCGCTCGCGGGTGAGGAACGCAGCCAGCGGACCGGGCTCGCCGTCGATCTTGGCCAGCTTGTCGAACGCCGTGTCGCCGATCTCGACGTCATCGCCCGTGAGTGACTCATACAACTCGCCCGGCAGGCGCGATTTCGCGCCGCTGCCGATTTCGGTTGCTTTGGTGATGCGGAATATCGTCGGGCCCGGAGGGAACTCGACCATGACCTGGGTGTAGGTCGCCTTGTTCTGGTGGATGAGGCGGGCGTCAACGAAGATGTCGTCGATATAGCCGCTGATGCGGGGAGACGAAAAGACCCCCGCGTTCGAGAACCGCAGGCCAAAGTCCGACGCCACCCCCCGCCAGACGGTACCCCTCTGTATTCGCGAGACGACGCCTACTGCGATGGCGGCCACAAACGCGATCGCAAAGAAGGTCTCCACAAACGAAGTCTATGACCTCCATCCCTCGATGTCACAGGACCCAGCGAGGGCGGGTGGGTGCAATGCGAGCAACCACGCACAGCGGGCGATCTCCCGGAACATCCGGCTAGGGCGGCCCCTGAGGGTACGCCACCGCCTAAGGCACGCCATGATTCCGACGCTCGGTGAGGTTCGGGTATACGATGCCGGGTGCGCCTGACGCTTGGGAGTGCACAGTGACTCGAGCCGCACGAGTCGTCATCGTGGGCGGCGGAATCGTCGGCGCGGCGACTGCTCATCAACTGACCCACGTGCACCGCTGGTCGGATGTAGTGCTGATCGACCAGGGACCCCTGCCCTACAACGTCGGATCGACGTCGCATGCTCCCGGTGGGGTGGTTGCCGTCAGTCACAACAAGCTCCTCGCTCAGATGGCGTCGTACACCTCTGATCTCTTCTCCACGCTCACCGATTACGACGACGCCCATCGGGCCTTCCAACGGTTCGGCGGGGTGGAGTTGGCCCGGACCCCTGAACGCTTCGAGGATTTCGTCCGACTCGACGCCGAGATGGCCGGCTGGGGAATCCCGACCAGGCTGCTCGATCCCGATGAAGTGGGGGCACTTCTCCCGTTCGTCGATCCGGCCGCGCTGGCCGGGGGCCTCTTTGCCGAAAAGAGCGGCTTGGTGCGGGGTTACCACGCCGTGGGCGACCTGCTGCGGCGGGCACAAGAGCGCGGGCTCGAGTGTTTGGAGAAGACCGGCCTCGACGGCATCGAGGTCCAAGAGGGTCAGGTGAAGGCGGTCACCACCACCAACCCAGCCTATCGGCGGATCGAGTGCGACATGGTCGTCATCGCGGCCAACATCTGGTCGCCGGAATTGACGCGGCATTTCGGCCTCGAGATCCCACTGATGGCTTTCGAACACCAGTATGCGATCACCCCGGCGTTGGCCGAATGGGAGGATTACGACCCGACAGACGTCGACCAGGAAGTCACGTTTCCGCTCGTTCGCGACCTCGACGCAGCGATGTACTACCGGAAGCACTGGCAAGCCTTGGGTATCGGTAGCTATGCCCACGCTCCCAGAGCGGTCGCGTCGGCTGAGGTCGGTCCGACCGCCTTGCGCGACTTCACCCCCGACGACTTCGCGGCGGCGTGGGAGCTGGCGCAGGAACTCGTGCCGCTGCTGCGTACCCGCCAGCCAGTGTTCGAAACCGCCTACAACGGAATGTTCGCCTTTTCGGTGGACGGCATGCCGATCATCGGAGAATCGCTGGATGTCACGGGACTCTGGTCGGCGAACGCCTCGTGGATCACGCACGCGGGAGGCGTGGCGAAAGCAGTGACGGAGTGGATGGTCGAAGGCACGACCGAGTGGGACATGCGATCCTGTCATCTGTACCGATTCCAGCCCCACACCACCACCCGCCGCTACGTGCAGGTGGTCACTGCGAAGAACTATCGGGAGCTTTACGAGCTGCATCATCCGCGCGAGTCGATCTCTGAGCCCCGCAACGTCCGCACTTCCGCGCTGCACCAGCGCCACGTTGACGCCGAGGCAGAGTTCACAGCGTTTGCCGGCCTCGAGCTGCCGAACTGGTACGAGTCCAACGGCGACCTGCTGAACCGGTACGGCGAGCGCATCCCCCGCCGCGCGGATTGGGCAGCGATGCACTGGTCACCGATCCAGGGCGCCGAACACCTCACCACCCGCGACCACGCGGGCCTCTTCGATCTCAGCGGGCTGTCGATAATCGAGCTCGCCGGTGCGGGGGCGTGCGAGTTCCTCGACTTCCTGTGTACCAACCGCGTGGACGTCCCCGTTGGCCGAGTCGTCTACACGTGCTGGCTGACGGCCGACGGCGGCATCAAACGTGATCTGACGCTGGCCCGCATGGCCGCCGACCGCTACTGGCTGTTCGTGGGCGAAGGGACATTGCCGATGGACCTCGACTGGGTGCTGCGCCATGCGCCGACAGGTGTTTCGGTCCGGGACATCTCCGCTGCGTATTCGGCCGTGGGAATATTCGGGCCTGCCGCCCGATCAATCCTCACCGGCGCCAGCCCGGCCGACCTCGCCAACGACGCCTTCGGGTACTACACCGGAAAGTGGATCGACGTTGGCTTCTCGTCGGTGTTCGCCATGAGGATCTCCTACGTGGGCGAGCTGGGATGGGAGCTGCACATCCCGAGCGAGTCGAGTCTCGACGTGTGGGATGCACTGACGGATGCTGGCCACGGCCACGGCCTTCGCCCGGCCGGCCTCGGCGCGATGGATTCACTCCGGCTGGAAAAGGGCTACCGCTTGTGGGGTGCCGACATTCATACCGAGTACGACGTGTATGAGGCGGGCCTCGGGTGGACCGCAAAGCTGGACAAGGATGACTTCCTGGGTAAGGCCGCCACCGAGCGGCGCAAGCAGACCGGGCTCACACGCCGTCTCTGCTGTATGACGGTGGAGCACCATGCCGCCACGCTGCTCGGCAACGAGCCGGTCTACGTCGATGACAAGGTCATCGGCCATGTGACCACGGCCAACTATGGCTACTCGCTGGACCGTTATGTCGCCTTCGCCTATCTCCCGATCGAGCACAGCTCTCCGGGGACGGCAGTAGAGATCGAGTACACAGGCGTTCGCTACGCCGGGACGGTTGTCGAGGAACCGCTGTTCGATCCGAAGATGGAACGGATGCGGGCCTGATGACTGAGCGGCCACGACGCCGCCGCGGACGGCGGCGGGCCGGGCCGGTCGGCGGGGCGGTGGTGCCGCCGGTACAGCCGAAGGCCGCAGTTCCGCACTACTCGATCGTCACCGAGGAACAGATCGCCCTCGTGCACGACATGTCGATGCGGATTCTCGAGGAAGCCGGTATGGCGTTCTACGACGACGAGTCGGTCGGCATCCTACGCCAGAACGGCGTGACCGTCGACGACGACCAGGTTGCCCACTTCGACCGGTCAACCGTGGAGGAATTGGTGGCACGGGCGCCGGCGTCGTTCACGCACACGGCCCGCAACCCGGTCCGGAGCGTGGTGATCGGCGGCGACTACCTGGCATTCGCACCCGTCGCCGGGCCACCCTACGTATATGACCTCGAACGGGGCCGGCGTGAGGCCACGCTGGCGGATCTCGAGAAGTTCATCAAGCTCACGATGACCACGCCATACCTGCACGTTCAGGGTACCGAGATCGTGGTACCGAACGACGTCCCCTTTCACGAACGGGCGCTCGACATCACCTATGCCCACATCAAGTGGGGCGACAAACCGATCATGGGCCACTACCCGATCGGTCTCACGGCATTCGACTCGGTGGAAATGGCCCGGATCGTGTTCGGAGACGACGGGCTGGCGGCCAACCATGTGCTATTGGCTGTCATCAACATTTCGAGCCCGCGCCGGCTGGATGACCGCATGCTGGGCACCCTCAAAACCTACGCCCGGGCCAACCAGGCGCTGATCATCACGCCGTTCATCCTTGGTGGGGCAATGGGCCCCGCCTCGGTGCTGGGAACGGTCGCCCAGGCCAACGCCGAGGCGTTGGCGACATTGGCTTTTGCCCAGATGGTCCGGCCCGGCACGCCCTGTATCTATGGGCCGTTCCTAGCCGTTGTCGACCTCCAGAGCGGATCGCCGGTATTCGGTGGGGCCGAAAGCGCCCTGGCCCAGTTCATCGTGGCGTCGATGGCCCGCCACTACGGGCTTCCCTTCCGGGCGGCAGGCGGTTATGCCAGCTCCAAGATCCCCGATATGCAGAGCGGCCTCGAATCGGCCCTGTCGATGTTCCCATCCATGATGGCCGGCCCGAACTTCGTGCTCCATGCCGCCGGCTGGCTCGAGGCGGGTCTGAGTGCGGGCTACGAGAAGTTCATTCTGGACGTCGAGATGTGCGGGGTTTTGCAGCGGTTTGCCGCCGGTGTGAGCTGGGATGAAGACGAGTGGGCGATGGAATCACTGCTGTCGGTCCCGCCCGGCGGTCACCACCTTGGCACAGAGCACACGTTGGGCCGGTACCGCGAAGCATTCCACCGGATGCCACTGTTCGACACCGATTCTTTCGAGACGTGGTCGGCGGCGGGCGGACACGATGCGGCGGCCCGGGGAGCCCGGGCCGTCCACGAGGCACTGGACCGGTACCAACCGCCCGCGCTCGATTCCGCAGTTGACGAGGAGCTACTGGACTACATGGGCCGGCGTCGAAGCGAGATAGACCCGGCCGCGTTCCAGTGACCATCCGTGAGTCACCAAGCTTCGCCGACGCCCGGTGCAGTCGCCGGGCGGGTGCGCCGGGCTGCATACGGCCCGGCGGTGTGGGACTGATGTCAGGATTCGGTAGTAGGGGCCGGCGCGCCGTCGCTGGCTTTCCAGGCCGCGATCTGCTCACAGATCGCGGCGACGATGGCCTCCACCTCGGTTGTGCCGGTGGCGGTGCGGGCCGTTATGTGGAGGCCCAGGACGGCCGCAAGTAGCA
>JBFGLM010000092.1:0-11429 GCA_041576165.1 Acidimicrobiia bacterium
CGGCGGCGCCCGGCCGCACTACCCGCTCCGCTTGGCCAGGTAGGCCTGTCCCCGTGGCGACAAGCGATAGCCAGGGTTGAGGCTGATCGTTAGTCCCAGGTTCTTTAGTTTCCGCACGTCCAGCTTGAACGACCGAGCGTCACGGCCCGCCAACTCGGCCAGATCCGGCGCTCTCGTCGCAGGCAGCTCAGCGATGATCTGCAGCGTCCGGCGGGTCCACGCACCATGCGTGGAGGCCCGATCTAGCCGGTCGAGCCGGCGATTGATCTCGGCGACGTCCTCGGCCGTGAGGTCAGCGGTGTGCGCCAGCACGTCCCGGGGATCGGGCTCAGCCAGCAGGTTGAACTCGACCCGGTATACAGCCCAGGTCGGATCGCCCCGCAGCTGGGCGCGAATGTCCTCGGCCGAGAGGTGCCCGGCGCGGCGGGCCTCGTCGTCCGTAATGTGCATCGGGTCGACGACGTGAACTGAGACGATCTCGACCCGCCCAGCAGGTGTTCGATAGGGCCGCCCGACGGCGACGGTGGGTCGCTTCCACCGCCGGAAGGCTAGGGTGATCGACCCGTCTTCGATGCCAGGCCAGAACTCCTTGGTGAAACGCATGATGCCCGGCAAGTGTACCGACGAGACTTCCGGGCATCCTCTGGCCCGGATCGGGGTCGGTAGGCTCGATGGCCGGAGGTCGCAATGAAGAATCTTATGCAAGGGGCGCTGGCAGGGGCGGCGGGCGTTGCGGGCATGGCGGGCGTGATCACGTCGTTGAGAAGAGCAATCCTCACCAGCGACCAGCTGGCGGGTGCGAAGTGGCATCCGGAGAAGGTCGTGGAGGCGCTGGTACAACGAGCGGGTTACCGCGAACTCGACGACCAGACGCGGCGACGGTTGGGTGACCTGATCCACTACGGCTACGGCGCGATGTGGGGTGCGGTGTTGGCATCCGCCACCCGGGGCGGGCAGATCAGCCCGAGCCGTCACGGGGTGCTGCTGGCCGTGGCGCTGTGGTTGCTGGGATTCGGCGCCGTGCTGCCGGTGGTGGGGGCACATCCCCCGTTCTGGACATGGAAGACGCCGCGCGAATTCGCGCTGACCGGCGCCGCCCACCTCACCTGGGGCGTGGGCACCGCCACGGTGCTGAAAGCCCTCCGCGCCCCCTGACCGCGTCATCCGGGTGAACCTGCGCGCCGCGGCGTCGCTGAGTCTGACCGGGCCGCTTGCCCTCCAGGGCCGGGATGCCGCTCGCGGGCTCCGGTGGTGGGCCGACTTTACGGGCGCCGAGCTCTACCTCTCGGACGATCGCAGCTCACCGGGAGTGGTGGAGGGAATCTACCGGCAGTGGCTGCAATCAGACCTGGACGTCGTGCTGGGACCCTACGGCAGCAATCTGGTTCGGCGCGCGGTTGCTCTCGTCGGTGAGCAGGGTCAACTCATGTGGAACCACGGCGGGGCAGCCGATGATCTCGCCCGTCCCCGAGTCGTTCCGGTCGCGGCGCCCGCCTCGTCGTATTTTCGCGGCGCGGTGGAGCTGGCCGCAGGCCAAGGACTCACTCGGGTACTGCTGGCACTCGGTCCAGGCCGTTTCAGCGCCGCGGTCGGGGCGGGGGCCGAGATGACTGCCCGCCGCCTGGGCTTGGAGGTCAAGCATCTCCCGCTCCACAACGAAGCGGCCGTGGTGGCGGCCGCCCGCCCAGACACCGCCGTCTTGGTGGCCGGGACGTTTGAACAGGACGCGGGGCTTGTCAGTCGGCTGCGAGGAGCCCAACCCGGGCTGCGGTGCTGCGTGGCGGCCGGACTCCCCGAGTTTGGGATCCGGCTCGGTAGCGACGCCGAAGGCGTCGTCGGTCCGGTGCAGTGGCTGCCGAACAAGGAAAGACCTGAGGTGGGCCCCAGCGGTGCCGAGTTCGCTGCAGGTTTCACCGCGCGGTTCAGAACGTTCCCTTCCTATGTTGCGGCGCAAGCAGCGGCAGCGGCATTCCTCGCTGCGGAGTTTTGCGAGCGGCAGGAGAAGGACGTGCATGGCCGGCGCACCACCACATTGCTCGGGCATTTCGAGGTCGACTCTGGATGGCGGCAGGTCGCTCACGCGGCCGCCACCGTGCAGTGGGAGCGCGGCCGGCAGGTCCCGATCCGGGACTGATCAGGCCCGCCCGCCGGCGCCGTCCGCGGCTTCGGCGACGGGCTCACGCACCCCGGCCCGGGGCAACAACGCCGGTATCACCAGCAGCGCTCCGAGCGCGGCCACCGTCATCGAGACCCACATGATGCCCGAGATGTGATGGTGGGGGCGCAGTGGAGACAGCAGCAGCGCCGACAGCGCGATGGCAATGCCGAGAGCGTTGGCCACGATCGGCCTCCCAGCGCGATCGATCGCCCGCATGATGTAGCCGTCTCCCGCCTGGCGGGCGTGGTCGATCGCCGCCACGAAATGTATTGCGTAGTCGATGCCGACGCCTATCACGATGGATGACGCGACTGCGGTGATCAGGTTGAGCTGGATCCCGGACGCCGCGATGAAGCCGAGCAGGGCGGCGATTGTGAGGATCAGCGGAAGGAGCGCCACAACGGTCGGTCGAATCCGGCGGTATGTTGCCAGCAGTAGAGCCGCTACCAGCACCAGCGCGGCGATGACCGACCAGATCTGCGCGCCGAGTATGAGCCGGGCCATTTCGTCCCACAGCACAGGCAAGCCGGTGATGATCCGCACCTGATCGTTTTCGTCTGCGAAGTCGAGCCAGCCGCGAAGCTCTTCGGCCGAGAACTCGCCGGGTAGCAACAAGAACCGTAGGCCGTCGTCTGAAATCAAGCTGCCGATGGGCAGTTCGCGGCCGGCCGATATGGCAGCATCAGCCGGGAGCACTCCCGCTAGATCGACCAAGGAGAAGACCGAGCGAACTCCTGCGAGTGACTCGAGCTCAGCCGTGTTCTCGGCCGCAGTAGCGAGCGACTGCTGGGGATCGGCGGGATCGAACACAAACTCGCCGAACAGGGGCGTAGCGCCGCCGAATAGTTCTTCGGTCCGGTCGAAGGCCTGGCGTACTTCGTGGTCGGTGGTGAAGAAGAACAACGGGTCCGAGTCCACTTCGAGCTGCGGGATGAAGATTCCGGCGAAGATCACCACGGTCACGACCAGCGCCGCAGCCGGCCAGCGGGCGGAGACGAGACGGCGGAGGCCCACCACCACCCCCCCGAGAATCGGCGGGCGGGCGGGGGCGGTGACACCTATCCGGGTCATCAGAGCGGGCAGCGCAAAGAACGAGATGACGCCGGCGAAGGTGATCCCGATGGCCGCGAACAGGCCGAGCTGACGGATTGGACGGACATCGGTCGCGAGGAGGGAAAGGAAGCCGGCCGCGGTAGACACCGTCGTGAGGATCATCGGGGTTCCGACCTCTCGCAGCGTGGAGATCACACGCTCGCTGGGATCATCGTGCTCGGCAGCGATGTCCTGGAAATGCGTGACGAAGTGGAGGCCATCGGCCGAGCCCATGACCAGCACGAAGATCGGGACGATCACGGTGACTACGTCGATCGGACGGCCGAGGACCGAGATGAGCCCAAATGTCCAGAGCGACCCGAGTAGGGCCGGCACGACTGCCAGCACGCTGAGGCGGCGATCTCCCACGTTGGCGTAGAAGACGGCCAGCAGCAATAGGAGCACCACTGGCGGGATCAGCAGCAAGAACAAAGAAAGGATGTCCACCACAGCCGCATAAACGGCAGGATTCCCGGCGATTGTGACGCCGACCCCTGGAGGCGGCGACACCGTCCCGACGTCGCGTGCCACCTGAATACCGTCGCCATCCGGGATGACCACCAGCATGCTGTGGCGGGCGTCCTCGCTGAGCAAGAGACCGGCCAGCGGGCCGCTCGTAGCCACGTTCAGGAATTCTTCGGGAACTGCCGCCAGTCGCTCTGGCGTGAGAGGCGAGCCGTCTAATGGTGACACGTCCGGGATCAACGCACCGACCGAAGCCACGCCGTCCAATGCCGCCAGGGCATCACGGAATTCGGCCAGATCGACCAGCCGGCTGCGCGATGCGAAGGTCTCACCGTCGGGAAGGCTCAGAACGACATTCACCGGGTCTGCCGTCTCGTATTTGGCCTGGAGAGCAGCAAAGGCCTCGCCGCGCTCGTTGCCCTCCGTGATGAACGAGGCGACGTCTGCGTTGAACTGGATCCGAAACAACGATATCGCCGCCAGGATGCTGACCAGGGCAGTGGCGGCGAGGAACGGCTCAGGGTGACGGGCGATCAAACTCCCGATGCGGCGCATCCTGCTCCTCGTCGAGCTTCCGGCGATGCCCGGCTTCAACCAGAAAGCGGCCGAGCCGATCCGTTCCTCGGCGCATAACTTACTCGCCGTCCGGAACGGACAGCGGGAGCGCGCCCGGGCCGCACCAAGACCAGGTGGGTCAGAGGGGATGGTCGCTCGGAGCGACCGGCCGTGGCAACGTGTCTTCCCCGGTCAGGTTGGCATGGACGGCGGCCGCGCACGCCCGCCCATCGGCGATCGCCCAGACCACCAGGCTGGCCCCGCGGGTGGCGTCGCCGCAGGCATATACACCAGGCGCAGTGGTTTGCCAGTCGTCATCGATCGCAATGGTGCCATGACCGGTCAGGTCGATCTCCAGGTCGCGCACGAGACGCCCGGCCTCGACCCCGTCGAACCCCATCGCCAGCAGGACGAGGTCGGCCCGCACCTGGAACGCCGAGCCGCCGATCGATTCGAAGCGGCGATGGTGCTGCTCCCATACGGCGTCAACCCGATCGCCACAGATCCCGTGGACTCGTCCGGTTTGGTCGGGTACCAGCTGACGCACCTCGGTCCTCCACTCCTCCCGCACCCCTTCCTCCTGCGCGAAGCCGTGCTTGTGGACTCGTGGCCACTGAGGCCACGGGTTGGTGCTGAAGTCGCGCTCAGACGGCGGGCACGGGTTGTGGTCGAACATCCGGACAGACGCGGCGCCTTGGCGATTGGCGGTGCCAAGGCAATCCAGACCGGTGTCCCCACCGCCGATGATGGCCACATGCCGCCCGGCCGCATCGATGCTGGTGTGGTTCTGGTCGCCCGCTTGAACGCGATTGGCCTCCTCTAGATAGGTCATACCTTGATGTACGCCGACCAGATTGGCGCCGGGCACGTCCAGCTGGCGGGCGAAGCTGGATCCGCAGGCCACGATCGCCGCATCGAAAGAATCGACCAGCTCGTCGGCCGTGAGGTCCCCACCGACATCCACTTGGGTGTGGAACTGTGTCCCCTCCGCCGAGAGCTGTTCGAGGCGCCGGTCAAGCAGAGCTTTGTCCATCTTGAAGTCAGGAATCCCGTAGCGCAGCAGACCTCCTACGCGGTCGGCCCGCTCGAACACGGCAACCTCGTGGCCGGCGCGGGTGAGCTGTTGAGCAGCGGCCAGCCCGGCTGGACCCGAACCCACCACTGCCACCGAGAAGCCTGTCGCATGATCGGGCGGATGTGGCACCACCCACCCTTCTGCGAACGCTCGATCGATGATGGCGAGTTCGATCTGACGGATCGCCACCGCGTCGTCATTGATCGCCAGAACGCAACTCGCCTCACACGGAGCTGGGCACAACCAGCCTGTGAATTCTGGGAAATTGTTCGTGGCGTGAAGCTGTTCGATCGCGTATTGCCACCGACCGGATGCCACCGAGTCATTCCAGTAGGCAATCTCGTTGCCCAGGGGGCACCCGAGCTCGCAAAACGCCACCCCGCAGTCCATGCACCGGGTGGCATTGCGCTCGATGACCCGGCCGGCAGGGGCCTCGATGACGACGCGCCAATCCCGGATACGCTCGCCCACTGGCCTGACGAGGGCATCTTCCCGGCGGTATGTCAGAAAACCCCAGGGATCGACGGCCACGGTGGCACCTCCGGACAACCTGGCCGGCCGCCGTACTAGCCAACGGCCCGCTCATCGCGATTCGCTCGATTGTCCTGGCGGACTCATGCTCTCATGCCGAGTTGTGATCTGACAAGGGCAGGGCACCGGATTCTTGTAGCCCCGTGACTGTTGCCCGGCTTGGCCGTACCTGGGTGGGGCTCACCTGCCGGGTGTCCAACCGCCCGCCGTCGGTTTGATGGCTTGAGTGCGCTCGAGCCAGTTTGTGAGCGGCGCCGGAAGCTCGGCCGGTCGATCACCCCAGTCGTAGACGACGGCGGCGCCGGCGATGACATCGTGCAATGCCCGCCGCTCCCTCCCGAACAGAACACCCAGGAACCCAAGACCCAGGATGGCAAAACTCAGCGGAAGCGCGAGCACGCGCACGGCCGCTCGCGCCGGGGTCAACGGCGTTCCATCCCTGCAGACCACTCTGAGCCCAACCACGGCCTTGCCCGGGGTGCGCCCGCTCACGATGAGGCCCACCACCAGATAGATGAAGGCCCATCCAGCCATCCCGAGAATCCAGTACAGCGAGTGGTCGCTGTCGGCGACGCCGATGTCCCATGCGAAGAGCGCGGACAGTAGGAACGACGCACCCCCAAGCAACAGGCTGTAACTCACAGCGATCACGAGCCAGTCGATCACAAACGCCGCCAGCCTCGTGAACACCCCGGCGTAATTGCCCGTGACGACTCCTGCCATACGCTTCATGATGGAGGCTCCGACTGCGCCTCGGTCAGTGCTCGGGGACCGGGCGGCATCGCGTTCGAGTCCCTTCCCAGGATCCGATTCACTGTCCGGGCCAACAGGACGTCGAGACCGACGCCCTGGCGCCGAGCGAGATCTATTGCCGACTCGGCAATTTGTTCGGTGCCCTCAACGACCCTGTCGCCCACCCGCACGCGGCGCACGATGGCCTCCACATCCACCCGATCGAGGAGCGCATCGAGATCAACTTCGGCCAGCAGGTCGTTGAGATCGATGCGTTCCATCATCGACCCAATATCGACCCTAGACATGAGCTGAGCGATGTCTAGGTCACCGAGAAGCCGGTTCATATCGACGTGTGACAGCAGGGCGTTCACGTCCACTTCATCCAGCATCGCTTCGAGGTCGAGCCGCTTGATGAGGTCGCCCTGGTCAACTGACTGGACCACGACCGGCAACACCACCGCGACGACTCTTGCCAGGCGTTGTTCCGCCAGTCGAGTGGCTTGACTCCAATCAACTCCGAACTCTTCCCGGGCAACGGCGAGCGTGTCCAAAGTCACCTGACTGACCACCCTGACGGGACTGGTCTGTGCCAAACGGCGGGCAACCGCACCCAGCGCCGCCCCCGTGATTCTTGCGGCTGTCAAACCCACATAGCCACCCAGCTCAATCAGCGAGCGCGTCAAGGTCTCCTCGGGAGTCGGGTTGGTGGCAGCACCGTTCCCACCAGCATCGAGCTGGATCTGTTGCCGCTCATTGCCCATGACCGTCATATTGCTCTGCTGTTCGCGAACGTCACGATCCGGTGAGTGATCGAAATGGAGCCCGACCATTTCCTCCATGTGCACCCTCTCCCGCTGTATGACAATGGGCGCGCCAAAACGCGTCCCATTGTCATGACGGCAGACCGGGCGGGTCCTCACCCCGTGGGGGTGAGCCCAGGCTCATTGCCTGCGGCGATCGGCGACCTTCAACAGCTCGGCTGCGGCCACGATGACCTGCGCCTCGAAGTAGAGCCAGACCAGCACCACCAAGACGGCTCCCGCGGCACCGGTGAGAGACACTGACGTCAACTGCGAGTAGATCGTAAACACGCCCGTACTGGCAACGAGGCACACCGCTGTGAGGCCCGACACCCAGATGACACTCAACAGGCGAACAGGGACAGGTACCAGCATGCGAAATAGCACCACGAGCACCCCGATGCCGAGACCCCACGTGGCAGCCGTCACGGCGAGATTGTCGATCGCCGCCAGCCAAGCTGGTTGGCCGGGCAGAATGCCCACGATCAGATTGGCGACCGTTTGGACCAGCAAGCTCGCGACGAGCAGGGCACTCGCCAGCAGGACCACTGCAACAGCGAGCAGGCGACGCCGCATCGTGTACGTCAAGCCATCGCCGACAGGGCGATGCCAGATGACATTGAACGTGTCTTGCAACGCAACGAACACCACCGACGCGGCGAACGCCCACGATGTGATGCCGACCACTCCCAACCCTGCGGTGGTGCCCGGCGACTCGATGTCGGCGGCGAGCTCCGTGGCGACCTCGCCGGCCGCGTCTTGCAGCACGGGACTGAGCTGGCTAGCGACGTAGGCGGCGATCTCCTCTTGCGTGAACAGCAGACTCGCTACGAATATCGCGATGGAAACAAGCGGGATGATCGCGAACAATCCGTAGTACGCGAGACCGGCGCCCAACCGCATGGCTCTGTCGCGCCGCCACTCTGCGTAGGCCGTGGCCAAAAGCGCGTAGGCAGCCGAGATCCACCTCACGACGCCACCGCCGGGGCGAGACGGTGGTCCCGGATTGGCACGAATCCACCCCCACGGCCGTCTGAGCCACCGGCGCCCGGAGATCTCGTGCGCCGGGCCAGGATCCGAACTTGTCCCGTGTGGCGGACAACCGCTGCCTGATTACGGCGATCGGGGTTCAGTAGGCGACGCGCTCGGCATAGGCACTTCCCGGCCTGGCCGGTAGAACCGCTCCGATGAGCCACAGAATCGGGATGAAGATGCCGAATATGAACAAGGCCACGTGACCTTTGCGAAGCGTCACCAATGCGACCGTGAACCAAAGGGCGATGTAGATAGCCGCCAAGGCCGAAATCAGGATCCATTCGAGCCCGGTCATTGTCCGTCACCTGCCTTTCCTGCGTTGCCTATTGTGCTGGCGTTTGCCGAGCTGGAAAGAATCGTGCTGGAGTTTCGGTCTTCGAGCGTCACCCGGCCTGGGTGGTTCAAGCAGAGCCTCCAGGCGGGCCTGCGCCGCTTTCGGGCAGCGATGGATAACGGCGGGCGCACTCACCCTCCATGGGTGACGGCGCCATTCGCGCCAGCTGCCATCGTTATGCCAGGAGCATGACTTGAAGCTACTGATCGCACTGCTCATCAATGCTGTTGCCCTGTTGATGACGGCCTATCTGTTGCCCGGGCTTGAGTTCGACGGCGGGGTGTTCGAACTGCTCGTAGTGACAGTCGTCTTCAGCCTCATCAACACGTTCATACGACCCGTCGTGAGATTCCTCACCCTGCCGCTCACGGTCGTCACGTTTGGTTTGTTCACGTTGGTCGTCAACGGGTTGATGGTGATCATCACAACGTGGCTCGTCGACGCGTTGTCGCTCGCAGGCGGGCTGGTGCAAAGACTCTTCACGGCCATCGTGGCTGCCCTGGTGATCAGCGTGATCAGCGTTGCGCTGAGCTGGCTGTTGTTCAGAGACAGAGATTCATAGCTGTCGGGCGATGCCCGGGCGCTCCGTGAAAACGCCGCTCCGTGAAACGCCGCTCCGTGAAACGCGAGGAGCGGGCATGGGAATCGGGTCACACGTCTTAGCCCAATTGACAGGCACGCCGTTCAGGAATCGTCCGTGCTGCCGAGGAGGCCAAGTTGCCGAGCCTTTGCGATCGCATCGGTCTTCGACCCAACGCCCAGCTTGCGATAGACGAGGCGGAGGTGCGTTTTGACAGTGTTACGCGACAAGAACAGCCGTTGCGCTATCTGAGCGTTGGTCAGATTCTCCGGTAACAGTTCCATGACGGCCTGTTCCGCCGGCGACAAGCGGGGCGGGCCCGGCGGCGTCTCATCGAACCGCTGCGCTTGTATGCGAATCAGATCGTCGAGAGCGGTCGGGCTCGCGAACCGTCCGGCGAGCTCAGATGCTTCGGCGAGCGCTGCACCCGCGTCCCGCGTGTCTCCAGCCCTCCATGCGAGCTCAGCCCGTATCAGGGCCCTGACGCACATCAGGTCGCCTGGGAGGTTTTGCGCGGTTGGTTGCGCACAGTCGATCGCCCACGCGGGCGTTGACGTGTGCTCCGTCCACAAAGCGGCCAGGCATCCATATGCAGCTTTTCGGGCTCTCATCTTCATGGGGATGTGCTCCACAAGTGTGGCCATGCGAGCGACGTTCGACTGGGCAGTGAGTATGTCCCCGCTGACAAACGCCAACAAGGCCGCCAAACCGTGGCGCTCAGCCGTCGTGTGCAACGTGGCCTGGGGCGCGCGGATTCGAGCCAACACGACGAATGCATCCGACAAGGAGCCCGCCAGCCAGCGAACCCTGGCTGCCGAAATGGCCAGATGACCAGACGTGTCCGCCTCCCTACGCGCAGCAGCATCAGCCACCTGATGGGTGGATCGGTTCAGTTGTTCGAGCGCCTCATCGACGTTCCACCCGTAAAGCGAGAGATCAATGCGGTTCGCCAGCCACTCGGTAGTAAACCCGACCGCATCACCGATCCCGTCTGACTCACTTTCCAGGGCGGAAAGATGCTTCGCCGCCGCGTCGAGATGCCCCGACTCCAGCGAGCTCCGGGTGGCCACGAGGCGTAAGGCAGGTCGCTTCGCGATCATTTCGACAGGCATCCGGTCGATCCAACTGAAGATCTGCGCCTCGGAACAATCCTCATACACGGCGGAGCTGTGCATGGACAGCACTGCGGCTGCGTCAGCGACGTCTTGGGGATCGCCGCGCATCATGTACTCGACCGCATCGCACACATGCCCGTGCGTGAGACACCACTCACGGGCCCGCCGATAGGTGGCCAGCTGGTCGTCGGGGGACGGTGACGCCAGTGCCTCAAAGGCATCTCGGAGAACCGGATGATGCTCGAACCATCCCGGCGAATCGAGGACCGGCCGGAGGAAGGTCTCTCGGGTGGTCAGATCATGAAATGTCCGTGGGGCAGCGCTCCGGCTGACAACTGCGCACAGATCCGCGCAGAGGCGAATGAGCCCTACCGTCTGCAAGACAAGCTGTCTCGCCGTCGCGTCGAGCGGCCCAACTATCTCCCGCGACACGTAGTCCACTACCGAGGCGTCGGCGCCGCTGAATGTGTTGACCCACGCGTCTACATCCTCAACCTTCTGGGCTTGCCGGCCCGCCAAGAGAATGCCGGTCACCCAGCCACCGGTACGATCGGCCAGCTGTGCGGCCGCTGCGTCCCGCACATGCAAGCCGTACAGGTCGCGCAGCAGTCGAGCAACGCCAGTAGGCCCATGGCACAGATCATCGAGACGTACCTCTGCAGCGAGCATCTGAGAGCGCCACCGCGCGATGGATAGTGGCGGCACAGTGCGCGACCCGATCCTTAAACGCCAGTTCGCTCCGGCTTCCTCCACCAGGCGAGTCACCAGGCTGTGGACACCAGGATGGCGGATCTGCTCGTAGCGGTCAAGAAAAAGGACGACCTCGCGGTCCGATCTGATCGCGTCATTGATCAGCGCCCGCACAACTTCATGCGGCTCCGCCGGTAGATCTCCGTTCCAAAGTCTCGCACGGTGGACACCGTGCATGGACCCGACCAACGCGGCCGCAAACGC
>JBFGLM010000093.1:0-11230 GCA_041576165.1 Acidimicrobiia bacterium
GGTGTCCTCCAGCAATGCCTTGTGGGCGAACAGCTTGCCGCCGGCACGGCCCCGTACCGTGATCGGCACCTTCCACAGGGTCTGGTCGGTCTCATCGGGGATCAGCAGGAAGCGACGCTGGGACAGTTCGATTCCACCACCGACCGCAGCGGCGTCGATCACCGGGTAGCCGCCCTGCAGGATCCACGTATCCATGATCTCGCCGACCGGCTCGCCCGACGCCTCATTCAGCGCAGCCCACAGGTCCTCGGTTTCGGTGTTCCCGAATCGGTGGGCCCGCAGGTAGGCGCCGACCCCGGCCCGGAAGAACTGCTCGCCCAGGTACTGCTCGATCATCCGCAGCACCGATGAACCTTTGCCATAGGTGAGGGCGTCGAACATCTCGTTGGCCTCGTCGGGCGAGTTGACCTCGAACTCGACCGGGCGGGTGTTGGCCAGCGCGTCCACCCCGAACGCCCAAGGGCGTTCCACCGCGCCGAATGCCACCCACCGCTTCCAGTCGGGCCGGCGGGCATCCGTGGCTTTGGTCTCCATGAAGGTGGCGAACGCCTCGTTCAGCCAGATGCCGTTCCACCATTTCATCGTCACCAGGTCGCCGAACCACATGTGGGCCAGCTCGTGGGCGATGACGTCCAGCACCCGCAGCAGCTCCTGCTGGGTGGCGGTCGCCGGGTCGACCAGCAGCGCCGTCTCCCGGTAGGTGATGCAGCCCAGGTTCTCCATCGCCCCGAAGGCGAAGTCGGGAATGGCCACCATGTCCACCTTGTCGCCCGGGTAGGGGATGCCGTAGTACTCGGCTAGGTAGTTCAGGCAGAACTCGCCGGACTCGAGCGCAAACTCGGTGAGGTGTTTCTTGCCTTTCGGGGCAATGACTCGCAGCGGCACGCCGTTGACGTCGACCGGGTCGGTGGCTTCGAAGGGGCCGACCACGAATGCCACCAGGTAGGTGGACATCTTGATCGTGTCCGCGTAGGTGATCGCCACCTTGCCGTCGCCCACATCGACCCGCTCCACTTCGGCCCCGTTGGAGACCGCCAGCAGGTCGCCGGGCACCACCAGGGTGACACCGACCACGGCTTTGAGATCGGGTTCGTCCCAGCAAGGGAAGGCCCGCCGGGCGTCGGTCGCCTCGAACTGGGTGGTGGCGATGACCTGCTCGTTGCCCGCCACATCGGTATAGGTGGAGCGGTAGAAACCGTGCAGCTGGTCGTTGAGGACGCCGGTGAATCCGCAGTACACCTGCCACTCGCCGGGGAGGATCTCCTGGTCGAGGGTGAGCGTGGCCCGCTGCGCTTCCTCGTCGTAGCTCACCGACGCTTCGACGTGCTCGCCCCCCTCGTTGCGCAGATGCGCTTCGTAGATGTCCAGTTCGATGGCGTTGAGGGTGATGCTGGTCGTCGCCTCATCGACCGTGACGTCCACGATCTCCGAACCGGCAAACGTCGCGCCCGCCAGGTCCGGCTCCAGCCGGATCTGATAACGGTGGGGGATGACATGGCGCGGCAGGCGGTAAGGGTGGGCGGATTCCACCATGCTCCTCATATCGGAAGGGCGCCCGATGGTACTAAGGCCGGTGCCCATACTTGACGGACGCCGTCAATCTGAGAAGTCGATCCACCTCTCGGTTTCGATCCCCAACCCGTCGGCGATCCGGTTGGCGTAGGCGTAGTAGGCGACGACCTCGGCGATATCGAGCACATCCCGGTCGCTGAACCCGGCCTCGGTCAGCTGCCCCACATCCCGCCGGGTCATGGCCCACGGGGCGCGGGTGAGTTTCTCGGCGTAACGCAGCATCGCCTTCCGCTCGTCGGAGATGTCCGCCGTCGCGAAATCGGATTCGATTGCCGCCACCAGCTCGTCGTCTTTGAGCAGCCGGCGCAGACCGCGCCGGTGGTGCTCCACTCAGTAATGACAGTGGTTGGCGATCGACACCACCAGGGCGACCATCTCTCGTTCGACCTTGCGGAGCGACGGGGTGCCCGTCATCACCTCTCGGTAGAGCTCATAGTGGGTGCGCAGGCCCTCGGGATGAAGCGAGTGGATCGTCATTATGTGATCCACCCGTCCGGTGGCGGGATCGGCGGTCCGCTCGTACAGCTCCTTGACCTCGCCGTCGGCGGCGTCTTCGGGGATGGTCTCGATCCAGGCCATCTCATCAGCCTACGATCTGTCGACCCGGCCGGGGCGTCGACCTGCTCCCGCCGCAAGATTATGGCTCGAGACTTGCTACCACTCAGGTTCGATCCTGTGCTCGTCCCCAAGCCGTGGGGCGGGCGGCGTCTTGCCGCCTACGGCAAGACGCTGCCACCCGGTGAGCGCGTCGGGGAGAGCTGGGAGATCGCCGACCTGCCGGCCGCCGCAGTGACCAGCTCCAACCAGAGCCGCGGCTTGGTGGCCGGCGGCCCCTTCGCTGGCCGGACCTTGCGGGACCTGATCGAGGCCCACGGCGCGGACCTGATGGGCCACGTCGCGCCGACGCCGGGCGGGGACTTCCCGCTGCTGGTGAAGCTGCTCGACGCCCGCGAGCACCTGTCGGTGCAGGTCCACCCCACCGCCGACCACGTCGCCGCCCATCCAGGCTCGTGGCTCAAGACCGAATCGTGGTACGTGGTCGATGCCGAGCCGGGGGCGGTGCTGTACAAGGGTGCTCGTCCCGGGGTCACCCACGCCGATCTGGCCGCAGCTGCCGGCACCAAGGACATGGTCGAGCTCCTCGCCTCATACGATGCGGTGCCGGGCGACTTCCACCATCTGCCCGCCGGGATCCTCCACGCCCTCGGCGCGGGCGTCATGGTGGCCGAGATCCAGACGCCGTCGGACACCACCTTCCGTCTCTACGACTGGACTGGGGAATACGGGCGGGCGCCCCGCGAGCTTCACGTCGAGGAGGCTCTGGCTGCCGTCGAGCTGGCTCCAGAGGGCGCCGTGTTCCTGGGTCCCCTGACCGGGCACGGCTCCCGCACGCTCATTGAGACGGAGCATTACTGGATGGTCGAGCACCGCCACGACCACGGCACCGAGCCGCTGACCCGCGCCGCCGAGCTGCGGGTGCTGCTGGTGACCAGGGGAAGTGTCCGCGTGGGATGGGACGGCGGCGACTTCGAAGTGGCGTCCGGCGGGACCGTGCTGATCCCGGCGGTGTGCGCGCCCGAAGTGGAAGTGGCGGTCGTCGAACCCGGTGTGATCCTGGAGATTGGTATCTAGAGCCGGTGCTGTTCGATCAACAGCCGGGCCAGTCCCTGGGCCCGCCGGGCAGCGTCGCGGTCGCCCTCACCGGCCTGGACTATCGAGCCTTTCATCAGGATGTGCCACGACAAAGCGAAAGTGGCCGGGTCGCGCAAGTTGGCCTCCTCGGCCAGGGTGCGGACCACGGTGCGGATGTTCTCGAGGTGGGCGGCGGACGCCCGACCGAGGGGATGGTCGTGCCCGCCGCCGAATTCGAGCAAGACGTTGACGAATGAGCAGCCCTCGAAGTCGGTGCGTTGGAACCACTCGTCGAAAAGGTCGAAGATGGCCAGCAGCTGGTCCTCGGGAGTGGCCCCCCTCTTGCGGGCTTCGGCCTCCACCCATCCCTTGGTCCAGACCTGCTCCCGCTGCTGCAAGAAGGCGAACACGAGGTCATCCTTGGAGGGGAAGTGGTGATAGAAAGTCGCCTTGGCCACGCCGGCCTGCTCGATCAACTCGTTGACTCCGACCGAACGAATCCCCCGGCGCGAGAACAACTCGTAGGCGGCGTCGACGATGCGCTGGCGCGCGCTCGCGGACCTCGCAGTGGTCTCTGGCAGTGACATCTCGCAGGAAAACATACCACTTGACAGACCGGTCTGTCTACCGCTACATAAGAGACCTACAGAAAGGGTGGCTGTTTGAACAGACCGACACTGATCGAGGGTGATCCCGAGATCCGGGTGGCTGTGGAGGATCGGGTCGCTGTGGTGTTACTGCGCGGCGATCACGACATCGCCACCGTCGACGACTTCCGCGACACCATCGTCCGGCTGCAGAAACGCGGCAATAACGTCCTGGTTGACCTGAGCCATGCCACGTTCGTCGACTGCGCCACCATCCACGTGCTCGAAGAGAGCTGCCGCCTGGCCGAGCGGCTCGGATTGACTTTCGCTGTCCAATCAGGCCGGCATCCGAAGGTGCGGCAGCTGCTCGACCTCATCGATTTTCCATGCCACGACACCCGCGACGCAGCTATGGCGGCGCTGGCGAGCTTCCACTCGCTGCCACGGCCGGCGTAGGAGGCCCCTCAAGGGGGAGGCGGTCCGCACCGAGGCAAACGCGGTAACAGGAGGGGGCGCCGGTTTCCGGCTACGAACGCCGGCGGCCCCCTCACCGCCCGCCCCGGACGGGTCAGCGGCGGTCTGCGGTCGCCAGCCTGGCTGCCTGGACGATGATGGCAATGGTGATCCCGATCATCGCCACGATCAGGACGACCCTGATGGGCGGCCCCCAATTGACCGCGTAACCGGCGAAGTCGAACGGGAACACCTGAAATATCCGCACCGTCGCGACCAGGGCCACGATCGACGAACCGATCTCGGCGGCGATCTTCCACGCCGCCTGGAGCGTGGTCAGGTTGATCACATTGAGCAGGATCGACGCGACCAGCGACAGGCTGACGATCGGAACGACCTGGTCCAGGTCGTCGGTAAGAAACGCCGGGGACTCCCAGTCGGGGAGCCGGTTCACCACCCAGAGCAGCACGGCGTTTACCGCGATCGCCACCACGTAGCCGAACCGATCTGAGCCGGACGGGCCGGAATATGGAGGTTTCCTCGTCGTCAACGTCATCGGTCCTCCGTGTTCGCCTGTCACCAGGTCACCAGGTCCGGCCGGCACCCGCCAGTGCCGGAAGTCATGGCTTGGTTGAGGTGGCCGCCGATTCAGAGGAACGAGGCGACGATCAGCATTTGGCCGGCGTGGTAGGTGGTCATGATGGCCAGCCGGCCGCGGCGGATCGGCCGCACGAACCGGTTCCAGGCAATCAGCGCATCCGAGAGGTAGAACAACAGAGCCCCAACGGCTGCGGTCCAGCTTCCCCGCCCGAGCGCCGCCACCACCATCCCCGAGATCGCGACGACATAGGCTGCCACCGGACCGGTCATGGCCGGCTCGGTTTGGCGGACGGCGGCGAGGATGCGGCGGCCCAGGGTCGCCACCAGCACGGCGACGACGGCCAGGCCTGCGACAGCGCCCGGCCCGCCGGTGCCGGCTAAGAGGAACGCCACGATGTAGGCCAGGTGGGCGCCGAGGAAGGCCGCCAGCCCGGTCACGAACGCCGTCGGATGATGCGACAACAACAACGCGTCGCCTGCCAGCGACAGCAGGAGGCCCACCAGCAGCCAGCGATGGGCAGGTTCCTCGACGCCAAGCAGAATGCCGGTGGCGATGATCAAGGCGACCAGCGTGAGCGGCTTGGCTAACAGCTCCAGCCGCCGACGGTCTCGGGCGACCGCCCACCAGTCGACCGCCGCCACCACGACTACCACAGTGAACAACCCGGCCGTGCGCATCGGGCGGATACGGTAACGGAATGTCAGGTCCCGCTGCTCGGTATCGTCTGCGGTGGTGAACCAGCGACTACTGGATGCGGCGCGGGAGGCGACCCGGACGGCGCTCGGTGACGCCCGCTTCCAGGCACTACTCGACGAGGGCGCCATCACCGAATGGGATGAGCTGCCGGTCGCGAGCCTGGCCGGTTGAGCGGTCGCCCTGGTTTGCGATCTCCCGGTGCCGGGTAGAGCCGAGCCACGCCCATTTGGAGGTACGTGTGCGTTTTGCTCGTTGGGGTCTGGCCATGATTGTTCCCGTGCTGTGGCGCAACCGGCACCGGGTCGCCGAGTGGTTCAACCGCGACACCAAGACCCAGAACGATCCGGACCCGTCGGAGGGAGCCGACCAGCCCTGACCCGAGCCTTAGGCTGTGGGGTCCCTCTGGGGTACCCCACAGCCGAAAGTTGCCGGTGGGGGGGTTCGGCCCGGTCGGCATGAGCCCCGATTCCCACCTGGCCGGATCAGCTGCAGTTGCCGTACTGGTCGATCAGCCGGGTGCCGTTCATGCAGTCGATCAGTTCCTGCTCGCGGGATGTGACGTCGGGCGGTGGAGTGCCGCCGGGCACGGCCAGTCGCCAGGGGTACCGCGTGTCCCAAATGAGGACGGAGACGAGTTCGCCCGAGGAATCGAAGCCCCGCGACATCGGGAATCCGCCGTCGCCGAACCCGTTGGAAAAGACCAAGGTGTCGATGCCGGGCGTCCCGTCGTAGTCGCCCAGCTCATAGTCGGCGCCGAAATCGGGGTCCTCGATGAAGAACTCATCGTCAGTGGGGTTGGCTGCAGCCCAGTCGATCACCGCTTGGCTGGTGACGCCGCCCACCCCGCCGTCGGTCCCATACGCCAATTCGAAGTGGCTCCACCGGTCCACCGTGGAACCCTCCACGTCGAGCCGCACGCCCAGCACGCTTTCAAACACCTCGCCGTCTCGCGGGGTCCGCTCCCAGACGATGCTGACGTGGAGGACTTCTGTGTCGGCGAAGTCAACGGCCGTTGCCTCGTCGCCGAAATACCCCGGATCCACCTGGATCGCGTTCCCGTCCATGATCCTCACTTGACCGCCGGCGAAATGCATCTCCGTCAGAAAACGGGTCTCTGCCGTGCGGCCGCGTAGTTCCCATCGACTGTCGTAGGGTTGGCCGTCGGGGTCGAGTGTTATCCCCAGATCCTCGGCGGAAGTGGGTGCCATGTACGGCTCGATGGTGGTCGGCGCCGCAGGGCGGGAGGCATCGCTGCTCGAGCAGCCCGCACCCAAGACCGCGACGGCCAATACGACTCCCGACAGCAAGCGGGGCCGGCAGACACGGATCGGCATCCAACAGCCATCGGCCGTGCACCACTCTTGCCTGAGCCGATTGCCCACTTCGCGACCGGGGGAACCCGACCCGCCGAACTCTCGGCTGGAGGGTCCCCTCAGGGGTCCTCAGAGCCTAAGGAACGCCGTCCCCCCGCACCAAAAATGCACCTTGAATGGGCGCGCGAGCCGGAATATGTTTGAGGTATCGACCAGTATCGGCGAGTGGTCGAGAAAGGAGTCTGGCTTAGGGATCGAATCCGGCCATGACGGGTATGGCCGAGATTCAGCAGGCAGCCAACGCAGTGGCTGTGCCGCTGTGTCGGCGACCGAAGAAGGGAGACGATCCTTCCAAGTTGGACAGTTAGATATGTAAGGCTGCACGCCCGCCAGTGGGTGTGCGGTTTCGGAGCGAGCCCCCGAGTATCCAACGCTCGGGGGCTCCGTCGTGCACAGCCGACCGATGCGCAATCGCTGGGGCTGCATTGGGAAACGTTTCGGCCCCGCCGAACGTCTAATCGGCACACACCGGCAAATACGCCGCCTCTTCCGACAAGGAGCGATTGTGCTAACAGCAATCCGGCGAGGCGTCTGGTTCGGCACCGCCCTCGCAATGGCTCTGGTCCTATTGACAGCCGGCCCGGCCCACGCTTCGTGCGCCGAGCCGATCCCCATCGATCAGTCACTCGCCGAAGCCGAGACCGTGTTCGTCGGCACCGTGACCGGCCTCGACTTCGCCGGACGGGTGGCGACCTTCGAAGTGCAGGAGGTCTGGAAAGGTGACGTCGAGGCCCAGGTGGTCGTGAACGGTGGTCCGGCCCTGGCCGAGCTACGGGCAGCCCGTGCCCAAGGTCAGGACGTCGCCACCTCGGTCGACCGCACCTACGAGTTCGGCGTGCAATACCTCGTCGTATCGCACGGTTCGGACGGCTCCGCCTTGGCAGACAACTCTTGCTCCAACACCCAGCCCTACACGGACGAGCTCGATCAGTACCGCCCGGCTTCGGCGCATGTGCCCGAGCCGTTGCCGCCGACCGTCCAGGTGGAGACCGCCGACGAGGGCCTCAATGTCTGGTTGTTGGTGGGTCTGGCCGTCGCGGCTGTGGGCGTGGTCGGAGCGATCACGGCGATAGCGGTGCGCCGTCGCCGCCAGCCGTCCGAACCGGTCTGAACGGGTTTGATCGGCCGCTCGACTACCGCGGGCGGCCGTATCCCGGTCATCCCCAGGGCCGGCTCAGCCCGCGTGAGAAACCGTCTTCTGGCCCCGCCGAAATCGCCGAAATTCTCTCTAGTCAGCCCCGGCGGGCGGGCGTACGATCCGCGCGTCAATTGGAACCACGGTGGCCTCGCGATAGCCGCTCCGCCGCCAGCGACCACCGGGGCTCTCTCCGCCGTATTCGCGGCGCAAGGAGGTGGATTGATGGCCGTAGCGACGGCGATCGATTTCCAGGCCGAAGCCAAGAGGCTCTGGGACCTGTTCGACCGGCTCGAAATGGACGAGATGAAGGAGATGTTCGCGGACGACTTTCAAGGCGTCGACGAGCTTTCCCGCAAATGGATGCGGGGGAAGTCCGCCATCGAGGATTACATGAAGCAGCTCCAGGAGATGGGGATCGGCGACATCCACAGCAAGCTGAGCGACATGGCGACCAAACACTGGGATGACATAGCCCTGGTGACGTGCATGGCGGATCAGACCTACTCGCTGGGTGGAGAACAGGTCACGATCACAGCGCCCGTTTCTGTGCTGTTCCGTCACATCAATGGGGACTGGAAGATCGAGATGGTGCAGGCCGTACCTCTCTCGGAAGAAGGCTGAGGTCATTGATCCCACTCGAACCGGCCGCCTTCGGGCGGCCGGTTCTCTGTGCGTGTGGGTGGGTTGACGGTTTCCTCCGCCAGCGGGCGGCTGACCCACAGGCCGGGGCGCCGTAAGGAACATCCTGATGTTTCGCTTGTTCCGCCAGGACCGTACTCTCGCGCCGATGCAAGCCGAACGACAGGTCCCGCCCGAGGATGTTGCGCTGTTGGGTCGCGGCCGGGACCTGATCATCCGCCAGCTCAAGCGGGCGCCGGCGGAATTCGCCGTCGGTGGTGCCGGGGCCATGCTGTTCGCGGCAATGACGATCGTTTCGTCATACGTCGTCGGGTGGGTCACCGACTCGGTCCTGCTGCCGGCGGTGGCGGCGGGCGAGGTTGCGGCCGCCACGCTCATCGGAGCGGTGGCGGCGCTGGTAGGGGTGTCGGCGGCGAAGGCGATCGGCATCACCCTGCGCCGGGTCGGCGCGTATTTCGCCTCCTACCGGCTGCAGTACCGGGACAGAATCGAAGTCACCGACAAGTACCTCGAGCTGCCGGTCGAATGGCACCGGCGCCATTCCACCGGCCAGCTGCTGGCCAATACCAACGAGGACGTCGAAGCGGCTGCGTTCGTTGCGGCGCCGCTGCCGCTGTCCTTCGGCGTCGTGATCCTGCTGATCGTGACCGGGATCCTGCTCATCATCACCGACCCATTCCTGGCCCTCATCGGCTTCTCCGTGGGTCCGGCGCTCATCTTCATCAACTACACCTACCAGCGCCGGATGCGCCAGGTCGCCGCCAGGGCGCAGCGGCTCCGGGCCGAGGTGGCCGACATCGCCCACGAATCGTTCGACGCGGCGCTGGTGGTCAAGACCCTTGGACGGGAAGGCGCCGAGGTGGGCCGGTTCGGCGAGCGGTCGGAAGAGCTCCGGGACCGGATGGTCGAGGTCGGGCGGTTGCGGGCCGCGTTTGATCCGTTCATCGAGGCGCTGCCCAACATCGGCATCCTGGCTGTGCTGGCCGTCGGCGCCTGGCGGGTGTCACGAGGAGCGCTCACGGCCGGCGACTTGGTGACCTTCGCCTACCTGTTCGGCTTGATAGCCCTTCCCATGCGGGTGTTCGGCTGGCTGCTGGGAGAGCTGCCCCGCTCGGTTGTGGGCATGGACCGGGTCGAAGCTGTATTGCGCGAGGACGCCCGGGTCGAATATGGAGCGGCCAGCCCGACGCAGCATGGCGGGGCGTCCGCCGCTGCGCAGGCTGTCGGCTACCTCTACCCCGAATCCGAGTACGAAGATCTGGGCGGATCCTCGACTCAGGTCGCCCGGGACGCGGGAGGCGATGACGGGGACCGGCGCGGCATCGAGTCCGTCACCCTCCAGGTGGGTGCCGGGCGCACCGTGGCACTGGTCGGTCCCACGGGATCGGGGAAGTCCACCATCGCCCATCTGCTGGCCCGCCTCTTTGATCCCGACAGCGGAGAGATCTGCCTCGACGGGCACGGCCTGGTCGATCTCGACCGCACCGCCCTGGCCGGGACCGTCAGCATCGTCTTCCAGGAGACGTTCCTGTTCAACGACACCGTCTACAACAACATCACGCTCGGCGAGCCGTTCGAGGAGGCCGATGTGATGGCGGCGGCGAAGCTCGCCGAGGCGCACGACTTCATCACCGCCCTCGTTGACGGGTACGGCACGGTCGTCGGAGAACGGGGGGCATCGCTGTCCGGCGGCCAGCGCCAGCGCATCGCTCTGGCCCGAGCACTGGTCCGCCGGCCCCGGCTGCTGGTTCTGGACGACGCCACGTCGGCGGTCGACCCGGCGGTCGAGAGCCGCATCCTGGCCGGACTGGGCGAGCTGAATACGACCGTCGTGATCGTCGCCTACCGCCGGTCGTCGATCGTGCTGGCCGACGAGGTCATCTTCGTCGAGGACGGCCGCGTCATCGATCGTGGCACCCACCCCGAGCTGTACGCCAAGCTGACGGCCTACCGGAACCTGATCGACGCTTACGAACGACAGGAGGAACCGGCATGACGGCGACCGCCGAATCGGCTGCGTCGATCCAGCCGGACCATCGGGGGGCGTGGAACACGGTCAAGCGGGGATTGGCGCTCTCGCCGGAGCTGCGCCGCGGCTTGACGGGCACGGTCGCGATCGCGCTGCTGGCGACCGCCGGCCGGGTGATCGTGCCGGTGGCGATCCAGCAGATAATCGACCGTGGGCTGTCTGGAGACGAAGTCGATCTCGGTTTCGTCGCCTGGATGACGGTGGCGGCCCTGGCTGCGGTGGTAGTCACGGCTGTGGCGACCGGCTGGATGCACCTCCGGCTTGCCCGGGTGTCGGAAACGGCGCTGTCCGGCCTTCGTATCCGCGCGTTCCGCCACATTCACGACTTGTCGATGCTCCATCAGGCGTCCGAGCAGCGCGGGGTGCTGGTGGCCAGGGTCACGTCCGACGTCGATCAAATCAGCCGCTTCATGCAGTGGGCCGGGCTCATGCTGATCGTGAACGCCGGGCAGGCCCTGCTGGCGGTGGCAGTCATGCTGATCCTGTCAGTGCCGCTCGGTGTGGTCGTGA
>JBFGLM010000094.1:0-10752 GCA_041576165.1 Acidimicrobiia bacterium
CGGCAATTTCCCACCCTCCTGGGGACATCTCCACCTCGGAGCGTCCGCGCAGGCGGCCGCCGCTGCGACTTGGCTGGCCGCGACGAATCGAATCCGGCGTCGGGCCGTCCCAGCGGAAGTCGCCAGATCGAGGAAGCCGCCCAGGGCTTGACACTCCTTTGACCTTTTTGACCGGGCTTTAACGCGGTCTCAGGAGGGCATTGAGCGTGTGATCGCACGTTGGAGCCATGAAAGCTCCAGCCACGATCACCGCCCTATGCATACTCATCGCGGCATCCACCGCACCTCCACAGACCGGCATGCTCGGTAGTGGGCCCGCCGGCTCGGCGGCCGCCACGAACAGTCCCGATCCTGCCGCCACCGGCGTTGTAGGCGCCGGACTCTTGGGCTGGTCGGCTGAGTCCCTCCACCTGGTCCCGGCCGCCGACCCGCTGCGGCGGCCTATTGCCCAGGCCGGCGACGTCCGTCATCCGGGCGAGGCTGAGGGTACGGTTGCGGCCGGGTACGAGATCTACGGCGCGAGCCGTGAACAGGCAAGAGCCATCGAGGATGCGATCGCACTGTTTGACCGGGCGGACCTGACCCTGCCGGTCATCCGGATCTACGTCCATCAAACGGACGAACCGTGCCACGGCTACCTCGGACTCTTCGGCGAAGGCGGAGACAAGCACCGGATCGACATTTGCATGTCGCACCCGTTCGTGATCCGGCATGAGCTCGCCCACGCCTGGGAATACCACGGCATCGAAGATTCGAAGCGTCAGGCTTTCTTGGAGCAGGTCGGCATCGAGGAATGGAATGACCAGGACCAGCCCCGTCAGTTGCGCGCCATTGAGAAGGCCGCTGATCTCATCGCGTGGGGGATCGACAGACAGCCGATCCAAACCATCCACCGCACCGTGTACGCCGAGGACCTCGCCGGCTACGAGTTCCTCACGGGGAGCCCGTCCCCCCGCATCTCTCACTGGAAGGTTGAGCCCGCGCGTGGAAGTGATATGGACAGCCGGATCGGCGTCGCGATCGACGTGACACTCAACGCCGCCTGGCGATGACTATCTCTGAACTCCTGCGGTCGGGGTCCGGTGCACGGTCATGACCCCGGGGCCAGACGTCGAGCCGTCGTCCGCGATGTGCAGCAAAGCGCGACGCCGAGCCAGGGCTTTTGACCCTGGGCGCTGCTCGGCCCACCGGGCACAGTGTCTGAGGCGCGCCATCAAGGAGGCAACTCGTGTCGGCTACCACCGAGCAAGTGTGGACGGCCCTGGACGATGCAATCTTCGGCGTCCTTGCTTTCGTGAACAGTGCGGGCCATCCAAGGACGGCGGGCGTGTGCTACGTCGTCGATGGCCGGTCGCTATTCATCAGCACCGACAAGGCGACCTGGAAGGTACGCCACATCGCTGCGAATCCCAACGTGTCGATGACGGTCACGCTGCCGAAACGTGTCCCCTTCCTGCCCTTCATCAAGGTGCCGGCGGCCACCATCACCTTCCAAGGCGAGGCCCAGATTCTGGAGGTCGACGACGTCGACGCATCGGTTTTCGAGCGGCTGCCGCGAGGCACGGAGCGCGATCGTGACGTGGTCGAGGATACGGCGATCATCCGGGTGATCCCTCGTGGCGAATTCGTGACCTATGGCATCGCCATGCCGATCACGCAGATGCGCAAACACGAGGCAGCGCATGGGCGGGCGCCGTGCGGAACCGACCACGAGGCCCTCACCCGAACTTTCGGCGCTCGCGGCCCCTCAGGGCACCCCCGAGCCTAAGGCTCGAGTTTGGCGGGGCTAGTGGGACTAAGTTCGAACCCGCCTTCGCCGGGCGAACCCTATTGATGGCGAGCTTCTTCGAAGCTCGCGGAGGGAGTGGGATTCGAACCCACGAGGCGGGGTAAACCGCCAACACGCTTTCCAGGCGTGCGCACTAGGCCAGACTATGCGATCCCTCCAGCGGTCAAGCATTGTATGGCCGTGGCCGGGGTAGCTCCACCCCAATCCCACCTCACTTGCGCATAATCACCCCGTACACGAACCCCAGGGGTCCCATCCGCCACACCCGTTCGAATTTGAGCGGCCGGTCCCGGTACATCTCCTCGGGCGGCGGCAACGTGTCCAGCGTCTCATGCAGGTACCGATACTCGTCGCCCGCACCGATCGCCCTCCCGGCCAGCGGCAGCACTACCGACGTCCCCGCCCGATGTACCGTGGCCGCGGTCGGCCGCCGCGGCCGAGCAAGATCGACGATCCCGGCCGCCCCGCCCGGACGCAGGACGCGAGCGATCTCCTCCAGCGTTCGTTCGACCGAATCCAGGTTGCGGAACACATACGCTGAAAACACCGCGTCGAACGCGCCGTCCGCGAACGGCAATCGTTCGCCCATTCCCACGACCCGGTTCTGGATGGGGCTCAGCGCCAACATTCCCGGGACAGGGTCGAGCGCAACCACCTCCCGCCCAACGAAGATCGGCGCCGCAGTCCCGGTGCCCGAACCGAGGTCGAGCAGCCGCCCACCGGGCAGATACTCCACTGCACGGCGACGCCAGGCCTGTTCGCGCCCCAGAGACAGCACGGTGTTCAGCAGGTCGTAGCGGCGGGCGATCTTGGCGAAGATTTCGTCCGACTGACGCCCGCTCATGCTCCGATCACGTCGGTCCCGACGTAGTGTTGCAGCGCTTCCGGCACCGCGATCGTGCCGTCGGGCCGCTGGTGATTCTCCATCAACGCGAGCAAGAATCGCCCAATGGCGACCGCAGTCCCGTTGAGAGTGTGGACCACCTGATTGCCCCGCTCCGACCGGTACCGGATCTTGAGCCGTCGCGCTTGAAAGTCGGTGGTGTTGGAGCACGAGGTTATCTCACGGAAACGCTCCTGCGACGGGATCCACGCCTCGATGTCGTACTTCTTGGCTGCCGACGAGCCGAGATCACCAGCCGCCACATTGACGACGCGGTAGGGAATCTCGAGTTGCTGCACGATTCGCTCCTCCATCGAGAACAGAAACTCGTGCTCATCCCAGGATTTCTCCGGATGGCAGAACGAGAACATCTCAACTTTGTCGAACTGATGAACTCGGAATATGCCGGCCGTGTCCTTCCCGTGGGCGCCCGCCTCGCGCCGGAAACAAGACGAGAAGCCCGCGTAGCGCAAAGGCAGGACGTCCTCGTCGAGGATCTCGTCCATGTGCAGACCGGCCAGCGCCACTTCTGAGGTCCCAACCAGGTATAGGTCGTCCTTGGGGATCTCATAGACCTGGTCCGCATCGTCCGGAAAGAACCCTGTCCCGAACAGCGCTTGCTCGCGCACCAGCACTGGTGGTACCACCGGCGTGAACCCCTCGGCCACCAGCTGATCGAACGCGAACCGGACAAGCGCGAACTCGACGATCACCGCCGGACCCATCAGGTACCCGAAACGTGAACCCGACAACCGGGCGGCCCGTTCGGTATCGATCATGCCCAACTTCTCGCCCAACTCTCGATGGTCCAGCGGTTCGGAATCGAACTGGGGGATCTCCCCCCACCGCTTGAACTCGACGTTGTCCTCCTCGGTCAGACCGGCGGGTGCCGACTCGTGGGCAAGATTCGGAACCTTGATCCACAATGCGTTGAACTGCTCGTCGAGGTCGTCGGCTTCGGCGAGCAGGCTCTTGAACTTGTCCGACAGGTCGCCGGCTTGCGCGATCGCCTGCTGACGCTGATCCCCCTCGAGATTGGCGATCTCCTTGCTGATCCGTTTTTGTTCGGCGCGAACATCCTCAGCTTCGGAGCGGGCTGCCCGCCGGCGGGCGTCAATGTCAACCAACGTGTCGACGTCGATGGCGACACCGCGTCGCGCGAGGGCCTCTGCCAGTCGACCGGGGTCGTTCCTGAGTATTGCGATATCGATCATGCCGACGGCATGCTACCGGTGGAGGGCCTCACCAATTGCCGTACTTTCCTCGGGGGACAGCGGCTCGACTCCCTGGCCACCTCGCACCCCTTTGAGAAAGAAACGACTGTCGTCGCGGTTGACCAGCACGCTCAGCACGAACCCGTCTCCCTGCTCATCGAGCATCGCCACCGACCGCGACAGCGATCCGACCATGCCTGGATACGCGTCGTACATGACCACCGCCGAACGACGCAGCGAAGTAGGGAGTGCTGTTTCCAGGATCGCGACGCGCTGCTCGATGTCAGCGATCGAGGCTTCGACCATGCCGAGCTCGTTGTCGACCCGGTGCACCAAACCGACCAGCTGCTCGTCATCCGTCGGGATCTGGGCGAGTTTCCGCCGCAGATCGATGATCTGCACCAGGGCAACGATCAGCCCGAGCGCCAGCGCTCCGATGCTTACCCACCCGGCGGGGCTCATAGCCGTCCCAGCATGTGCGGAAGGTTAGGGCGAGTTGATCACCAGGTCGCGCTCCCATCGGTTGTTGTCGGCCGCAACCTCGGTCTCGCTCAGCGGCACCCGCAGCAGCAGCCCGTATCGCTGGCCGGGAGCGACAGCAATCGGGCCGAATTCGATCGATGTGGCCTCCCCCGCAGCAAGGTCCAGCTGCTGGCTCGACTCGGCGGCCACCACCGCTCCGCTCGAGTCGAACATGGCTAGATCGACCACGACACCTTTCTCGGGTTGGTTGCCGACATTCTTCACGGTGGCAAGCATCATGAGATTCTCGGTGACGGGGAAGATCATGGCGCCGTCGGTGGTCTCGCCTCCGGTATCGCGAGGTTCGAACACCACGGACAGGATCCCGATGTCGCTCTTGACGCCCAGGACCGAGGCGGTCCGGACGAAGTCGGCCACATTGGAGGCGGAAACGAGAGTGGGTTCGCCCGCGGCAAAGCTGATTTGGGGAAACTCTCCGACGGCAACGTCGACCGACTCGATTACGTTCTTGGACCTCTCGAGAAATCGGGCATAGAACGCATCGCCCAACCGCAGCGTCAGTATGCCTTGCTCCACGGTTTGCACCGGCGTCGACGACGTCGGCTCGTCGGCAGCCGCTAACACCCCGTCCGCGAAAGTCTTGAGCCCCGTCTCCCAGGATTCGAGCGACAGGCGCAGCAGCTCGTCCGCGATCACGACCGCCTCGGGAACCTCCATCTCCTCCAAGCGTTCTCGCGCTTCCCGCAGCCCGATCTCGGTTTGACCGAGCAGCGTGTCGAAGTCCGCGCGCTCAACCGTGCTGAAATCCACCCGCATCAGCTTCTCGAAGGACTCGGCCATGGCGGCCTGATCGACCAACAATGGCCGGGCCGTGTCGATGTAGGCCACGACCTCGCGCGTCTCGCTCCGCAGGTTCCCGGCCAGCACTGCGAGCCCCACCACCACCGCAACCGGGATCAGCCACCATGGCAGCCGGCGGCGGCGGGGAGGAGGTCCGAAGATGGTCTTGCTGTCCGCGGCGCACCGTCCGGGGTTGGGGGCCAACCACGGTAGGCGGGAACCTGCCTATATGACACCTCGCCCAATCCGCCGCGAACCGCGCCCGGCTAGGTTCGGGGCGCATGCAACGACTGTTGGCGCCTGAACCGCTGCCCGACCTCACCTCATACCAGGCCGCCGGGGGCGGCGCCGGGCTGAGTCGGGCCCGGGAGATCGGACCCACGGCGGTGATCGAGGCCGTCCGGGCCGCCGGCCTGCGCGGCCGGGGCGGCGCCGGTTTTCCGACCGGCATCAAGTGGCACGGTACCGCCCGGGCCGAGGGCCCGAAGGCAGTCGTCGCCAACGCAGCCGAGGGTGAACCGGGCACGGTGAAGGACCGGACATTGATGACCCACAACCCATACGCCGTCTTGGAAGGGGTCGCCATCGCGGGACTGGCGATCGGAGCCGACACCGCCTATATCGGCATCAAGGCGAAGTTCACCGATGCGATCTCTCGCCTGGAAGGCGCCGCCGCCGAGATGAGCCAAATGCTCGAGGGGCTGGATGTGCGGATCGTCGAGGGACCGGATGACTACCTGTTCGGCGTAGAGACCGCCATGCTCGAAGTGATTGAGGGAAAGGATCCGCTCCCCCGGCTGGTGCCCCCGTATATCGCCGGGATCACCCGCCCCGACGGCGCAGAAGTCGCCACCATGGTCAACAACGTCGAAACCCTGGCCAATGTCGGCGGGATCGTGGCGCACGGTTCTGAGTGGTACCGAGAAATCGGCACGGACCAGTCGCCCGGCTCGATGATCTTCACAGTCTCCGGCGACGTGCGCACCCCGGTGGTGACCGAGCTGCCGTTGGGGACACCGCTCTCCTATCTCATCTATGCAGCCGGCGGTGGACTAGCGGCTGGGCGCCGGGCCAAGCTGGTGGTGTCTGGCGTGTCGAACCGACCACTGGCAGCCGCCGAGCTCGACACCCCAATGTCCTTCGAGGCGATGGCCGCTATCGGCAGCGGTCTGGGGGCGGGCGGATTCATCGTCTACGACGACACCACCTGCGCGGTCGAGGTGGGAGCAGCGCTGTCGGGGTTCCTACAAGTCGGATCGTGCGGACAATGCCCGCCCTGCAAGCTGGGGACGACCGAGTTCACCGAAGGGTTCGGTCAGCTTCTCGAAGGCAAAGGAACTTTGGAGGACGTCGAAATCCTCATTGCCTGGCTATCACGGGTGACAGACGCCAACCGGTGTGGTCTGGGGGCCGGCCAGCAGGCTCTGGCTCGGGGCATTCTCGACACTTTCGCGGCGGAAGTTGTGGCCTGTCTGGAGGGTCGCTGTCCCGGCCATCGCGGCCTCTTGCCACCCAGCCCGACCGACCACGACCCCACCAGCCGGCGCGATGTGATCGTCTTCTCGGGCTGACTACCAGCCGGCTCGACTCACTGCGATTCACAACGCATCGGCCGGCACCGCGCCGTCGACATGGGAAATGGCAGGAACCGCAGGAGCCGCGCAGGCGTGCTCCGGGACCGAGCCGACGAAGAAATCCGCCTCGGCCCCCTTCCTCCGCACCGCCCACAGGAGGGGGATCGTAACCACGGTCACCGCTCCACCAATGATGTAGCCGGCGGAAAAACCTCGCTGCTCCGACAGGGCGCCGAGGCTGGTCTGACCGATCACACCTGCCCCACCGGAAACCATCGAGTCGAAGGAGACAACGGTGGCTCGCTCGGCGCTCGGGACCACTTCGTGTACGAAGGCCTGACGGACGGGGCTCTGCACACCCATGGCAACACCGGCGAGACACAGCAAGGCCACTGCCGGCACAAACCCGTCGACGGCGCCGACCCCGATCATCGCGAGCGTGAACAGCCCGCCTGCCCACAGGAACAACGTGGTGCGGCGACCGCACCAGCGGGTGACGATCTCGACAATCCCGTTTCCGACCATCATCGAGATGGCGAGCAGCGCCGCCACCAAACCGGCGACCCAGACCGCATCTCGGCCCAGTAGCTCCAGGAAATAGGGCTGCCAGGCGTACCACGCCCAGATGAAGAAGCCCGACTGCGCCGCGGCCGCCAGCATCAATAGGCGGAGCGAGGGCTGGCTCCAGCCGTACCGGACGCCCTGACGGCCGATTCGGGCGGCTTCCCCCGGCAGCTGACGCACCGCCACCCGCCGGGGGGCGAAGCCCAGGTCGCGCATCCCAAACGCCGCCAGCCCCAGCAGCACCAGCAGCAGCCCCGACCGAATGAGGAACGGTAGGGCGAGATCAATCTGGCCAAGGGCTCCACCGCCGACCGTACCGACCAGCATCGCAACGCCGCTGACGATCTGACTGCGGCTGAACACGCGATCGAGGCCGCCCTCGTAACCGTGAAACCGCACCCCGTCGACCAGCCACGCCTCCATAGCTCCGGAGTAGAACGTGAAGCCGAGTCCCATGAGGACCGAGACTGCCGCGAACCACGCGAGCCCGGCCTCGACCTGGGCCAAAGCCACATACGCAAGAGTGGTAGCGGCCAGGACGGCCACCGACAGCAAGAATGAAGCCCTGCGACCCACGGTGTCGGCTACCACCCCGGTGGGTATCTCGAACAACATCATTCCCACCGAGAAGGCCGAGTTGGCGATGAACACCTCCGCAATGGACAGCCCAGCGTCGAGCAAGAAGAGTGTGTTGATGCCCCAGATGATCGACGCCGCCAGGGTGTAGATGCCGCTGTAGGTGTAATACCGCCGGACCAACTGGGCCGCCGAGTCGGGCATCACATTCGAGGTCACCGGCTCAGCCTACGCCGCGGCAGCTCCCGCCCGGGTCCCGCATCGGGGACGGGCGCCAAGAACCTCACTCCGGTTCCAACAGAACGAGGGGGATCGGGCGGGTCAGGAGGCGGCGGAACCACCGGCATGTTCGACGTACCAGATGAGAATCGTGCGGGGCAGGCCCGACTTGTGACCGGTAGTGGTGAGCTGGAGAGTCCGCATGCCGCCCCCCCGGCGTCCGAGCCGGCCGCCCGAGATGTTCCACGCCAGCTTGTGGAGCCGCCACTGCAGTCGCATCCAGCGCCGGGACGGCGCCCTGGTAGTCACAGCGGATCCAGCCTACGCCGGATGCTCGCGGCCGCGTGCGGCGCAGTAGGCCCGTCCGCCTCCTACGCTGCCCCGATGCCGGTTGAAATCAGCGACGCCGAGTTCGATGAGATCGTCGCCCAGGCCATCGACCAGGTGCCGAAAGAACTCGCCCGGTTCATGGAGAACGTGGCGATCATCACCGAGCGCCGCGCCACCCCGGCGCAGCAGCAGGGCCATCGGGGCACACTGTTGGGTGTCTACCAGGGTGTCGCGCTCACCAAACGCGGGCCGCTTTCCTACCGCAATGTCATGCCAGACAAGATCACGATCTTCAAAGAGCCCCACTGCCGGCTGGCCAACAACCGCGAACAGCTCCGCGACCGCGTGACGCAAACAGTGATTCACGAGATCGGCCACCACTTCGGTATCAGCGACCGCCGCTTGCGCGAACTCGGCTGGTAGAGGAGGCTCCGCGAAGACGGCTCAGCTGGGCGTTAGGAACGTCTCGATCTTCACCTGCGCTGCGTTCATGACCTGGCCGGTCAAGTCGTGGAGCGCACGGGCGATCGCCAACTCCTCTCCAACCACCGGCATCGGCGGGTCGTTCGGATTACGACGCGCCTTGCCGAGCGCCTCGAAATGGTCACCTCGCAAGTCGAGCGTCGCAAAGGCCACCGTGTCCCGGTCATCCTCCGACAGGTGAAGGTTGAGCACCACATCCATCTCCATAGCCACCTCCTCCCATCTAATGCTGCCTGAAGTAACGCCCGGCGGCTAGAGGCAAATGGCCGCCGCGGACCGTCGCGGCGTACCCTGCCGAGCACAGACGACAAGGACAGCTCGTGGACGAAAGCATCAGGATCGCGTGGTACGACCTAGACGGACACGACCGCGAGCCATACCTCGACTGGCTGCATCACACGCACATCCCGGCCGTGGTCGCCCGGTCCGGAGTGGCGTGGGCCGCCCACTATCAGATCGACAAATCGCACGAGATGATGCGGCGACTCACGCGATTCGTAGGCCGGCCAGACGCCGGCGAGGACATACCGCACGGATCTGAGTACGCCTTCTTGGTGGGCGCAACCTCGCCGCACGTGTTCTTCATGCCCGGATATGAGAACGTCGATCGCGCAGATCCGGCCACCCGCGAGATGACGGCACGGCGCCTCGCAGAGAAGAAGGTCGTCACCGTCGAGCAAGTCCGGGTCAACGGACCAGAGTTCGCCACCCGTCCGCCCGGTACTACGCCCGCGCCCTTCATCCAGCTCGGTCATTTCCGAGTACGGTCCGTTGAGGAGGAGTTCGACCTGACATCCTGGTATGCCAACTACCGGCTCCCCACCATCACAGCGATGACGGGCGCGGTCGGCGCCCGGAAGCTGGTCACAGTGGCCGGTTGGGCGAAACATGTGATCCTCTACGAGTTCGTGTCGCGCGAACAACATGAGAAGCATTTCGTCGGACACGAATCCCTGGCCTTCACCGCCGGTGAATGGACCAATCGAGTGGTCACCTACACCCAGCACGCCCCCGGCAGTCCCAGCATTGCGCAGCGGATTTGGCCACCTGTGACCGACACCGAGTCCACGATCATTTCCGACCGCCTGTAACCGCAACCCGAAACCAAATCCGGCAACCGACCAGATTTTTCCGATATGACCTGGGAGACAGGGACGGCGCCGGGGCGGCCGGATCCGGGGCGGACGTCCCGCCGGTCCCTGTCACCCCGACGACCCGATCGATCGTCTGTCCATTGTTGTATCTGCCTAGGAACAAAGGGGGCACACGATGCGACGTACCCGGTTGGTTGGTTTGGTGTTGTTGGCAATTGCTCTGGCGTCACCCTTACCGGCGTGGGCGGGCGACCGGATCGGGTTCAAGGGCGACCTCGCCGACCTGTCGACATCCGCCGACCCATTCGATGACGCTCGGGCGGCAGCTGCGGCCAAGGTCGGAGAGGGACACACGTCGGTGCGTCTCAAGCTCAGGAACATCGACCGGGACTATGCGGGAAGCACATTTGGCGCACATGTCCACGTCGGACCGTGCGTAGAGAACAACGGTGCGGCCGCGGGATCCCACTACAACGCCGGCGGCGGGGTATCACCCGAGACCGAGGTATGGCTCGACTTCACCGTCCGTTCCAACGGGACGGCGCGGGCGAAGGCGCGGGTCTCGTTTGAGATCCCACCCGGCGCCGCCATGTCGATCGTCATACACGAAAGCCCAACGGCGCCCGATGGCGCAGCGGGAGCTCGACTGGCCTGCTTGCCGCTCGAGTTCTGAGCCACCGATCCGGCGCCGGCCGCCACGGCC
>JBFGLM010000095.1:0-10160 GCA_041576165.1 Acidimicrobiia bacterium
CCGCCCGGGCCACGTCGTCGGCCCGAGGCCTCGTGTCGAGCTCGACACCCCAGTGGATTGTGACGAAGACCAGGTCTGCCAGCTCATCAGCTGCCGCCACCGCCTCAACCATGGTCTCGATGGTGTCACCATCGGCCATCCCCGGCCGATCGTCGGTCGCAATCCAGGATGCGGCTGGGACCACGCCGCCGAACCCGACCACGGCCACCGTCCATCCGTCTATGTCGAACAGGGCCGGGGCCGCGGCTTCGGTTGCATTGCGCCCGGCGCCGACCGGGGCGATTCCCGACGTGCGGAGCCTCTCGATCGAGTCCAGAAGCGCGTCAACTCCGAAGTCGAGTGAGTGGTTGTTGCCCTGGTTTGCCACGTCTACTCCGCCGCTGACCATGTCGTCGAGCGCGGCAGGATCGCACCGGAACGTGAACTCTTTTGGCACTGGGCTGCCACGGTCCGAGACCGGGCACTCGAGATTGATGATCGTGAGCGAATCGCGGGTGAATAGCCCGTCGAGCCCGCTGAAGGCGTATTCGTAGCCCTCACTACGAAACTCGCGGATGTAGTTGGGATCGACGTTGAAATCTCCCGTGGCGTGAACCACCAAACGCCCTCGTGCGGGCGCCTGTCGGGAAGGCAACTCGCCGGTCACGTCCGGCGGAACCGGAGCCGCCGCGCTGGTGGTAGGTGGTGTGGGCGCGGGTGCGGCCGCTGCCGCGGTGGTGGTGATCAGCGTGGTGGCGGGCGATGAGGCGACCACGGCCGCCGCTGCTGCATCTGCCGTCGCCGTATTCGACATGGGCTCGACCGGCTCAACCTGCGCGCCCAGGCAGGCGGTGAGCAAGGTGGTAGCGATGAGAGCCCGAGCAGCCCATCTCATCGTCCGCACCTTAACCGGCGGGCAGCCAAATACCGGTTCTTCGTCGTTGCGCTCAGCCGCCCGGTATCGTCCGGCACCGTGTCTGCCAATCTCATGTGGCCGGGCGGTCGCTCAGGCTGGGCCGTTCCCATCGTGGCGGCTCTGACGATCGTCGCCGGAGCTTGCCGCACCGCGCCTGGCGAGCCAACTGAAGTGGAAGCCGCCGTCTGTGCCGCGGGACAGATCGATGGCGACCTCCGCATCCATCTCGCAGAAGAGGTTCTGCCGCCAAGCGCAATCCCTGAGTTTGAGACGAGATTCGGGGTGACCGTCGAGACGACTTTCTACGACAACCCGGACGAGCTGATCGCGCAGGTGGAGGCGCGAGTTTCCGACTACGACCTCATCATTCCCAACGACGAGACCATCGGCATCATGCGGGAGGATGGGCTGCTGATCCCGCTGAGCCCCGACGCTCTGCCGGGGGCCGTCAACCTCATGATGCTGTTCCAGAACCCCCCGTACGACCCGGCCTCGGAGCATTCGATCCCGTATACCTGGGGCACCGTCGGGCTGGGGGTGAACGTAAACGTCGCCGGGGGTGCCGTCCCCGCCACGTGGGGCCTGGTCTTTGATCCGGTCATGGCGGAACGGTTCGCCGGCCGGGTGTCACTCGTGGACGACGCGCGGTTGGCATTGGGCGCAGCACTCAAATACCTCGGTTACTCGCTGAACTCGGACGATGACGCGGAAATCGAACAGGCGGCAGAGCTGCTGGCCCAGTCGCGTGATTACCTGGCGGGATTCACCACGCTCGCCGGCAGCGTCGAACTCGTGGACGGCGAAACCGATGTGGCCCAAGGTCCGTCGGGTGAGATGTTCGACGCATTCGAAGCTGCCGGGGCCTGGGATGATTACACCTACGTCATACCAGCGGAAGGCGCTCCGATCACCGTGCAAGCCATGGCCATTCCGGTGACTGCTACCCACCCCTGCACGGCACACACGTTCATCGACTTTCTGCTGGATCCGGCGCGGGGAGCCGAGGCGGCTCGCTGGAATCGGGCGGCCAGCCCCAACCAAGCCTCCAATGACCTGCTGCCCGAGACGTTCAAATCCGATCCGGCGCTGTATCCGTCGGCGCAGACGATGGCCAACCTGGAGTTTGTGGCCGATACGGAGGCCGACGGCGAATACGTTGACGCGTTCGAACGGGCCCGCCGCTGAGGGCACCCGGCGTGACTCCGGCGGTCAGTGCCGGATGCGGCGCAACGGTGTGATCCCGCCAAGCTGGGCGGCGGCACCGAACCCCTCGGCCAGTGACTGGACGGTTTCATGTGCGTTGAGGCCCGACGGATTCCCAAATAGAAAGGTCGGTATCCCGGCGATATCTAGCGGCTGGCGGCCTCGCCGGGCGCCTGGACGGTGGAAGCCCTGCCGGTACGCAGTGATCCCAAGCACAGCGACGGCTTGTGGCTTCCAGCGCAAGAGGCGCTCGTGCAGCTCGATGGCGCCGGCGCTGATCTCGTCTTCGTTCAGTTCGTCGGCCCGCGCCGTGGCCCGGTTCACGAAGTTGGTGATGGCGATGCCTCGTTCGATGATGTGGCGTCGCTCGGCGCTGGTCAGGCCGGCAGCCGGGTCGACGGGTCGGCGAATCAGCCCCGCGGCTACCAGCGCCGGCCAGAACCGGTTTCCGGGACGAGCGAACGGGGTGTTGGTTGCGGCGGTCCATAGTCCGGGATTGATGCCCACGAACACCAGGCGCGGTTCACCGCCGGCCAGATCATCGACCGGGGCATTGGCGTACGCAGCGAGTTCATCGCGGGTTGGGCGGGGCATCAGCCATACCAGGCATCTGACGACCATACCTCAGGTGGGCCGGCCGCCATCCGAGCGGGTCTAACGTGCGGGGATGGCAGCCCAGGCGACGCTGGTGTCGGTGATCGCGGCCAAGGCCGTAGAGATCGTGGTGGCTGCCGACGAGCTGGCAACCAACGTGCACGCGATAGATCGAGCGCCCGATCGAGGCGAGGATGTCTCATCGGTCAGAGAGCTGTGGGGCGCTGTGAAACGCAAGCCGCCCGTCTACGCGCTGGCTCCTTTCGATCCTCTGCGGCAGCTGGTCGAAGCATGGTCAGCGCGTCTCGTTGGAACGACCGATGACCTGGAGCTCATGATCGGGCTGACGACCGGCGTCGAGATACCGGATTTCTACCTGGTGGACGAGCGCACCCCTGCGCCCGCCGGCGCGTGGTATTTCGAGATGCTCTACTCCGAAGCGCCCCGACGCGTGCACGCATTCGATGGCACCGCCCAGGGGGTCATACGAGAGTTGCGTGCGCTCCGGGCGGGACCAGAGCTGCCCAGCGCAGGTCGGATCGGAGAACGGGCGCGGTCGTTCATTCCCGGGACTGTGGGCCTAAGAACCACGACGGTCGGAACTGATCGGTCGCAGCGGGCGGCCCCGGCTGGGCAACGATCAGCCGAATGACCAGCCGGGCGGCAGGTCGCGAACGTGGTCGCGATTTGGGGTCTTGCCAAGTGCGACCGTCATCACCAGCTGATAGAAGAATTCGGGCTCGGGGACGAAGCGAAGTTCAGTGAAAGCCTGTTCCTGGCCTGCCGACTCGACCATGAAATGTCCGTATCCAAAAAGCTGACCCATCACCGTTTCGTCGAGCCGGATGTCGGTGAGGGCCCGCAGGTTCATGGTGGCAGTTTGCGTTGTGAATATGCCGGAACGTCGGACGATACGGCCGGTGGTCAGAACGAAGGTGGTCCAGCGGTAGTCGAGCCACGTGAAACCCGAGTACATGACCAATCCAACGAACAGCCAGGCCAGGAATCCCTCGTAGCGCTCAGCGAGCACCACCAGCAGACCCACCAGGAGCAAGATCCACGGCAATCCCAGCTTTCTCATTGCTCCCACCCGGCTGGCTACGACGGCTACCAGCAGGGCGACAGCGGCGATCACCCGCACATTGCTACCCCAGAAGGCCCCGACCACTCCCACCAGCGCGGTTATGAGCACCGGCGTCACCCATACCAACCAGTGGAACTTGCCGATGATGATCGGTTCCTCGTCCATGCCGAGGAACAGAAAGTCGTTCAGTGCGTCGGTGGGGAAGTTCCTTTTCCGTACCACTTCGTACCTGTCTGTGTGAGCGAGTTTGGGGGGGCGGCCGGCGCGGGTCAGGCGTTGAGAACGCCGCGCACAAAGGAGGCAGATTGCTCTGCAAGTCGTCCGATCAACTCGCCCGTGTTCGAGACGACCTGGGCTGCCTCGTTGGGTGACTGAACTATCAGATAGAACGCGAACGCAACCAGCGCCCAGCCGATATATCTCTTCACGTGTGGATCTCCGGCTCGGTCCCCGCTCCGCTTCAGACGGCGCCAGCGAGTCCATCATAGTGGCCGGGAACGCCGCAGGCTCGGATCGGGGCCATTTGCCAGGTTTTCGGCCAGCGCACGGCCCTCGCCTCGTTCGAGCCTGCGGGGCAGCTTGCGCAGCACCCGGGGCAAGCTGGCCGCCGCGCACACGGTCACAGGCTGCCCTGCCACCTGGAGCCGCTTGGGGCGACCGACCATGTCCGTCACGCACACGACTGGATCGATCCACACCCCAGCGTCCAGTAATCCGGCCAGGCGGGCGGAAGCCGCAATGGCCTGGCGGGAGGGTCGACCCGGGAGCCGGCGGCCACCTGCTGAGATCGATCCATCGGGACGCACTCTGACTCGCCCGGCGGCACGCTTCACCTCGATCGCGGCGGCGATGGGGCCGAGGGCCACGATGTCTACATCCGTGTCTCCCAGACCGACATCGAAAAGAACGGCTTCGGCCCGCGCTCGTTTGAGGAATGTTGCTGTCTGCGCTTCGGCGGATGCGCCGGCTGCCGCCCGTACCCGACGGTGATGCGACCTGCGGGCGAACCACCATCCGCCGGCCCCGATCAGGAGACCCACCGCCGTCCAGCCTGCGACCATCGCCGCCCCGGCCGCGAGCACACTGCCGACAACCGCAACGTGGCGCCGCCGGGACCATTTTGCGGCCATGATGCTGGCGTTCTGACCGGGTAATCCATAGAAGCGTGTTCGCATGCCTGGCACCCTATGGAGCGGGTGTGACAGATTCCGGCCGGGAGGCTTTCTGACCGGGGCCTCAGTTGCGTAGCGCACGGCTCAAAACACGGGCGAACGCCAGCGGATTCGGGTTCGCTTCGAAGAACGTCGTCGCCTCCAGCACATCGTCGGCCGACCGGTGCGATGGAAACCACGTGGGCTTGGGGAACGTCCGCCACGGAGACCGGACGATCGTCTTCTCGACGCCGTCCAGCATCAGGCTGTTGTGGACGACGCCCACGCCGGATTGGATGTCCTCGGGCGTGTGACCGGGGTATGCCCCCCACGGCGTGGTCGCCATCGCATACCCGAATCCGGACCATGCATTGATCGCAACGGTGCCGTAACGAAGGTCGGCGATCGCCCGCTCGAGGCCGGCGGCAACGTCCGGGTGGGACATGGTGGCCGGGTGAATGAAGATCGAGATGCCCAGCGTGCCCAGTACCCGTTCGTTGCAGAAACGCACGGCTTCGTCGAGGAATGACACCGGATCGGATGCCGGAATCGCCAGCTCGCCGGTCAACGCTACGAACGCCTCCTCCCGGAAGCAGATCTCGTCCGACTGCTCTGGATCGAGATCCCGAATGATCGTCCAGGGCACGCCGGTGCTCGCCCCGATCAGCTGCGCATCGGGATGCGCGGTGACGAAGCGAGCGTGACGTGCTTGCGCTCCGGGGTAGTAGGGCTCTCGAACCGGCGTTGCCCGCATCGCTGCTTCGATTTGTTGCATCAGTGCATCTCGTAGCTCCCACGACGACTCCTGAATCAGCAGGCGGGAGGTGATGCAGTTGAATCCGGCGTTGTGCATGACCGTGGCCGCGACGTTCTCGGCCTGATAGCTGAGATCTCGGTCCGACCACGGTCCCGGTACGAGGATGGCGGGCGTGACGTTTCCGAGTTCGGCGGTCACCGGCTTGGCGAGGACGGCTCCATCACCGGCTTTCCGCGGACGCCCGTCTTGATCGGTTCCGAACACGATATGCCGGTACGTCTCTTCGGACCCCGTTATGTGTACGGCATCGATTCGATCGTCGTGGACCAGTGCCCGGCCCAGATCGGCCCCTCCTTCTACGATCGCCAGTGCCCCGGCCTCGATGAATGGACGCAGCGCATGACCCAGCACATCGGACATGTACCCAACGACCGGGCTGATCTTGAGCATCACAACGGTTCGCTCCACGAGCAGCTTGTAGAGGGCGTCCATCGGCGCGATAGAGGTGATGTTGCCTGCGCCCAGGACGAGGACGGCGCGCGGTGGGGGTGGACGTTCGGGGTCATGTGCGGCCGCTTGCCGAACCCGGACATCAGCCACACCGAGTCCCGGTTGCATCCAGGTCTCGGCGGTGACCCCAGGAAAGAGCAGCCGGTCCCAGGTGTCAAAAGGATACGTCGGCACGATGACTCTGCCCGACGGCCCGCGCCGGACGGCACCGGGGATTCGCGGCTTGTCCCCCCGAGCCAGGTCCCGCAGCGACGCCTCGATCGTACGCAGGTAGTGGAGCAGCGCCCAGGGACCTGATTGCCATTCTTCCGACACCGGCGGAGTGCCCAACGTGATGCCTTTGGCTTTGGCTGCCGCCTCGGTCCATTCCCGGGCTACAGCCGCAGTCGTGCTGCGAGCAGCACTCACCAGCTCCACCAGGCGGGCCGACGGCGCCGCCGCCCACCCGGCGGCAGTTGCCCGTAACCCGTCCAGCTGATCGGAGATCGCCGACCCACACTCGATCGCGCGTACTCCAGTCATCTGTCGTTCCACCAGCTCACTCTATGACGTTCCCGCTCGGTTCGGCGCGCCCGATGACTGGGCTCGACAGGTGGCCGTCCCGAGGAACGGTCGAGGGCTGGCAGAGTATCCCGGATCGTCCGGGCAGCGCCCGGTACACTCGGCCGGTGACCAGCACCGTGCCCAAGCTCCGTGCCGCATTGCAGGGCCGCCCACCGCATCTGCGAGTGGAGCAGGAGCTGTGGTCGGCCGGTGCCGCATATGTCGTGGGTGTCGACGAAGTCGGCCGGGGGGCCTGGGCGGGACCGATCAGCGTGGGGGCCGCGATCGTTCCCCAGAACCGCAGGATCTACAAGCTGCGCGACTCCAAGATGTTGACTGAGGAGGAACGGGAGGCCCTGTTCTCCCGGGTCGCGGGATGGTGCGAGCGCTGGGCGGTGGGGCACGCGTCGGCGGACGAGTGCGATGAGCTGGGCATGTCCGAAGCGCAGCGGATCGCTGCGACTCGCGCCCTGGCCGGTCTGGGCGTGGAGGCGGATCGCGTACTGCTCGACGGCAAATGGGATTTCGTGGACCGGGGAACCACCATCAAGATCGTGCGGGGTGACGCCACTTCGCTCTCCATCTCGGCGGCATCGATCCTGGCCAAGGTCACTCGCGACCGGCTGATGCGGGACGCCGCCCGCCACTACGACCTGTACAACTTCGCCGCCAACAAGGGGTACCCATGCCCCCACCACAAGGCCGCCTTGCAGGCCTGGGGTCCCTCTGCGATCCACCGGCGTAGCTGGGTGTTCATGGACCACATACCCTGGACCGGCGTTCCCCGTTACGTGCGGGACGATCCCCAGGGTGTCCTCTTCTGAGTCCGGGAAGGCCCCGTTCCGGTGATCAGGTGAGCTCGGCCAGAAATCCGGCTAGGGCGTCTATCACGCCGTCGGGTTTCTCGAGCATCATCGAATGCCCGGTGCCCTCGAGTACCACAGTCTGAGGGTTCATCACTTTCTGGAGGGGGGTCGCGTGCGAAGGACGCGTCATCAGGTCGGCCGCGCCCAGGATGATCAGCGTGGGCGCCTGCACCGAGCGGGCGGCTTCGGGGGCGCGGTCGTACGCCGCACACGCGGCCAGGTCGTTGGCGAGCACCCCCGGCTGGCTCCGTTCGAGCAACCGCATGGTGGCCCCGCTCATCCAAATCCCTGGAGTCTGATTTCCGCCGCGCCGGCCGGCCGGACTGTGCGACCAGCCTGTGATCAGCTCGTAAGCCCGATGATCGTTGGCCCGGGCGGCGGCGAGCAGATCGGGATGTACCTGCATGGCCGCAGTGGTCCCCAGCAACGCCAGGCTGGTCACGCGGTCAGAGTGGGAGGCGGCCGCCTCGAGGGTGATGAGCGAACCCATGGAGTGCCCTACTAGATGCGCCTGCTCCCGACCGAGCGCGTCGAGCAAGCCGATGATCCACTTGGCGTAGCCCTCGATCGAGTCCGGCGGCGGTCCCGCCGACCCGCCATGCCCGGGCAGGTCCGGCGCAACGACCGCGTAGCCGTGGTGGGCGAAGTATCGGGTCTGGAGCTGCCAGGCGGTGCGATCGTTACCGGCACCATGAACGAAGAGCACGAGGGGCAGACTTGGATCGGGGTCTCTGCCGCCCGTGGTTGCGAGGACGGTTCTGCCGTCGACCGTCAGGCGCATCAGCGTTGGGAAGCCTTGAGCCCGGCGCGCAGGTCGTCGATGAGGTCGCCCGGATCCTCCAGACCGATCGAGAGCCGCACGAGGTCCTCACCCACGCCGGCCCGGACGAGCTGGTCAGCGCTCATCGTCGAGTGGGTGGTGCTGGCCGGGTGGATCACCAAAGACCGGGCATCACCCACGTTTGCGAGGTGGGAGAAGATCTCGAGGCGTTCGATGAACTCCCTGCCGGCCTCGCGACCACCCTTGATGCCGAACGAGAAAATGGAACCGCAACCCTTGGGGAGCAGCTTCTTGGCCCGTTCGTGATCGGGATGGTCTTCGAGCTCTGGGTAGCTGATCCACTCCACTGCGTCGGAGGATCGAAGGAACTCCACGACCTTTCTGGTGTTGGCGACGTGGCGATCCATCCGCAGCGAGAGGGTTTCGATGCCCTGCAGAATATAGAAGGCGTTCTGGGGTGACAGCGGAGCTCCAAAATCCCGCAGCCCCTCGACCCGGGCCCGGGTGATGAAGGCTTGGGTGCCGAACTCCTCGGTGAACCGCAGGCCGTGGTAGCTGGGATATGGCTCGGTCAGGGTCGGGAACTTGCCCGAGGCCTCCCAGTCGAAGATCCCGCCGTCGACCAGAGCACCGCCGATCGCCACCCCATGCCCGCCCATGAACTTGGTGATGGAATGGTGAACCAGATCGACCCCCCAGTCGTGCGGTCGGAATAGATGGGGAGTGGCAAACGTGTTGTCGATCACGAAGGGAATTCCGGCGTCATGGGCAATCTCGGCGATCGCTTCGATCTCCATGACTTCCAGGCCCGGATTTCCCAACGTCTCGCCGAACACCATCCGGGTCTCCGGGCGGATGGCGTGGCGGAACCCATCGGTGTCGCGCGGCTTGACGAACGTCGTTTCGATCCCGAAACGGGGCAGCGTCTGACTGAACAGGTTGTTGGAGCCCCCGTAGAGGGACGCCGAGGAGACGATGTGTCCGCCGCTACCCATGAGAGTAGACACGGCCAACCACAGTGCGGCCATCCCGCTGGCGGTGGCGATCGAGCCGACGCCTCCTTCGAGCGCCGCGATCCGTTCCTCGAGCACCGCCACTGTCGGGTTGGAGATTCGGGAGTAGATGTGGCCCTGGCGTTCCAGATTGAAGAGACCGGCCGCGTGCTCGACGTCCCGAAAGAGGTATGAGGTCGTCTGATAGATGGGGACGGCGCGGGCACCAAAGTCCGAATCTGGGCTGTGCCCACCATGCAGGCTCAAGGTGTCGAATCCGAGCTTCTCGGGCTCTACCACGTCACCACACTCCTTCAATCCGGTGACCCTCCACGTTAACGGCCGCCGCTCGCAGCTACACTCGCGCCATCCCCTTGCCCCCTGAGGCGAGGTGCAGCTATGGAGGAAGCAGTCATGAAGAATTGGATGAGAATCCTCGGGCTCGTGCTCGTGGTGGGTCTCATCGCCGCGGCCTGCGGAGGCGGTGAAGACACCGGGGAGGGTGTCGATGCCACCGACGCGCCGGCCACGACGGCGGCACCCGAGACGACGGCGGCACCCGATGAGGGCACCGCCTTGCCCGACTTGGGTGGGCGTGAGGTCACGGTCGGTGTCGAGAACGCGTATCTCCCGTTCAACTACCTCCTGCCGGGTGAAACCGAGGGTCAGGGATGGGACTACGACGCCTGGGCGGCGATCTGTGACCTGTTGAACTGTGTCCCGGTCATGACCGAGGCCGGGTGGCCGGCGGTCATCGATGAAGTGGCGCAGGGTCAGTTGGACG
>JBFGLM010000096.1:0-9726 GCA_041576165.1 Acidimicrobiia bacterium
CAGCCAGCATGCGTTCGCCCTCACGGAGCTTGCGGACCGCCTGCTCGGGCGTGTGTCGGTGTCTCTTCATGGTGAGCATCCTCCCATCGATCGGGATCGGACGCCCACAACACCTGGGTCACTTACCGGGGCTCACGTCACCGGCATCCGAGCAGAACGCGAAGTCGCGTCGGATCGGGTGGGTCCGGAATATCGTCCGTTGGCGTGATCGAGCACAGCACACCCTCATCGCCGATCCGGCCTGGGTGGGCCCGGTCACCACGCAGATCCACCACTAGGAATCTGTGCTCGCGCCTCGCTCGTTGAGTGATCGGACGGTTGCGGCCACCCCCTCCTCTAGGCTGTAGGGGCCTGAACCTGTAACCTCGAACGTCCTATCGATGGGCACCAAGTAGTCCTCGGTCATGCTCGAGTATCGTTGGCTCGTCATGGGTGCACGAACCCCGAGGTTGCCAAGTAGGTCGCCCACCTTCGCCAAGCCTTTGATCACTGCCCGTGGAAGCCGTCGCGCAGGCTTGTTCCTGAAAGCGTAAGAGAACGCGTCGACGAACAAGTGGAGATCGGCAACTGGATCGCCCACATAGTATACATCGCCGCGCACCTTGTCTTCCAGTTCGAGTAATGTTCGGATCTGTTGCACCGCATTGCCAACATAACCGTACGAACGTAGAGCTCGAGTACCTGAGGGATGTGCGTACAAGCCCCGCCGCATGAGCTTGTAAAATGTTGCACGGTACCGATCATCCCCGGGTCCCCACAGCGTTGTAGGCCGGATGACGACCCAGGAGTATGGGGGGTCGATTTCTCGAACGATCATCTCGCTGGCAGCTTTGCTTGCTCCGTATGCTGTATGAGGTGCAAAGTCAGTGTCGTTCTCAGGTACGTACCCAGGTTGACATACGAATTGCGTGGAGGTGACGATGAACTGTTGAAGCCGTGGCAACTCTTTCGCTGCCTCGACGGTCACCCGTGTTCCTTCGCTGTTGGTGACATAGTCGTCCACGGTGCGACCCTCAACGTCGACGCGTGCTGCGAGGTGAACGATATGGGAAGGTGTGACTTCATGCATCAACTCCTGGACGGCCGCGGCGTCGGTTACATCAAGTGCACGCCAATTCGCCAAGTCTTGGCGTTTGAGTGGAGCCCTGATGTCGCCGTTAACGACATTGCACCCCAGTCCGGTGAGGTGATCGCTGAGGTTGGTGCCGATGAATCCCGATCCGCCAGTTATGAGCACAGTCCAATCGCGATAATTCACGCTCCGCTTCTCGCTACTCGCCGTCATGATGTGCCATATCTCCTTGCTTCGCTTCGAGGTCGCGTGTGGTGTAGGAGCTCGAGAACTCGTGAGGCCACCGATGAATGAGTATTCGCTGCTGCTGTACGGCGCCACGAGGGAAGCCCGAACAGCGTTCAATATCGCGACGCCGCTTCTCTCAAAGGGTTCCTCCAAGCCTGGCAAAACCCCGGCTCAGCGAGATCATGGCAAGAGCATCGACGCTCTCGGTCGCGCACTCACCCGGGGGAGCCGCACTGTGAGGCGCCCTGATCGCGATACAGGTCGGACGCTAGACCACTCCTCAGCGACGCAGCAAATTGTAGGCGCTTCGAACCTCCTTGGGACTACGCCGGCTCGAGGATGCGGACCAGCTCGGTTTGGCAGAGCCCGGTCAGCGATTCGGCGAGGTCTATAGTCGTCGCCGTCGCCGCACAATCCCGCCGAGGCGAGGACTCATTGCCACCTGGCCTGTTCCAGCGCGTGGAGGGCCAGCACGGTGCGCAGCGACCGTGACGCGTACCAGCGCACGATGCGGCGGGGGTCTTCCATCTTCGCAAGGCCTGGAAGCCTGCGCACTACCCGGCGAGGTTCGCAAGCTGCTACGGCTGAGTGCGAGTTGGTGCATCGGATGTGCTGCCAGCGGGGTCATCAGCCACTGACGTGAAGGCCGACTGACGGAGGTGCGCCGAGACATCCTGGACTCGCCTTTCGAGAAAATGCCGGCGGCTGATCACCCGCAGCACGATCGTGCGGCTTACTATCGCAATCACGATTGATACAACAATGCCGGCCAGACCGTACAACAACGCGAGAGGAATGCCGATAGCCAGCTGGGTGGCGGTTTTCCAGACAAAACCCATGAACTGACCTCTTGGGTATCCCACCGCTCTTAGGGTCATCCCGTCTGCCTCTGCGATGCCGTTGGCGGCGACACCCAGGAAAAGGGCGCTCACAATCCAGCCGAACTCGCGGAACTCATCGCCAAAGAGGAAGTCCAGTCCCAGTCCACCGAACGGAACCGACAAAAGGACACCGACAGCACCGAAGCCGAAGAACGCAAGACGCAGCAATCGCGCCGTTCTCAGCACTCCCCCAGCGTCGCCGCCAGCAGCCATCGCGGCCATGCGAGGTACGAAAAAGGTGCCCAACGCTACGAACAACAGGCCGACCGGTCGAATCAACGTCTGCGCGCCTCGCAGACCGCCCAGGCTCGCCACGCTCACGATCAGCGAAACGGCGAACACCGTAAAGCCTTCAGCTCCCGCCCATCGGATGCTCGCCGCCCCCAACAGCCATTTACCATGATCCCACTGGGGCCGCAGCATGCTTCGGTAGGGATGCCGGCGGGCAGGCCGCCTGAGGTCGAGGCGCAAGGCTGCGAGAACCGTGAGCGTCTGGGCCATGGCCCCGACCGCGAACACGAGGAACACTATCTGAACGGTCAAAACCCCCAGTAGCTGCAAAGTGATGACCACCGAGCTGACGATGAGTAGGTATACCGTGCTGCCCGCCAGCGCGACACCTGGACGAGACTGCACATATGCGATTTGGCGAGCGACCCAACCTTCGAACACGAACGAACTCGTCAGCAGAGCCGCTGCGACCACGCCATAGACCGATCCGGTAGCCATTGCCTCGGCCACCCACCAGAAGGGAATCGACGCCACAGCCAGTGCGACACCGGCCCACGCGGTGGCAACCAAAAGGCCGCGAGTATAGAGGCCGAGCTTGCTCGCGTATAGGGTCGGCCCAAAATACGCGGCTGGACTCACTACCAATGACATGTGAACATCGCCGATACTGAATAGCACTGCGCTACCAATGGCGTATTCACCGAGGGCCTCGAGGCCGAGAAAGCGACCCACGAACAACGCACCTACGAACGTGCCGAGCGACCAGACCGCCTGATCGAACATAGTCACGGCTACCGCGGAGGCGCGGGTACGGAAACCGATTGCGGGGCTAGTTTCGGTCACACGCAAGAGTTCCGGACATCAGGAGATGGTACATAGTCGAGGCCGAGACGCTCTCGATCCGTCCTTGCGCAATGAAGTGGGAGGGGCGGCCACCGGGGCCGGCAGGGAGACCCGCAGTACCAGATGCACATGCTGCTGCCGGAAGGCTCGGAACGACTCGATGGCCGAGGCACCGCCCGGATGTTGCTCGAAATACCGATCGTGACCCGCCGACGCGGTCGGCGGCGCCGGAGGTCGCCAGAGAATCGGTCCGAGTCGTCCACCTCATCGATCAGCCTCACGACGCCGCGGTGCCAAGCACTGCGATCGTCGGCTACCCCGCCGCCGACGTCGACGCTGCCCGCAGCCTCGGTCGGACCTTGCAACGGTGGCGCCCCGAGATCCTCGCCCACCACACCGTCGCCAAAGCAACTAACTTGCCCCCGCCCGACAACCATGAGCTCATGGGGCGGTGTCCCATCCCTGACGGCCGCATCAAGACGGCCGCAAGTATGGGCGGTTGCGGATGATTCTCGCCACAAATCGTGGATTGTTTCGCAAGTACCGCCACCAGAGGCGTCTCGGCTCTCGGTATATCCGGTAGAGCCATTCGAGTCCGGCCCGCTGCATCGGCGCCGGCGCCTGCTGCAACGTGCCGGCGTGGATGTCAAAAGCGGCGCCCACAGCCAACAACGCCGATGCCCCGAGCCGACCGACATGGTCGGCGACCCAGCGCTCCTGTTTGGGCGTGCTGAGACCGACCCACACGAGGTCTGGGCTGACCGCGTTGATCTGGCTCACGATTTCTGCATCTTCCGCCTCGCTCAACGGTCGGAACGGCGGCGAATAGGTACCGACGACCTTCAGCCCGGGGTACCGATCCGTCAATCGCTCCGCGAGCAGCTCCGGGACGCCGTCCTTGCCGCCATAGAAGTACGAGGTCCAGCCCCGTTCCGCAGCTCGGCGGCAGAGGGCGGCCATGAGGTCTGGGCCGTAGACCCGCTCGACGTGTTTGGCCCCCGCCCATCTGGCGCTCCAGACCATCGGCATACCGTCAGGCGTGGTGAGGCCTGACTCGTTGTGGATGCGCAGCAGATCGGGGGCGTCCTGTGACTCCATGACGCCGTGCACTCCCGTGACACAAACATAGTGCCGTTCCCCGGTGTCGATCCAGCGCGTGATCTCGTCGATCGCCATGCCCATGTCGATGGCGCTGATGCCGACGCCGAGCACGTCGACCCGCGGGATCGGTGCCACTGGCCCGTCCACGCTACGGTGCTTCCCGGACCATCTTCTCGATCCACCGATAGGTGGGAACGAGACCCTCCTCGACCGCAGTCGCCGGCTCCCATCCGAGCACCTCGCGCAGGCGACTGTTGTCCGAGTTGCGGCCTCGCACACCTTGTGGCCCCTCGACGTGCCGCAGCGAGATGTCGCGCTTGCCGGAGATGTCGATGATGATCCGCGCCAACTCATTGATCGTCACCATGCGGTCGCGACCGAGATTCAGGGGCTCCGGGTAGCCCGACTGCATGAGGCGGTAGATGCCCTCGACACAGTCGTCGATGGAGCAGAACGACCGAGTCTGCTCCCCATCTCCCCAGATCTCGATCGAGTCACCGCTGTGCGCTTTCGCCACCTTCCGGCATAGAGCTGCGGGAGCCTTCTCGCGGCCGCCGTCGTAGGTGCCGTAGGGCCCGTAGATGTTGTGGAATCTCACGATGCGGGTGTCCATGCCGTACTCTTCGGCGTAATACAGGCAGGACCGCTCGGCGATGAGCTTCTCCCAGCCGTAGGCGTCCTGCGGATTGGCCGGATAGGCGTCCTCTTCTTTGAGGGGAGCCACGTCGGCTTGCATCTGCAAGTGCTCCGGGTAGATGCAGGCGGACGACGTGTAGAGATACCGGCCAACGCCGTTGAGTCGCGCCGCCTCGAGCGTGTGCAGGTTGATGAGAGAGTTGTTGCGCAGGATGGTGGCATGGTTCGAGGAGATGTACCCCATCCCTCCCATGTCAGCGGCCAACGCGTAGACGTGATCGACACCCCGTGTCGCCTGGAGGCAGTTGTCCCAGCGACGCAGGTCGAGGATCTCGAAGTCGTCGGCATCGACGTCCGTGTACTCCGGGTACTTGAGATCGACCCCGCGAACCCAATAGCCCCGTTGCTTGAGATACGTTACGAGGTGATGGCCGATGAACCCACCGGCCCCGGTAACCAATACGCGTTCCATCATCAAACTCCCTGCCCTAGGTTCCATGGACCCGTCATGCGAGACACTCCCGGTTCAACGACCGTTCCACCAATGTCCTAGGACCCACGGATGCCAGGGAAGTTCCCGTTCGCTGCGAGCCGCACATTGGGCATGACCGCTCTCAGAAAGACACATGTTACACGCAACCACTCTAAGTAGTCAAACCGCTCGCGGGTTGGTCGACCAGATCTGCCAGACCGGAGCGGCGGCCGTTGTGCGGCTTCAGGAGATGTTCAGCCGGTGGTTGGGGCTCGGCGCCGAGCCGGATCATAGCCGGCGCCTGACCCATCAAGCGCCGCGGCGCTTCAGCAGTGCCGGCAGCGTCTTGACGAGGATTTGCAGGTCGGTGCGAAACGAGAGGCAGTCCAGGTACTCGAGGTCGACGTCGGTCGCCTCGTGCATTGGCACGTTGCCACGATGGCTGATCTGCCATAGCCCGGTCAGGCCCGGCTTCACGTCGTGACGACGGTGTTGCCATCGCTCATATCGCGCCACGACATCCGTCAATTCTGGCCGGGGCCCGACCAGGCTCATCTGACCCAACGCCACGTTCCAGAATTGGGGGGTCTCGTCGATGCTCCACCTGCGTAGGACCCGGCCCAACGGCGTGTGACGAGGGTCGGAATCGGACTTGTGCGTTACACGACGATCCGCGCCCAGGAACGGCCGCTGGGCTCGGCGACGGTCCGGGTCCATGGTCCGGAACTTGTAGACCGTGAACACAACACCGTGGCGACCAACTCGCTGCTGGGTGAAGAGGACCGGACTGCCCATGGACCACCGGATCGCGAGGGCGACCACGGCAACGACTGGCAGGGTCACGAGCGACAAGATCACCCCGCAGCTGCGGTCAATTACGGGCTTCACGAGGCGCTCATAGACGCCACGGCGCCGCAGTGTGGCCTGTTCTGTTCGACGTCGCACCGGCTCACAGCTCCCGTCTGCACGTCTGGAAACCGCCGTGGATGCAGTGGTGGTCATACGCACGCCTCTGAGGCGGACGGCGCAGCAGAGTACCATCCCTCGGCGCCACCGAGACAATTGGGACGCAAACCACAATAACGACCAAGACCAGTGCTCTGACAACCAACGTTCGGGGGTGGTCGGCCCGCGCCCGATGAGGTGGTTCGGCGCATCTGAGTGGGCTGCGCGTGTGTTCGATGGCGAGATGCGGGATGGGGTCGCCGAGGTCCGAGCGGTTCGGGCCGGTCCCCACCGCCGCTCACGCCGCAGCCGACGAACATCCCGCACCTACTGCCGACCGTCTTGCCACCATGACAGCTTCCCCGAGCGTCACAACTAGCCTGCTCGGCATGGTTGCTCCCGACCTCGATCCTCCCTCTCCCTTTGAACCGACCGTCCTGGGTGCCATGTGGCGCTACTGGTGGGTGGTGGTCGTGAGCGTGCTCGTCTGCGGTGGTCTTGCGCTCGGCTCACGGTCCCGGCAGACGACCGTATGGGTCGCAGAGGCTGCGCTCGTGGTCGAGGATCCCCGCGCCGCCGCCCTGTTCGATCAGGGTGCGCTCCTCCGGCCGGAGCGCTACGTCGAAAACCAGATCGAGATCATCCGGTCCACCGCGGTCGCCCAACGAGCGAGCGAGCTGGCGTCGAATCTCGACGCCCGCGAGTTGCGGGCCGGCCTGTCGGCCGGCATGCGTGGTACCAGCGACCTCATCACGATCTCGTTTCGTCGGCCCGATGCGGACACTGCGGTGGAAGGCGCCAATGCCGTGGCCCTCGCGTACCAAGATGTCCGGCGCTCCGAAGCCGTGCGTAGCTTCTCCGCGGCTGTGGCCCAGCTCGAGACCTCGATGGACGACATCGAATCCGAGCTGGCACAGGTCCAAGACGAGATCGACGAGTTGCGCCGATCCGATCCGGTCCGTGACGAACTGGACCAGCAGTACCAGGAAACGCTCGCCGAGCTCGCCGCTCTACAACGCGCTGCGCAGGTAGACCCGGACGAGCTGACCGACGTTCAAAGCCGGCTGGAAGCCACGCAACTGGTACTCGGCATCGAGGCGGCACAGCCCAGGCTCGCCGCCCTTCTCGAGGAGCAGAGACAGGCCATCGACCGGCTGTCCGAGCTAACCACCCGGCGGGACCAGCTCCGTGTGGATGCCGAGCTGGCCGGCGGCAGCGTGGTGTTCTTCTCACCGGCCGACAGGGCGTTCGAGTCGGGCGGCAACACGATCCGCGTGCTCGGGGTGGGCGTGGTATTTGGCGGCCTGGTCGGCGCCGGCCTCGCCTACTTGCTGGCGCTGCGCCGACAGCGGTTCACCCAGCGGTCCGAGCCTGAGCTGGTGCTGGGTGTTGCCCTGCTCGGTGAGATCCCGGAGTTCCGCGAGGAGCGCCTCCGAACGCCGCTGCCGGCTCGCGACGCACCCCTGTCGGCCGCCGCAGAGGCGGCCCGGTTCGTGGTAGCTGCGCTGGCCTTGAGAGGCGGACGCGAAGTGAAAGGGGCGCAGCATGACCCGCGATCCCTCGGCTCGGTGGCGATCACGTCGGCTCGGCTCCGGGATGGCAAGACCGCGGTGCTCACCAACGTGGCCGTCGCGGCCACGTTCCAGGGGTACCGGGTGCTGGTCATCGACGCCGACTTCGGACATCAGAACGCGACCGATACGCTGCTGCCGGACATGCCGCCTGGACCGGGGCTCACCGAGGTCGTGACCGGTTCGATGACCCTGGACGAGGCGGCCGCTCGGGTCGAGATCGGCCAGCCGGGCGAGCTCTGGGTGCTGTCCCGGGGTCGGTTGCCCATCACTGCGCCTGACTTCTTCAACTCAGAGCAGGCAATGGGCTTCATACTGGGCGTGCGGGACGACTTCGATCTGGTCTTGGTGGACACGCCGCCGGTGCTTCAGGTGGCATACGCCAGCGCATTGGTGGGATCCGTCGATCGGGTCGTCGTCGTAGTGCCGCACGCCAGCAGCATTCAGCCCGCTCACGAGCTACGTCAACGGCTCGAGCTGATCGGGACGCCTGTGGCCGGCTACGTCTACAACCGGGCGCCGGCGGCCGGGCTCCCACCGGGCGAAGGTTCGCTCGCCGACGTCCTCGGCACGATCCAGACCGAGCCGACCCGGCGGTTTGCCGTCGGACGCAAGCGCCGCCGGGGGCGCATCAAGTAGCCCGCCGAGCACCCGACGGTCTAAGCCCGCCGGCCCCCCACATCCTGATGGGCGAATCCGTGCAGCTCCACCGACGAGCGGTCCAGCACGTTCCGGGTGTCGACGATGGCGGGGCCTCGCATGGCGTAGCGGACCTCGAACAGGTCAACGTCTCGGAACTCGGGCCATTCGGTTGCGATGACGATCCACCGCTCCCGGGGTCAATGGACAGCCGATTGAGAGGAGCTTTTATGGCTCTGCGCGTTGAAGTGTGGGGCGTGGTGAGTTCCGGGGTCTGATCCGGAAATCAACCAACGCGGGCAAGGGCCTCGTGATTCTGCGGATGTGACGTCTGCAGAAGGAGAGACCCTTGCCGGTGATTCAAGGTAGCCGCGGCGCGACGGTGCTGGTGGGCATGCCCGGGTTCGTGGTGGGCCCGAGCAGCTGGTGGATGGTGAGCTGTGGCTGTACGTGGAGAGGACGGCCGATCTGGTGGGGTGTGCTGGGTGTGGGACCCGGGCGGTGGGCCAAGGGACCGACGACGCCCCACCGCTGTACTCAAATGGATAGGCCCTTCGGCGGTTATCAGACGCGGAACGCAAGATCGGCGAGTTGACCATGGAGAACGAGATCCTGCGGCGGGCCGCCGAAAAAAGGGGGCTCCGGATCCCGCCGCCGAAGCGACCGAGATAGCCATGGACGGAGGCTTCCCGCTCGCCCGGGTGTGCGCAGTGTTGGGCGCGCCCCGCTCGACGGTGTATCGCCGCCGCCGGCGGGGCGACCAGCTGGGCTGCCGGCCGGGACCGAAGACCGATCTCCGACGCCGACCTGGTCGACAAGATCAGGGAGGTGTTGGACGACTCACCGTTCGCCGGCGAGGGCTACCGCAAAGTCCGGGCCCGGCTACGGCGGGAACACGACATCCGGGCGGGTGGCAAGCGGGTGCTGCGGCTGATGCGCCGCCACAACCTGCTGGCGCCGCAGCGGGTCCGCCGCCGCCGCAAACCCCGCCCCCACGACGGCACCATCATCCCCCCAGCGCCCAATCTGCGGTGGGGCACCGACGCCACCATGGCCTGGACCCGCCTCGACGGCTGGGTGTGGGTGTTCGGCTGCGTCGACCACTAC
>JBFGLM010000097.1:0-9396 GCA_041576165.1 Acidimicrobiia bacterium
ACCGGAGCGGTACTCGGCAGCAGACATGGAGGACTATCTGGGCGATCCGCATTTCGATGTGGAAGATGATGCCAGGGTCGCAGTGCGGGACGGCGCAATCGTGGGCTTCGCCAGGCTATTTCACCGCCCGAGCGAGGAACGAGAGGTTTGGGCGTACCTCGACGGCGCGGTCCATCCAGGTCACCGCCGGGAAGGCATCGGCCGGGAGCTGGCCGAGTGGCAGATCGCTCGCGGCACGGCATTGCTCAGCCGAGCTTCGACATCGCTTCCCCGCCGGCTGCGGGTGGAGATACATCCTCAGCAGGTCTACAAGGAACAGCTGTTCGCAGGATACGGCTTCGAGTCGGTGCGATGGTTCGAGGAGATGCTACGTTCGCTGGGCGAGATCCCTGAGCCCCAGCCGGCCGGATTCGAGGTGCTGCCCTGGGACCAGCAACGATCTGAAGAGATTCGGACGGTCAACGTCGCCGCCTTCCATAACCACTGGGGGTCGGTTCCGATTGACCAGCCGAGCTGGGCGCGGTTCATGAAGAACGCCGGCGTGCGGCTGGATCTCAGCTTCATGGCGGTGGCGGGCGGCCGGGTGGTGGGCTACAGCCTCAACATGCACTTCGCTGAGGAAGAGCAGATTCACGGACGGCGCGAAGGCTGGATTGGCAGCCTCGGCACAACGAACGAGTGGCGGGGCCGGGGCGTGGCCACGGCTCTCATCATCAGGTCCTGTCGGGCGTTTCGGGAAGCAGGTTTCACTCACGCCGCATTGGGGGTGGACTCCGACAACCCTTCCGGCGCCCGTGGTTTGTACACCAGGTTGGGTTTCCAAACCGACCGCTCCCACCAGGTGTTCCAGAGGACCATCTGAATCCTGTCCACGTGATGGTGCTCCACTAGCGGCCGCCGGCTGCCGATACACGCATCATGAAAGAACGCAAGCCCCTCCACCTGGCGCTCGGTGCGATCGGCATTGTGTTCTTGATGTTCTTTCCGTTCGTGTTGGGCCGACGGGTGCCGCTGTTGGGCTGGGCCGACCTCGGCTTCCACGAATTGGGCCACATGCTGGCCATCCCGTTCGGCACGACCGTGCACTTCATCGCCGGCTCCGCCACCCAGGTCCTGGTCCCTATCGGGCTGGCGGTGTACTTCTGGCACAAGCAACGGGACCGGCTGGCGACCGGTCTGATGCTCGGCTGGGCGGCATCCTCGTTTCAGGATGTGAGCGTCTACATCGCCGACGCTCCCTATCAGCGACTACCGCTGATAGGGGGCACTCACGATTGGTCTTTTCTGTTGGGAAGATGGCACCTCATCGACCAGGCCGCCGGCATCGCGTCGATGGTGTGGTTTGTCGGCTTGCTGCTGGGCCTGGCCGGCTTGGCCGTCCTTCTCCATCCGTCGGCGGCCGCAGGGCTGGCGCGCTGTCGCACCCTCCGGGTCAGGCGCCGCTTCGCCAATGCCCCGGTCCGTGAAATCCGCAACCCGCCTCGGGCGCGGCAGTGGAAGCCCGAGTGATCGAAGGCGCCCCCGTTACTCCGCGCAGCAGATCACCACGAGATTCCCAGCTCGGCGAACCCGGCGTTCATTTGATCTTCCCATGAACCACCGGACGCCATCACCGGTGCGTAGCCGGATCCGGTGGGGGTCATCCACGGGGTGTAGGAGGCGATCTCGTGAGCGATGATCTGCAACAGGTTCAGCATGTGCTGCTCGAGCGTGGCCAACGCTTGCGGCGGAATGATGGTGCGCACGATCGCGTCGACCTGCATGACCGTGTTCCAGTCAACCGGCACTTGCTGGACGGTCAGCGCTCCTGACTCGATCAGCCGGAACGCCGTGTTGAGGATCAGCCAGGCATCATCGAGATAGCCGTACATGCCGTGATGATCAGGGATCAGATCATCGCCCTCTTGGAGATAGCCCGCCAGGTACTGGACCACCTGAACGCCGGCCGGTGATTTGACCGCGTTGACCGCCGCCACCATCGCGTTGAGCGCGGGCTCGGCCGTTGCGAGGTACGCGCCAATGCTCGATCGGTAGGCCGCCAACTGGTCCCCGGCGCCCGCCGCGAGCAGAGCTTGATCAAGCATGTCGAGCTCGGCCTCCGGCGGCGACCAATCCACCGAGCCCTCGTCCAGATCGTGCGGGGTCGGCCGCCGAGCAGGACCACCCTGTTCGACCAGTGGCGCCAGACGGGCCATGGCGGCACCATAGGCCTCCGGATCGTTGTCGCGGATCAGCTCCAACGCGGAAACCATTCGCCCCGCCATCGCCACATCCCCGGTGCGCTCCACGTACCGCTCGATCTCCGCCACGATCTGGGTCACCCAGTACCGGCGGTCGTCATCGACGCCCTGCACATTGCGGTAGTTCGCCAGATATGCCGACGCCTCCCGGATGCGATGCAGCATGCGCACGCGCGGATCATCGGTCTCGTCGGCCGGTGAGGCCTCTTGGCTCAGCTCCACCAAGAACGACGTCAGCCCGGCCACGCCGGTCTGGAAATGGTGAAAGTCGATCCCGAGGTAGTCCGCGATCGGACCCGTGACCTGAGGATCAACCCTGCCTGCCTCGTCGTAGTTGATGAAGCAGGGAATGATGCGGAGACCGAGCCGGCCGGCAGTTTCGATCTCTTTGGCGACTCCGTCCGACGCGGCGCTGTGGGGTGACCACAAAACGAGGACCACGTCTACGTCGTTGAGCACACGATCGATCGAGTCCTGGATGCGGTCGCCCGGGCGGAGGCTTCGGTAGTCGATCCAGACCGAGGCGCCGGTCAAATCCTCGATCGCCTGCTTCAGCTGGTCGGCGACCTGTTTGTCATGCCATTGGTGGCTGATGAACACGTTCAGCGGCATGGCTGGCTCCCCTCCCGCCGGCAGCGCCTTCGTCCGCCGGCCCCGCCATTCTGCACCGAGAGCCAACGAAATGACATGCCTGAGACATGGCCATGGTCCGGCCCACGCGGCGGCTGCGAAGCGTAGGCTCGTGGCGGGAACGGCGGAAGGAGCATCATGGCTCATCCCAATGCGGACCTCGTCCGTGACGCATACGACCTGTTCTCCAAGGGAGATATGGAGACGCTGCAGACACTCTGGACGCCCGACATCGTTTGGCATGTGGGTGGGAGCAGCCGACTCGCTGGCGACTACGAGGGTCCTACTGCGATTCTGGGCTTCTTCGGCGAGCTGGTGGCGGCAACGGAGGGCACATTTCAGGTCGAACTGCAGTCGGTTCTCGCCGACGACGACCAGGGCTTCAGCCTCCACAAGGCCACCGCCGACAAGGCAGGCGAACACTATGAACTTTGGACTGTGCTCGGCTACCGCTTCGAGGATGGCCAGACAGCCGAGGTTTGGGGCTTCGATTACGATCAGGGAGCAGCAGATAGGCTCATCGGCTGACGACCGTCCCGCGCCTGGCCCGTCTCTCCGACACCAACGACCTCGCAACCGGCGTGCTCGGGTCCAAGCACGGAGCGATCAGGGGTACGCCTCCTCGGAATCGCCGCCGTCGCGCGCGCTGTGCACGTTCTGAAGGCGGTCTTCGAGCCCCGGCGGCCAGGCAACAAAGCTTCCGCCGGTCGGCCGGCCCCAATCCGAAGGGAATGCGTAACGCCGCCGAAGCCCGCCCTGCACGTCGCGTCAGAGAAACGTATCTTTAGCGGCAGTTCGATCTCTGCTCTGCAGCCAACAGGAGGGCGCCCGGTATGAACGACTTCGATCCCCGCTCGGTCAAGATCTGCGTGGACCGCATCCACCCGCGGGACATGCAGCGGCTCGACGCTACCGCGAACCGCTCCCGCGAGGAGGCCGACCGAGTGCGGATGGCCATCCTCACCGGCAAGAAGTGGGATCCGGGCCGCGTCCTCAAGGTCACATTCATCGACGGGCTGCCGGAGGTCCAGGAACGAGTCATTGCGTTCGCGCGGAACTGGCAAGAGTTCGCCAATCTGAGCTTGGATTTTGGCGCTCATGACGAACCCGACATTCGGATCTCGTTCGAGCAGCGGGGCTCTTGGTCGTATCTCGGGACCGACGCGCTCGGCATACGGACGGATCTGCCGACGATGAACTACGGGTGGCTGACGCCGGAGGTGTCGGATCGCGAGTACGAGCGGGTCGTGTTGCACGAGTTCGGCCACGCGTTCGGAGCGATTCACGAGCATCAAAATCCCGAGGCGGGGATCCCATGGGATCGCGAGAAGGTGTACGCCTACTACACGGGGCCGCCAAACAATTGGACGCGAGCCCAGGTGGACAACAACCTCTTCCGCCGGTACGACGCAAGCATCACTCAGTTCTCGGCGTTCGACCCCACCTCGATCATGCTGTACTCGATCCCCAACGATTTGACCGTTGGCGATTGGGAGGTGGGATGGAACACCACGCTGTCCGACACCGACAAGTCCTTTATCGCGGAGGCCTACCCAGGGGCCAATACGGAGGTCGACGCCGAGGAGATCACGATCGACGGCGATCCGGTGGCGGCCGAAATCGGCGCGCACGGCGAGGAGGACTACTTCCGGTTCAAGGTTGAGACACCGGGCACGTATGTGATCGAGACCCACGGGCGGTCCGACGTCGTGTTGAACCTATTCGGCCCCAACTCGGTGGAGCCGCTGATCGCATTTGACGACGACTCCGGCTTCGGCCTCAACGCCCGGCTCCGCGTCGACCTGGAGCCGGGGGTGTACTACCCGATGGTGGCGCATTACTGGCCCACGCGGACCGGCTCGTATGAGATCGGCGTAGCCTCGGCTTGAGGGACCGACGGAGGAGCCGACGCCGCGTTCGGTAGTGAGGAGGCCGGGATGGACAGCGCCTTCAGCGTCCGGGGCCGCAAGCTAGAACCGCAAGATGTGGCGCGCGAGGAGATCGATGAGCTCTTCGCGGCGTCTGATGAATTCGCGTATGAGATCGTCGCGGAGGTCGCGGTCGGCCGGGCGGCGCGGGGTGCTGCTGAGATCGTAGAGCTCGACGGCGATGACGATGACGTCATCGAGATCGAGGATGACCAGGGCTTCGTATCGTTTCACCGGGCGGGCACCCTCGCGGAAGCACGCGGGCCCGTTGCTCGCGGCTACGACCTCCTGTCGCTGTTTGCCGACGCTGCGGCCAGGGACGGCCTCGGTCAGATCGCGACCGTGCGCCGAGGCAAAGTGTCATTGCCCGACGAAGTCCAAGATGCTTTGCACCAGCTGAAAGAGAGCCTGGCGGAAATGAATCCGCTTGCGATGGCCCGGGACTTCGTCCTGCAGAAGGGAATCGAGGCCGCTACCCGTAAGGCGATGCAGGTGATCGTCGGCTGGATCGACTCCCCGGCCCCTGCAGACGCACCGGAGGACAAGAAGCGAAAACGACCGAAACCACCCGGCGTGTACCGGGTCGGCGGTGATTTACTTCTCCACCCCCGTCAGCTCGGTGCCATTCCCGATTCCGGCGAGCCGCACCTGCTGCTGCTGCACGGCACCTTTTCGCACACCGAAGCTGCGTTCGGCGGCTTGCGCGACACTGCGGCCTGGGATCGGCTGGTCGATCATTATGACGGTCGCGTGCTCGCTCTAGAACACCCAACGCTCGGCGCCACCCCAGTCCAGAACGCGCTGGAAGCTGCTCGAGTACTGCCGGGCGGCTCCCGGCTTCACCTGGTTTCCCACTCACGAGGAGGTCTGGTCGGGGAAGCACTGAGCTACACGGCAGGCCAGAAGCCCAATCTGAGATTCCTGCGCGCGGCCAAGCACCCCGACACCGCGCACCTCGCGGAACTCCACGAATTGATCTCCGACAACGGGATTCGAGTCGAACGGTTTGTCCGCGTTGCCTGCCCGGCGCGCGGCACCACACTGGCGTCGCGTCGGCTCGACCAATACGCCAACTACCTGTTCAACGTCTTCAAGCTGGTGCCGTTCCTACGCGCTACCGGCATCGCCGGTGTCATCAAGCAGCTGCTCCTGACGTTCCTGGATCAACGAACCGACCCCAGCATCGTGCCGGGGCTGGAAGCACAGATGCCCACGTCGGCCCTGATACAGACGCTGAACACGGCCGCTGCGAGCGACGACGGGTTGGCGGTGATCGCCGGCGACATCCAGGGCAGCGGAATCGGCAAACGGATTGCCGTGGCGGCCGCCGATCTCTTCTACCGCGAAGACCACGACCTGGTGGTCAATACGAGTGCCATGTATGCCGGAGTGCCGCGTGCGAAAGCCAGCCGAGCGTTCTACCAGGGCGCCAAGGTCCATCATTCGGCGTACTTCACCAATGAGGACAGTCGCGAGGCGTTGCTGGCCTGGCTGACCGGTGCAGACGCTGGTGCGGCGGGTTTCGAGGACTTTGCCGTCGGCCGCGGCAGGCCACGCCGGGCTCGGCGTCGGCCGCAGGCGCGCGGAGACGGAGCCGTTCCAACTGAGCGGGTTGTCGTCATTCCCGACGTGTTCGGCTCGATCCTGTCCAGAGGTAATCGAGATCTGTGGCCGGAGGTGGCGCAGCTGGCGCGAGCCGGCCTGGCCGACGTGCTCAATCCGGAGACGGCCGCGAAGGCCAACGGCCTGGCGGAGAGCTACGACCACCTGATCGACCGGCTGTCGCAGCGCTACGCGGTAGAGGAGTTCGACTACGACTGGCGCCTACCGGTGACGAATCTCTCGGACGCCCTGCTCGACCGAATCGCGGCGAAAGGTGCGAACGGCAAGCCGGCGCACCTGGTTGCCCACGGCGCCGGATCGCTGGTGGCGCTGCACGCAGCCGCCCAGCCCGGCTGGTCCGAGTCTGCCGCCGATGGGAGCCGCATTGTCCTGCTCGGCCCGCCACTCGGGGGAGCCTGGTCGGTGGTGGCTCGATTCCTGGGGCGCGACGAGCTGACGCAGGCATTGGCAATGATCGATCCCGGCTTCACGGCTGCGGACGTCGGCCGCCTGCTCTCCCGGATCCCGCTGCTGGTAGCGATGCTTCCGTGGGACGCGGCGGATGGCGGATGGGCTCAACTCGGCGAAGCGGCTCCGCTCGCCGCCGACCTCGAGCAGGCCCGGCAGATTCGCGCCAGCATTACCGAAACCAGCACCAAAGACGTCACCGCGCTGGTCGGGCGTGGCGTCACCATTGACGGCACGCCCGCTGCCGGTGGCTTCGATTTCTTTCTGACCGACGGAGGTGACGGCGTATCGACCTACGGGCGCCTCAGCGGTCATGCGATCGCCCGGCGGTTCATCCCGGTCCCCCATGGCCAGCTCGCCAGATCAGAGGTTGTCGCGTCGACGGTCGATGAACTACTCGGCGGCGTGACGCCGACCACGTTGATGGCTATGCCTCCGGAAGCAGGCGAATCGAGCCCACTGCCCGACCTCACGAACCGCCTCCTGTTTCCGACATCGGAGGAACTGCTCGACAGCGCCCTCGGCGGCTCGTCCGGCCCCCCGGAGGCGGCCGACCGGCCACTGCGCCTGTCGGTCGTCCACGGCGACCTGACCTACCTCAACTCACCGCTGATCGTGGGGACGTACGACGGCACTCCGCTCGACGGAGCGGAGCGGGCGCTCGACGGTGTGCTCGGCGGTGCGCTGACCCGGCGGGCTGCCCTAGCTCAGTTTCCGGGACCGGTGGGAACCTATGACGTCATCGTCCCCGAAGAGGGTACGGGGTTGTGGGCGGTGGTGGTGGGGATGGGAGACAGCGGTTCGGTCACAGCGGCCAACCTATCTGCCGGCGTGACGGCGGCGGTCCTCAAAACCGCCGCTCTGGTTCTGGATCGCGCGCCGAACCCCACCGATCGGAACCCGATCACCCTCAACTCCGTATTGATGGGTACTTCCGGCACGGGTGCGCTGCCGATTCCCTCGTCCATTGCGGCGATCGTCGAAGGGGTTGTCCGTGCCAATCGCAAGCTGGCGGCCGACAACTACCGCGTCCACGTCGAGCAGCTGCGTTTCATCGAGCTCTTTGAGGAACGGGCAATCGTGGCAGTCCATGCAATCCAGGAGATCCATGACCAGGTCAAAGGCGGGGGCCGGCAAGCGGCCCAGATCGTCGTCGATCAGCATTTGACTGCGGGCTGCGCCGGACTCCCCGGCCGACCCGACATGGGCTACGACGAGGGCGAGTGGGTGACGATTCGCGTCCAGGCACGCCGCCCGGAGTCCGAGATCCTGGAGCTGACGTACACCACCGTCGGTCGGCGGGCCCGGGCCGAGCAGCGCCTGTCGTCTGGTCAGGCCAGCCTCATCACCGACCTGATACGGAGTTCGATCGACAACCCGACGGTCGATCCACAGCTGTACAACACCCTCTACGAGCTCATCACGCCCGTATCCATGAAGGCGCCCGGGCGCGAATGGGACAACGTCATGTATGTCCTGGACGAGGCCGCTTCCGAGCTGCCGCTGGAGATGCTGGCGATGCGGGCCGGCGAGTTCGCCGAGGCGGCTCAACCGCTGGCGACATCAGTCGGCATGGTGCGCCGTCTCGAGACCTCCACATTTCGCGAGCGGGTCCGGCCGGCGGCCGGGTCCATGGCGCTGGTCATCGGAGATCCTCCTACCAAAGGGTTTGTCCGTCTGCCGGGCGCTCGCATGGAGGCCCGGCGCGTTGCCGACCTCCTGCACTCGCGGGGCTTCGACGTCGTAGAGCTGATCTCGAAAGATGACGCCGACGAGTCGGTTGACCCCACCCGCATCTTCAATGCCCTGTTCGCCAATGACTACCGGATCGTGCACATTGCCGCACACGGCAATTTCGACGAGGAATCCTCAAAAAACGGTGTGGTGTTGGGCCAGGACATCTACCTGACCGCCGCTGAGGTCGAGAAGATGCAGACCACGCCCGACCTGGTGTTTCTCAACTGTTGCCACATCGGTTCGATGGTGCCGGCGCCGGGCAGCGAACGGAGCGCACCGGAGTGGAGGCCGGATCGGCTCACGGCCAGCATTTCCCGCCAGCTCATTGATAACGGTGTCTTGATGTCGGTGGGAGCGGCGTGGGCTGTCAACGACCAGTCGGCCGCCGATTTCGCCGAGGCGTTCTACACCCAGATGTTGGATGGCGCCGACTTCGGCACGGCCTCCAAAGCAGCCCGAATGCAGATCTGGCAGGACTACGCCCACCGGGCCGACAACACGTGGGGCGCCTACCAGGTCTACGGCCCACCGGCTGCGGCGCTGGAGGTCAGACCGGGTGCCCGCCGGGACCGGGCCGTCCGCTCCGCCCGAGAGTTTCGGGATCGACTCAACGCCCTGGCTCGCCGGGCGGCCGATGCCCAATCCGACGCTGCGGCCGGGATCGCCGACGCCGCCCGGAAACTCACCGCTGACGCCCCGGCCGAATGGGCCGACGGCGAAAGCGACTACCTGGCGGGAATGATGTGGCTGGAATGCGCCGACTATGCCACCGCGGTCGAATGCCTGGATCG
>JBFGLM010000098.1:0-9343 GCA_041576165.1 Acidimicrobiia bacterium
CAGCAGGCCTTCGAGAGTGCCCTCGGGGAGGGCGGCGAACGCTTCGTCGGTCGGGGCGAAGACGGTGAACGGTCCCTGGCCCTGCAGGGTGTCGACCAAGCCGGCCTCGGTGGCGGCGGTGAGCAGGGTGGAGAAGGAACCCGCCGCGGCAGCCACGTCCACGATCGTGCCGGGCTCAGCCGCCTGGTCAGAATCCATCTGCTCGTCGGTCATTTCTTCTGCAGCTGTTGCCGCCGTCTCGGCCACTGTTGTTGCCGTGGTTTCGGGCGCGGCTTCGGTGGATGCTGTAGCGGCTTCTTCGTCGCCGCTGCCACAGGCGGCGGCCAGCAACGAGATAGCCAGCAGCGCCATCGCGATTCGGGTGCGGGTCATGTGTTTCTCCTTTTCCAGGTGGGCGCTGGAGCGCCTGTTTAGTGCTAATACGTAACGGAACTGAAAAGCGGATGACGAAACGGAGGACAATCGTGGAGTGGCGCGGCCATCCGCCAGAATGAAGGCGGTGACGGCCTCGTCCGACGTTCATGCGCTCACCGCGGCCGAGCTGGCGCACGCGTTCGGCTCGGCGGAACTCAGTCCGGTCGAGGTAGCAGAGGCTTTGCTGAGGCGGATCGACGCCGTCGACCCATCGATCAACGCGTTCTGTTTTCTCGACCCAGACGAAACTCTGAGCCAGGCCCGGGCGTCGGAGCAACGCCGTGTCGCAGGAGAGCAGCTAAGCCCGTTGGACGGTATCCCGGTGGCGGTGAAAGACCTCTTCTTCACGTCCGGCTGGCCGACACTCAAAGGATCGCGGCTCGTTTCTCGCGACCAGGCCTGGACCGAAGATGCTCCGGCCGTCGCCCGTCTCCGGGAGGCGGGGGCGGTGCTCGTGGGCAAGACCACCACCCCCGAATTTGGGTGGAAGGGCCTCACCGATAGTCCGCTCACCGGCATCACTCGTAATCCGTGGGACACCTCGCGCACCCCAGGCGGCTCCAGCGGAGGCAGCGCTGCCGCGTTGGCCGCCGGTTTGGCTCCACTCGCGCTCGGCACCGACGGCGGCGGTTCGATCCGGATTCCGGGAGCGTTCACCGGGACGGCGGGCTTGAAGCCCACCTTCGGGCGGGTGCCGTACGCTCCGATGAGCCCCTTCGGCACCGTCGCGCACGCCGGTCCGATGGCCCGCACAGTGCATGACTTGGCGATGCTCCTCGACGTTGTTGCCCGGTACGACGTTCGGGACTGGACCGCCTTGCCTTCGGGAACCGGCAGCACCCTCGATCAGCTGGACGGCGGGGTGCAAGGCCTGCAGGTCATGTTCAGTCCAGGTCTGGGGTTTGCCGAGGTTGAGCCTGAGATCGCAGAGCTGGTCACCACCGCCGTCGGCGTCCTCGAGGGTCTCGGCGCCCGAGTAACCGTTGCCGACCCGGGAATCGATGATCCAATCCCGATCTGGGAGACCCTGTGGTACGCGGGAGCGTCGGCGGTGGTGGCCGACCTCGAGTCGGCCCGGCTTGACGAGGTCGACCCCGGTCTGTTGGAGATCGCCGAGGAAGGTGCTCGGCTCTCGGCATTGAAGTATGTCCAGGCCGTCCAGGCTCGAATCGATGTGGCGCTCACGCTGGGTCGCAGCTTGGCCGACTACGACCTGCTGCTCACCCCCACCGTGCCCCTTGCGGCGTTCGACGCCGGCACCGAGGTGCCGCCCGGCTGGCCACATCGACGTTGGCAGACCTGGTCGCCTTTTTCGATACCTTTCAACCTCTCGCAGCAACCGGCGGCCACCGTGCCGTGCGGTCTCACCGGCGAAGGGTTGCCGGCGGGATTACAGATCATCGGAGGTAAACACCGCGACGCAGTTGTGCTGCGGGCGGCAGCTGCGTACGAGGCGGCTCGTGCGACCGGCAACGACACATTTGTACGGCCACTGACCGTGGTGCGATGAGCCGGTGCACCTGGCGGCTCGGGCCGGAGGGCGCCAAAAAGTGGACTTCTGTCACTGGTCGCTGATGCCGGCTGCATCCGAAGATGGTCCTGTTGAGAAAGGGACAGTCATGACCAAGTCGTCACGCTGGCTCGCGTTCGGAGTGTTCCTGCTGGCGGCCGGCCTGGCTGCCAATTCCGTGCTGGGCCCGCTGTTCACCGAAACGATTCAGTACCGCTTCACCGAAGCGCTCATCAACCAGGGAATCGGCCTGGACGCCGTCGCGCTGTTCGCGGCGACGCCAATTGCCCTCCTGGCCGGCGTCCTGATACTGCTCCACCATCGGGCAGGTCCCGTGGTGGCGTTCATCCCGGCAACGTTTGCCGCGTATATGGCTCCGCAGTACATGATCGGACCCGATTACCTCGGGATCCCAGGCAACAACGAGCAATATTTCCTGTTCCACCTCGGCCTGTTCATACTGGCGGTCCTCGTATTACTCGCGGCCTGGGTTCGTGTTGACCGCGGGTGGCTGCCGCCCGACACGCGAGTTGCCGACCGCCACCGCAGCTGGGTGATGTTTGGCGTTGCCGCGTTCATCGCCGTGGGTCGCTGGTTGCCGATGGTGGCTGATCTGATGAGCGGTGCTCCGACCAATCCCGACTATTTGGAGAACCCCACGTCGGCGTTGCTGATCGGCCTCCTCGATCTGGGCCTGATCGTCCCTGCAGCCATTGCAGCCGGGATCGGATTGCGACGGGGGTTCCGCTGGGCCCGTGAGGCCGCCTATGCGGTGATCGGCTGGTTCGCGCTGGTCCCGGCGGCGGTCGCGGCGATGGCGATAACGATGGTGATCAACGAGGATCCGGCCGGATCCGGCGCCGCCGCACTGTTCTTCTCGGCGGCCGCCACCCTGTTCACGGCCGGGGCGGTCCATTTGTACCGTCCGCTATTCCGAGAGGGTGGCGCCGAATCGGCGCCTCCCATGCCGCCCAGTTCGGTGGTTATCGACCGCGTGGTGAAAACCCCCGAGGTCGAAGCCTTGCGATGAATTGAGCCAGCCTGGCGGGGGTGGATGGTCCAGCAACGGGTACCGTGACCAGACCCAGCCGGGAGGACGGGTTCGGTGCGTACGCAGGTGGCGATCGTGGGCGGAGGGCCGGTCGGCCTCGGCCTGGCGATCGAACTGGGCCAGCGCGACATTGCGACCGTTGTCATTGAGAAATCCGAGTCTGTGCACCGAATCCCGAAGGGCCAGAACCTCACCCAGCGGACCATGGAGCATTTTCGGAGTTGGCGGGTGGAGGACGAGGTGCGTGCCGCCCGGCTGATGCCGCCCGGATATCCGGCGGTAGGGGTGAATGCATACGGCGACCTCGTGAGCAGGTGGGCCCATCCGTGGTTTCGGCGGAGTCAGGTGGGGCAGTACTACTTCGCCGCCAACGAGCGGTTGCCCCAATACCTGACCGAACAGGTGCTCCGTGATCGGGTGGAGAGCCTGGCGGCAGTTACGACGCTGTATGGCTCCCAGGCCACGTCAATCGCTCAGGATCCCGATGTGGCGTGGGTCACCACAGACCAGGGCCGGATCGAGGCGAGGTATGTGGTGGGGTGCGACGGCAGCCACTCGATCGTCCGGCGCCAGGCGGGCATCGGGGAAGAACGCTCGCCGCACGACAAGCGGATGGTTCTGCTGGTGTTCCGATCGAGAGAGCTGCATCAACTCCTCGAGGACCGTTTCGGCCCGGCTTCGTTCTTCAACGTCCTCGACCCGGCACTCGACGGGTACTGGCGTTTCCTCGGACGGGTAGATGTCGGTGAGTCGTGGTTCTTCCATGCGCCCGTTGCTGCGGATGTCGACGAAACGAGCATCGACTCCGCCCGGCTGCTCTATGACACAGTCGGTGCCCGCTTTCGGCTCGAAGTCGACTACACCGGTTTTTGGGATCTCCGAATCGCCATCGCCGACGCCTACCAACGAGGGCGGGTGTTCATCGCCGGTGACGCCGCCCACAGCCACCCGCCTTACGGCGGCTACGGGATCAACACGGGGCTGGAGGATGCCCGGAATCTCGGATGGAAGCTGGCCGCAGTGATCCAGGGCTGGGGGGGAGAGGCTCTGTTGGACTCCTACACGGAGGAGCGCCGTCCGGTGTTCGTTTCCACCGCACAGGACTTCATCGAAGCGTTCATCGCCAACGATCGCGCCTTCATCGCGGAATACCACCCGGAGGAGGATGAAGGAGCGTTCACCGAGGCGTGGGACCAGCGGCGGGCTGGGACTCACGGGGTCAGCGATTTCGAGCCGCACTACGAAGGGTCCCCCATCGTCTGGGGCCCGGCGGGAAGCCGGTCAGGCGCGGTGGGATCGCACACGTTCCAGGCTCGGGCTGGGCATCACCTACCTCCCCCAGGACCCAGTCCCGGCCGCGATCTGTTCGAGGTCCTCGGTCCCGGTCTCACGCTGATCACGTCGGGACGAAGGGCATCAGTCGCCGCGGAGTTCACGTCCGCGGCCCGGTCACTGGGCATCCCGTTCACGGTGGTCGGCGACCGGTCCGATGGTGAGATGGCGGACTACGAAGCGACGATGATCTTGGTCCGCCCGGACCACTACATCAGTTGGGCGGGAGCCAGTCCGCCAACCGGCCCGGCGGGGCTCGTGGCCGGCGCTGTCGCCCGCTGAGAGTCGGGTTCTGGAATCGATTGCAAACATGGCAGAACCGGGTTGGATATCATTTGGCCACGCCCGGGTCCCGGGCCTGGACTGGAGGAGAGTATGAAACGTGCAACCGGTGTCAGGCGGGTTGCCCTATTGCTGTCTGCGTTCGCGCTGATTGCCGCGGCGTGCGGATCGGACGAGACGGCAACGACTGAGGCTCCCGAAGACGCGACAACAACCGAAGCTCCGGCGACGACGGAGGCACCGGCCACCACCGAGGCGGCGGAGACCACCGAAGCAGCGGAGACGACCGAGGCAACCGAAGCGGCGATGGACTTCGGGGAGCCGGTGACCCTCACTCTGGGCCACCCGTTCCCGGAACAGCACCCGATCCACCAGAACGCGTGGCTTCCGTGGGCTGAAGAGGTCAACGCCGCAACCGACGGCGCGGTGACCATCGAGATCGTCCCCGGTGGCGGTCTGGCGGCCCTTCCCGCCACCTACGACAACACGGTGATCGGCGGCCAGGACATGGGCTGGGCCCTGCACGGCTATCACGCCGGTGTCTTCCCGGTGACGGAGATCATGGACCTTCCGTTCCAGTTCACTTCGGCCGAGCAGGCCACGGAGACGATGTGGGCCTTGTACGACGAGTTCCCTGCCCTGCAGAGCGACTACACAGATGTGAAGCTGCTGGGGTTGTGGACGCACGAGGTTGGAGACTTGTTCTTCAACTCGGAGCCGGTGACGACCCTCGAGCAGCTGGACGGGCTGAACCTTCGCTTCTCCAACGGCGCCATCAGCCGATTCTTCGAACTCGCCGGCGCCAGCCCGGTCGGTATGGGCGCACCGGAGCTGTTCGATGCGCTGAGCACCGGCGTGATCGACGGTATGGCGACTGCAACGTCCGCGCTCCAGAGCTTCGGCTTGTATCCAGTGACCGCGTACATCACGCGGTGCGACTGCTTCGTCGGAAGCCAGTACCTGGTGATGAACCTCGACACCTGGAACTCGCTCACGCCCGATGCCCAGGCCGTCATGGAGACTCTGGCCCGGCAGTACTCGATGACCGCCGCAGAGGTGTACGACGGCCTCTACGTGGCGATCACCGAGCGGGCGCTCGAAGAGGGCGTCGAGGAGCTGTTCCTCACGGATGACGAGCGGGCCCGATGGCATGAGCTGGGTGATCAGGTCATTGCCGAGTGGATTGCCGAACGAGAAGAACAGGGCGTGCCCGCGCAGGAGATGTTCGATCGCCTGCAGGAGCTGAACGCCGGCTGATCCATCACCCGCGGTGGGGCAGGCCGCGTCGCCTGCCCCACCGTCCAGTCGACGATGGCGGGGTCGCCCGGGCAGGGTCTCGCCGCCGGCAAGGAGGAAGACCCTGACATCACCACGGGCTGAGGATGCGGTAGGCCACCGGGCCGCGGCTCGGGGTGCCTTGCGCAGCATCGGTGGTCTTCGCAGATTCAACCGGTGGATGCACTACGCCGCCGGGGTGGCGCTCATGGCGATGCTGGCGATCCAGGTCGCCAACATCGTTGGCCGGAAGTTCTTCGACTACCCGATCGTCGGCACCATCGAGTTGACGCGCATGCTCCTCGCAGTCGTGGTCTTCCTCGGGTTGGCGCACTCGGAGGACCTGGGCGACCACATCACCATCGACATCATCTACGTGCGGCTGCGCCGGCGGATGAGGGCGGCCTTCAACGTCTTCGCCAACGTGCTCAGCGCGGCCCTAATCGCGCTGATGGCATACCAGCTGTTCGACTACACCCAATTCACCCGCGACACCGGCGAGGAGACGGGGATCCTCGAGTGGCCGATCTGGCCTTTCGTCGTGGTGGCGGCGTTCGGCAGCGCCATCTTTGCGCTCGCCATCGCAAGCAAGCTCGTCCTTCGTGCGCTGGACGAGCCCGTCGAGGCCGACCTCCCGCAGTCCATCGGCGAAGTGAGCGGTCCGGAGATATGAGTCCTGAAGTCGTCGGCATTCTGGGCCTCGTCGCGATGGTGGCGCTGCTGCTGCTGCGGGTACCGGTCGGCATCGCCATGATCGCGGTCGGCCTGGCCGGCTTCACGATCATCATCAACGTCGACGCGGCGCTGGCCAGACTCGCCTCGGATACCTTTCGCGCCACGACCATCGACAGCCTCGCAGTGATCCCGATGTTCGTGCTCATGGGACTGGTGCTGGCCGCGGCGCGACTCGGGGAGGACGTCTACAAGTCCTTCGACGTGTTCTTCTGGCGGCTCCGGGGCGGCCTGGGCGTGGCCACCATCGGGGCTTCCGCCCTCTTCGGTGCGGTCAGCGGATCTGCCGTGGCCTCGGCCACCACCATGTCGGTCGTCGCCGTGCCCGAGATGAAGCGGTTCGAGTACGACGGCGGATACGCCGCGGCCACGGCGGCGGTCGGCGGCACGCTGGGCATCCTCATCCCTCCCAGCGCCATCCTGGTGCTCTACGGGATCCTCACCGAGGAGCCGATCGGCCAGGTGTTGATCGGCGGGATCATCCCCGGCGTGCTGGCCTCGGTGATCCTGATGGTCACGGCGTGGATGGTCATCGTCCTCCGTCCTCAATACGCCCCTCGCCAGCCCGAGCAGCCGACCCTGAGCCGGTGGGCGGCCATCAGGTTGGTGTGGGCGGTGCCCGTCATCTTCGGCATCAGCATGGGTGGCATCTACTTCGGGTTCTTCACCCCGACCGAGGCCGGTGCCGCCGGAGCCTTTCTCTCCATCATGTACGGGGTCCTCACCCGGCGGTTGACGAGACGGGGCTTCAGCGCCGCGGTGAATCGCACCATCCGCACGACCGCCTTCATCTTCCTGCTGGTCATCGCAGGTCAGATCTTCGGCTTCTTCCTCACGGCGTCACGCATCCCCCGCGAGCTGGGTGAGTTCATCTCGGCCCTCGAGGTTGCTCCGTGGCTGATCGTCACGGCGATCTTCGTGGTCTATTTCTTCCTCGGGGCGCTGATGGACGAGATCGCAATCCTGGTCATCATGACGCCGATCATGTACCCGGTCATCATCGGGCTCGGCTACAGCGGAGTCTGGTTCGGGGTGCTCACGATCATGATGCTCCTCACCGGCCTGCTCATGCCGCCGGTCGGGCTGATCACCTTCGTCGTGTCGGGAGTCACCAGGGTCCCGCTCGGTGAGGTGTTCCGGGGCATCTTCCCGTTCGTGGGGGCGCTGGCGGTGGCGATCATGCTGGTGATCTTCTTCCCAGCCTTAGTCACCTGGCTGCCGGATCTGATGACGAGCTGAGTTCCGGAAGATCTTCGAGTGGCGATTGCCCAGGTGAGGCGTATGCCACCACGCTCGACCAGAACGATCCAATCCCCGCGATGACCGTGTCGTACCCCTCTAGCCCCACCGGCTTGGTCAGATAGGCCGCCGCCCCGCCGGCGTAGGCGCGCTGGATGTCTTGTTGGTCGGAGGAGGACGAGAACACAATCACCGGCACCGCGCGCATGCGCATATCCGACTTGAGGAAACGGAGCACATCCAGGCCGGAGATGCCCGGCAAATTGACGTCCAGGACGATGAGTTCGAAGCCGGGGGCCCTTCCGACGGCTGCCAGCGCGTCCTCTCCCGTCTCCACGACGTCGATGGTGCCGGCAAACTGGAAACGGCCGGCGGCCCGCCCCAACATACGGACGTCCATCCTGTTGTCCTCCACCAACAGGATGCTGATTCGGGGATGCGCGTGCTCGTGAATCCTCGTCACGCGGCGGGCAACTCGACGGTGAAGACCGAACCGCAGCCCGCAGTCGAGTCGGCGTGGATGCTCCCGCCGTACTGCTCGACGACACGCTTGGCTATGGCAAGGCCCATACCCGAGCCGGCGTATTCGGAGTTCGGCACCAGGCGCCGGAACATCGTGAAGATCGCCTCCTTGTTCATCGCATCAAATCCGATGCCGTTATCGGCAATCGTCACGACAGCTGAAGCTCCCGCGGTGCGGCCGGTGACGCTGATGTGCGGCGACCGCGTCGGGTCCCGATACTTCAGTGCGTTGCCGATGACATTGTCGAGCACCCGGAAAACCTGCACCTCGTCAATGACAGCTTTGGGCAGTTCGTCCAGTTCGATCGACGCTCCCGCCTCTTCGATCTCCTGCTGACGGGCGGCGAGCACGTCCCGTGCGACCTCGCCGAGAGCCACCGTTTCGTGTTTGGGTCCCAGCGGGCGGTTGACATTGGCGTACTCGAGGATGCTGCGCACGAGGCGCTGCATGCCCGTGCCGGAGGTTTCGATGATGTCCAGGTACTCGTCTAGGTCATCCAAGTGGCCGCTCTGAACGTCCTCGCGGAGCAGCGAGGCTGCATTGGTCAGGTTGCGCACCGGCGTCTGCAGATCGTGCGATGCCACCGACGCGAACTGGGCGAGGTCCTCGTTGGAGCGTTGCAGGTCCTGGTTGGCCCGATCGAGCGCAGCGACTGTCCAGCGCAACTCGAGCAGCGCCATGACCTGCACCGACAAAGCGTTCAACGCCTCCACCTGGGCGGCGTCGAGCGACCGCGGAGTCCGGTCGACCACGCACAAGGTTCCGAGCGCATGTCCCGAGCTGGTCACCAGCGGCGCACCGGCGTAGAACCGGATCGAAGGTTCGTCGACAACGAGCGGATTGGCCGAGAAGCGAGGGTCAACCGTGGCATCGGGCACGACCATCAAGGAGTCCGGTTGCAGGATTGCGTGCGCGCAGAACGCCATGTCGCGCGGCGTTTCGGTCACGTCGATGCCGACGCGGGACTTGAACCACTGGCGCCCCC
>JBFGLM010000099.1:0-9321 GCA_041576165.1 Acidimicrobiia bacterium
GTCGGGTGGGATGTCTTCGGAGAAGGACGTTGGCCCGAGCTCGCTCCATGTGCGACCATCGCTGGAGCGCCACACCGTGAGAGGCTCGAAGCCCTGGGCGAACGCGTTGATCCAGTCTTCAGTGGCCAAACAGCGTCACGGAGCTGGCTGCGGGCCACGGGACCTCGAACGGTGTGACTTCGCCATCACCGATGATCAACACTCGCTGATCGAACAGTTCATCGGTTTCTGCCATCCGGGCAAGAACGGAGAGATCGGCCCCACATCGGCGTGGACTACGAGGCCGGAGTCAGCGAGTCCACCTGCGGGCAACCCGCCACCGACAGATCATCCAAATAGGGGACGCCCCAGACCATCTGGGCCGGGACTCCGTTCCGAGCTTGGTCCGTATGGTGGATCTTCTCGGCCGCCTGCGGTGTGATGGGGATGGGCGGCCTGCGGCGACTCAGCTACCTCGGTCGGTTGCCATCCGGCGAGTGACGGCTGCCGCCCTGCGGCCCCGAGCGGTCACCGGGCGTCGTGGTGCATCGTGGCGTTGGGGAAGCCTGGCGGGAGGCGGGGGATTCACGGGTCTCCCGTGGCACTGCTTCACCTTGCGGCCACTGCCGCAAGGGCACGGATCATTGCGACCCGCGGCGTTGAGTTCGTCGTAGAACGGCATATCTGCCCTGGCCATGACCTCCATGACGTCTGATGCGGGGCGGCCGCTGCGCATGAGATCGAGCATGGCCCGGATCGGCCGGTCGACGTGGCGAAAGAAACCCTTGAGACCTGCACACAGGTAGTTGAGTCCCGGCTCGCCGTCCGGTGTGACGGCGAAACGGTTCTTCGGGCATTCGCCGTGGCAGGCGAATCGCACATCGCAGTCCAGGCAGTACTGCGGCAATCTCGTGAGCTTGTCCCGGCCGAAGTCGTACTGCTGCCCGCCCGAGACGAGATCGTCGATCGATGACTCGGCGATGTTACCCACGAGGAACTCGGGGTCGACAAAGTGATCGCACGAGTACAGATCCCCGTTGTGCTCGAGGGCCAACCCGGTACCACAGGTCTCGTTGAAGACGCACATGCCCGATTGTTCGAGGCCGGCAAGGTTGCGGGCCGTGGCTTCGAAGGTCTGCACGAAGACCGACCCGACGTCGTTACGGACCCACTCGTCGAAGATCGTGGTGAGGAATCTTCCGAACTGCTCCGGAAGCACTGAGCGGTCCGATGCGTACGCACCGCGCAGATCGGCAGGATGGCCGTGTTCATCGACCCGCTCCACCACCGGGATGAATTGCATCCAGTCGGTGCCCGCCTCGTCGCGGAGGAAGCGGTACACCTCGAGCGGATAGCCGGCGTTGGTGCGGTTGACGGTCGTGAGGATGTTGTACTCCACGTTGTGTTTCTGGAGGAGGCGTAGGCCCCGCATAACCTTGTCGAATGTCCCGGCTCCCTTCTTGGTGACGCGGTAGGTGTCGTGGAGCTCGCGTGGGCCGTCGATGCTGATGCCGATCAGATAGTCATACTCGGCGAAGAACTCGCACCAGTCGTCGGTCAGCAGAGTGCCGTTGGTCTGCATCGTGTTGAGGAACGACATCCCGGGTTTGCGGTACTTCTCCTCCAGCTCCATGACCTTGCGGTAGAACTCCAGACCCATGAGCGTTGGTTCGCCGCCCTGCCAGGCCACGGTGACCTGAGGTACGCGATGCGCCTGGATGAGCGATCGAATGTAGGTGTCGAGCAGCTCGTCGGAGAGCCGGAAGCGGTCGCCTTCGTAGAGGAGCTCCTTGTCGAGGAAGAAGCAGTAGCTGCATCCGAGGTTGCAGATCGCGCCGGTCGGCTTGGCGAGGATGTGCACTGCGGGCGGAGACCATGCGCGGTCTCCCTCCCGGCCTGGAGTGCGCAGGGTGGGCGTCGGAAGCCGCACAGCTTGTTCTCGCCCGGCCATGATGCTCGTCTTCTCCGTGGTCGATAACGGAAGCGCCTGGGTCAGGTACCTCTGCGGTGCCCGTCCCCTTCTCGGTCCGCTGGTTCGCTGAGCTGACCTCTCTACTCCGTGGCGTCATGGGGACCCCTATCCATGAGACATCGAGACGGCCGGAGGCGGAACCACCCGATCCGGGTGGTAGGGGGGAGTGCTCCCTTGCATACGCAGGGGGCGACGGTGTGACCAAGCTGTGGGACGTGTCCCCCGAAGGAAGCCGGGAGTTGCTCACCGTGGCGCCCGGCGGCCCGGCCAGCTTCGCGCGTACAGCCCCGACGGGAAGTTGCTCGCGTCCGGTACGGACGAGGGCGCAGTGGCCGTGTGGGACACCGCCACCGCGTGGCGCTCATGTTCCGGAAGTTCGTCTTGATGGTGTAGATCGTGCCGAACGAGTCGGAGCCGTTCCCCGTGGCCGGGTCGAAGTCGTAGGTGTCAACGCCCGTCGAGGTCAGCACGGCCTCACGGCCATGGTCGGGATTAGTCGCCACGTCCTCCGGGCGGGAGAAGCCGAACGCCCCCCAGCTCCTTGGCTTTTAGCCGCGGGTTGCCCTGGGTCGGGTAGCCGAACAGATCGAAGCCGGTCGAGCCGTCGATGGACGGTGTCACGGTGGGTTTGTTGTCGACCTCGACCCACTTGCCGGCCCGCGTGCCCGCGCCGTTGAACTGGCTCGGCGCGTTTGCTATGGCTCGCCGCGAACACGTGCAGTTTGCCGCCCCGCAGCCCGTTCTGAGCGGGGAAGCCACCGCCGGGATGCTTCTCGCTGACGTAGAGCAATAGCGGAGCCGCTTCGACCTCGCCGTCGTCATCGAAGTCGAACGGTGAAGTATCGTTGGCCAGCATCAGGCCACCGTGTCCGGGTCACCGGTATCGAGTACGGTCACGTTCTCCCAGGCGCCGTGCCCGAGATCAGGCGGGTGCCACATGTTGCCCGTGGGTCGAGGGCCCACTCACCACCACCACCGGTTTGAAGAACCCACCATCCTCATCGCCGGCGAAGTAGATGCGGTTCTCGAGGCCGGTGTCCCCGAACTGATGCACCTCGAACTACGAACCCGAGCAGAACCGGCTGAAACCGGCCAGCCCAAACGGCTGGAACGACCGGTCCGGGGCGATGTTGCTGTTGGCGTCGTAGATCGTCTTGTACGCCAGGCCGCCATCGACGACCTGCCTCGTGTTCTTGCCGATGTCGAAGAACCTGGTGCGTGCCCCGCTCATGCTGAACGTGCCGCCGGCCCCGTCGGATACCTCGTACGAGTAGCGCGGAAGTGGAGCAGCTCGTGCTTGGCGAACACCCGCACGGTGTCGTCGTCGAGCGATAGGCACCGAGGCCGTCGAGGATGCCGGGCGGCGTGTAGCCGTTGATGGTCTCGCCAACGGTGAAGATCGCCTCTACCGTCCAGCCGTTGCGGCCGTCCATCATGCTGTTGCCCGACGCCGCGGCCGGGACGGCGAGCGCAATGCCCAGCAGGGCCGCGAGAACGGCGACCGTTTGATCTGCAGGTTGTTTGGCCGGTGCCGATGCTGGCGGGGGCGTCAGGTGACCCGAACATCGACCCACACCAGCCGATGATCCGAGGCCCCGACCAGGGGGAACAGCGGGTCTGTGCTCAGGGGCCAGAACACGCCGGAATTCACGATCTTCGTGTTCTTGCGCGGCAGCACGTAGTCGGCCCGCAAGTTTCCAGGTGCGCCGCCGAAGTCGGGGGGCGGGCCGAAGGCATCGCTGAAGTCGGCGGTGTCGAAGGCCGGATCGCTCAGATGGAGCGTGTTGGCTGCGCCTTGGAGGGCGGCCTGCTCGGGCCCGCCGGCGCTCGACGGGGTGTTCTTGTCGCTGATCTTGGGGTGGTCGAGCAGCTGCTGGATCGATCCCGGGATGCTGTCGCCGTCGAGGGGGTCGGAGTTCTGGTCACCGGCGATGACAAACCGGTCGTCGCCGGCCAGGCCGCCGAAGACGCCGTCGTCGTCGTAGATGTAGCCGCTGCGGCCGGGGTGGACGTAGTCGGCCCAGAACCGGATCTCGTCGTGGTTACGGCGGCCGTTGAAGTCGACGCCGGCCGGGAAGAAGGGCGGATCGTCGAACACCGGCGGGGTCGGGTGACTGACCAGGAGGTGGACGGTCCGACCGTCAACGTCGATCGGTAGGTCCCAGTGGCTCTTTGACGACAGCCGGAACGAGTCGAGCTCGGGCCCGGGGCTGTACCAGTCGCCCGGCTCGGGGGTCGCCGGGTCGTCGGGCAGGAGCGCTCCCGGCATGTCCTTCCACCGGAAGAGCTGGAACGTCCGGACGGAGTCGAGGTCGATGGGGTACATCGACAACACGGCCATGCCGAACTGGCCGGGGAAGAAGCCGAAGCCGTACGAGTCGCCGGGGACGAAGTCGCCGGCCGCGCCGCTGTTGTCGTAGTCGAAGCCGGAGAACACGCCGGTGTTCGACGGGGCGATGAACGAGTACGGATACTCGATCGGCTCAGCATCGCCGTGGGCCGCCGAGAGGTAGTTGGCCTGGAAGTCGACCAGAGCCTGGGGGTCGAAGTCGAACTCGTTGATCAGCAGCACGTCGGGTCGGACCCGCTGGATGATCTCAGCCACCGCATCGGGCTGCGGGCTCCCGGGTACGGCCAGCTCGGCGCCGAGCGCGCCGGCCGAGAAGCGGTTCATGGAAGCGTTGAAGGTAGCGAAACGAACCTCGGGGGGCGGGCCGGTGTCGGCCCCGACGGCCGCCGGGACTAGGGCTGTGGCGGCCAGCGCCGTGACCAAGAAGATGATCCATACCCGTGCTCGCCGCATATCCCCTCCCCAAGTCGGTCCCATCCAAAGTCACTATAGAGACAATATTCGATCCAGACACCCGAGACCGATTGACTGTCCGTCGCCCCGGCGAATGACCAGCCCAGCATGAGACGACACCGCACTGAGGCGCCGGTCGCTCACCCAGCGAAGTGCCCGCCTCACCCGGGATTGTTGTGGTCCGCCCTCGTCGGGGGCACGGTCGAACGGGGCCAGATCGTGAACCCGGGACCAGATCCCGGCTGTCGGGTTGTTGACGAGCTGGTCTTTGCCGGGCACTGTCAGCGCAGCTGGTTCACTGATGCCGTCAGGCACGCTCGTTTGAGGCACTTGTTGCCGCGCATCCGAGCCGGTCTCACCTGCCCGCAGACTCGTCGTCAGAAGTCCCGAGGCTGCGGAGCCTCTACAGGCTCAGCGGCTGGCGGCGATACGCTCGCTCTCCCGCTCGAGGCCTTTTGCCAACCCACCGATTCCTTTTCGCATCTGCTTATTGGTGTAGGCGCTCATCAGCCGCCCCAACAGGTTGGGTGTATAGCTGTAGTTCAACGTCAATACCGTGCCTCCGTCGTGCGCAGCGATGTTGAAATCGGCCGTAGCCGATGAGATCGGCAACTTGAATGTCTCGTAGAGATTTACGGTCATGCGCTGATTCGGCTCGTAGCGATCAATCTTTTCGTTGACGCTACCGAAGGGAGCGAAGTCGCAATGCCGGGTAGATCCTTCGCTGACAGGCCCCTCGGAGGTCAGCTCGGACTTCGTCACGCCGGGACTCCAGCGTTGAATGTCTCCGAAATCGTCGAGTACTTCCCATACGGTTTCGACCGGGGCCTCGATTTCGCGAGTGATGGTGAATTCGGGCACGCGTCTCCTCCTGCATGGGACGGCGTACGGTAGCGTTCGCTCCGACGTACCGGGGAGCCCTTCAACGGACGGCCAGGGTCGCTCATGACGTAGAGGGCGGTCAGCCCGCGCCACACCGATCGATGTGCTGCTCGCACGACGATGAGGTCTTGCCGTCTGGGCTGAACAGCGCGACCACGGCTTCGCCATCGTTGGTGGTGGCGCCCGCGAACCAGGCGTCGGCAAGCTCGGCGGCGACGGCCCGGTCGTCGACCTGTGTCGCCTCGCCAACCAACTCGACTCAGGCGGCCAGCGCTGCCAGGACTAGTACGGCGATGAGAATGACCAGCAACGGACGGCGAGTGACAACGCCCCTTTGTCCGGGAGCCTCGTGTTTGAGTGCCGCCATGACACATCCACCTTTCGGGATTGCTTCCACACTCCTATCCCAGCCCTGCGGTGGTTAAAGGCGTAACTCACAGTCAACACTCGGCCGCTCATAGATCAGAGCCCCTGGGGGTCGCGAAGCGGGGCCGGCGCTGGCCGGGACGCCGAAGGCGCTTGCGTAGCGGCCGCCCCGTGCGGAGCCTCTTGGTGAGCTGGCGGCTTCAAACCGCCCTGGCCGCCGTGATAGAGCGCTCGGTACATGGCTCATGGCACACGTGCCAAGCCAGCCGGTCAGGGGACGTGCTGCGGAGCCACCCGCTGATCTGTTCGGGGCCCCACTCCAACTCGAGTTTGGCTTGGACCACCGCGCGCAACTCGGTGTTGGCGGCCAGCCGCGAGGTGCGGTTCCGGGGGCACGCTCGTATCAGCACGCACGCTGAACGCCATCCCGGCGCCCTGATGACAGACGGCGCGCTATGGGGCAATCTGCGTGTTGGGTATGTCGCAACGACTTCACCGGTTCCAGCGAGATCGGGCGATCGGAGGCGGCTGGTGCCACAGGATGGAGCGCCAGGACTCGTTGCATCTCTCGCCGCCGAGAAGCGCCGCCGGGTCGCCTCGACCTAGCCGCAGATCCATCCGGGCCGTCTACCGGCATCCTTTTCGACCCGGAGGATTCGCAGATGCTTGTCGGTCCTGATCGCAAGCCGCAACCTGTTGACGAATCGCCAGTGGGAGGCGAGCGTCGGATCGATCACTGCGACAACCTCGTGGTCCCTACCCCGCCCGGCAACATCCAGCAAGCACTCCGGTGCGGGGTGGCCGCCAAAACAGAGGACAACGAAACCCGTCGAGCGTTCTGGCAACCGCCCAGTCATGGAGATATCGACCGCGACAACTTGCGACACGGTGTCACACAGAAAGGGTGGCTTCACCACGAACCCCGCGCCAGCGTCGGAGGGAGCAGATGAGGCGGGAATACCTCCTGAGCGCGTTCGGCCAGCCATGGACCCGCTCGCCTAGCAAGGAGGGTCGCGGCGGGCCGCGACCCTCTGCGCCGGCTGTGACATCATCCCGCTATTGAGAGGATGTCGGCGGTCATTGTCGGGCTGTGGTTGTCACACACGAGTTTGTAGTGACCGGCCTGTTCGGCAGTGAAGCTGACCGTCACTTCTCGCCCTCGATTGACCGTGAACGATTCGACGGTTGACCCGTCCGGCGCCCGAAGACTTGCCACGTGTTCGTCCCCGTTCACGCCGAACATCCTCAGCGTGACCTCGTCACCTTGGATCACCGTCATTGCTCCCGGCGAGAACATATACGTTGCTACCTGCCACTTGCTCGGGTTCTCCGCCTCAAACTCGCCCGGTGGTGTGAAGCCGTATCCGGCTGAGAGGCTCTTCGGATCTACGTCCGGTGCGGAGATACCGTCGGTTGAACCTTTGATCTCCACCAATTCCAGGTCGAATGTGACGGCGCTGGCCTCGGTGGACGAACCGGCCGAGCACGCTCCGAGGGCCAGAACCAGGACCCCAACCAGCCCAATGATCCTCGCTTGGAACATCTTGCCCTCCTTAGCTTACGTACCCCGCAACTTTGCGGTGGTGTAGTCACGGTATGAACTACGGCCAGCGTCCGGTAGGGGCCGGGGTAGACCTATCAATCCACCATGGGTAGCGCCGGTTTCCGACCTTGGTCTGACTGTTACCTCAGATAGACTCGGGTCGCAGGTCTGGGGATCCACTTGGCCTATTCAGACAACCGACCCAGTTTCTCGACCCAATTCCTGTTACTGAGCCTGGTTGTCCTCGTGGCTGGGATGCTGGCGATCGGCCTGTGGATCCACCGGGCGATTCGAGAAGCCGTCGTCAGCCGTACCGCAGGTGTTACCGCGCTCTACGTCGACAGTTTCATTGCGCCGGTGATCCAGGATTTTGCTGATCTTGGGGAGATCCCGATCCAGGGCAGGGAGCGGTTGGATGCTCTCCTCAGCGAAACCTCGTTCGGCAACGAGATCGTTGCGTTCAAGATCTGGGATCGGCGCGGGGAGATTCTCTACAGCCCCCGCTCCGACCTGATCGGTAGAACGTTCGAGATGGCAGACGATCTCACGAGGGCCTTCGATGGTGAGGTGGTGTCCAAGGTTTCGACGCTGGAGGAGCCGGAGAACGTCTACGAGAGAACGCGCTGGGATTCACTGATCGAAACCTATGCGCCGGTGCGGCTTGAGGGCTCGGATCGGATCGTTGCGGTGTCGGAGTTCTATCAGCTTCCCGATGCTCTGGAGAGCGAAATCCGACAAGCGCAGGTCAGCGGGTGGCTGATTGTGGGAGCAGCCACCATCATCATGTACCTTGCGCTTGCAGACATGGTCCGCCGTGCTACGAACACCATTCGGTCGCAAAGCTCGGAGCTCAAGACGAAGGTGGAGGACCTGGAAGCCACGCTGCGCGAGAACACGAAGCTCCAACATCGCATCCAGAGCGCCGCCTCAAGAACCACCGCGCTCAATGAGCAGTATCTGCGCCGGGTATCGGCGGACATCCACGACGGCCCAGCTCAGGAAGTCGCCTTCGCCCTAATGAGGATGGATCACATTGCTGAGTCCGTGACCGCTCCCGAGAACGGCGCACAGGAGGAGATCGAGACGCTCCGTAGGGCGCTGGCCTCGGCCCTCGATGACATGCGGGCCATAGCCCAGGGTCTCCGCTCCCCCATTTCCAGCGAAATGGGCCCGTGCGAGGCGGCCAGGAGGGCCGTGGGCGATTACGAGCGGATCTACGGACAGGATGTCGTATTGGATTGCATGGGAGAGGAAACCGTTGCGTCGGTTGCTACCGGAATCACCGTCTACCGCATCGTCCAGGAGTCGCTCGCCAACAGCTACAAGCACGCCGGGGTCAACCAGGTACACGTGAGCGTGCATTGCGAGCCCGAAGACGTCGTCATCGCCGTCCGCGACGACGGGGCGGGCTTTGATGCCTCTCGGCAATCGGACGAGGCACACCTCGGCATCGCCGGAATGCGAGAAAGGGTGGAGATGATTGGTGGAACATTCGACGTGCGCTCGGCACCAGGTCAGGGAGCAGCCGTCGTCGCCCGCATCCCTTTGAGCCCCGTACGATCTGATGTCTGAAGAGAGCCGTATCCTCGTCGCCGACGATCACCCGCTCTTTCGAGAAGGTGTCATCCACACGCTTTCGGTCGAGGACGACATCGACGTGGTGGGCGAGGCGAGCACCGGACAGGAAGCTGTCAACCTCGTTGAAGAGCTTTCACCCGATCTGGTGCTTCTCGACATAACGATGCCCGGTGGAGGCGGCATCGAGGCCACTCAGCA
>JBFGLM010000100.1:0-8945 GCA_041576165.1 Acidimicrobiia bacterium
ACGATCTGATCGTTGCGGCTCAGGCGGTGGGCGATCACTTCGCGTAGTCGGGTTGAGGGCTCCGTGATCGGGGGCCCGTGTCCCGGATACATGACATCCAGATCGAGTGCGACCAAGGCCTCCAGCGAGTCGAGGTAGGCGGTCAGGTCTTCGATGATGACCGTCGACTCGCCCATCAGCACATCCCCGATGAAGGCGGTGTCCCCCCAGACAATCGAGATCGAATCGGGGGTGTGCCCCGGTGTGTGGACTACTCGCAGGAGCTCGCTTCCGACCTGGATGTCGCGCCCATCGGCGACCACGGTCTTACGGGCATAAGCAGGCTGGGGATCCATGGCGAACACCGGGGCGTCGAGGCGCTCCCCCACCGGTTCGGCGGCAGGAGCGTGATCCGGGTGATGGTGGGTGACGACCACCGCCTTGGCCCGGCGACCGCCCACCTCGGACACCACCTTGTCCATGTGATCCGGCATGGTGGGGCCAGGGTCGATCACGGCCACCTCTCCCGCGAAGTCGAGAACGTAGGTGTTGGTACCGGCAGCCGTGTAGGCAGAGGGGTTGTTCGCCAGGACGATATCGAGCTTCATGGCCCCGATTGTATGACAACGCGCCTGTCGCCCTGCCGCCGGGTGACCCGCTGCTGGTCGAGCCACTCGAGCATGGGGACCGCATGGCGCCGGGTCACTCCCAACTCGTCGCGGAACTCGGAAACGGTGAACGGCGCCCTCAACGACTGGACGCGGATGACCAGGGCGTCCAGAGTCGCGGGTAGATACATCAAGCCGTCAGCCAACTCCACCAGGTCGCCGCGCCGAACCAGGGCATGTACCAGTTCGGATCCGAGGCCCAGATCCCGGACGGGGGTTGGAGCAAAATGATCGGCCTGCAGCCGGCGCCGTGCCTGCCCCCACGCCTCCTCGTCGGCTGCGCCCAACGAGCCGCTGAAATCGGAGGTGGCGACCGCAGCCTGGTCTTCCACAAGCCGCTCACTCCACCCCACGAGCGCCTCGAGCACCGGCGCATCGACCCCGAGCTGGCTGGCCAGTTGCGCCTTGGGTATGCCCGACCGGAGCGGGTTCTGAGCCTGATATGCCCTTGCCATCGTCACCGCCTCCGTCTCGAGCTTGGCCGACCAATCGGGAGACATCACCATCGCCCCGGCCCCGATGGCCCCGACCACCTCTCCTCCCCCCGAATGGGCCCGGATCGTCTCGAGTCGATCGGCTCCGCGTGTATCGAGCAACGCCTCAGCCCGCTCATCCGGCGTGCCCAGCGGACGATCAGCAATCGAGGTGTCGGGGCGTCGGGCGGGAGCCGGATCGAGCACCGTTCCCCCCGCCACCACCATGCGGCGGCCGGCGTCGAAGACGACGAAACGATCCCCGGACGAAGCGGCCACACCTTCGCTGAGCGAGATGAGGGCGAGGCCGCGCTCACCGATCGCCCCCTCCAGGGGACGCAAGCGGACCGGCCAGGCCCCGGCCCCCAGGTGAACAGAGAACGCACCTCGCGCCGTGAGGGGTTCCTCGAGGGTGCGAACCGTCTGCAGCTCGACCAGCCACCGGCGGCCGGGAGACCAGTCGGACCGAACACCCAGCATTGCACCGCGGCTCACTTCCCGGTGGTCGATGCCCGCCAGGTTGACTGCCGTCCGGGTGCCGGGAACCACGACCGAGCGCGGCGTGTCGTGGCTGTGCAACCCCCTCACCCGCACCTCTCGGTCCAGGGGCCAGAGCCACAAACGGTCGTCGACCGAGATCGATCCTCCGGTCAACGTCCCGGTGACTACCGTTCCGGCGCCGCTCACCGGAAACACCCGGTCTATCCACAGCCGCGGGCGGCCGATATCGATCACGCCCGCAGCCTCGACCGCGCTGGCGAGCTCAGCGCGCAGCTCGTCGAGACCCTCCCCGGACACGGCCGACGCCATGACGACCGGAGCACCTTCGGCTACGGTGCCCGCTGCCTGATCCTCGATCTCCAGTCGTGCGAGTTCGGCGGTCTCTTCGTCGACCAGATCGATCCGGGACACGACAACCACAATGTGCTGGATCCCGACCGCATCGAGTACCGCCAAGTGCTCTTCCGTCTGCGGCATCCAGCCCTCGTCGGCCGCCACCACGAGGAGGCCGACGTCGATCGACTCGATTCCGGCGAGCATGTTCTTCAGAAACTTCTCGTGACCGGGAACGTCGACGAACCCGACCTCAACGCCGCCGGGCAGCGTCGTCCAGGCAAAGCCGAGATCGATCGTCAGTCCCCGGCGCTTTTCTTCTTCCCACCGGTCCGGGTCGCGACCGGTGAGGGCCTGGACGAGGGTCGACTTGCCGTGATCGACGTGTCCGGCGGTGCCGATGACTGGCATCGGGCGTCAGCTGGAGAAGGCGGCCAGCGCCTTGGCGATGACCTCATCATCGCGCCGGTCCACGGACCGCAGATCGACGAACAGGTCTCCCTCGGACCGTCGAGAGACGATGGGCGGATCCTGGTCGAGCAGTGCCCGCCAGCGTCGATCCGTCGCCGGGCCCGGGATGCGGATGACCGGCCCGACGATCTCCAACCCCGGCAGCGTCCCGCCGCCGGCGAGCGACGATGCGGTCACAACTTCGCCCGAGCTGCCTGCGACCCGGGCGGACCGAGCTGCCAGCTCCTCTTCGGGTTGGGTTGCCATGTCCCAAATGGGAATTTCCTCGCCCCGGCCGTCGGCATAGAGATCGAGGGTGGCCGCCAAGCCGGCCAGCACGCCGCTCGAACACCGCATGGCCCGGGCGGCCGGATGGCTGCGAAGCCGAGAAATGAGCCGGGTCGAGCCCACGATGACCCCGGCCTGAGGTCCACCGAGCAACTTGTCACCGGAGAACAACACGAGATCGGCGCCGGCCGCCACGACCTGGCGGACGCCCGGCTCGTGTTTCAGCCAGCCCGGCGGCCCTCCCGGGATCCAGGGCGCAGCTTCGTCGAGCAGGCCGCTGCCGACATCGGCGATCAGCTGAACGCCCCGCCGGTGAGCGAGCTGAGCCAATTCTTCGTACCCGACCTCGGCCACGAACCCAGTGGTCCGATAGTTCGATGGGTGTACTTTCAGCACCGCCGCGGTATCGGCGTCGATGGCTGCGTCGTAGTCCCGCAGATGGGTTTTGTTGGTGGTTCCAACCTCGACCATCACGGTCCCGGTCGCCGCCATCAGCTCGGGCAGCCGGTACGAGCCGCCGATCTCGATCAGCTCTCCTCGTGAAACGGGAACTTCTCGGCCCTGATATAGCGCCGACAGCGTCAAGTAGAGCCCGGCGGCATTGTTGTTGACGACCATCGCCGCCTCGGCACCTGTCAGCCGAGCCAACAGCTCGTGGACATAGCCGGCCCGGTCGCCGCGGGTCCCGTCAGCCAGTTTCATCTCGGCGTTGCTGTACCCGGCTCCCACGTGAGCGACGGCATCGGCGGCCTCGGGGTGGAGAGGTGCCCGCCCCAAATTGGTATGCAGCAACACACCGGTGGCGTTGATGACCCGATGGGGACGACGAAGGGTCCACGAGCGGGCGGTTTCGGCCGCGTTCGCCTCGGGGTCGGATCCGTCCTGGCGGGCTTGGTCGATGGCAGCGCGGGCCACTTCGACCCGGAGCAGGTGGGGAAGGGACGCATCGAGTTGGCGAGACAGAGCGTCAACCGACGGAAGACGATGGGTCATGAGTCCAGCGTAGAGGCCGGGGGGCGCTAGTGCTGAGCCCGGCGTAGCGCCGCCGCCGCCCTACGCCGTTCGCTCTCGGTATAGCCACCCCAGATGCCATATGGCTCGCGAATCGTGAGGGCGTAATCGCGACACTCCTCGATCACCGGACAGACCGCACAGATCGCTTTGGCCCGAGTTTCGCGACGCTCACGCTCGTCCTTGCGCTCGGCAGAAGAAGGTGGAAAGAACAGGCTCGCCTGGCCTCCGGTGCACAACGCATCCTCTTGCCATTGACGATCGGACGCTTGCAGCACCCCGGTCTCTCCCTCTTGTGTCAGCGCCGCCAACCTACCACCGGCCCCATGGCGACTCAAGATGAAATTGCGCCATTTTTCGCACAAATACGGTTCAAACGGCAGACGGGCCATATCATCGCCCGGATGCGGTTTCTGCGCGACGTCCAGCGGCGCTTCACTCGCCGGGGAGGCCGCTACCTGGCCGCCGGGCTTGCGTTCCTCGCGTTCCTCGCACTGTTTCCGATATTGCTGGTCGCCACCGCCGTGACCGGATGGCTCTTCGCCGATGATCCGGGGGTGGTGGATGCGATCATCGAAACGCTCGGGCTCGGACCCGACACCACGGGCCTCGTCACCGGTCTGCTCCAGCAGAGCCAGGCCAGCGCACTGGCGGCCTCCATCATCGGTTTCGTGGGGATGCTCTGGACCGGCATGAGCATGGCCGGAGCGGTCGCCTATCTCTACAACGCCGCGTGGGGCGTCCCCAGTCGTGGGTTTCTGGGACGGATCATCGGCCTCGGATGGTTGATCGGGGCCGGGATCCTCTTCATCGGCTCGGTATTTCTCACCGGCTTCTTCATCAGAACTCCCTGGCTGGCATCGATACTCGGCACCCTCACGGCGTTCGGGCTGTTCGTCTGGACATCCAGAGTGTTACCCAATCGGCCCATCCATTGGCAAGCCACCCTGGTGGGAGCGGCGTTCGGGGCGCTCGGATTCGAGATCCTGGCGTTCATCGGCGCCGCGATCCTGCCCCGGATGTTGGACGGGTTCTCGAGCCTGTACGGGTCCCTGGGGGTGGTGTTCGCGCTGCTCGCCTGGATTTACCTTCTCAGCTGGGTGGTGACGTATTCGGCGATGATCGAAGGAACTGCCGGGAAACGAGCCATCGGCGAACCAACCGAGGAGGTGTTCGGGCTCGATGTGTAAACCGGCTCAGTCGACGGATTCATCAGCGGGATCCACCTCCAGCACCACGCCGACGACACGCGTGATGAGCACCTCGTCGCCCGGACGAAGACTGGCAGCCCGGGCGCTGGTGGCGCGCCAACGGGCTCCATCGATCTGAACCTCACCATTCGGATCGAATTCGGTGACAGCGATCGCATTGCGCCCGACCAGGTGTTCTCGCCCGATGGTCGGCGTCGAAAAGCGCGCTCGTACCACCGTCGTCATCGCAAACACCACCCAGGCAATCAACGCAAGCAGCGACAGCGCGATTCCCCACCAGGGCATCTCGAGGCCCGGCTTCTCTTCGATGAGTAATAGCCCGCCGCTGACGAAAGCCACCGTGCCGACCACGCTTCTCCACGACGGCCGAAGTCGCTGGAAATCGATGAAGAGCGAGAGGGTTCCGGCGACAACGAGGGCGACCGCCCACCAACGGGCGGGAAGCACCGAAAACCCGTAGCCGCTCAAGAAGAGACACACGACTGCGACTGCTGCCGCCACTCCCACCCCGGCCGCATAGAACTCGAACGCCGCTACCGCCAGCCCGGCCACGAGTAGAAACAACGCCGCAGACGGGCTGAGCGCCAGTCGCAGGAGCCGATCGAGGAGCGGGGGATCGTGAAACACCACCTCGGTGGCGGGAAGCAGCAGATCGGGTAGTTCGATGGAAGGCGCCACGACATCGATCATGACGATCGAGCCGTCAGAAAGGCTCATGCTCTGCTCGTGGGCAAGCAGCAAGACCCCGCGCAGAGCGGGGGCCTCGGCATCTGCAGCCAGAGGAGGCGGTCCGTAGACGAGCTGGGCCGACTCGATGACTGCGCGCATCTCTTTGGTAGGAGTGCGGGCATCGGGGGCAACCCAGGTGACCACGGGCACCGGTGGGTTGGCGAAGACCTCAGCGAGCCGACCGCCGTCTCCCAAGACCGCATTGGCGTCGAATTGGACAATGGCGAGCCGGCTGTCGTCCGCGATCTCGACCAGGGTTCGCTCGACGAAATCGGCCGTTCGGTCGTCGAGGTAGCGCTCGATGCGGATCACATCGATAGACCCTTCTTTGGCGCGGGCGGGAGGAGAGGCGGATACCGCGAGCAAGCACACGACCGCCACCAGCACCGTCAGAATCCGTCTCATACGGCTGCAATCCTATGTGCCGTCGGACATTCCGGTTCCGTGGATTTGCCGCTTCCGGGGTGGTAGTAACGTTCGCAATCATGACCAACGTGCTGCTGGTGGCCGATGAGGCCTGGGTCTACAACGACGTGGTTGCGTCACTCACCGATCCTGATACCGAGCTCGCGTACATCACCGAGCCCGCTGAGCTGACCGAGGCGGTCAAGCACCAACAGCCGGATGTGGCCATCATCGACATGCAGGTCGGTTCCAAAGGCGGCATGGCGCTGGCCCGCAGCCTGCGGGAGGCGCACGCTCTCGACGGCGCTCCCGAGGTTCCGGTCGTGCTGCTTCTCGATCGAGCGGCCGACGCCTTCTTGGCCAAGCGCTCGGCGGCGGACGCGTGGGTCCAAAAGCCGTTCAGCGCTGCCGACCTACGCGAAGCCATATCCAAGGCCATCGCTCGTCGCTAAGCTCCTGATCCCGCTCCGCGGGGAGCCACGACGGGACGTGGCGCAGGTTGGTAGCGCGCAGCGTTCGGGACGCTGAGGTCGCGGGTTCAAATCCCGCCGTCCCGACCAATCAATGCTGTAGGACAACTCCACGTTCCACGAAAATGACCGCTCCTTCCGGCGGGATTTGAGGCGGACGCGCAGCGGACGCCCCCAAATCCAGGAGTTGCGCAGCAACTCCCAAGGAACGCGAAGCGTTCCCGCCGTCCCGACCACGAACTCCTTACGAACAGATCACAGTTCCAGCGCGGCCCAACTCAGATCAATACGGGATTTGAACCCGAGCGACCGCGCAGCGGGCGCCGTGAGCGAAGCGAACGACCCAAATCCAGGAGTTGCCGTCCCCTGGAGTTGCGCAGCAACTCCCAAGGAACGCGAAGCGTTCCCGCCGTCCCGACCAAGAGAGATGCCCTCGCCGGAACCCCGGACCATGTGTTGGCTGCCCTCCTCATGGGTGCGTTGTCTGGACGCGATGTTGCGCCGCCAGGACGCGATGCTGTACATGACGTCACGTCGACATAGCGGGCGTGGTCTCCTGTCCCCGGCCGGCGTAGCGCGTTGCCGTTCCCGCACGCAGGCGTCGACACCGATCCCTAGCCTGCCTCCGATGGAGCGCCGAAACCCGTTGTTTGCCATCGCGGCCTTGACCATCGTGGTGTTTCCGCTCCTGGCCTATGTGACGATCGAGCGGCCGGCGACGTCCTTTCCGGTTCGCTGGGCGCTGCTCGTCGTTCTGGTGGGGTGCGCCGTGATCATCGGCAACGGTTGGCTCCTACGCAGCCGCCCGGAAGCGCATACCGGCCAGGTTCTGGTCGCCGCCCTTTGCTTGCTGGGACTGGCAATCTCGTACGTGGCCGGCAACTGGTGGATGGCGCCGATGGCGGCCTTCACCGGGCTGCTCGCGCTGATCATCAGTCGAGGGCCGGGACCTAAAAAGTAGACGACTGGTCCGACAGCTAGCGAACGTGGCCGATGGTATTCGACCACCTGGGATTCAGATCCCGCTCCAGGCGGCGCAGGCCACCAGCCTCCTCCACCATTCGTGCCAGACCATACAGGGCTCCGGCGCGCCACTGGGCCGAGCCTGCCCACCCAATCGCCCGCGCGGCCTTCTCAGGCCTGAGGTCGGCCAGGTGGGAAGACCAGGCCGGTTCGGTGTACCGATGCACGAGCAAATCGTGCGGGGGAACATCCGTTTCTGCCCATCCCACCAGAACCGCCCGGCTCGTATCTCGTTCTATGCCCCAACTGAGGAAGTGCACGTTAGAGATCGGCAGGTCGATCTGAGTCTTCGCCAGGCGTGAAGCACCTGCGAAGGGATCGAGCATCCCCTCCAACGTATGATCCTCATCCGCCAGGGGGCCATCCACCGTGGCCGTCCATCGCGAATCCAGCCCGTGTTCTTGACGCACCAGCGCCCACGTGTGCTCAGCGCTCCTGTGGATAATCCACAGCACCACATGCAGGTTCTCCGGCCTCCAGCCGGCGTCGGTGAACACCCGGGAAAGCCGCTCAGGCGTCAGGTTGGCGGCGTTCCCGAGGTTGGTGTACAAGATGGGGTAGCCACAAAGTGTGTGGCCGTCGCGGCTCGAGGCGAACAGTCCCACCTGAGTTACGGCGTTTCTTGTCCGCCGACGGGCGGCGGGAATCAGTAATGACAGACCAAACACGGCTATCGCACCGAGACCAGCCGTAAACGCCAATGGATCGATGATCCACAGGGAAGTCAGCACGGCCGCGACGAGCGCGATCACTACGAAAAACGCGAGGAACCGTCTCACGACGGCCTCTGTTCCAACCGCGGCGCCATGTAAGTCTCCCGCCAAATATGACTTCATCGTGCCGCCCGTCGACGGCCTGCTCAGCCTATCTCTGACGAACGCTCTACGTCAACCTGTCACCACGCAGGATCACCCCGAAGTGAGGAGCTCGGCGATCTCGATCGTGTTGAGAGCCGCACCTTTGCGGAGATTGTCCCCGACAGCCCACAAACTGATGCCTCCCGGCTCGGCCAGGGTGGGGCGGACGCGGCTCACGAGTACGTCATCGATCCCGGCCGAATCGAGCGGGGTGGCGACCTTGTCTTCCCACAACAGGACGCCTTTCGCCGATCGGATCAACTCGGACGCCTCATCAACCTCCATGGGACGGTCGAAGTAACAGCTGGCAGCGATGCCATGACCGACCATCACCGGAACTCTCACGCACGCCGGCTCTACCGCCAGGTCGGGAAGACCGAGAATCTTGCGCGACTCGTGGACGAGCTTCCATTCCTCGACAGTATGCCCGTCCTCGGCCATATCGCCCGCCAGCGGAAGCACATTCCAGCCGATGGGCCTGGCATACACGTCCACCTCAGGCTCTTCCCAGCCTCCGAAGACGAGTGCGTCGCGATCCTTTTGGAAC
>JBFGLM010000101.1:0-8480 GCA_041576165.1 Acidimicrobiia bacterium
CAGCGCATCGCAGTCAGAATCCCGCCGGGACGGAGCAGCTCGAGGTAGCCGTCGAATGCTTCGACCGTCAACGAGTAGTCCTCACCGAGACTGTATGCCCCGGATGCAACGGGGCGGTAGGGCTGCGTCAGAGCCAACGCGATCACGTCAAAGCGCTCGCCGGCCGCCTCGATGTAGGCTCGCGGGTCGTCGACGACGACCCTGACCCCCGGATGGTCGTAGGGACTGGAAGCGCTCAACCGGGTCAAATCGAGCACGGGGCCGTTCGGCTCCACTGCAGTCACCGTCGACGCGCCCGAGGCGAGCGCCACCAAGACGTCGAGCCCGCCGCGGGGGCCGAGTACTAGCGCATCGCCGCCCGGCCGCAGGCTGAACGGCAGCGAGTTCAGCAGGTACGGGACGAAATCCGCCTCGGCGGGTGCCAGACGCGGCACCGGGGACAGATCATCGCCGTCGAACGTGAGTCCGTCCTGGGCGGCCGGTGCGCCGGTATACGTGAAGCTGAGGCCCGGCAGCGATCGGATCGCGTCGCTGTGCACCAGGTCAACCCGCGCCGCCGCGCTCCACTCGGTGGCGACCAGCTCGGAATCTGGGAAACGAAGCGCAGCTTCCAAGCCCTTATAGGGCGAGAGGCGCATATCGAACACGCTGGGAGACAGGGCGGCCAGCAGCACCAGGAAGACCAGCGCGCTCCCGAAGCCGGCCAGCGCCGGGCGCCGCCCGCCGGCGTCGATCGCTCGCAGAACGACGGCGGCCGCCATGGCGAGCGCGGCTGCCAGCAGAACAACACCTTCACCACCCAGCGGCGCTACGGCCCCGACCGCGACCAAGGCCCCAACACCCGACCCGGCCAGGCTGGCGCCGTAGACCGTCCGGGAAGAGAGCTCGACCGGCTGGTCCCATCCCGCCAGCAACGTCCCGATCAGTGCACCCCCGAAGAAGAAAGGGATGGCGAGGGCGAGGTAGTAGACGACGAGGTACAGGATTTGCCGTCTGTCCCAGGCGATGCTGAAGGAGTCGAACGGGATTGTGTTCACGATGAGATATGCGCCCACCGTCGCCCCCGATTGCCCGGCGGCCAATGCCGCCCACCGGCGGGGTCCGCCCCGACCCAGCGCCGGGAACACGGCCAGGGCCGAGCCGCTGGCTCCGAACCCAAGCAATGCCAGGCTGACCGTGAGAAAGGCGAAATGATAGAACTGGGTGACTGCGAAGACGCGGGTGAGCACGACTTCGAGCACCAACACCGCGGCCGACGCCAGCGCCACCCCGATGAGCGTGAGCCGGGCCGCCGCGGGCGGCCCGGAAGGAGCCTCAGCCCTCATGAACCGAGACTACCGGGCTGTCACGTGACCGTCTGCGACCCCTGAGCGTCGTCCGAAAGCGCCGGCGGCTGAAGTCGGCGATCGCGCGGGGTGGCACTCGCAACTGGGTCGCGGCGTTTAGGGTGTGGGCGTGACGACTGATTCGATCGAGCCGCGTTTGGCGGTCTACCTGGACTACGAGAACCTCGCGATCGGCACTCGCGACAGCCTGGGGACGCGGTTCGATTTCGGGGTGGTGGCCGATGCCCTGGCCGAACGCGGCCGGGTCATAGCGCGAAAGGCATACGCCGATTGGTCGGCTTTTGTCGAAGACCGGCGCATGCTGACCCGACATCAGGTGGAGCTGGTCGACATCCCGCAGAGGATGGGCACAAGTCGCAAGAACGCGGCGGACATCAAACTGGCGATTGACGCCATCGAACTCGCGCTCGAACGTGCCTACATCTCGACGTTCGTGATCTGCACCGGTGACAGCGACCTCACGCCGCTCGTCCAGAAGCTGCGGGAGCTCGATCGGCAGGTGATCGGGGTTGGGGTGCGGGCCTCCACGTCGAACCTGCTGCCACCCGCCTGTGACGAGTTCATGTTCTACGACAATCTGGTTGGCGACGCGACAGACGCAGATGCCGACACCGACACGCCCGAAGACGCCGGGATCAACCTCGTCCTCAGCACACTCGCAGGGTTGTCGTCGTCGTCCGGGACAGTCCGCTCCTCGGCTTTGAAACGAGCCGTGTTGCGCAAAGACCCGACCTTCTCAGAAGCGGATCTCGGGTTTCGCGGTTTTGGCGCCCTGCTGGCGAGCCTCGCATCCGACGGCCTGGTCACCCTGGACGGCCGCAGTGACCCCGAGGTGTCCCTGTCTGGCGCGGCGGCGGCCAAGCAGGCCGATGAGCTGCTGGTCGAGGTGGTGAAAGCGGCCGGGGAGATCCCGCTCAGCGGGCTCAAAACGCAGATGCGAAAGCGGGACGAGCACTTCTCCGAACGCCGGCTCGGTTATCGCAGCTTCGGCGAATTCATCCGGGCGGCGGAGGCGCGCCACCTGGTAACGGTTTCCGGCCGGGGTGACGCCCGGGTCGTCAAACCCGGCAAAGCCGCCCGGTGAGGCATGAGAGCTGATCGAGTCCGCTCCTGCGGATTCGCGCCCCGCTTCGCCGCCCCGTGGCTAGCGAGACTCGCTCAGGGGTGCGGGCGCGGTCTGCTGGCAAGGGGATGGCCGGTCTTCGTCGGGCACCGGTGTGATCGTCACCATCGCCATGCGGGATACATAGGCCTCGAGCTGGGATCGGTCCGGGTTCCAGGGCAGACCATCGAGGCGCATGATGGCGCGTACGAGTAATGGATGCCGGCTGATACGCAGCTCCAAGAAGTCGGCGATCCGCCCCGGCTCGACACATGGTTCCGCCATGCCGTGAAAGTGGCGCCGGCCGACCTCGACCTCGACGCGTGGATCGGCCACCAGGTTCCGAAACCAGTCGGCCTTTACTCCGCGGACTGCCCCAACCACGAAGGTGCCATCGACAGCTTCGTATTGCAGAGGTGTGACCCGACGGCGGCCCGTTTTGCGACCGCGGGTGGTCAACAACAACACAAACCGACCCTGGAGGGGCCCCAGCCCGAGCTTGTAGGTGAGCCGCGGGGGCAGCTTGAGCAGCCGGTACCAAAACCGTTGGATGGACATGTCGACTCTTGTTGGGGTCTCCTCAATCGTGCTACGTGGCGCATGCGGCCGCATAGGGCCACTCGACACGAAACAGTCCGGATGGCCGAGCCGGCTGACCCGAGGGCCGAGGTGCGCCGCCGGCGACGAGATACCCGCGTATCGACTCCGGTCGGCTGCGAGCGAGCTATTTGTGTTCGCTTACGCGATGGAGGCGGCCTGAGGGCCGCCTCCATCAGTCGCATTTCAGTGGCTCAGATCTACGGAGTCTCCGAAGTCTCTGGTGCCGCGAAGACCTTCAGACCACCAACCAGACCGGCCTCGGCATCCAATCCCCGGTCACTACCGAGGATGTAGGTGTTGCCATTCGGATGGTGGTGCAGGTACACACCCCAGAAGTCGGCGATGGGCTCAGGCCCGCCACCCCAGTGGGCCACCTCAACCGGGGTACACCCGTTGAAGCCATCTCCGGCATCGCCGTCGGAGAAGTCGACCACACGGATGCCCTCGTTGTACCACGCCCACAACGTGGTCGTCCCATCGACGACCACGTTGTGGGCGTCGCGGGTGCCACCTGCAGCCGTCGCGTTGAGCGGAGGCAGCGTGCACTCGGTGTAGTACTGGCCGATCTGGACGATGTTGCCCGGGTCGGTCACGTCGAACACCCGCATGAAGCCCTCACCGTCGGCGATGCCGGAGACGGAGTCCGCCGTAACAGTCCCGCCGCCGTCAAGAGCAGCCTTCATGGCGAGTCCGAGGCTCCTCGTGACGAAGAGCTCGGGGATCTCCGTTCCCTCTGCGGTTCCCGCGGCCATGTTGATCAAGCCCTCGCCGCCGGCGGCGCGGTTGAACACGATGTAGCCGGCGGAGCCGGCATCGACCGCGTTGCCCCTTCTCGGAGAAGAAGCAGGCGCTGCGTTCGATCAGCACGAGTTCGCCCGAGCCAACTGCATCTGGGATGGGCCCGTCGCTATCACAGCCGAGCCCGGGGGTGACGGTCGTGACATTCGTCGGGAACCCAGTCAGCAATGGGTTGGGTCCAAAGGTGGAGAACCCGACCTTGTTGTTGGTGCTCGGCGCACCGTTGATCGTCAACTGGAGGAATGCGGAGAATCTTGAGGTGTCCTCGTCCCCGAAGTTCACCAATGAGCCGTCAGCGTTGGGCACTGCCACGAGGCCGTTCCCCTCCGGTGGGAGGCCCACGCCGGGAAGTGCCAAGCAACCCGCCGGATTCGGGACTTTCGACCAGGTTCGTAGGGAGTCGTGTGAGCGACACTGATCGAGAGATCCCGATGGAGGTTGGAGTGCCGTACCGCACCATCATCGAGCCGTTTCGTATCCACAGCGTGGAGGCGATCGAACTGCCTTCCCAGGAGGTGCGGGAGGCGGCGCTCGAACGGACCGGATACAACTTGTTCGGGCTGCGCTCCGACGAAGTGATCATCGACCTGCTGACCGATTCGGGGACCGGCGCGATGTCGTCGCAACAGTGGGCCGGGATGATGCTCGGTGACGAGTCCTACGCGGGCAGCCGGTCCTATTACCGGTTCCGGGACGTCGTGGCCAACCTGACCGGTTTCGCTGAGATCATCCCCACCCACCAGGGCCGGGCGGCCGAGAAGATCCTGTTCTCGGTGATGGTGTCCCACGGAGATGTCGTGCCGAACAACACGCACTTCGACACAACCCGGGCCAACGTGGAGTACCAGGGAGCGGAGGCTCGTGACCTGGTCATCCCGGAGGGGGTCGACCCGGCGTCGCTCCACCCTTTCAAGGGCAACATGGACATCGCCGCGCTGCGTGACACGATCGAGCTGGTCGGACCGGAGCGCATTCCGCTGGTGATGGTCACCGTCACGAACAACTCGGGCGGCGGTCAGCCCGTTTCGATGGCGAACCTGCGTGCAGTTCGCGCGCTCTGCGACGAATTCGCGATCCCCTTGTTCCTCGACGCCTGCCGGTTCGCAGAGAACGCCTGGTTCATCAAGACCCGGGAGGACGGTTATACCGACAAGGCACCGTTCGAAATCGCCCGCGAGATGTTTGCGCTGGCCGATGGCTGCACCATGTCGGCCAAGAAGGACGGTCTGTCCAACATCGGAGGGTTTCTGGCCTTGAACGACGCCGAAGTCGCCACCCAGTGCCGCAACTTGTTGATCCTCACCGAGGGATTCCCCACATATGGCGGAATGGCCGGCTATGACCTCGAGGCGGTCGCCCGGGGGTTGGAGGAGGTGGTCGACGAGAATTACCTGCGGTACCGGATCCGCTCCACTGCGTATCTGGCCGACAAGGTGATCGAAGCGGGCGTCCCAATCGTGCAGCCCTCCGGCGGCCACGCCGTGTATCTGGACGCCAAGCGCCTCCTGCCCCACATCCCGCCCTGGGAGTACCCGGCCCATGCCCTCGCGGTGGAGCTGTACCGCAACGGCGGGGTGCGGGGGGTCGAGATCGGCACGGTGATGTTCGGCAAACCCAAACCGGAAGATCAGGACGATCCAGCGCCGATGGAATTGGTGAGGTTGGCGGTTCCGCGCCGGACCTACACCCAGAGCCACATCGACTACGTCGCCGAGGTGATCATCGACGTCGCGGCCGGCGCTACGGACATGCGGGGCTACCGGATCGTGGAGCAAGCCCCCTGGCTCCGCCACTTCACCGCCAAGTTCGAACCCTTGGCAGCTTCCTGACGGCTCCAGCGTAGACAACCGCGATCTACGAGCTGATAATCGCGCGAGCACGGGCATCGCCCGGACCAAACGATCCGCGAGATGACCCTTGGTGTCGTGAGCATGTCGACCAGATTTGTGGGCCGCGACGGCGAACTGAACACCCTGGCGGCTGGCTTCGGTCGGCTCGCAACTTCACGCGGTCCCGTGGTGGCCGTCATCCTTGGCGAGCCGGGGATTGGGAAAAGCCGCCTGCTCGCGGAAGCGACCGCTCGCCTCCCGGGACGCAGGCGGGTCGAACTCGCGGGTTTCGAGCCGGAGCGTGGGGTGGCGCTGGCGTCTGCACGCAACCTGTTGAGAGTGCTGGACGTGTGGGCGGCACCTTCTGTGGCCGGACCGTCACCGCGGGCTGCGGCCGGGCTCGTGGGTCTGTTCGAAGCAGCGTACCAACAGCTCATTCCAATCACTCCACTGCTGGTGGTCGTTGACGACATGCAATGGATCGACGAGAACTCGGCGGCGCTCATCCACTATTTGATCCGAGCCGCCGAAGATTCGTCGCTGCCCCTCGGCCTGCTGGCCGCAACCCGGCCCACCTCCAAATCGAAGGTTCTGGTCGAGTCGTTAACGAAGGCGATCCGCGACCCGAGCCGGTTCGCGGTGACCGAGCTGGGCCCTCTCCCGGCACGCGACGCCAGAGCGCTCGCCGGAGCTTTGGCCCCGGAGGCCACGGACTCACAGATCTCCGAATGGTGTGCGCTGGCGGAGGGATCCCCGTTCTGGCTGGAGGCCCTGGCGGGGGGACACGCTGCCGACCGTGAGGCGGATCAGCTGGTCACCGCCCGGGTCGCGGGTCTAGATCGGGACGACCGAGCGCTGTTCACGTATCTGGCCGTTCTCGGGCGCCCGCTCCCCATCCCAGGCGGCGCCGGGCTACTCCGCTGGGGCGAGCAACGACTCGAAACAGCGGTTCGTGAGCTCGAGACGCTTGGTCTGATCAGAGACGCGGGGACTGCCGTGCAGGCCTCCCACGATTTGTTGCGTCGGGCCGCGTTGCAACTGGCACCGGCCGAGTCGATCACGGCCGTGCATCAAGCCTGTGCTGCCTGGCTCGAGGATCAGGCCGGGGCAGACCTGCACACTCTCCTGGAAGCATTGGAGCATCGCCATGCGGCGATGCTCCCGGTCGAAGACCTTGCGCTGCGGATCGCCCAAGCTCCTCACCGGCACTTGCTGGGCACCCAGGGCTTCAACCGCCTCCTATCGCTCACGTCGCCGAACGACTCGGATTCGCTTTCGCGCTCCCTAGGCACGCTGGCAGCTGAGCTCGGCGAGCACGAAACGGCACTCGACCTGTGGTCGGGCCAGGCGCTCAAGGATGGGGAGGGGGCAGCCGACGCGTCGCTGGCCGCATTAGCGCTGCTCTCAATCTGCAGCGTACGTCCGAGGCGTGGGCCTTTCTCGAGCGAGCCGAAACGCTCGCGGGCTCTGACCAAATTCTGGCGATACGGCTTCAAGCCCAGCGTGCTCGTCTGCTCAGAATCGCCGACCATGACACGAAAGCGAGCTACACGGCGGCTAGAGCGGCAGTCACCGCAGGGCATTCTCTCCTCGCGCGCGAGCCCGCAGATGGGGACGCCATCCGCGCGGCATACCTCGAAGCCCTCACTTCAGCCGTTGAGCCGGTGCTTGGGCTCGACCGTCCGGGTGAACTGCTGGATCTGTGCACCGAACTCGCTGAGGCGAGCGCCGCCCGGGACCCTGGGATTCACGCCAGGTCCGTAGCCCAGAGCGGCTTGGCCCTACGGCTGGCGGGAGACAACTCCGCCGCGCGGGAGCGGATCAAATCGGCTTGGTCGAAGGCCCGGCGGGGCGTTCTTCCAGATGTGATGCTCGAAGTGGGGGAGCTATTCGCCGGAGTGCTCGTCTCCTTGGGGCAACTCGATGAGGCAGAGGCGATCGTGACTGAGTGCCGGCAATTGGACGAGCGCTTGACGCACCTGCGACCGTCCCGGGCCTTCGCGATTCTATTTCCCCATGTGATCAGTGCTCTCAGAGGCAGCTGGCGAGAAGCGGTGGATGGCCTGGCCGCTGCCGCCACGGCAGAGGACGGCCCTCATTACCGTCAACGAGCATGGTGCGAGCGTGGCCTCATGCTCGCCCGGTTCGATCCGCACGGCTCCCAGGAAGCTGTCAAGGAATCGGTGGAAAACGCCGCAAGGGACGCCGAGCAGACCGGTTGCCCGCGATGCTTCCGAGAGACAACCTTGCGCAGCGCTGAGTCTCTTGCCCGGGTCGGAGATCGGCAACACGCGCGCACCTTGTTTGATTCGGCTCACGAGCCCCAAGCTGGTGACAGGCGGGTTGTCAGCCCGTTGAGCCGGCTGTGGGCGAAGCGAGCCGAGGCCAGCATCCTCACGCAGGAAGGCGACGCTGCGGCAGCCCGCCGGCTCCTCGAATGGGGCGTCACTGAAGCCGAGCGTCAGGGGCAGCTGATCGAAGCCGTGTGGGGACGGATCGACCTCGGCCTGATGATGCTCGAATCCGAACCGGTCACCGCCTCCGCTGTCCTCGCTCAGGCGGGCCGGGAAGCCGAAGACATCGGGGCGGTCAACTTGCAGCAGCTGGCCGAGCGAGGGCTGCGACGGCTAGGTGTCCGTACCTGGCGACGCGGACCGCCGACAGAACGCCGGGGGCCCCTGGGGCGTCTGAGCGACCGGGAACTGGAGGTGGCCCGCCTCATTACACAGGGCGCCACCAACCCCGAGATCGCCGAGGAGCTGTTCGTGTATCGTAAGACGGTGGAGCGGCACGTGTCGAACATTC
>JBFGLM010000102.1:0-8359 GCA_041576165.1 Acidimicrobiia bacterium
AGCATGGACCAGCGGTCACTCTCGGTGTCGGCGGTCAGCAACGAAGCCCGGGTGAGGTGGCGGAGCATGGCCGGGATGGCGCCGGCCTCGACCGGTTCTCCAGCACACACCGCGACCGTGGCGTCCATCCGGCCGCTGCCGGCGAAGGCTGCCAGGCGATCGAAGAGAACCCGCTCCGCCGGATCCAGGAGGTCGAGACTCCACTCCAGCGCAGCCCGCAGGGTCTGGTGGCGTGCCGGGGCGGTGCGGCGGCCTCCAGTGAGCAAGGCGAACCGATGCGTCAGGCCGCGCAGAACGCCGGTTACGGAACGCTCGGCCAGGGCGGCCGCCGCCAGCTCGATCGCCAGGGGAATCCCGTTGAGATGAGCGATGATGGCGACGACGTCCGCCGCGTTGTCGTTCGTCAGCTCGAAGCTCGGTTGCGCCAACGCGGCTCGCTCAACGAAGAGCTGGACACTCTCGACGGTGGCGATTTCGTCGGCGCCGGGCAAGCCTTTGGTCTCCAACGTCGCCAGCGGCCCGATGCGAAACACCGCCTCTCCGTCGATGCCGAGCGGCTCGCGGCTCGTGGCCAGGACGACGAGGTGTGGACAGCTCTGCGTGAGCCGCTCCGCCAGCTGGGCCACTGCGGATATCACGTGCTCACAGTTGTCAAGGATCACGAGCACCGGGTTGTTCGCCAGCACTTCGATCAGCTGCTCCTCGACGCTCTCGGCGCCGGCTTCCCCGGCGCCGAGCACCCCGGCCACGGATCTGGCAACCAACGCCGGGTCGGCCAGCGACGCAAGGTCGACGAACCAAACGCCGTCGGCGAACTCCGGTAGCAGGTCCCGACCAACCTCGATGGCCAAGCGCGTCTTACCGACCCCAGCAGGACCCACAATGGTGGCGACTCCCGTTGACCTCAAGACGCTGGCGAGTCGAGCGCGCTCGTCGACCCGACCGACAAAGCTGGCTCGCAGCAAAGGAAGGTTGTGGGCCACCACGCCGATTGCTCGCAGCGGTGGGAAAGCCGCCATGAGATCGGGATGCCGCAGCTGGTACAGCCGCACCGGGGCCGGGAAGCTGCGCAGCTGGAACGGTCCCAAGTCGACCAGCTCGGCTCCCTCGGGGAGCTTGCCGGCGACCGCCTCTGCAGTCGCCGCGGACACGAGCACTTGATCCCCGTGGGCGCCCGAACTGATGCGGGCGACCTGATGCACCGCCAGTGCCACGTAGTCCCCGTCGATCGGTGTCGCCTCCCCGGTGTGCACCCCAATCCGGACCCGTATCTCCGCACCCGGAGGCCAGTCATGGCCACGCATCGCCACCTGGGCTGCCAGGCACCCGGCGATTGCCGCCGCGGCATCACCGAAGGCGACCAGCATCGAATCGCCCTCCGTCCCCACCTCGATGCCGCCATATCGCTCGAACGACTCCCGCAGCAACCGCTTGTGGGACTGCAGGATTGCCGTGTACCCCTCCTCCAACTCGCGCAGCAGCCGGGTGGAGCCCTCGATGTCCGTCAGAACAAAGGTGACTCTGCCTGAGGGCAGGGCACGGCGGCTGCGCTCCCCCGGTTGCGCAGTGACCACCCCAGCGACTGTGTCCGCATCTGCGGAGGGGGCTTCGCCTCGCTCCAACCTCGGCGCCACCCCACCTCCTTCGGGTCCGGGCTCCAGCACCTTCTCGTACGAGAGTATCGGAGTGGCGCCGACTGGTGGCTGCGCGTCGGGAAAGGTGGCACGCAATCGTGCCCTCAGCGAGGCGTAGCACCCAATCGGCTGACGCGGACGAGCGGATCACCGTCGGGATACGAACGATCAACCTCGTTGAGGGTGAGCACACCTGACGTCGCGGGCTTCACCCGGACCCCGCGCCCAAGGTCAGTCGATCGGCTTGTTTCAGCCTGGTTGAAACTGATAGCCCCACTTGTTGTAGTAGCGCTTCGGAGTGATCATGTTCTCGTTGACGAGGATCTCGGCGCCGCGGCCGAGAAGGATCGAAGAGTTCCCGTCGATCCGGACCGCCTCCTTCACGCGAGCCGCCACGAAGAGGTCGATTACCGTGGCGACTCGGCCCCACCAGAAAGCGGTGATGAGCACCCCGGTCAGTTCGCCCAGCTCCTCATGCCCTGGTTCCCGCTCGGCGAGCTCTTCGAGAGCCTCGATGACGCCGGCCTCTGCCAGGGCGGGATCGTTCGTCAGTGGCGCTATCCCCCACAATCCAAAACCGACGACCTGATCCGGGAGCGGGTCGGCGGATCGGTAGGCGTCGACGGCTCTGAACAGCCCGCCGATAGCCTCGTCCGAGATGGGAGGATCGCCGTTCCCAATCTCGTAGTTTTCGAAATTGCGCCCTCCTCGCCGCCCGAAGTAGTGCTGCTGTGGTCTCGACTCAGTGGTCTCCGCGATGCCCTCGTTGGTGCCGTAGATGAAACCCTCCGGCACGGACGACGAGAAAGCGCGCATAAGGGCTCTCTCGAGCCGGACTTCGAAGCGCCGGGCGATCTGCTGAGCCAGTTGCTCGTCGAATCTGCTCCATACCCAGCCGGGTAGTTCGGTGAATGTGAAGAGATACTCACCGACCACGGCGGTAGCACCCTTGAGCACCGCTCGGTCCTTGCCCCCGGCGCTGTAGATGTTGAACGAGCCGTTAGTGACCACAGTGGCGCTCAGGTCCCGAGCCGCCTCGACGAAGTCGTCCTGCTGCTTCTCCCAGATGTACATGATGTGCTTGCGTGGATCGACCACCGCCCAATGGAGGTTCTCAATTGCACCGTCGGCGAGACCCTCCGCTCCGAACAGGACTCCGGCGTCGATGAATTGGCGGGAGCGCAGCACATTTGGAAAGAAGCGGGGCCCGTCGGTTATGAGGCTGGCATCCACAGCACATCCCTCCAGCGGCGAGGGCATGTGAGACCGGACGACAGCGACCGAAAGCCCGCGTCTCATCGCCGAGCCTACCGATCGAGAAAGACCACAGTGGCAGCAGTTCTGGGTCGAACCACCAACCCGCTCATCGAGACTCGACACCACAGACGACCCACCCTTGTGCGGAAGGCGCGTGCCGTATTTCCGGGCAACGACGCGTGCCAACATGCGACCCATGACTCCCGGCGTCGTCCAGTCTTGAGCAGGAGGATCTGCAGAAGTGGACCTACTTAGCGGGCGCGCATCTACCCGATCTGTTCCTTCGCGAAGTCGTCCCGGCACCCGGTGGAACCGCCGGCCAGCGAAGTGACCGACGAAGAGCCCGCAATCCGCGCGTTCGCGCCCGCGGACTGGGGTGCGCTCTGTGAAGTGTACGAACGCGCCGCCAAGCACGAGCTGCTCCTGACCGGCACAGACCCGCGCGCTCTTCGGCCCTTGCCGGAAGAGGAAGATCTGGAGACGTTCCAACGACTGAACTCGGCGATGGTCGCCTGTGCTGATCGGAAGGTCGTCGGATTCGTGGGGTGGCGTGAACACGGGGAGTGGCGCGGGAGCGGTTACCTGTCCTGGCTCTACGTCGATCCGGCCTACCACCGGCGCGGCATCGGCGATCGACTGTTGTCGGCAGCGATGAACGCGCTCGGCCGGCAGGCCTGGACCCTGACCAAACTGGGGAACGATCCGGCGGTCCATCTCTACCAGAAGCACGGGATGCGGATCGTGAAGTCGCGACCGGCCAACACCAGGGGATACCCGCACACCGAGCTCCGCCTGGCCTTGCCGACAAGCCGGAAGTTCGACCCGGAGGTTCCGAATTTCGGCGTGTGAATCTACGGTGACGGTTGAAACCCTCGCACGGCGACGGGCGCGACCCGCACCATATCCTGGAGCCCGCCGACACTCGAGCCCGTCACCGTCAGCCCTCCAGGCAAGGCCACGGTTCCCTGGGGGGAGCATCCTCATGCGCGCTCGACCCACCTCGGCAGTTTTTGCGAACTGCCAACCCACTGATTGGAGCTCGGCACCGCACACAACCCACCCGGGCAGCAGTTCGCACAGCAAACTGCCAACCCACTCATTGAGGCTCGGCATGGCCGAGCCTCAATGAGTGGGCGTTGACGGATTCGAACCGCCGACTTCTTCCTTGTAAGGGAAGAACAGGGGGTTTCGGGCATCCCGGTGTCGGTTGGCCAATCTGCCGATATCCCTTGTGGCACAACGGTTATCGAGACTCGTAACCTCTCGTCGTCGTGGAGCAGTTTTCATCGTTTCGCGGACCACGCGCGGACCAGACGCGGACCAAAACCGGTGTCGACTCGCCGATGGCTTCGACGGTCCCGCATCGGGAACGCGTTCGCTGGCTACTGATCGAGGCCGAGGGCCGAGTCGGGCGGCTCCCGTCCCTGCTCCCAACCGAGGAGCCTCCGCCAGCTCGCCACCGTGACGCGGAGACGTTCGTATTCGGCCTCCGTGATACCGAGGTCGGCGGCCGTAAACCTCTGGAGAGACGACAGAGCCTCGAGGAAGCCGGCCGTATCGAAGCCCGTGTCCTTCTCTGCCGCCAGCTCAAGCAGCCCCTGAAGCTCGAAGTGGCGAGTCAGCTCGGCCAGGTCGAGGAAGTCGCGAGCCTCGGCCCGGTCGAAGAGTGCCAGGACCTTGTTGGCGGCGAGTTCCCGCACGGCGAGCGTCGGTCCGTAGTCACTGGGTTCAGCCGGCAGGGCCCGGTAGTCGATAGCCAGATCGATCTCGCAGCGGTCGTCGCCATCGCTCACCTCGATACGGACGAACGTCGAGAGGTTGCGCCTTCTGGCATGATCGAGCGCTGCACGATCGAGAGCTCGCTCCAGCGCGTCGCGCAACGCGCGCAGCGCCTCCTCCTCCCCTGGAACCGTGAAGTAGTCGAGGTCACGGGTCTGGCGATCAATGAGACCTCGCACCAACAGACCGCCGGCTCCGGCGAGAGCGAACCCGCGGGCCTCGGGGAGCCCGTTGACGATCTCTGCGATGCGTTCCTGGAGGGGCGTCAGCAAGGCAGCGAGACGCCTCGGTGACGCTGCAGCCAGTCTGCCCATGCCTGACGCACATGCCGGGGCAGAACCAACTCGTCCCACAGATCGATCAGCTCATCCGCGCGTATGTAACGGCGAACGTCGTCGTCATTGCCCTCACGGAGGACTTGTTCGTACACCCGAGCGCGTTGCTGGCGATCAGCGAGGTCGTAGTAGCGAGCAGGGCCGCTCCAACGGATGTGCAGCGGCAACTCGACGACGCCGCTGGCCCTCTCTACGTCAGCGGTGTCGAGGTCATCGGGCACGGCCGGGACCTGAGCGGTGGCCCTCGTCATTCTGTCCATGATTGCCTCAGAGTACCGCCATCCCGTCTATCCCCGATGCGAGGATCCACGGTCGCCTTCTCTATCCTCGCCGGGCGTCAGCTCATCGGCGACTATGGCGGGTCGAGTTGGATCTGTCCCGCGCCCACATCGGGGGGTGTCTGGCGGGGCTCTCGGATACCGGCATCCGGCGGTAACCAGAACGGCGGTCGCCGGCGGATCCGGAGCACGTCGGCCAGGAAGGTAGCGAGTCCGACGACCGCCCAGGCCAGCACAACAACGAAGCTGGCGATCTCCCCTGGTGCCCGCACTCCAGTCGGGCCGGCCAACGTGACACCGCCCCATGCCGCCAGCCAGACGAGAGCAATCAAGGCCACCCGAACCGAGACTCTCAGATCGCGCACCGGCGCCGGCCACAGGACAGACTGGAAGGCGTGCTGCCAGCTCCCGACGCGCCAGCCCTCAAACCCGGTCTTGGCGCGCACCGCATACCAGCGGCGGCGCCAGCGGAATGACGATGTCATCGACCGGTATCGCATCGGCCCCACCGTGACGGGCATTCCGGCGGTGCGCTGGACACGGTTCGACGGCTCATGACCGATCGGCGACACCGTGACGTTCTGCGAGCTGCCGAGCGAGTTGTGCAGCCGGGATCCCTTGTCGTGCGGCGGCGGCCCGGATCAACCCCACGGCGGCGAACAACGCATAGCGCCAGTAGTCGTCTGAGCGCCACCAAATGACCTCGTCCAGTAAGTCGGGTCTCAGGCCGGCCCGCGACGCGGCACTCGTGAGGATTGCATACTGGATCTTGCGGTTCTCCCGGCCGCGGAACTGGCACTCTGGGAGGTGGGCTTCAAGCAGGCCCTCGTAGGGGATCGCAGTGTCGCGACCGACACCTGCGACATCGAACGCGTCGGCGGCGAGCTCCATGAACACCTCACCAGGGAAGGTGTCTTTCTTGGGATGAAGATCGGCGACCGCCGCCGCCAGCTCATGCGCGTCGGCACCGGTCTCCAGACCGGACAACATCCGGCGGATCGCTTCGATGCGATCGTCCTCAGTTGGTCGGCGAGCCACGATCCAAGTGTACGGGAGAGGCGCAGTTCGTCAGCTGGTGTGATCAGCCGACCACAACGCCACGGCGGCGGCGAGTTCCCGATCCGGACTGATGTGGCGTTGGTAGAGCGGACCACACGGCGTCTGTGCCACCTCCAACGCCACTTCGATCGGATCGGTGACTCCGCGGCGCTGTCGTGAATCGGTGGCGAGGAAGCTGAACTCGTTCATGATTCCGATCACGCTCCGATTCGCCGTCTTCGCCCACTGGGCCTCACCCATCTCAGCCATCTCAGCGTCGATGAATCGGAGCTCGACGCCAGCGTCGCCAGCGTCTCGCTGAGCGCAGCAGGAAACCGGTCCAGCACCGTCGCAGCCGGCGCCAGCGGCATCAGAACCGGAAACAGCGTCTGCTCATTCACCAACAACACCAGCTGCGGGCGCCAGAACAGCACCGTGCCATACCAATCACCAAGCCATGTCGTGGGCTCAGCAACCTCAGCGACGATCAGTGGCTTCGCCCGATCCCGGAGCTTCTTCGTCGCACGCAAGCTGTACACGTCCTCAGTCTCGCAGCACCGCCGCACCACTCCATCGGTCACCGTCAGCGTTCAGCGCAGCGTGGAGGTCCGCTCCTGGAAGTGCCTGATTGAGACTGGGGGCATGTTGCGGGGTCTTCCCGTAGCGTCGAGGCGCTGATCGGTTGGCTCTTGAAGTGCCTGCCACCCTTTGCGGGTTGGCTTTCTAACGAGGTGCCTACCGGTTGGTGTTCTCGGCCGTGGCGTGGCTCGAAAGAGGCGAGAGCACATCGCCCCCAATCAGGTTTGCCCGCTGCGGTCCCCCGTTGCCGACAGAAAGGGCATGTAATGAGTGTGATGATCGGCATCGACCCTCACAAGGGGTCACACACCGCGGTTGTGGTCGACACCGGCGAGGTGGTAATCGACAAGATCCGGGTAAGGACATCGGCTAATCAATCGGTTCGTCTTCGGGAGTGGGCGTCGCAATACGATGTCCGATGTTGGGCGATCGAGTCTGCTCGGGGACTGGGCTATCTGTTGGCCCAGCAGCTGGTGGCAGCTGGCGAACGGGTAGTAGATGTGCCTCCAATGATGGCATCGCGGGTGCGAGTGCTGGGTTCTGGCAAGTCCCAGAAGAACGATCCGAATGATGCCCGGTCGGTGGCGATCGCCGCGTTACGCCATGGGGGGCTAGCGATAGTTGGCCGCGATGATCATGCTCGAGTGTTGGGCCTGCTCGCGAAGCGACACCGTGATATTGCCAGGCTCAAGAACAAGGCGGCGTGCCGTCTCCATGCCCTGTTGATGGAGCTCATTGCTGGCGGGTTGGCCACGGAAATGACTGTAAACAAAGCGAATGCACTGCTTGCCAGTATCAATCCCTCTGATCAGGTGGTCCACCAGCGGGTAGTGATTGCCCATGAACTCGTCGATGACATCGTCCGCTTAGACAGCCAGATGCGGGCGTCCAAAAAGAGGATCCGGGTAGCGGTTAGCGCATCGGGCACCAGCCTGTGTGACATTCGAGGGATCGGACCGATCGGAGCAGCCATGATCTTGGGCGCGGTCGGAGACGCCAGGCGGTTCCCCACCGCGGGGCACTTCGCGTCATACAACGCCACCGCCCCCATCGAGGCGTCATCAGGCAACAGGAACCGGCATCGCCTCAACCCAAGGGGGAACCGCAAACTCAACCATGTCCTGCATATGGCAGCTGTCTCTCAGCTCCGCTATCCCAGCGAGGGCCGCACCTACTACGACAAGAAGATCGCCGAGGGCAAAACCAGCAAGGAAGCCCTCCGGGCGCTCAAACGGCGCATCTCAGATGTGGTCTATCGGCGACTCATAGCCGACGCCAGACAACACCAGCAGCCGAACAAGTAGCGGGCCCGGGAGGACACCCAGGGACGACTCTGAATCCAGCGTGGCCGGCTCACACCCTGATACACCGGCACTTCGGATAAGTCACTTCCCGGACCCAACACCAACACTACGACCAACCCGGCAACGCTGCACGGGCCAACCCGCCGCGCTCACCA
>JBFGLM010000103.1:0-8281 GCA_041576165.1 Acidimicrobiia bacterium
CGGCGGCACCTTCAGCGTCAACTTCTCTGTTGCGGGCGGCCCCGACGACCCTGATCCGAGTGTTGTCACCCTGACCCCCGGCAGCGGCCTCGCAGCCTGGGTCTACGACGTCCCCCACACCGGCGACGCCTCCAAGCACGACTGGCAGCTCCCGTACCCGGGCCTGTTCGGCGGCTTCTTCCACCCCATCGACACCTTCGCGGTCAACCGTGCGAAAGCGGGACGGACGGTGCCGGTGAAGTGGCAACTCACCGACGGCTTCGGCGTGCCGATCGGTGACCCGGCCAGCTTCGTGGCCTTGCGCTCGCGTTGGGTTGCCTGCGATGGCACAACAACGGGTGAGAGCGATGAGATCGAGGAGTACGCCGCCGGAGGTTCAGGCCTCATCTACCTCGGCGTCGGCTCCTGGCAGTTCAACTGGAAGACCCCCACGTGGTATGCCGATACGTGCCGAGCGATGTGGGTTCAGTTCGACGATGGCTCGAAGTCGCCGGAGGTTGTCTTCGACTTCAGATAGCAACAGACGGCGGGCTCGCCGGCACACGTCAGCTCGCGCAGCGCACCCGGCGGCTCAGCCGGCAGCGAGGCGGCATCCATGACCCTCCGGGTCCGATTCCGGCCGCTTCGACTCTGTGGAGCACGTCCACCTCCAACGAGTGCGTGCTCGGCATGGCGGCCAGGGTCGCCACGTGGAGCGCTCGACGCAGACGAGACCAACGCGACAACGACCGCCCGCCACGGGTTGCACCCTCCTAGCCGGAGCCGGCCACGGCGATGGTCGCCGTCGCCACGTCGCCCGACACCTGGAGTAGGAAGTCGGCAGTGAAAGCGCCGCCCTCGTCCACGGCCATCAGCATGATCGCGCTCTCGCCCTCGCCGGAGGTCGCCGTCTTGCTCACCTCCAAGCCGAGTTCCTCGAACTCGTTCTCGTAAAAGGCGGTCACCGTCTCGGCTTCGGCCGTTGGCATCTCGAGGATGACGGTCATCGCCCTGCCGTCGGGCGAGTCGACGCTCGAGCTGGTGACTACCTTGCAGCCGGGCGCGATCGGCAGCGGGAACCCGTCGGGGACGTCGGCTCCCGCAGTGATGAGGACCTCTCCCCCGGGGATTGCGACGGAGACGACGGCTCCCCCTTCGGCGTCGGCCGAGATGTCGACGTCGCCCACCGGAGTGTCGATGGCGACGTCGGCAGAGCCGTCGGGCTCCGCCTCCACCACGACCTCCACCGGGTCGCCGCACGCATACAGGACCAGAGACACCACCGCGATTGGGCCGATGATTCTGAGACTCCGCAAATTGCCCACCGTGATCTCCCTCCCCACGACTGTCGAATCGGGCGTCGACGCCCGACGACCGTCGAGTTCAGCGTGCGCCCGATCAGCTTCTGGAGGTAGGGCCAACCGTCACATCGGCTGAGCGCCGCTCCGAATGCATGGCCACCCGGCGCATTGGGTCCGGCCTGGGGGCGCTGGTCTGGGACGACCGGCCCTAGCCGGCGAACGGGGGCTCGGTTCCAATGGTCACAAGCGTTCGCGGGAGGCACCGCATGGAGACCGTCACCAGCCAGAATTCGCTCGATCGCACGGGCAGGACCATCACGACCTTTGTGGTGTTCGACGCCACCATCGAACTCGCGAAGATGAGCGAGGGCGACGTGCTGGAGCTGATTACGGACGACTTCGAGCCCTTCTCAGCAGATATCTCCGCATGGTGCCAGGCTACGGGTCACGAACTGCTGTCATCCGAGAAGATCGCCGCGGGTCGCCGCTTCCTGATCCGAAAGGGAAGCCCGCCGGCCAAAGAGACCAAGTTGGCCATGATCATCTCCAACGACGGACTCGAGGAGCTGCTCTCTCCACTTGGGTTCGCGCTCGGCGCCGCTCTGGAAGGCATCGAAGTCCACCTCTACTTCCAGGGCCCGGCAGTACGGGTGCTTTCCAAGGGGTTTCGACCCAGGCTCAAAGGCTGGACCCGGCCGTTCAGCCGGTTCGCCGCAGCCGCCATGGCGAAGGCGGGGCACATCCCCGCTCAGGAGAAGCTCAGCCAGCTGCGCAGCCTCGGCGCCGATTTCTACGTGTGCGGAGGCTCGATGCAACCTTTCAAGGTGACTCGGGAGGATCTCATCTTCGACGATCTGCGGATCGTCGAGTATCTGACCTTCATGTCGATCATGGAAGAGGCCGACATCCGCCTCTACATCTAGGCCCGATACCGGAGAGGGAAGGGTCGAGGTCGACGTTGCTGCGGTCGGCCGCCGAGGTCGCCGTCGGCTCGGGGTGCGCCGGGCTGATCCGGCCAACACGTATCACGGCACGAACCTGGCGCGCGTCCGCCGCTTCTGTCAGATGAGGATCCCAGAGCGTGCCCGCGACGAGCTCCGGGAAGGTGGCGTGTTTGCCGCAGAACAGGTCAGGACTCGACGCTGACCACGATGCGGAGGCCGTCTGGGGCGACGGATGCGCAGCACCCGTCGGTGATGATGTCCTCGAAGCCGTCGAGCGTGTCGACCTTCACGATCGAGTTCGCGCGGGTCACGAGCAGGGAGTGACTGTCGGGTGTCCAGCGGGGCAGGTCGCCATTCGTGACGTTGACTGCGTGTCGTGTTCGGGCGTCTAGCAGCACGATGAACGGGTCGCCGTCCCGGTGCGTGACGGCGGCGATCGTGTCGCCGTCGGGCGACCATTCGGGCCAGGCGAAGTCGCCTCTTGCCAGGAGTTCAACGTCGCCGGTGTCGACCTCGATCACCCATAGGTCCCCGCCAGGTCGATCGCCCACGTCTGCTCGGCTGAATACGATCTTCTCACCGTCAGGCGACCAGCTGTGCCCGAGAACATCACCGAGTCCCTGGGTCAGTGCCCGGGTGTCGCTAGACGGAACATCGAGGATCCACAGGTCGAGTTCCGGGATAGGCATGCGTAGCGAGGTGCCGCGGTCGCTGGCGAACGCTATTCGGGCGCCGTCCGGGGACCATCGCGGCAGAACATCGGACGCTCCGTGGGCGGTGAGGCGGCGCAACCCCCTCCCATCGGCTCCGATCACATAGAGTTCCGAGTTGAGATCGACACTCTGGCTGAACGCAATCTGTAGCCCGTCGGGTGACCAGTCGGACAGGCAACACGCGCCCACCGCCAGCGTGGTCTCGGTTCCGTCGTCGATCTGAACCAGTTGCGACACCGGGCATGGCTCGGACTTTGGGGTCTCGACCAGGGTCAGCGCCGGCAGAATGGCGAACTCGAGTGCGTCGAGCACGCTCAAACGCCGTTCGAATACCGGACCGACCTCCTGCGTGATCACCACGACGAGGCCGAGGTCGGGCACGACCAGGATCGCCTGGCCGCCGTAGCCGCCTGTCTCCCAAACCTGATGCCCGGCGACCTCGGCAAGACCGACATGCATCCCATAGCCACTGCGGATGAGGCGATTCGCCCGGGCGGCGACGCCTCGCTGGCACCCGAAATCGGTGCGCTCCCCGGTCATCGCTGCGATCCACGCCGCGGGCACGACCTGTTGACCGGCCCACTTCCCATTATCCAGCAGCAGCTGGCCGAGGCGGGCCAGCTCGCGCGGGGTCATGAATGCGTAGCTTCCGCCCGTGACACTGCCGTAGGGAGTTTCGTGCCAGTGGTCGACCGTGACACCTATCGGCTCGAGGACCCGGTTGTGCACGTACTCGCACAGCCCGGAGGGAGTGCGTCGATCGAGACCGAGAGCCAGCAACTCGCTGTTGTTGGTGACGTACTCCCATCCCGCGCCCGGCTCAGCCGCAAGCGGGGCGGCGCCGACGACATCGGCAGCGAACGGCTCGACCGGGTCCGTGTCGAGTCCGCTGCGCATCGACAGCAGCTGCTCCAACGTGACATCAGCGGCCGGGCCGCCGGCAGTCTCCTCCACCCATTCACTCAGCGGGGTCGTCAAGGAGGGAACGAGTCCGTCCTCCACGGCCGATCCCACCGCCAGGGCGGTGAGCAGCTTGGTCATCGAGAAGACGTTGTGGGCGTGGGACGCCTCGGCTCCGTTGAAGTACTCCTCAGCGACGAGCCGCCCGTCGCGAACGATCAGCAAGCTCAGCACCGTCGAGCTCAAACCGACGTCCTGGATCGCGGACTCCAACGCGGTGTCATCGAAGCCTGCTTCGCCAGGAGCACGTGGCCACTCGATGGTCCGGCCATCGACGTAGACGTCGTCGGCGGGGAACGCGGCCCCCCGCTCGTCGGCGCGCCTGTTCCGGCAAGGTACGTCGCCGAGGTGGATGGCTTCTGAGGTCAGCTCGGTCCACGTCGAACCTGTTGTCTCCGACAATGGTGGATCGCCCGGCCCACACCCCGCGATCGTCGCTACCAACACTGCGGCCAAGGACAAGTGCGTCGCGGTGCGGCGGACGGCGTTACGACGCAACACCGAAGGCCGCGGCCCAGGCTGCCTGTGTATCAAACGCGGGCAGCCTTGGTGGGTTGTCGGCTGGTCAAGATGCTGACACCAAGCAGAATCCAGCCGAGACCGAAGAGCACGTTGGCAACGATTCCGTAGATCCGATACCCGTTGATCTGGTCGAGAACCTCGGGACGAACTATGAGGAACCAAAGGAACGCGAAGATCTGAGTGATCCCCATGCCTCCCAGGGCACCTCTGGCAGGTCTGCTCAACGGTGTGTCGTCCTGTTGTCCCATGGCGATCAGGATGAGGCCTGCCCCCAGCAGTGGGGCCAGGAGTGGGGGCCAGACGGCGAGAACGGCCAGGTTCGCTATGGCGGGAATGACGAGCCCGATCAGAGCCAAGACCAGCCCTACGCCAGCTTTCGGATCTGCGGCTCCGGTCAGTAGGCGCCATGAGCCGAATAGCCCTGCGGCCATCAACAGAAGTGGTGGGCCCTCCATCATTGCGCTCCAGAACTCTGGGTCGAGCGCCAGAAGCTCGCCACCTTCGTTGACCGAGGTCGGACCGTGAAGCGTGGTGAATATCGGCCAGAGCGCAATCATCAGAACACCGCCGCCGATCATGGCGACATTCGGCCATGGCGCTTGGCGGCTCACTGGCCAGTCGGATCGTGTCTCGATCACTGCAGGCTTCGTCTCCAAGAGCCCGACGCCCGCCAAGCCTGCTCAACACGTCTCCGGACGCGTTGGGTCTCAACTCGGCTTGCGTCGAACGAGACGGTCGCGAGGCACGGAGCCGTCAGGGCGAAAGGTCGCGGGCCGCCGCCTATCAGCGGCACCCGCGCCTTGCCTCTGCGGCCAGGATACCGCGATCCCCCCTTGGCGCGCCGTCACGAGATCGAGCCTCTGGCCCCGTGCGCCAGGCGGGTGAACCGGGCCAGTTTCTTGAACCGGCCATCCCCGGAAACCCGCATGACACCCATTGGGTATTGGCCGATCTGCCGGTGCCCTGTTCTCTCGAGTGGCCGGTTCATGGCCTGGCGCGCATGCGCCGCCGAGCGTTCCATAGAATCAAGGTTCAGCTGCCGCCGGCAGCTCAGCTCGGGGGTGGGATGGCGATGCGCGTGAGAGTTTCCTCTCTACCGCTCTTCCCAAGCGCGATAGCGATCGACGTCGACGGAGACGTCCGCGTGACCGAACAGATGCTCAACCGGCTCCAGAAGTCCCGAGCAGACGGCGTCCACCTGTGGACCTGGGCCGGCGAAGCCGAGTTCCCCCTCGACGAGCCCGTGGGCATCGCCGTCACCGGCCGGGGGACCCTGCTGCCGGCCGACTACGGCCACGGCCGAGTGCTCGAGCTGGCGCAGCGCTAGCGGTGAAGACCGGCAGCGTCCACGCCAACGGCCTCGAGTTCGGCTACGTCGAGTCAGGAGCGGGGCCGTTGGTGCTCGCCTTGCACGGCTTCCCCGACCTGCCTCGCACCTTCCTCCGCCAGTTGGGGGCGCTCAGCGAGGCCGGGTACCGGGTGGTGGCGCCGTACATGCGCGGCTACCACCCCACCCTTGCCCCTCCCGGCGCGTCCTACGAGCGGGCCGAGTTGGCTCGGGACGCTCTGGCGCTCATCGACGCGCTCTCAGAAGAGCCGGTGGTGCTGCTGGGTCATGACTGGGGCGCGGCCGCCGCCTACCACGCGGCGTGTGTAGCGCCCGAGAAGGTCGCCCGGCTGGTCACGATCGCCGTGCCGTACGGCGACACATGGTGGGGCGCGTTCGTCACCAACCCGGAACAGCAGCGCCGCTCCTGGTACATCTACTTCTTCCAGCTGCCGTTCGCGGAAGCAGCCATGGAACACGACGACTTCGCGTTCCTGGAGCGGCTCTGGCGGGACTGGTCGCCGGGATGGGACTACCCGCCCGAGGAGCTGGAGGCGGTCAAGGCGGCGTTCCGCCAGCCCGGGGTGCTGACGGCCGCTCTTGCGTACTACCGCCACGTCCTCGACCCGCCTGGCGATCGCCCGGACCTGGATCCGATCCGAGAGGCCTATGGCGGGCCGGTTCCCGTGCCCACGCTGTACATCCACGGGGAGCACGATGGCGGCATCGGAGCCGAGAACGTCGCCGGCATGGAGGCCTGGTTCCCGGCCGGTCTCGAGCTGCACGTGGTCGCCGATGCCGGCCACTTCGTACATCGGGAGCGCCCGCACGAGGTCAACCGTCTGATCATGGAGTTCCTCGACCGGTAGAGCCCCTGGTAGATCGCCGCAAGAACGGCGCTGAGAGCCGTCGACGGCAAGCCCAGGCCCCCAGAAACCCAATGGCAACCGGGACTTCGAGGTGCCCTCGGCAGGATTCGAACCTGCGACACCCGGTTTAGGAAACCGGTGCTCTATCCCCTGAGCTACGAGGGCGGGGTGTGCGTACTTCGCCGAAGAAGACTCTCGCCGAAGCGTCGCCCACGAGGGTAGTGGGGTGGGGGAGGCGGACCAGGTGGGTCCTGAGGCGGCGAAACCGTGAGAAAGGCAGAGCGTTCGCGGAGGGCCAGCTGTCTACCTAGGCGTACCGCCGTTGCGAACAAGCCAAGCGCAACGATCGCGCCCACCAGCACTGGACCGACGATGGCAAGACTCGCCACCTGCCGCGGTCCTCGGCTTCCGCTCGCACTCTTGATGACTGACCTGCGACTGCCGGGTCAGGCTATGAAGTCGACGAAGGAGACGATTGCGACAGTCGCCCAGACGAGGCAGAAGATGACCGGAATCGCGAGGTTCACGTCGAGAACATCGATGACCCCTCTGTGTGGCTTCGTCTGGGGTGGATACCACCTATTGATCTCCTTGTATAGAGCAAGTCTTGGGTCAGCGAATATTCGTCCCTCCACACGCGCCAGCAATCGGTTCATCCTCAGCTGCAGATCTCTGTCACCGATTCCTACCACCAGCCACGATACGGCGAAGAGAGTACCGACCGCAGAAAGTACGCCAAGGAGAAGGGCATCCGAGTCGGTCAAGCCGCGCACCGAAGTCACAGTTTCGAGACGCGGCCGTAGCAGCAGTCCGACGACGACCACAAGTCCTGCGTGAAAGCCGAAGTAGATGCGAAAGTGCGCATTCCGCAGTTCGTAGTGCTTCGTTATTCGCGCAAGGTAGCTCTGATAGATCGAGATCTGTGCCGACTCGGATGTGAGCGACTCCCTCAACATGGGCGGTCGTTGTTTCATGCTGTGCCTCCATCGCCTTGCGACCGGGTATGCCAACGAGCCCAAGGTGTAGCAGGCGGTGTGGACCGCAACCTATGGCCCCGATCACAATTCAGCATCACGCAGCCCGTCGGGTGCCGCCTCCTGTGCATCAACCAGGCACTCGAGCGAGGGACCGCTTTCCGCAGGTGTGCGTCGTCACCGGGGTATTCGCGATTCGAGTTTTCCGCACACGCCACCAGGGCCGACGGGCGAGGGCCGAGACCCACCGCGTCGATGGGGTTAGCGGCGGTCGGTGGCTAGCCGTTGGAAGGCGGCCTCGATCGCCTCCGCCTGCCGTAGCTGAGTCAGCAGGTGGCCGCCGTGCAGCTGCACGTTCCTCCGGCAAGAGCCAACACGTACTGGGCGAGCATCGCTACTCCAGCGCTGAAGCCACCCCGGATGAGGGACCAACAGTCACCTGGAGGTGACAGCCGCCGGTCACTGTGGGAGCCCGGCCGCGAGAAGCTGACCGGAACCTGGAGGGTTGCGGACCGGCCGATACGCGTGCCCTGCACGCAGTGGGTGTGAGCGAAGACCACTCCGGTGCTCCAGCTCACCTGGACCTCGACGATCGATGAGTCAGGGTCTGCGGCCTCTACCAGCAGCAGGTCGGCAGGGCAGTCGATGTCACAGTTGCGAGGCGTTACGGTGACCGGCGGGTTCACCCACTC
>JBFGLM010000104.1:0-8245 GCA_041576165.1 Acidimicrobiia bacterium
CAACAACATCCACACCGAATACAACTGGCCCTACCTATCCCGACCCCGCCAATGGACCGTCAACAACTACACCAAAAACACCACCCCCAATGACCACACCATCTACATCGACGACGCCGCCATCGCCACCCACCGAATCAGCCGCCTAGATACTCCGCTTGGCACACCCACGTGTGACGCGAGGGAGGCAACCATTGTTGGTACGCCCGGCGATGACGAGATATATGGCACCGAAAGCGCCGACGTCATCCATGGACTCAGTGGCAACGACACGATCGTCGGTTTTGGCGGCGCCGATCGCATTTGTGGAGGAAGGGGTCGGGATCGAATCGAAGGCGGGCTCGGGCGCGACGTCTTGTTAGGCAGTCATGGTCGAGATCTGATGATCGGTGGTGGTGGCCACGACCTCCTGATCGGTGGTCGTGGACGCGACCGCATCCACGGTAGTCAGGGGAGTGACCGTCTCGAGGGCCGAGGTGGCACAGACCGGCTGGTCGGAGGTTACGGCAATGACGAACTCGTGGCTGGATCCGGAGAGGACACCTGTATCGGGGGCATTGGAGACGACGCCTACTTCTCTTGCGAGCACCGGTAGATCCGATCCTCCGCTTCCGTATCAGACTCAATCGCTAGTCGGCAGATAGCGCGTCTCGGCCTCGGCCAGCTCGGCGGCGTTCTGCAGCCGGAAAACCTCCGCGACGGACACGATCTCGTTCTCGACCGACATGATCGACCGAGACTCGGCGATCTTGCGCGCCGTCGCTTGCATGGCGCCCACACTTGCCCGAAGGAGATGGTTCGCCCAGATGACGAGGCTGACCCCCATGTCCTCCAACTGCGCCGTGGGCGTGTCCGGATACATGGTGGGCACGACCACGACCGGCGCCGCACCGTCCCATTCCTTCATGAACGCCTCGACTTGGCTTACATCCGACCGTTTTGAATGCATCAGGATGGCGTCGGCGCCCGCCGCACGGTAAGCATGGGCCCGGGTCAGCGCCTCGTCCAACCCCCAACCCGCGATGAACGCTTCGACGCGAGCTACCACGGAGAAGCCGGGATCGGTTTGAGTGTCCTTGGCGGCTTTGAGCTTGAGTGAGAACTCCTCGATGTCAGCAAGCGGCTGGGAATCTCCGATGAAGGAGTTGGTTTTGGGAAAGACCTTGTCCTCGATACACATGGCAGCGACCCCGCGTTGCTCCAGCTTCGTCACCAGGCGTCGCACATTGTTGAAGTTGCCGTAGCCGGTATCGGCATCGAGCATGATCGGGATCGTCGTGGCGTCGCTCATGAACTCGACCACATCGAGCACCTGGGTCCAACTCGCCTCGTTGTTGTCCCGCACCCCCATGGAGGCCGAGATCGCCAGCCCGCTCCCCCATATCCCCTTGAATCCGGCCTCTTCCACGATCTTGGCAGAGAGTCCATTGTGCGCCTCGAGGATGAACTCGACCTGATCCGACTCGAGAAGCGCCCTGAATTGTGCCGTCTTGGACATCGGCCCTCCCTCGGAAACGACCATCTCCCCCACATACTGGCTCATCTGGCGAAGGCGGCCGTCAATCCCGCCCGCCAGTTTTTCCGGATAGCCCCCACTGCAGGCCGCGGCGGCGCCTCCCACGCTGCTCCAAGTACGAGGTGATTGCCTCGGCGGCCACCTCGTATACCTCTTCGGCAGATTGCGAGGCATCTATCACGTAAAAGTTCTCGATTGTTGCCCCCCGCTGGAGAAAGGCGCGACGACGCTCTTCGAGGTACGGAGCCGACACCTCGTGTTTGCGGGCGATGAGAACCTCCGGGGGCGCATCGAGAAAAATAGCGAGTCCCGGCTTCGGGTAGAAGTGCTCGAGCAGCCAGCGGTGGACCCTCTCCGAGAGGCGGCGCCGATCGACCCCGGCCGGCGTGAAGTCGAAGAGGTAGTGTCGGTCGTACACGACGATGAACCCGCGCGCTTGGTAGACCCAGGACGCGCCCTGGCGCAGGGCTGCGCCGGCTAGCCGGTTCAGGAGTCGAGCGGCCGCCCAGAGGCGACCGCGTGGATCGCCTCGCTTCTGGAGCTGATGCAGCGAAACCGGGCCGGTGAGGGTCTCCCCCCGTGCCTCGCGAGCCCGTCGTTCCTTACGGACCTTGAGTGCGTACACGATCCTCGTTGTGGGCAAGGCAATGTTGGAGGACGCGGCGTTCGCTCCCATATACAGGTACTTGACGGGACGGGCATACTTCTCCACCAACGCGGAAGCCAGCGTTGTCTTGCCCGCACCATCCCCTCCGATGAGCGCGATCGCGGCCATCATCCCCACTTTCGGTGTTCGCTTCGAGGCGGGCGCAACCGGGAGCTCCCCAATCGCTGCCCCGGCTCGCCTCGCACGTTGCGCATGCCGTTGTTGCGGCACCAGCCCAAGCCGCGACTAATTTACCAGAGCCCCGGGCGGGTGCTACCAGCCCACGCCGCTCACTAGCATCACTTCCGGGAATGGCCCAAGGACCAGGATGCTGAGTTTTCGCAAATCGAGGTCTCGAGTCTTCACTTGGCTCCTCGAAGCGGCGCTGGCGATACGCGCGCTTGCTTTCGTCGGGAGGCGGCACACATGCCCGTGCTGCGGGTGGCGGTTGCGCACGTTCACACACGGCGGCGCTTCCGTAAGGAGTCGACCAAACGGGTACTGTCCGCGTTGCAACGCCAAGGCCCGCCACCGCCGCGACTGGCTGTTCCTCGAGAGCAAGACCAACCTCTTCACCGACCGCATCAAGCTGCTCCACGTGTCCCCGAAATACGCGCTCTCCCGCCGCCTCGTCAGGATGAAGAACCTCGAGTACGTTGCCCTCGACCTCGAGCACCGGCTCAACACGACTGTGCGGGCTGACCTGTCGGCGATGCCACTGCGATCGGACACGTTCGACGCCATCATCTGCATCCATGTGCTCGAACACGTCGACGACGACCGGCGCGCCATGCTGGAGATATTCCGGGTGCTGAAGCCGGGTGGATGGGCGCTGATCTCGGTCCCGATCCGTCTGGACGAGAAAACATATGAGGATGCCACCATCACCACGCCGGCGGCTCGCAAGGTGGCTTTCGGCGAGACCAGCCATGTGCGGTTCTACGGCCATGACCTGGTGGATCGCCTCAAAGCAACGGGTTTCGACGTGACAATGGACGCCGCGGCCGACCTGGACGCAGAAGTAGTAGCCAAATATGGGCTTCTCCTGGACGAGAACGTGTTTTTTTGCATCAAGCCGGGCGCATCCCCCGAATGACCGCTAGCCTACGGGTGTGCGAGACTGAGCGCCCGCCGACATCTGTGACCCAGGCACGGATCGGACGAAGTCGGACGGGACCGACAGGGCAGCAGATGAGAGGGGGCCCATGGTGCTGCAATTCTATCGACGAGAGTGGCGCCGGTAATGCAGGTTCAAACGCCTGCGGCGTACCTCTACCGACATTCCACAGAGCCAACGGATCCGGCATGGGACCGCTTTCTCCAGCGCACCCCCGGCGGCCATCACGTCCAGACCAGCGTGTGGGCCTACCTCAAGGACACCATGGGTTGGCGCACCCACCGCGTCGTCGTCGCCGAGAACGGTGAGGTTGTCGGCGGCGCCCAGCTGTTGATCCACCCGTTCCCCGTCGGCGCAATCGGCTACGTGCCCAAAGGTCCGGTGCTCGCCAAGGACGACCCGGCTCTGACCGAGCTGGTGCTCCGGGAGATTCGCCGCGTTGCAGGACAAGAGCACATCGTCCACCTGACCGTTCAACCGCCCAACGCGGGGCCCAACATCGTCCCCGCCCTGGTCGGCGCCGGCTACTCACTCGGCGACACCGACGTGGCACCCACCGCCAGCGTCCAGATCGACCTCGCACCCGATCTCGACGACATCTTCGCCAAGATGAAGAAGAACCACCGGCGCTACATCCGCCACGGTCTCCGCCAGGGCATGACGGGGCGCCGCGGAACTCGCGACGACCTGGCCACCTTCCACGAGTTGCTGGTGGCAACTGCACAGCGCCAAGGGTTTTCCCCCTATCCCCTCAGCTACTTCACGACGCTCTGGGACCAGTTTGACGGCTGGGCTGCAGTGGAGCTGTTCCTAACCGAGTACGAGGGTAAGGCCGTCTCGGCCCAGCTCGCAATCGGATTCGGTGACACGGTCTACACCAAGAACAGCGGGTGGTCAGGAGAATATCCGAGCCTGGCTCCCAATCACGTGCTGGAGTGGACGACGATCCAGTGGGCGAAGGCCAACGGGTTCCACACCTACGATCTGGAGGGAATCGAGCCCGCCGCGGCCCGGATAATTGCCTCCGGCAACAGCCTCCCCCCGGAGATGACGCGGCGGCCCTTCTTCTGGAAACTCGGATTCGGAGGAGATGTGGTGCTCTTTCCCCAGCCATACGTCCTCATCCCGAATCCGGGGATGCGCAAGCTCTATTCCGTGCTCTACCCGCGGGCTGCCCGGTGGCCCATCACCGCCAAGCTGGTCAATCGGTTCCGCACGGGATGAGACTCGCTCAATGCGCCGCCCGCTACCGGGCGACAGCTGATTCGGAGAACCCTGCCGCGGTGCTGATCGGCCTCGACAGCATGCAGGGGCTCGGGGCGGCCCGGGTCCTTGCCAGCCGAGGAGTGCCGGTCATCGCGTTGGCCAAGGACCCGCACCACGACTCATGCAAGACCCGAGTTTGTCGGCAGATCATCACGACGAACACCGAGACGGAGGAGTTGATCCAGACGCTCGAAGAGCTGGGGCGGACGCTGGCACGCAAAGCGGTGCTCGTTCCGTGCGAGGACGCCAACGTTCTCCTCGTTTCCCGCCATCGCCAGCGCCTCGAGCCCTGGTTTCACGTCATGCTTCCCGACCCCGACGTGGTCGAGATGCTCATGGACAAGACCAGCTTCTACAGCTACGCCGCCGAGCATGGCTTCCCCATCCCGGCCACGCACTTGATTCGGAATCGCCAGGAGCTCGAGGATGTGATGGGAACGCTCACATTCCCTTGCATCCTGAAGCCCGCCAACAGCGCAACCGGGCTGTGGGAGCGCAACGTGACGGTGAGCGCATTCCGAGTAGCCGACGCCGCGTCGTTGCGAGAGCTATACGACGCCCATCATCAGCTCACGGACGTGCTCATCGTTCAGCAATGGATCGAGGGCGCCGACTCCGACCTCTACTCCTGCAACACCTACTTTGGAGCCGACTCTGAGCCTCTGGTCAGCTTCACCGCCCGCAAGCTGCGGCAATGGCCCCCACATGTCGGCAAGAGCTGTCTGGGCGAGGAATGTCGCGCCGAGCCGGTCCTGGCAGAGACGGTCAAGTTGCTGCGCGCAGTCCGGTATAAGGGACTCGGATACGTTGAGTTCAAGCGAGATGCGCGCACCGGCGAGTACTTCATCATCGAGCCCAACGTGGGCCGGCCTACCGGCCGCTCGGCCATCGCCGAAGCCGGCGGCGTCGAGCTGCTCTTCACCATGTACTGCGACGCCCTCGGTAGGCCGCTTCCCCAAAACCGACAACAGACGTATGGTGGCGTGAAGTGGATCCACCTGCGGCACGACTTCCAATCGGCGCTCTACTACCGGCGTCGCAAGGAGCTGACCGTCCGGCAGTGGTGGCACTCGTGGCAAGGCAAAAAGGCGTACGCGTTGTTCTCACTGTCCGACCCGGGACCATTCCTCAGCGATCTGTGGAGAGTGTTCCGCCTAGCAATCTCGCCTCGCCGGCGGCGCCAGTGGACCAAGCCGCTCCGCTCGACTCCCTAGCGACGCCGCCTAGGGACGCTTGCGCTCATCCAGGAAGCCGAGCACCTGACCGCGCACTTCGGCGACGACCTCCTCCAGCGGCAGCGATGCGTCGACCGTGACGAACCTTGACACGTCGTCGCTGCGCTCCAGATAGCGACGCCGCCGCCGCTCCTGGTGTTCGATGCTCCACTCGGCTTTGCGCTCGAATAGCAGCTCAGGAGCCGCATCGAGCATCACCACCATGCTCGGCTTCGGGTAGGCACGCCGCAGGAACCACCGATGGATCCGCTCGGAGAGCGGCTGTGGGCGACCATCGTCCCGCTCGGGACTGAGCCTGTATTCGAAGATGAAGTGTCGGTCGTAGACCACGACGAACCCGCGCAGTTGGAGAAACCACGAGATGATCTGCCGGTAGATCTCCTCGCTCATGCGAGCCGCCAACCGGACGGCGGACCCAAGCTTGCCGCGTTGTACGGTGCGGTAAGGACCTCGCTTCACCCCGTCGGTTTCGATGCCACCGGTCTTGCGGTGAGCGCGGACCTTCAAGGCGTAGGAAAGCCGCGATGTCGGCAGGGTGAAGTTGGCAGACGGCGCATGAATACCCATGTACAGGTACTTCATCGGTACCGGGCTGGTGGCGATCAGCTCCCTAGCAACGGTTGTCTTACCCGACCCGTCGGCGCCGATCAGCGCAACCGTGGCCACTGCGCCTCGCCTGGGTCGAGCTTCACATGATCGCTGTCCATCCGGACTCCCACTCACTCTCGCGACGAGCTCGGCTGCTTCTCGGCGGCGCCGGCGCCCACAAGGCCACGCTTTCGCATCTCGCCGGGAGACAGGGCGATCCGGATCACTTTGGCCAGGTCGCCGAAGAATGGTCCCGGATCACGCCACGAGAATACGGCATAAGCCTTCTTGCCCCGCCACGAGCGGGCCCACTCACGAAGCGACAGCTCCCCGCGCCGCCAGTAGAACCAGCAAGCCTGGAGATCCTTGCGGAGATGCACCCACCGCGCCGAGCCGTAGGTCTGACGCCGGTTTACGGGAAGGACCCGGCCAGTGGCGTCGTTGTACATGGTCATCAGCAGCTCCACTCCTCCAGCTTCAGCGATCGCCGAGCGCCCGGTGGGCCTGCCGACATTGGGCTCGATCATGAACAGCTCGCCGGTGTTCTGGTCGCGCTTCAGCTCCAAGTAGCCGATGCCGCGGTAGCGGACGGAGCGACACAGCCGGATCGTCTCCTCCAGCGCCTCGTCGTCGCGCCACTCCTCCCCGAAGCAGCTATCGCCGGCGCCGGGCGGCCATTGCCGGAGCTTGCGCGACACGAACGAAGCCAGCACCTCGGATTCGGCGTTGCAGTAGAAGTTCACCGAGATCAGGTTGGCGTCGGGCCCGGCGACGTATTCCTGCACTATCAGGGTGTCTGTCCAATGGCTCCGCTCTCGATAGAAGTCGAGGAGCGCCACCGGCTCGTCGAGCTTGAATATTTTGGCCGTCGTGTGACTGGACCACTCCCCCGCCCGATTCGGCGGCTTGACCACCACAGGGAACCGAAGCTCGGCGACGACGCGGGAAGCCTCCGCAGGAGAGCGCACATATCTCGTCTTGGGGATGGAGAAGCCGTGTTCTTCGGCATATGCGTAGAACCTCACTTTGTCCATCAGCATGTCCACCGTGTCATGGTCCGGCAGCAGCACGTGATACCAGGGCTGCAAGCGATCTCGAGCCGTCGAGATCATCTGCACGAGCCGATCGCTGCATGGCACTAGAACCGCCCTGTCTCGGAGCCGGCGGCCAAGCGCTTCCAGCGTTTCCACGTAGTCATCTTCCGAGTCTGCGTAGACGATCTCTTCACAAGCGTTGGTGCGGCTGCAGTAGTGCTTGGGATCGAGGGCCACCCCGATTACGGGGATCCCGCTGGCGGACAGGATGCGAGCCGCCTGTAACCCGGGGTGACGGTTGAGGCCCAAGATGACGACGCGGGGTAGCGATTGGTCAGCCATTATCGGCCCCGATCCAGCACCTCACGGCGCGACCCTTCTGCCGGACAGATATTCCCGGCACGCAGTCACCAATCGATCGATTTCGGCCTCTCCCATGAATCGCCCCACCGGAAAGTGGATGAGGCGAGTCGCCAAATTGGAAGTCACCGGGAACTGGGAGGGATCGGTTCCCCAGGCATCGGCTGCCAGCTTTGACGTGCCTAATGGATCGCCCCACAGGGTGTAGGTGTTGATGGCGTGCGATCGGAGATGCGACTTGAGATCACCCGAGTCCACGCCACCCGGTACCACGGCACCCAACGCCGTATATATGTGGTTACCCGGGTCGGCCTGGAATCGAAAACCCAATGGCTCCAGCCGCTGGCGAATCTCGAGGGCGCGGGCCCGTTTCGCACTGAGCGCTTCACCGTAATGGGGCATGAAGGCCCCCAGGAAGAACTCGACGAGCGGCTCCGGTGCCTCCAGATCCGGCGGCTCGTAAAGGCCGACCTCGACCCGGTA
>JBFGLM010000105.1:0-8034 GCA_041576165.1 Acidimicrobiia bacterium
AAAGGGGATGGGAACACGGCCAGGGTCGACGGCAACAAAAGCCGAGCTTCTGCCTTAGACGGGGATGGGAACACGGCCACGGTCGAAGGCAACAACAGCGATGCTTTTGCCTGGTTCGGGGATGGGAACACGGCCACGGTCGAAGGCAACGACAGCGTCGCTGAGGCTAAGTCGCTCACTGGTTGCACCGCAGAAGCGATCGGAGACAACAAGTTCGTTTCTTGCCCTTAGCCGAAAGTACCGAGGGGACCCCGTACCCACAGCCCGGAGAGGTGCGGGTCCCCTTCCAAAAAGGCCGCTGAGGAGAGAAATCCGCCGCCCCAACCCTGCAAACACTCAGTCGCCGAACCCTGTGAGGGGGTGTCGTTGCCACCCCTCCTTGTGGTGGGTGGGGTGTGGTTGGTTGAGGGCGGCCCCGGTTGTTGGTTGGTGGTGGTGGGTGGGGTTGGTGTGCCCCCTGTGGGGGCAACGGCGGAGTTCGTGCGGCGCGACCCGGCTCTTCGCCCGCGGTTTCTCGCGGTCCTGCAGTCTTTCGAAGGTCACCGCCTGCGATCGGTGCGCTCGCGGGTGGGCAAGCTCCTGGGCGAGTTCGAAACCTGATCCAAGACGCCCAACGGCCCTACCGCCGTCGGCGAGTGTCGAGGATGATCGCGACATGACGAGTACCACTCCTGAACTCATGAAAAAGCCGGCCGGCTGGCGAAAGTGGGTGATGGACTTCCCGGTTTGGCTCTACCGCGCCGGGCTCGGCCGGCTGTTCGGCAGTCGGCTGGTCGTCTTGGTGCATCGGGGACGCAAGACGGGGGCCGTGCGGCGGACGGTCCTCGAAGCCCTCGCCCACCGGCCCATCGACGGCGAGTATCGCTTGCTGTCAGGGCGTGGCCGCAGATCGGACTGGTTCAGAAATCTCGAGGCCAATCCGCCGATCGAACTGTGGGTCGGTGCGCGACGGATGCCGGTCACCCACCGCGTCCTCGGCCCGCGCGAGGCCGCCGAATCGGTTCGCCTGCACATCGAGGCCTACCCGCGCATGTCGCAGCGCATCAGCCCGGAGCTGGCGACCGCCATGGAGCAAGGGACGCTGCTCGAAGCGCTCGCAGATATGGCGGTCGTGGCGCTCAGGCCGATCAGCGCCGACTGATCCGCACCCGCGAGACCAGCCTCAAGCCGCCGAGCCCACCAGGATCGCGGTCAAGATCACCACCAGAACCAGGGCACCCGCCTCGAGTGTGACCGCTCGACGAAACTCGTAGTTGGCTGCCTCGTCGCTGTGGTCGGCTCGAGCCATGCGGGGGATGAGTACAAAGTGGTTGTAGCCGCCGGCGGCAGCTGCCATTCCGACCAGGAAGGTCTTCAGCAGCAGGACGCGTCCCCAACCGGTCGTCCACAGCTGGGCGATTCCGTCGAGGATGATGATCGCCAGCAGCACCCCTGCCGCGCCGGCCACCACCAAGGCCGCCGCAGCCACGACCGAGAACCTCACTGCGAGCTGCAGAGAGCGGCTCTCGGCTCCCCGCCGATGGCGTCGCCAGATCACGTTGACGAGCATGGCCAGTCCTCCGGCCCACACGGCGGCGGCACCGACATGGGCCATGTCGGCGACGGCGGTCATCCAGCGCGTGCCTTCGGTCGCGGTGTGACCGTCGAAGGTGTAGGACAACAACGTCACGATGACGCCGAGGCCGACGACCCGGAGTTCTCCGTCGATCTTCCAGGCAGCATCATTGGAGTGAACGTAGGGCTCGAGCTCGTTGTCCTGGTTCGATGACGGCGACGACCGGGCCGGGCCGGGTGCCGCCCCGACGCCGACGAGCTCCCGAGCAGCCAGGACGGGGTCGGTCGATGTCAGGGCCGGGACCACTCGAAGGTGGGTTCTCACCATCATCGCGGCGCCCGCCAATCGCATTGTGGCAGCTACACCGAACGACGACCAGAACACGTCCCGCACTGTGGCGATGGGCCAAATTGTCACCCAATGGCCGTTGATCGCGGCGATCTGTGACACCAATTCGAACACGGCCCCGAACGACACGAGGGCGGCACCTCGCCGAACCCAAATGAGCACGCTGCGGATGTCCTGCTCGTCGCCCCGCAACACCACTGCAACGAACGCGAGGCCGCCGATCGCCAGCATGGCACCCAGCAAGCCAACGCTCCGACTGACCATCCCCGCCAGGTCGGCGGACCCGGCCCCGTCTGCGTCGACGGTGACAAACGATTCGACGTCAGGCGATTCTGCGTACAGCGGTTGTGGCGGCCGTGTGCCACCCGCGACATCCGACACATCGTCCCCCGGGTGCGGAGTGGCTCGAGCCGGAGTGAGGAAGCTGAACGCACCTTCGATCGGGTGCGCATCGTCGGCAGCCACGGTCCAGCGCACGCCGACCGTACCGCCGCTTAGCGGAGGATCGAAATGCAGCACCCACTCGAGGTCGTTGCTCGACGTGACGGCATCTGGTTGACGGATCGCACCCGAACCATCGAGCGCCACGAATCCTTCCCCCACCGGCTGCACTGCGGCAGTGCCGGCAAAAAGCAACTCGACTCGTGCTACCGGTGCGCCGACCACCGCCCGGTCGGATGGAGTGGAAGACTGCAGCCCGGTGTGCGCCTGGGCCGCGGTAGCGCCAGACCACAGGATCGAGAGCGCCACGAGCCCGGCGGCCACCGATCTTCCACGAGAACCAGTCGTTGCTGACATCAAGAACGCGAAAAGATAGGTTGTCCGGGCGACCATGAACCGCCTTTTCTCTCGGGGCGGCCAAGCTCGGAGACACCCGCCGCCCAGACTGCGGCGTCCGCCGCGAGCGATCGCGCGTATGCTCGAAACATGGACTTCCGCGTGCTGGGTCCAGTCGTCGCGTACGACGAGGCACGGGAGTTGAAACTGGGAGGGCCCAAACAACGACTCGTCCTCGCCATGCTTCTCGCAGCCCGGGGGAACACCGTTTCCACGGGAGCGCTGATCGACGGCCTCTGGGGAGAAGAAGTTCCTTCCACGGCCAAGAAGATGTTGCAGGGCTACGTCCACCATCTTCGCAGCCAGGTGGGCGACCACCTCGTGACCGATCCCGGGGGCTACTCGCTTCACATCGACGATGACCTGGTCGACGAGCGCCGGTTCGGCGACGCCGTGCACGAGGCCGAGCCACTCATCAATGTCGACCCGCGCCAGGCAGCCGACCAATTGATGGACGCCCTGGCGCTGTGGCGCGGCAGCCCCTACGCCGACCTCGACGGCGAGATGGCGCTCCAGCCCGAATTGACCCGGCTCTCGGAGCTGAGGCTGGTCGCCCTCGCCGATCGTATCGACGCCGACCTGGCCCTGGGTCGGCACGAGCTGCTCATCGGCGAGCTCGAATCACTCACTGTCGAATACCCGTTGCGTGAACGGTTCCGGGCTCAGCACATGCTGGCCCTCCACCGTTCCGGCCGCCAGGGAGAGGCGCTGCGGGTGTTCGCCCGTACCCGCGAGTTCTTCATCGAGGAGATGGGGATCGACCCCTCCGACGAGCTGGCCGATCTCGAGGAGCGCATCCTCAACCGCGATCCCTCACTCGACATTGCCGTCGAGGAAACAGAGGGGTTGTCGCGTTCGGTGCGCGGTTACGAATTACGCGAGGCGGTGAGGGTGGACGCCGAAGGCACCGTGTATCGAGCCTTTCAACGGTCGGTGGGAAGGGAGGTGGCCATCCGCGTGATTGAGGGCGACCGGGCCAACGACCCTCAGTTCATCATGCGCTTCCAGTCCGACACCGCCCGGGTGGCCAAACTCAGCCACCCGCACATCGTCTACGTGCAAGACGCCTGGCGCGAGGCCGGGCGGGTTTTCGAGGTGACCCAATGGATCGCCGGTGATCGACTGGACACCTACCTGGACCGCAACCGCCCGTCCCAGGTCACGGCCATCAAGTGGATCGACCAGATCGGGGGTGCGCTGGCAACTGCCCACCGCGCTGAGGTCGGCCACGGTCAGGTATCCCCAGGCAACATCGTGATCTCCGAGAGCGGCGATGCCTACCTCACCGACTTCCTGATCGGCGTTCCCGCAATCGAGGAGTCGACCGACCGGCTCGCGTTCATTGCACTCGCCCACCAGTTGCTATTCGGGGTCCCTCCGATCATCTCCGCAGACGGCTTCGACGTGATCCCGACGCCCGGTTCGCCTCCCGAGCTGGCAAAAGCGTTCCACGCCGCTCTCGTCGAACGAGGGGGACTCTCCGTCGAGCGATTGGTCAGAAGTCTGCGCCGGGCCGTGGGCGGCGACGTGGTGGAACTGGCGGGCGAGGACCAACCCCCGATCTCTGCCCCGGCAATCCGCAACCCCTACAAGGGCCTCCAGGCGTTCCAGCTCGAGGACGCCGGAGATTTCTTCGGACGCGACCAGCTGATCGAGCACATGCACGCGATGTTTCTGGCCCACCGGCTGGTAGCCGTCGTCGGGCCCTCTGGATCCGGAAAATCGTCGGCGGTGAAGGCCGGGCTCGCTGCCCGCCTGGAGGCGGCGGACCAACCGTTCCTCGTCGCAGAGATGTATCCGGGCGCCTATCCGTTCGAAGAGCTCGAAGGCGCGCTCAGCGCCATCGCGGTCAAATCGGTATCGCTGGGTGACGAGCTCCTGACCGGCAAGCGCGGGTTGATGAACGTCCTCCCCCAGATTCTTCCCGCGTACGGAACCGAACTCGTGCTGGTCATAGATCAGTTCGAGGAACTCTTTTCGCTCGTGTCGTCCGAGGAGACCAGGGCCCTGTTCCTCGACTCCCTCGTCACGGCAGTGTCCGACCCGGCGTCTCGATTGCGGGTCTTGTTGTCGTTGCGGGCCGACTTCTTCGACCGGCCCCTCCGCTATCCGAATTTCGGGGCGCTGGTGGAGGCGGGCCTGGTGCCGGTCACGATCCCCAACGACGAAGGCCTCGCCGCTGCCATCGAGGGCCCGGCCCGGGCGGTCGGGCTCGAGGTCGAGCCGGCGCTCACCGCCCAGGTGATACGCGACGTTGCCGGCCAGCCTGGTGGCCTCCCGCTCCTGCAATACGCACTCACCGAGGTGTTCCGGCGTCGAGATACCAACGTCCTGACCCTCGACGCCTATCAGCGATCCGGTGGTGTGCTGGGTGCATTGGCGGTGCGGGCCGAGGAGCTGTATGGAGACCTCAACCCGCCGGGGAAGGAAGCCATCCACCAGGCATTCGTGCGGCTTGTGAACGTCGAGGAAGAAGCCGACGATGTTCGACGGCGGGTGACGCGCGCCGAACTGATGGCGCTGGAGGTCGACCGCCGGGCCCTCACCGATGCACTGCAGAGCTTTGCCTCCCACCGGTTGCTCACCTTCGACTCCGATCCCATCTCTCGCGCCCCGACAGTGGAAGTCGCCCACGAGGCGCTCCTCCGGGAATGGGGCCGACTGCGCGGGTGGGTGGAGGACATGCGCGACGACCTGATCTTCCGCCGTCGACTCGATGCGGCCATCACCGAGTGGGAGGAGGCTGGCGAGTCGGAGCCGCACCTGCTGACCGGGGGCCGCCTGGCCCAGTTCGACACCTGGGCGTCGAATACCCGTTTGGCACTCAGCTCTCGCGAGCGGGAATATCTGCAGGCCAGCGCCGAGCTGGACCAGGCCGCAACCGAGCGGTCGGTGTCGATCCGCCGACGGGTCATGACGGCGCTTGCTGCCGCGACCCTCGTCGCTGTCGCCTTCGGAGTGTTTGCCCTGGTACAGCGAAACCGCGCGGCCCACCAGGCCTATCGGGCCGAAACCGCCCGGCTCGGCCAGGAGGCGGGCTTCGTGGCGGATTGGAACCACCAACTGTCGCTGCTCATGGCGGTGGAGACATATCGTCGCGACCCCGGATATGAGGGGCTGAATGCGCTGCAACGCGTTTCGGTCGAGGCGGGCCCCTTCCTCGGGGTGATGTCGGCCGAGAACCGCTACCTCGACTTGCGGTGGCCGGCCGGCGAGAAAATCGTTGCCTCAACTGCCGATGAAGTCCACCTGATCGATGTTGCGGCGGGCACTCGATCGGTGCTGCCGATCCCATTGTCGCCGCCGGCCCCCGACCGGCATCCGGGTCTGCCACCGGAATCCGGCATCAGGGCCGTTTCGCCGGCCGGCCTGGTGCTGGTCACCGACCAGAGCGGGGCCCTGCACCTCGTCGACGCCGCCTCCGGCACCACGGCGATGCTCGACTACGGATCCGGCGCCACCGCCGCAGCCATCAGTGATGACGGCAGCCTCGTGGCAGTCGGTTACCCCGACGGCGTCCTCGAAGTGCGCAACCGCATCTCCGGCGCAACGATTGCGGCCGTGCTCGCCAACCCGCCTCGCAGCCAAATCGACCAACTGGCCGGCGCAGCCGTGGCCAATCTGCTCGACCCCTGCGCGCCGCCCGTCGTCCAGCTCGGCGGCGCCCGCCTGTGTATACCTGGACGAGACGACGGAGCGCCGGCGACCGGCATCAACCAGATCGCCTTCGACGCCGGTGCCACCGCCGGTGACGGAATCAGCCCCAGCGGCCGTCTCGTCTCGGTAGGCGGGTTCGGCCTCCGGGCCTGGGAGGTGGATGCCCTCCGACCGCTGGGTCCCGAGATCATCAATACCTGGGGGGTCGATCGGCTGAACCAATACGCCCAGTACCCCCAGCATGTCTGGTTCGACCCCCTCGGCCCGGACACCATCGTGACCGTGGGAGACACGTTCGTATCGCAGTGGCGGATCTCCACTGGCGATCAGATCGCATTGGGCACCGTGCCCACCGGACCCGGTGAGGCGGGTGCAGGGGCAGTGGGAATCGCATCGGCCGCTCAGAGCTCGAGGGGCCGCTTGCTCGCACTCACCAATCAGGGACAGGTGACCAGCTCCGACCTCGATGATCTCGTGACTGGAAGCTCGATCCAGATCCCGATCGAAAGCCGCGTCATGGACACCCAGCTCCCCGGCCCCGCCGCGCTGGCGGCGGACCCCACCGGCTCGCGGTTTGCGGTGGCGACGGGGCAGGGGATCCTGCTGGGCGGCCTCGATGGCCGCCGGCTGCTGGCCAACGCCGTGCCGATCGGCAACTCGGTGCGGCCGTCGCTCAGCCGGGACGGCACATTCCTCGCCGCCGGTCCGGTCAACGAAGGCATCTTCGACCTCCGCACCCGGCCCCCGACCCGGGTGCAATTCGACGTCAACGTCGAGGTAGCCCAATTCGCCGGCTCCGGCGCCACCTACCGGTTCCTGCCGGTCGCCGAGCGTGACGTGCTGCTTTGGACCTCCGACTTCGTCGGCCAATCCAATGCCTACGACTTCAACACCGGCGACGTCCTCGCCGATGTCTGGGGCTCCGTCGTGCCGGCCTTCAGCGACGACGGCGGCCTCGTGGCCAGAGCCGTCCCAGAGGGAGGCACTCGGGTAGAGCGCACCAGCAACGGAGAAGCCGTGTTTTCGTCTCCGGAAGCGCTGCGAGCCGCCGATTTCGACTCCCGCGGCGATCGGGTGTTGCTGATGGCCGGCCCCGACTCCCAAAACGGCCAACTAGCCGCCACGCTTGCCGATCTGGCAACCGGCGAGCAACGGTCCCTGCCGGCCATGCCAGGAGGAGTGTTTGCCGCCTCGTTCACTCCCGACGACCGCAACATCGTCGCCATTGGGGCAGCCGGCGCCGTCTGGTTGCTCGACGCGACATCGCTAGATCGGCTCCGTGAATTGCAGGAAATCGGTGGCGCCACCCAGTCGCTGTCACTGCCGCCCGCGTTCAGCCCCGACGGAGAGCTGATGCTGGCGGCCACGGACGGACAAGCCCGGCTGTGGCACATGGCGTCCGGCCGTCTCATCGGTGTCCAGTTCCCCAACGAGGCAGCCGGGGTGCCGCACGTCTCGACCTCGAGCCGAGGCCTCATGCTCGCCACCGCGTCGGAGGGCAACGCCCTGGTCTGGAATCTGGACCCGGCGGCGTGGGTGGACCGTGCGTGCAGGGCAGCCGGCCGCAACATGACGCTCTCCGAATGGCGGTTGTTCGGGCCGCAAGACTCCGACTATGCGCCTGGCTGCTCACAGTA
>JBFGLM010000106.1:0-8027 GCA_041576165.1 Acidimicrobiia bacterium
ATTGAAGTGACCGTTCGAGTCCACCGTCTGGGAATCCGAATAGACCACCCCGGAACCATCCTCGATGGTCAGGCTCACCGTCGAATCGGGCGTCCACCCATTGTTGGACTCGACCACATCATCAACCGGCCGAGCCACAACGGAGGGAGTGGCCCACCAGACGCCGGTTGAGTCGCCGTCGTCGTCACGCTGTTGAGATCCGCCATCTGATCCGTACACGATGTCTGTGAGACCGGAGAAGTCGGCGGTCCAGTTGCCCGAACCATCGGCCGTGGTCGTGATGTTGCCCCCGTCGTGGACCCAAACCTCGACCTCAGTGCCGGCGGCTGCTCGGCCAAACACCGAGTCGGCCAACACATCGACTCCATCGACGTAGAGGTCCATCACCGTGTGGGTCTTGGTGGTCGTCCCATCCGAGACCGTGACCATATGGCCCCGCTCCAGATCCACGAAGCCCCAAAGGCCGAAGTGGAAGTGGCCGTCGCCTCCGGCCGTCTGCGAATCCGTGTAGATGACACCTGAGCCATCCTCGATCGTCAACGTGATCGTGGCTCCCGGGGTCCACGGGTCGAGGGATTGCACCCATTCATCGTTGGGAGCCACCCAGAACGTGGGCGTCTCCGCCAGCGGCTCGGCCTGCAGAGCGAAGCTCGCCAGCTCACGTGCCAGCGGCAACACCAGCGGGTTGGCCGTTGCCGTCGGCGTTGACGATGAGGGTGAGGTCGACTTCGGGAAACCCGGCTCGAGCACGCCAGCGGGGGAGACCTTGGCTATCCCGTTCTCCCAGATCGATGCCCAGACGTAACCGTTGGTGTCGATGCCGAGCCCGTACCCGCCGAAGGTGTTGACGCACATGCCCTCGCCGGTCGCCGGGTCGTAGCGGAGGAGCGGGCCATCACCCCATCCCCAGCCGATCGACCACAGGACGCCATTGCCGTCAACCAGGCCGCCATAGCCACCGCACCCGATGTCGTTGGCGTTGAACGAGTCGAGGATGGCGCCGTCGTTGCCGGACAGCTTGTAGAAGTATCTGAGCTCAAACGGGAATCCGCCCACCCAAACGTTGTTGTCGGCGTCGACGGAGACGTGGCGCGCCTGCTCGGCGTTGGGGAGGCGCTGGTAGATGAGGATGCATTCGTCGTCGGCGTCTTCGACAAGGCCGTCGGCGCCACCCGAGCCATCGGTGACGTCGACCCAATCGAGAACGTCGAGGAGGCCCATCGACGTGCGGATCAGACCATCGTCGTTTCGATCGACGCACGTGTTGTAGCCGAACGGTGGTGCCAGATACCCGCCCGCCACGTTGGGTACACCGTTCTGGTCGACACGGGTGCCGCCGACGATCAGGCCGATCTTCACGGCCGAGCCGTGGGGCACAATGCCGATATCGCTGACTTCGCCCCGGTTGGCCGTCCACACGTTGCCGAAGAGGTCAACGGTCGTGCGCGACGGATCGAGGCCGTAACCCTCGGGTGCGGTGCGGTACTCACCGACGATGTCCCCCGTGTCGGTGTTGATCCGAACCACGGTTCCCCGCCCGGATGCGGCGACGTTGATGAAGGGGAAGGGTTCGGTAGGTGAATCGAGCTGTAGTTGGTCATCGTTGGGAGCGTCGTGGTTGACGCTCACCAAGGTGCCCAAATCAAATTCGGCACCCGTCGTGTACGTGACGTCGGTGCCGAATACTTGTGCTCCCGGGCCCGGGACGGGCACGAGAGCGGCGATCATGAGCGCGAGCACACATACGTGTACTAGTCGGTGTGACAAGCCAACCCCCTACGCGCATCGACCCGCCGCGGAGACTGTGCCCGCCCGAACTCCGTCTGCCCGGCCCCGCAGCGGGGAACGATTACTGCTCCCCGCTATCACCTCTCTCAGTGGCGATGAACGCCAGATGAGGCCGGCACTGATTCCCACAATCGCGCCACTGCGCGTGGCCGGGCTAGGTACGAACGTCCTCGCAGATCCCGAGTCCCGCCGCAGGCGGATCCACTGGACGCAGGCACAAACAGATGGTCACGAAACGCGCTCGGGCCCGATCGCGCTACGAGGTTATGAATCTTCGTGCGGAGGGTCTGCGCCAGGCGTACGGGCAGCGAGACGCATATCCACCCAGACCTGACGCCCCGGCGGTCTCCGCCTTGCGCGTGGGCATATCGGCGCCGGTGACGCCAGCGCGATGGACCGGGATTGCAGCCGGGCGCCAGCTCTGGCCGCTCCGGGCCGGGCCGTTATGCGTCCACACCACCCCAGATTGCTTCGGCGGTGGCTACCACCAGCTCGAGTTTGCGGCGCTGGTCGTCGGGCGTGATCTTGTTGCCTTCCTCGGTGGAGGCGAAGCCGCATTGGGGGGCGATCCCGAGCTGATCGAGGTCGACATATTTGGACGCCTCTGCGAACCTGCGCTTCAGGTCGTCGGGGTCCTCCAGCTTCGGGAACTTCGTCGTGATGAAGCCGGGCATGACCCGCTTCTTGCCCTTCGGCAACAGCCCGAGCGGTTCCAGGCCGCCGGCCCGCTCGGAGTCGTACTCCATGAAGTACACGTCCACGCTGGTGTGGTTGAAGATGGCGTCCGCGGCCGGATCGAATCCACCTTCTGCGATCCAGGTGGACTGGAAGTTCCCGCGGCACAAATGCATGGCGATCGTCAGGTCGTCGGGCCGATCCTTGATCGCCCGCTCGATCATCCGGGAGTACTCCAGAATCAGCCAGTCAGGGTCGAAGCCTTCCTGCCGCTTGGCCTCGCGCTGCTTTTCGTCACACAAATAGACGATGAAGATGTCGTCGAGCTGGAGATAGCGACAGCCGGCGTCGTAGAAAGCCTGCACCGCCTTGGCATAGGTTCTCGACAGATCGTCGAACAAGACTTCGACATCTTCGTACTCCGGCGGGGCGATGTCGTCTCTGGCGGTGCGAAAGTGGCAGCAGCTCGGACCGGGGATCGAGATCTTCGGTGTGACGGTGGCTACCGAGGCCAGATACCGATAATGGTCCAGCATCGGGTGGTCGTCGGGGAAGTCCAGCCGGCCGGTGATCGTCGGATAGATCGGACGCAACTCCGCCCCCTCGAACGTCAGGCCGTGATCGCGTTCAACCAGGTCGAAGCCCGTCAACCCTCCCATGAAGTCGTAGTGCCAGAACGAGCGCCGGTACTCGCCGTCGGTGACAGCCCTGAGCCCGACCGCCTCCTGCATGGCAACGGCCTGGGCAATCTCAGCATCTTCCACCCGACGCAACTCATCCGGACTCATCGTTCCGTCGCCGAAGTGGGACGCCCGCGCCTCCTTGACAGGATCGGACCGCAGCAGACTGCCGACGTGATCGGCCCGGAACCGGACCCCGGTTGACTCCTTCACGGTGACCTCCGTTGTGGCGGCCGAAACTTAGCCCACGGAATCCTCGGTGCGAGCCGCCCGCCGCACCCCTTCCCGCCCCCGGCGGGCGACGGCTATGCAACCCAGCGCCATTGCACTGAACAGCAGAAACGCGATGCTCTGCGGCGTCACCGAGTCCGACAGAAAACGGTCGACGACTGCGCCGAGCAGCGACCCACCGCCCATGGCGAGCGTTCCGACCACGGCTGCCGCCACCCCTGCCAGGTGGCCCATGGGCTGCATGGCCAGGGTGTTGCCCATCGGGATGAGGATCGAGAAGGTCGTCGTCAGAACGGTCACGAGCGGCCACCACAACCAGAAGGGTGGCGCACCTCCCCCGGCCAGGGACACAGCTGTGAGCATTGCCCCGGCGGCGACCGAAACGACTGCCGCTCCCCGCATCATCGTGGATGCCCCGATCCGCTCCACCACCCGGGCGTTAGCCAGCGCCACCGCCGCGCCGGCCAGCGAAGTGGCGCTGAACATGACCGCGAACATGTCGGCCCGGTCATACACAACGTCGAATAGCAGCTCGGAGCTGGCGAGAAACATCAGCAAGTTCCCGAACACGAACGTCAGGGCCAGGCTGAACCACAAGGTCTCGTGAGTTCCGAGCACAGCTCGAAAGGCATCCGCAGTTCGGGCGAACCCGAGCGGGAGCCGGTCTGCCGGGTTGAGCGTCTCGTTCAGCCTGAACGACCAGAAAAAGACGACCAACGCCAGCGCGGTGCCGGCTCCGAACACAAACCGCCAGCTGCCTAACTGCAGCAGGCCTTGCCCGACCAGCGGGGCGACGATTGGTCCGAGCAGAAAGACGGTCATGACCAGCGACATGACTCGGGCCATACGGTTGCCCTCGAACACGTCACGGACGAGGGTGTTGCCGAGGACCCTCATGGAGGCAGCGCCGACACCCCACACGAACCGGCTTATGAGCAGCATCGTGAGGGACGGCGCCAGCGTCGATCCCGCCGCGCCCAGCAAGTAGATGCCGAGGCCGAGATAGAGCACCGATTTGCGGCCGTAGTGGTCGGCCAGCGGCCCGTAGCCCAACTGGGCGACTGCCAGCCCGACGAAGTAGACCGTGACTGTGAGGGCGATCGAGTTGTCACTTGGTTCGAGCCCGAAGGCTTCCTTCATCTCGCCCAATGCGGGCAGCATCACATCGATCGCCATCGCGATCGTCATGGTGCTGACCGCCATGAACGCAACGAATTCCCGATAGCCCATGCGGGTCAGCTGCATCGAGCCCATCTTCACTGCGTTGCCACAACTCTTCCAATCGGCGGCGATCCGCCCCGCGCGATACAGCGCCGCTACCCCGTGAGAGGTAGCGGCGCCGCAGTCGACCGGGGGAGGAAGGGACCCGGCCTACACCATCAAGCTCTGGAAGCTATCTCCAGATGATCGTCCGCAGCGCGGCGGCCCTTGACGGTTTTGTGGACCCGGTCAGGTCCGACGTCTTCGAGGGGTGAGCATCAGCGGTGCACCCGTAGACTTGCCCCATGCGCGAGATCCTGGTTCTCAACGGGCCCAACTTGAATCTGCTCGGCACCCGCGAACCCGAGGTGTACGGAGCCGACACGCTCGACACGATCATGGGTGAACTGATCACGTATGCGAACGCGAAAGGCGTAACCCTCCGCACCCATCATTCCAACTCGGAGGGAACCTTGATCGACGAACTCCATGATGCCATCGGATGGGCCGACGGGGTGGTGTTCAACCCGGGCGCCTACACGCACACCAGCATTGCATTGCGGGACGCGATCTCGGCGGCCGGCCTGCCTGTAGTCGAAGCGCACCTGTCAAATGTCCACGCCCGGGAGCCGTTCCGGCACAGGTCGATGCTGGCCGGGGTTTGCGTGGGCATCGTGGCCGGGTTCGGGCGCGACAGCTACTTCGTAGCGCTCGATGCGCTGCTCCGGCACCTGGGTGACTGAACCACGTCATGGATTCCTCCCCAGACCACGTCGTCCTGACCGGATTCATGGGAACCGGCAAATCGACCGTGGGCCGGCTGTTGGCCGCCCGGCTCGGCCGCCGGTTCATTGACACCGACCAGGCGATCGAGGACCGGCATGGCCCGATCCCCTGCATTTTCGAAGACCGGGGAGAACCCGCCTTTCGCGAGATCGAAGCGGAACTCGCGGCCGAGCTGTCCGAAGCACCCCCCGCGGTGATCGCCACCGGGGGCGGGATGTTGATCGATCCTGAGACGGCCCGGACGTTGGGAGGCCGGGTCTTCTGCCTCACGGCCCCGGTAGGGGAAATCCTGCACCGGGTGATGGCTGACCCCGACACCGTCCGCCCTTTGCTGGACGCACCGGACCCGGCAGGTCGCGCCGCCGATTTACTGGCTGACCGGGCCGAAGCGTACGCCCGGTTCGAACAGATCGAAACGGCGGGCCGGACACCCGAGGAGGTCGTCAGCGAGATCATGCGCCGGCTTGCCGGCGTGCACATGAAAACCATCGGGCTGTTGGGCGGCATGAGCTGGGAGTCGTCCGCCGAGTATTACCGGATCATCAATGAGGAGGTCCGCCGGCGCCTGGGCGGCACCCATTCTGCGAAGTCGGTGATGTATTCAGTGGACTTCCACGAGGTGGAGACGATGCAGGACGCCGGCGATTGGGCGGCAGCCACCAAACTCATGATCGACGCCGCCCGCCACATCGAAACCGCTGGCGCCGACGTTCTGGTGATCTGCACGAACACGATGCACCGGATGGCCGACGAGGTAGCGGACGCCGTGGGCATTCCGCTGTTGCACATTGCCGACGCCACCGCCGCCGCCATCAAAGAGGCCGGGCTGGGCCGGGTCGGGTTGCTCGGCACCCGCTACACCATGGAAGACGACTTCTATCGGGGCCGGCTGGAAGCAGCACATGATCTGGCCGTCGACGTGCCGGATGCGGCCAATCGAGCCGTCGTGCACAACATCATCTTCGACGAGCTGGTGAAGGGTGTCATCAACGACGTGTCCCGCCGTCGCTACCTGGAGATCATCGGCCGCCTGATCGAGGAAGGCGCCGAGGGCATCATCGCCGGCTGCACCGAGATCGAACTGCTGGTCCACCCTGAACACGTCCCGGTCCCCTACTTCCCCACCAGCCGCCTCCACGCCGAAGCCGCCGTCACCTGGGCTCTGCGGGGAGACTGATCCTTTTCGCACAAGGTGACCGGTACGGAGGGGAAGCGCGGCCCGGCGCCGGACTGGACTCCGCTCCGTGGGTCAGTCGTCGGCGGTGCCGCGGATCCACGACTCGTACAGGTGGCGGTAGACGCCACCTTGCTCGAGGAGGTCGGCGTGAGGGCCGTCCTGCACGATCCGGCCCTGGTCGAAAACAAGGACCCGGTCGGCGGTCTCAGCGGTCGACAATCGGTGAGCGATCGTGACGACCGTACGGCCCGTCGTCAGTTCGGTCAGGGCGCGACTGATCCGCACCTCGGTCACGGGATCGACGGCAGATGTCGCCTCGTCGAGCACCAGAAGATCGGGGTCGGCAATCGCCGCCCGGACCAGTGTGACCAGCTGCCGCTCCCCTACCGACAGCGAGCTGCCACGCTCCCCAACCGGAGTCTCCAGGCCGGCGGGAAGCTCCTCCAGCCACTCGATCAGGCCCAGTCGCTCGAACACGTCCACGAGGTCGGCCTCGCTCGCCGTCGGATCACCCATCCGCACGTTGTCGGCGATCGACCCCCGAAACAACACCGAATCCTGCGGCACCATCACGACCCGGTCCCGCAACGAGTCGAACCTGACCCGCCGCACGTCGACCCCGGAGATCTCGATGGTGCCGGCCGTTGGATCCATGAGACGCGTCAAGAGTTTGGCGAATGTGGTTTTGCCCGAACCCGTTTCACCGACCACCGCCACCCTCTCCTTTGGCGTGATCTCGATCACCGTCTCGCGCAGGGCCGGCGCGGTGTCGGCCTGGGCGCCCGTCTGGCCGGGTCGGGGGTAGCTGAAACTGACGCGATCGAAGCGCACACCTATCGGCTGGTGTGGGAGTTCTACGCCCTCGGGTCCCGGGTCGGCGACGTCCGGGGCGATATCCAGCACGTCGAGCACGCGTCGCCAACCGGCGACCGCCGTCTGCGCCTCATTCACCGCTTCACCCATGACCTGGATCGGCTGGATGAAGAGCTGGACCAGGAAGAGGAAGGCCACCACGGTCCCCACCGTGGTGGAACCCCTGGCGGCCAGGATCGTCCCGACCACGAGGACGGAGGCGATGACCAGCACCGAGGACAGCTCGCCCGCTCCGGAGAACAACGACGAGATCGCACCGGCCCTCGCCGCCGACGCCCGGTGGCTCTCGATGGCTGCCTCGAGTCGCCGACGGGTTCGTTCCTCAACCCCGTAGGCACGGATGACCGGCGCGCCCACCACCGTCTCAGCCAGGAGCGCGAGCATGTGACCCACCTTCTCCCGCACAATCATATAGGCCACCTCGAGGCGGGCCTGAAACGCCTTGATCATCCAGACGATGAGCGGCATCAGCACTATCACGACCACACCGAGCGGCACTGACAGGATCAGCATGACTGCCACCGCCAGCAGGGCCTGCCCGGCGTTCACGATCAGCATGAGCCCGGCCCACTGCATGAAGCGGCTGATTTGATCGACGTCGGACGTGACCCTGGCCA
>JBFGLM010000107.1:0-7989 GCA_041576165.1 Acidimicrobiia bacterium
GCGCCCGACGGCGGCTACCTGGTGACTTCGACCGGAGAGCCCGGCAATCTCAGTGCTGAGAGCACCCTCGATCTGGCCGCGATTCCCGCCGATCAGATCGCCGCCGCCATCGACGCCATGGATCAGGGCAGCCTCGATGCCGACGCCACAGTGCAGTTCGGGCGCACTCTCTTCGAGGCGCTCTTCGTGGGAGACCTGGCACAGCTGTACACCATGGCGCGGAGCCATGGGTCACCGGCCGTGAGGCTCATCATCGAGGTACCGCCGGCCCAGCGCATACCTTGGGAGCTGCTCCATGACGGGGAGCACTTCCTCGCCGTCGCCGGCCCCATGGCACGCGGCATGGCGTCGCTCACTCCGGCCGAGCCGGCCATCGCCGAGCTGCCCCTCAGGATCCTGGTGGTCGACGCCTTCCCGGAGGGCGTCGACAAGCTGGACAGCCAGCTGGAAGCCGCCAACATCGCCGATGCGTTGGGGCCATTGGCGTCCCAGGGCAAAGCCGAGACTGAGGTGCTGGCCGCCGCGTCGCTCGACGGACTGCAAGACGCCCTCCGCTCGGCGGCGGCCGAGCCCGACCCGCGTCCCTTTCACGTATTGCACTTCATCGGCCACGGGGTGCTCGACGAGGCGGGCGAGGATGACGACGACCAACCTCGTACCTATCTGCTCTTCGAGAGAGCCGGCACTCGCCAGCCGCACCATGTCGGCCCGCAGGACCTTGTGGAGATCATCGGCGAGTACGACCTCAAGCTGGTCTTCCTCAACGCCTGCCAGTCGGTCGGGACCACAGCCCAGGAAGCCGCCGAGACGTTCGCGCCCGTTCTCTTGGGGAGCGGCATCCCGGCCGTCGTCGGGATGCAAACCAGCGTCTTCGACGACGTGGCGGTTGCGGTCTCACGCGAGTTCTACGAGGCGCTCGCCGACAACACGCCGGTCGATCGCGCTCTCACCCACGCCCGCCGGATCGTCAAAGCAGCGGGGCCGGACGAAGTAGCCCACGCCGGGGTGCCGGTCTGCTATCTGCGCAGCGACACTGGCCGGATCCTCGATCTCAAAGCGCCGGCGCCGCGCACCCCGTCGGGGTCGCGGCGCTTCTTCACCAAAGTGACCGACTGGGTGTTGAGCGCCATAGTCGGTGCCGTCGTGCTGGCTGGGGGCGCCTTCATCATCAATTGGCTGCAGGGACCGGACCGGATGAACGAGCTCTCTTTCAACGTGGCGGTTGCCGAGTTCGCAACCGCCGCAGGCGCTTCCTCGGCGACGGCCACCGATCTCGGTACCGCCCTGTTCGAGCAGGTGGCGGGGGCATTGGAGGAGCTGCAGTTCACCGACGTGTGGGGCCCCGACCAAGCCGGCCGCATCAGCGGCGACTCGAGAGAGGAGCGGGCGGCCGACGCCGAGGAGCTGGCCGACCGGATCAACGCCGATCTGGTCGTTTACGGCGTCCTACGGGGAACGGGTCGGGACGGAGAGTTTCTGCCGGAGTTCTTCGTCAACGACCGCCAGCTTCCCGGAGCGTCCGAGCTGACCGGGGCCTACGTGTTGGGCGACGGCGACCCGTTCGATTCGACCCTCGACGCCGTCGATGAGCTGCGAGACCGGCTCGCCGGTCGGGCCAACGGGCTAGCCCAGTTCGTCATTGGGTTGAGCGCCTATTCCCGGGGCTCCTTCGACCGAGCGCTCGACCGTTTCGAGCAGGCGGCCGCCGTGCCCGGATGGAGAGAAGAGGACGGCAAGGAGGTGCTCTGGCTTTACCTCGGCAACACCCATGGCCGGCTGCGCGACTACTCGAGCGCCGGCGCCGCCTACGAGACCGCCCTGGGCATCAACCCCGATTACGCCCGAGCGATCGTCGGGCAGGCCGACATCGGGTTCCAGCTGAGCCGAGGCAATTGCTTCCCCCCGGCCGATTCGGTGGGTTTGGAGCAGTCGGCATCGCAGTTCCGGCAGGCGCTGGCGGTGTCCGCCACCTCGCCGCGGGCCGATATCGAAACCAAGGCGACCTACGGCTTGGGACGCGTCCTGATGTGCCAGCAGATCGGCGGTATCGCGGCCGACTCGCCGATCCCGCTCTTCGAGGCGGTGATCCAGAATCACGCCGACGGCGACGAGGCCACTCGACTGCGACTGCGGGAGCTGGCGGCCGAAGCTCACGCCAACCTGGGGATCGTGTACGCCACCATCGAGCCCGTCGACCTCTCGCGAGCCGTCGGTGAATACCAGGCCGCCATCGAGCTGACGGAGAGCGGGGAGCGCCAAGCCACCTTCCTCGGCAACCAGGCGGACGCCTATCGCCAATCCGGCGACTGCCCTGAAGCTGCTGCCGCCCTGGACCAAGCGCTGGGCCTCACGCAGGATGCCACGCTGCGCGCCCAACTGACGACCCAGCGCGACACACTGGACTGCTGACCCCGTGTAGCCTTGCCGGGGGGAGGTGCCCGATGCGTTCGCGATCAGTCCTACCGGCCGCCGCAGTCGTCATGGCCCTGGTGGCGGCGTCCTGTGGTGGCGGTGGCGACGCCACCACCGCGGCTCCTACCACCACCAGCAGCACGGGCGCCCCAACTACCGACGCCCCGGCTACCAGCTCCGCCGACGGGGAAGCCCAGCCGGCGAGCGTCCTGAGTGGCGACAACCCGCCGCCTCCGGGCCTCGAGGCCCAGGTGGGGCTGACCGTCACTGCGTTGACTAGTTGTGTGCAGGCGCTCAACGGCCCGGGCACGCCGGGCGTGATCGAGGTGCCGCCGAGCGCCCTGGCCCGTTTGATGTTCGGCGACTTGCTCTACGAACGCATCATCGTCCAAGCCGAGTCGGATCCCACGCTGGCCGACCGGCTCGCCGATCTCGTCCCGGTGATCGAGCTCGCGCCGGTGACAACCATCGACATTGCGCGGCCCACGATCACCCTCGACCCCGGGTTAATCGGCCCATTGCGGCCCATCGCACCCTTGCCAACGCTGACGATCGATCCGACCCGGCTCAACCTCCCGGGGGTGACCCTGCCCCCGACGCAGACCACGACCACCATCGTGGTGGAACCGCCGACAACCATTCCCGAAGTTCCGCAGACCGGTGAGGTGCTGCTCTGTGGGTCGGGCTGGACAGCCAACAGCTTCCTCCAGGCCACTGTGACCGCCCGCGACGGGACCGTCGTCGAGGAGCGTTTCGAGCAAGCGGGCCCCGGCGGGACCGTGTTCATGTCCTGGTCGCCCGGCCTGGACCAACCGGTCGGTCGCTACGTCGTGGCGGTCAGCGACGGCAGCTTCACCGCCGAGGCGCAGGTGGACGTGGTGGCGCCGAACCGGCCCACGATCGACGTGCTGGGCGCCGAGGTGGTCCGGCCCGGTGAGGTCGTCAAGCTGGGACTGGTGGCGTTCGATCCGGGCTCGTCCGTGGCCCTCCACTTCTTCGCGGTGAACGAGCTGGAGGGGTGGACGTACGCAGGAACCGCGCCCGACGTCGTCATCAGCGAGTTGGGCAGCACCGTCTTCGAGCTGCAGACGCTCGAAGGCGATCCCGAGGGCGTCTACTGCGCGTTGGTGAGCGATGCTCCGCCCTACACCTGCAAGGACGTCGAGTTCGAGTTGGCCGCGTGAGCACCCCACGGCGGCAGTCCCGGCCTGGCATCTGCCCCAGGTCGCACCGGGGCGACACCTGGAGACACCTGGATCCGGGCCGCCGCGCCCCGGGCCGAGTCAGCTCTCCTTCGGCTTATCGCGTTTGACGGGCACGATTCCCTCCGGGGTTGCGATGCTGGTGTGCCCGTCGTCCCAGAGTATCTCGTACGAGTCGGGACGCACGTCGACTATGCGCCCGGTCGGAGCTCGCTGTCCGACTCGCCGTGTCATTTGGGTAACCCTGGTTCCGCGTCGCAGCATTGCGCACCTCCTGGGCAGATTGTATTCCCTGCCGGGGGAGTACGTCGTGGGTCGTTGGTACTCATTCCGAAGTGCCAAATGCCAACCTCGCTCCGGTCCAGAATCCGCTTTTGAACCTGCGCCGGTGGCGCGTACCCTCCTGCCATGAGGTACTCGTCGCTGACCGACACGCTGATGGGTCTCGGTACCGGCCGCTGGGCGGTCCATCATCGGGCGGTGGCCCGTCGCCGCCAAGGGGAGCCCATAGTCATGCTGTCGATCGGCGAGCCGCAGCTGGCGACGCCGCAAGCGATCGTCGACACCGCGGTCGACAGCCTCCGGGCCGGGCGCACCAAGTACGCCATCGGCCGCGGCGAGCCCGCCTTGCTCCAGGTGTTGGCCGAGCGTTACAGCAAACGCAGCGGCCGTGACGTCGGGATTGGCCAGGTGACCTTCTTCCCCGGGTCACATACCGCGCTCTATGCCCTGTGCCAAGCGCTGCTCGAGGCCGGCGACCACATCTTGGTGCCGGAGCCGTTCTACGCGGCGTACGAGGGGATCATCCGGGCCTCCCGAGCCGAGATAGTCCCGGTCCCGTTGCTTCCGGAGGATCGGTTTCACCTCGAAGTGGGGGCGCTGGAATCTGCCGTCACTCCCCAATCGCGCGTCCTGATCTTGAACAACCCGCACAACCCCACCGGTGCGGTCCTCAGCCCGGAGCGGGTGCGTCAAGTGGCCGAGTTCTGCGAACGGCACGATCTGTGGCTCATCTCCGACGAGGCGTACGAGCATCACGTATACGAGGGACAGTTCGTGTCTCCGTTCGATATGGAGGAGTTCGCCGCCCGGACTGCGGTGATCTGTAGCGTGTCCAAGTCGCACGCCATGACCGGGTGGCGATGTGGCTGGGCAGTGGGCTCGCCGCAGTTACTCGATCACCTGGTGGCAGTGTCGGAGGCGATGATGTTCGGCGCCCAGCCCTTCTTGCAGGATGCCACGGCGTACGCCCTGACGCATCACTTCGCCGACTTGGACCGGATGATCGCCGACTACGGACGGCGTGCTCGGATGGTGACGGACCTACTGGCCGAATCGGATGCGGTCACCTGTCACATGCCGCAGGGCGGCATCTTCGTCATGGTCGATGTGCGCCCAACCGGCATGAGCGGCGAGGAGTTCGCCTGGAAGCTCCTCGAAGAGGAGGACGTCGCCACTATGCCCGGCGAGTCTTTCGGTGCCGCCGGAGGCGGCCACATCAGGGTGAGCCTGACGGCAGCCGACGACGCCCTCCGCACCGGGTGCGAACGGATCATCCATCTCGCCGAGCGGGCGGTAGGCGCGCTGTCCTGACGCGTGGCCGATCCAAAATCGCGGGTCGAAACCGGCCGGCTACTGGCCCTCCAGTTTGGCGAGCTGATCCTTGAGGCGGGCCAACTCCGCTTTGATCGCTGGCAGGTCGGCCGCCTTGTCCATCGCCCGGTTCATCCAATGGAGATACACGGGATCGAGCCCGCCCCCGAGCCCGGTTTGGGGCCCCGAGGTATGGGGGAGTCGGTTGCCGTAGTGCTCGGCGAGTCGGTTCTCCACCACCGCAATACGCCGGCGCAGTTGGTCGATGGAGAGATGGTCGGTCCACGCTGAGGCGAGGCGGCGCATCTCGTCGCGCAAGGCCTCCTCCCGGTCCCGCAGATCCTGGCGGCGAGCGAACTGGTCTTTGGGAGTATCCCGCAGCTCGGCCTGAACCTCATCCAGCTCGCGCAGCGCCCGCTGAAACTCGTCGTCACTTACGCCCGGCATGGCCGTATCGTATCCGACGAGCCGAGCATCCCCCAGTCGGGCGCCGCCTCAGCCGGTGACGTGCCCTAGCCGGTGAGGCCGATAGGGCACGAGACTCCGGTACCGGAGATGCCGCAGTAACCGTTGGGGTTCTTGGCCAGGTATTGCTGGTGGTAGCCCTCGGCGAAATAGTAGGGACCGGCGGGAGCGATCTCAGTCGTGATCTCCCCGTATCCCATGGCGGTCAGCTGCTCTTGTACCGCGTCGCGGGTTGCCAACGCCGACTTCTCCTGCGTCTCGCTGTCGAAGTAGATGGCGGAGCGATACTGGGTGCCCCGGTCGTTGCCCTGACGCATCCCCTGAGTCGGGTCGTGTTGCTCCCAGAACACGGCCAAAATCTCCTCGTACGAGATCTTCGTCGGATCGAACACGACCATCACCACCTCGGCGTGGCCGGTCAGGCCGGAGCACACCTCTTGGTAAGTCGGATGCGGTGTGTGCCCGCCGGAGTATCCCACCGACGTCACGTGCACCCCGTCAAGCTGCCAGAAGAGTCGCTCGGCGCCCCAGAAGCATCCCATGCCAACGATCGCGGTCTCCAAGCCCTCCGGATACGGCGGCGTCAGGCCGTTGCCATTCACATAGTGGCGCTCTGGAACCTCGAGGGGCTCGTCCCGACCGGGCAGAGCCGCCCCTTCCTGCGGTATCGCGCTTTTCCTGCGTGAGAACATATTCACTCCCGATTCCTGTGAACAGATTAGGGGTCGTTCGAGGGTGGCGGTGCCAGTCCACCGTTTCCATGTTCAACGTCACCGGTGGCGGCGGCTTCCTCAACAAACCATGAACTCACGGTGGCGGCCCACGGGAGCGTCGCGGGCCGTTTGGTGACAAATGGCCCTATCGGGAACCCGGCCAAAGCAGCTAGATCCAGCCCTGAGGAGGAGGAACCATGAACCGACGAAGTATTGCTGGGCTGGTGCTGGCCCTGGCCGCAGTGGTGCTCGCGCCAGTCGGGCTCAGCGCGTCTGGCTTCGAGTGGCGTCACCACGCAGCTCCTTTCGATTTCCTGTTCGACAACCACATCGACACCCATCAGCAGTCGCAGCTGACCGGCACCAGTCGCCTTGTCGGTTTCCTCTATATCACTCCGAGTGGAGAGACAACCGACGCCGGCCTTCCGATCGCGATGCATGGAGACTGCTCACAGAAGCCCGATGGCTGCACCGTCGGATGGCGGCTGCACGGCGTGGCGCGGGAGGCGCAGTACTGCGGTCACGTTTCCGGCGAGCACCCGGCATGGGCAATCTCTCCCGGCGCGTTGCCGCCGCAACGAGGATTCACCCATTTCCATTGGCTCGACGTGAGCTTGCATCACGACGGACTCGAGCCCGGCAACACTTACCCGGGCTACCTGCTCAAGTTGACGGCCGTTGAGAGGTTCGTGTTCTCCCATCACGGGCAGTTCCTGGTCGAGCCGGGGATCGATTTCGATACTCACCCCAACGTATATCCAACGTGCGAGGACTGGCCGCATTTCGGCCACGACGGCGGTGGGCACGACCACTGACCCATCGACGCTCAGCGGCGACGGGACTTCGCACCAGCCGCGCCGGGATCGTTCGCCCCCCTCACCGGAATGAGCTCCGCCCCCGGGAAGGAGGGTTCCCGGGGGCGGGTTGTGCACGGGAAGGTGCACAGGGTGACCCTCAGTGCTCGCCGCCGGTATTGACGAACGTGAAGACCTTGCGTCCCCCGTTCTCCGCCTCGACTACTACTTCGAACACCTTGCCGGGTGGCGCGTCCGGAAACTCGATGCGGATCTCCCAATGGCCTTCAGGCCCGGCGACGGTATCGCCGGCGCCGTATGGAGACTCCACCCAGATCTGCTCGCCGCCGTCGGCACGGCCCCAGAACACGTCATAGGGGATCTCCTCACCGCAGGAGCCGTACTTCTGGTTGGCGGTGAACTCGTGGTCCACTCGATCACCGACGCGTACGAATTCGAACACCGCGCGCCCGCCGTCGCTGGACTCGACCACGACCCGGAAGGGATGGCCGACCGGCGCCTCGGGGAAGGTCACCTTTGCCTCCCAGCGGCCTTTCGTGCTGGCCCTGACTGTCCTGCCGCCGTATTCGGACTCGATGTGAATGGTGGCGCCCGGCGGCGCGGTTCCCCAGAAGACGTCATGCGGAGGTGTCGCCTCGCTGGCGCCGTACCTCTGGTTAGCGGTGAACTCGATCCGTGGTGGGTCCGTCGGCCGCGGCTGGTAGACGATCCTCACCGACGCTTCCGCGATGTTGCCGGCGGCGTCAGTAGCGGTGAGCGTGGCGAGATTGCTGCCCTCGGACAAGACCA
>JBFGLM010000108.1:0-7710 GCA_041576165.1 Acidimicrobiia bacterium
ATCTGGGTCCAGGTGTCGGTGGCCGGATCGTACACTTCCACCGTCCGAACATGATTCCTGTCAGGTGTCGCCGCCTGCGATCCGCCAAGGACATAGATCTTGCCGTCCACCACGTTGGCGGAATGGAAGCCTCTTGGAGTGGGCATCGGAGACTTCGTGGTCCAGGTGTCGGTGGCCGGATCGTATTCTTCCACCGTTGAGTAAGTCTCCACCGAGGAATATGAGCTCGAAGAACTTGCGCCGCCCCCAATGGCGTAGATCTTCCCATTCACCACGCTGGTGGACAGCCCCTGTCTTGCGGTGGGCATCTCAGACTTTGAAGTCCAGGTGTCCGTGGCCGGGTCGTATTCCTCCACGCCATGCAAAGCCTGCCAAACGGGTCCAGCACCTCCGATTGCATAGATCCTGCCGTTCACCACACAGGTGGACAACTCCCAACTGCCTGTAGGCATATCGGCTCTTGTTGTCCAGATCCCATCAGCACTCGGCGCGGTTGAAGCCGAGGTGGGTGGGGTGGTTGTCGAAGCCGCCGAGGAAGTGGGCGCGGCCGTCGATTCGCCCGCGTCAGAGGTAGTGCACGCTCCAGCCAAGAAGAAGACAGCAGCAACCGCAGAGGACAGACGCCGATACATCTCGCTCCTCCTCGACGGGTCCACCTCTATCACGGGAGCAACGTCGACTGAAGAGGCAAAGGTCACCCTTCACAAACGTCTTGAGCCTGTCCGGCGAGTTCGGATGGCCCCAACGAGCAGATCAACAAGCCGGGACACGAACGCCCATTCCGCCGAGTGTCCGGTATCGGCATCCCTGAGCGGGCGTGTGTTGTCAAGAGGCGGTCTGACGCGGGTTTTCGCGACGCCAGCGGCGGGTGAACGGGTCGGGGACGCGTAGGACCGGGAACCCGGTGTCGCAGGGCTCCTGGAGAGTCGGGTTGGGTTGTCAGTGTGGGTCGGGGTGGGCTCCTTGGTTGGCGGACACGGCGGGTCCTGCTCCGTGCCCTGGAGTGGGCGGGAGGCGAACCGGGTTCGGTTGCCTGGGCATCCCTTCGCCACGCACCACAATTGGGTGGTGGGCATGGAGCGGTACGGCCACAGCCAGACTGGGTCCAATCACATGCGTCGACTCGCACCAGCCGGTGGGGTCAGCCGATACCTCGGACTCGCAGCCGGGCCGTGTCCGAACCTCACGCCACTTCCTCCACAGCGTCGTTGCGGGTGTGGAGGCAGCGGATCTCGTGGTCTCTCAGCCCGTAGAAGACCAGGGTGAGGAGCTTGCGGGCGGCAGCGACCCGGGCAATGTTGCGGCCCCGACGCTCGGCGATGCGGTGGAAGCTGTCCCGGATCGGGGCACCGCCGTGATAGCGGGACACTGCTTCCACCGCTGACCATCGCACCAGGGTCGAGCCCTGTTTGGTGATGTGACCCCGATAGGTTCTCGAGTCCGATTCGCGTAGGCGGGGCGTGAGCCCGGCCCACGAACACAGGTGGCGGGGATGCGAGAAACGGGTCACGTCGCCGATCTCGGCGACGAACACTGCGGCGTGGACCCGGCCGACACCGTTGAGTTGCTGGATCACCCGATACCCAGCGTCGTCACGGAGCCGGCGATGGATCCAACCGTCGAGTTCGGTGATCTCACGGTCATACACCTCGATCAGGTCCCGCAGCGACTCGAGGCGGATCTCGTAGGCGTCACCGAGGCTGACGTTGTTGAGGAACTCGAACCCGACCGGACCCCACAAGTCCCGCAGGAAGGGCAGTATCCCTTCTTTGCCCAGCACGGCATGGATCTGGGACTTCAACCCGGCACGGAGCCGTGACAGCTTGTGCCGATAGCGCACCAGCTCGCGCAGCTCCCGGATCGAGCGGGGGGCGATCCACGACTCCGGCAGGGTGCCGAGACGCAGCAGGTTGGCCAACATCTCGGCGTCGGCCAGATCGTTCTTCACCCGCCGGTTCTCGAACCCCTTGATCCCCAACGGATGCGCCAAATGCACCACGATCCCCTCATCGGCGAGCACATCCACCGCCCAGTACCAACCCCACGTGGCCTCCAACACCACCTCCGGATCGGGGCCGGCCGCGGTCACCGCCTCAATCAGTGTCTGCGGCGAGTTCTCGAACCGCTTCCACCACAGCCGCTCGCCTCCCTCGTCGAGGCACACCGCCAACGACCGACGACGATGCAGATCAATCCCAACATAAGCTGTCATCCGGGGCCTCCTTCCACTCGGTGAAAAACGGCAACCCGAATGATGACCGGGTCACCGACGAGCGGGAGGCCCCCGCCCGCTCATCGCATCACGTCGGCGTGCGGCCTGTCGTCCGCTCCCGGTGGTGGTCGATGGACGAAACCGTTGTGTTTCGTCCGTTCTGATGCGAAGACCCCGTCTTTTGGCGACGATGGTCTGGGATTACATTGGTGGGAACCTGAAGACGACTGGGTGACAGTCCGATCCCCCACCTTCGACGCTGCTCATGAGCCGATCCGCAACTGCATTGCCGAGGATCATCCAGGGTGGGATGGGTGTGGCCATTTCGGGCTGGCCGCTTGCCAGGGCGGTGGCCCGGGAAGGTGAGTTGGGTGTGGTGTCGGGGACTGCGCTCGAGGTGGTGTGTGCCCGCCGGTTGCAGCTCGGTGATCCTGGCGGTCATGTCCGCAGAGCGCTGGCTGCCTTCCCGGTGCCGGGTGTTGCTGATCGAATCGTGGAGGCTTTCTACGTCCCGGGCGGCAAGCCGGAGGAGAGCCCGTTCAAGAAGGTGCGGAGCTTCACCATCCACCCCACCGGGGAGCTGCAGGAGCTGACGGTGGCCGCCAACTTCGTCGAGGTGTTCCTCGCCAAGGAGGGCCACGACGGGCGTGTCGGCATCAACTACATGCGCAAGATCGAGCTCCCCCTGATCTTCGCGCTCTACGGCGCCGTGCTGGCCGGTGTCGATTGTGTGATCGTGGGTGCGGGCAACCCAAAGGAGCTGCCGGACCTGGTGACTCGGTTGGCGAACCACCAGGAGGTGGCGTTGCCGGTGCGGGTCCAGGGTTTGACCTCGAGCGACGACGATGTGGAGGTTCGGTTCGATCCGCGAGGCGTGACCGGTCGCCACCTACCGCCGGTGCGCCGACCGGAGTTCCTGGCGATTGTGGCGTCACTCGATCTGGCCGCCGGCCTCGCCGCCTCTGTGGTTCATCGGCCTGACGGGTTCGTCGTGGAGGGACCCAGCGCCGGGGGCCACAACGCACCGCCGCGGGGACCCCGCAGAACCGACGACAGGGGCCAGCCGATCTACGACCATCGGGATGGTGTCGACCTCGCCGACATGGCTGACCTCGGGCTTCCGTTCTGGCTCGCCGGCTCCTACGGAACACCGGAAGGATTACGTACCGCTCTTGGGGCAGGTGCCGCCGGGATCCAGGTCGGAACCGCGTTTGCGTTGTGTCGGGAATCGGGTCTCGACGCCGAGCTGAAACGCCGCATCCTCCAAAAAGTTGCCGACGGCACCATTGATGTCCGCACCGACTGGCGTGCATCACCCACCGGCTTCCCCTTCAAAGTCATCGAACTGGAAGGGACCCTCTCCGATCCGCAGGTGCTCGCCGATCGTCGCCGAGTCTGTGATCTCGGGGTGCTGCGGGTCCCCTACAAGACCCCCGAGGGTTCCATGGGCTACCGCTGCCCCGGTGAGTCGGAACGGCCTTACAGCAACGTGAAGGGCGGCAGAGCTCCCAACATCGAGGGACGAATCTGTCTCTGCAACGGGCTGCTCGCCACCGCCGGGTTCGCTCAACTCCGCCCCAGCGGGTACGTCGAACCTCCCGTCATCACCGGCGGCGCCGACTACCGGGCCGTCGCCGACCTCCTCGACACCCTGCCACCCGACCACGATTTCTACTCCGCCAGCGACGTGATCGATTACCTGCGTTGAGTGCCAGCCGTCCGAGACAGCACCACAGCAGCGAGATCACCACAGAGACGCGCATCAAGCATCAACGCCCCTCGGCGACCAGTGCAACCGCATGGCGGGGTGCCTCCTCCGCACCGAACAACCGTTATGTGCCATAACGTACCCTCCGACGAACTGCTCAGTAACGGCATCCCGTACGCGCTCGCTACGCCGGTCGCTCGCTCGGCTGGGGGCTCGGCCGCTTGCAGTGCGGGTTCGATTGCGCTCTGCCGGCGTAGCGCCTCGTTGACCGGTGCGCGTCATGTGCGGTATTGATCAACTCCACCGGGTCCGCTAGCTATCAGCTAGGTCAACCGACTTCCGATCGGTGGTTCAGCGGCCTGTTCGCTGAGCAGGAGACACGAGTCGCCGAACTCGTGCCATAGGTAGTCGCCGGCGATGGCGCGGCTATAGGTGCTCGCCACCAGCTTCGTACCGGCCACTGCCCGCAAGAGGTCGAGGTGGGACGCCTCCGGGGGGTGCCATCCGGTGATGAGTCCATCGACGATACGCGCTGGACGATCGGGCCCGAGCACGAGGTCGGTCCATCCTGTCGAGGCAACGATCGTTCCGTCTTCGGCGACGGCGGACTCGAGGGCGCGGGTGACGGTCGTCCCGACCGCGATCACCCGCCCTTGGTGGCGCAGGTTCGTGTTGATCAGTGACGCCGTCTTCTTCGAGACCGCGAATCGTTCGGGCTGAGGAGGCTCGTGGGCCTCCTGGGAGGACACCCCGGCGTGGAGCTCGACCGAGGCGAGATCCACGCCGTTTCTCCGCAGTGCCCGCACGAGTCGTGCCGTGAACGGTCGGCCTGCGCTTGGCATCTCGGCGCTGCCCGGCCACCGGCATCGATCGGCAAAAACCGTCTGATACATGGAGAGGGGCCACTCGCCCTGCACATAGCGGTAACGGATTGGTCTGCCATGGTGGCGTATGAGAGAGCGCACCCCGCCGGCGACGTCGATGCTCGCTCGCCACAGGCGAACCCTTCCGCGCGTGCCACTATCGGCGGCTTCCTCCAGCAGGATCGAGCCGTCGGGCACTCCGACTTGCTCACTGGGCCGAGCGTCGAGGATCGGCCCCTCCAAATCGGGCCGTCGCAGCTCGATCACCCACCTGCCGTCGTCGAGGGGCGTGGAGAGGTGAACAACAACCGGTCGGCGGCTGCGGGTGCCGGTCACCGCCGCTGCCATGGTCGGGCTGGTGTTGACTACGAGCAGGTCGCCCGGTGCCAGGAACGCGGGTAGCTGCCGCAAGGTCGTATCGACGTAGCGATCCGGGGAGGCGACCATCAGGCGTACGTCGTCGCGCTCGAGGCCCCGTGCCTCGGGCGGCGCACTGGCTGCTCGATCGTCGGGGAGCGCGAATGGCAGCTTGGCTGCTCTGAGTGTCATCGGGCATCGGCTCGCAGGTCGCTGGCGGCGTACCGTCCCGAGGGAAGCCCGCTCGAGATCATATACCGCAGGAGCGGCACGACGGTCTCTGGTAGGGGCCTATCGGAGATGTCCTCGTCCGGGAAGGCCGCCTGGTGCATGTCGGTGCGCATGTCACCTGGGTCGAATGCGTACACCCTCAGGCGGGGCTCTTCCCTGGCCAACACTGCGCTGGCATGGTCAAGCGCTGCCTTGGATGCCCCGTATGGCCCCCACGTCTCGTAGGCCTCGACCGCGGCGTCCGAAGAGACGTTGATGACGACGCCGTTACCCTGCTTGAGCGCAGGAAGGACGTGTCCGACCAGTGCGAGCGGGGACACGACGTTGGTGTCGAACACGGCGTGCAGTTCGTCTTCGTCGACGGCGCCGATCGGGAGGAGCGGGCTGGGGCCAAGGTGGCTGGCGTTGTTAACGAGGAGGTTGAGACTCGGGCCTACCGCGTCGGCCAGCCGGACCCGGTGAGAGTCGTCGCGCATGTTGCCTGCGAGGGCCCGGATGCGGGGGGAGCCCTCCCGAACCACCTCCTCGAGCATGTGTTGGGTCCTGGCCGTGATAACGACATCCCAGCCGTCGTCAGCGAGCGCTAGGGCAAGGGCCCTGCCCAGGCCCTTCGAGCCTCCAGTGATCAATGCATTTGGCATGTCTTCCTCCTGTCGGTGTGACTGTGTATCAGACCGTACAACTTGAAGTTGACTTCAAGTCAAGACATAATCTCGCCCTATGGAGGATGTGCTCACGATCAGCGAAACCGCAGCACGGAGCGGCTTCAGCGCCTCGGCCCTTCGGTACTACGAGCGGGAAGGCCTCATCGACGCGTCCCGAACACAAGGTGGTCAGCGTCGGTTCCGGCGCAGCGAACTACGTCGTTTGGCCTTCATCGCCGCGGCGCGGCACGTCGGACTGACCCTGGAGGAAATCAAGGAAGCGCTCTCGCTTCTCCCCGCCGAGCGCACGCCCACAAAGGCCGACTGGACCCGGATCTCCCGATCCTGGCGCCATCGCCTCGACGACGAGATAAGGGCGCTGGAGCGGTTGCGCGATGGATTGGACAGCTGCATCGGATGCGGCTGTCTCAGCCTGCAACGGTGCCGCCTGAGCAACCCCAACGACATCGTCGCCGATCGAGGCTCCGGTGCCGTGTTCCTGCCCAAGCCACTGCACCCGCCCTCCGTTGAACACCAGTAGAGGTCTCTCGGCGTCGAAATCGCCGAGGTGCCTCCGCTCAGATCAACGGTTCCGGAGCGAGAACGCCCGCGTCGCTCAACAGCGCAGACCGGCACCTCCAGCGCTACCTGGCGACGTCTTGCCGGTTGGCTTGTTGCCGCGGTGCGTGGTGTGCTGGTCGGGTTCGTGCAGGCCGGTTCCTCTCGACAGGTGAGAGGAACGATATGACAACCACACAAGCAGCTCTGGTGCCGTTCGTGGTGGCGCCGGACTTCGACTCGTTCGCCGTGCGGCAAGCGATCGCCGGGTTCCTGGCCGGCTACGGTGACGCCACCCGCGACGCCTACACCCTCGACCTCAGGCAGTGGCTCGGGTGGGCCGACAGCCACGACCTGAAGGTGTTCGAAGTGAAGCGGGCACACATCGAACTGTTCGCCCGCAGCCTCGAACAAGACGGCAAAGCCCGAGCGACGGTGGCGCGACGGCTGTCAACGATCGCGGGGTTCTACCGATACTGCGTCGAAGAGCAACTCATCCCAGCCTCACCGGCGGTGCATGTGCGCCGCCCGAGGCTGGACTACGAGTCGAACGCCACCGGCCTCGACCGCAACGAACTCGGCATGTTCCTGGTCCAAGCCGGCCTGGCTGGTGGCCGCGACCACGCCCTCGCATGCCTCCTCGCCCTAAACGGGCTCCGGATCTCCGAAGCACTCAACGCTGACATTGAGCAGCTCGGGATGGAACGCGGGCACCGGACGCTGACGATCACCCGCAAGGGCGGCAAGATCGCCACCATCCCCCTCGCACCCCGAACCGCCCGCGCCGTCGACCTATGTGTTGGGGAACGTGAAGAGGGACCGATCTTCCTCAACCGAGACGGCAGCCGACGCCTCGACCGGCACGCCGCAACCCGGATCGTCAAGCGTCTGTCTCGGCGGGCGGGGATCGAGAAGACCATTTCACCGCATTCGCTGCGGCACTCGTTCATCACCGCCGCTCTCGACGCCGGCGTTGCCCTCCGAGATGTGCAGGAAGCCGCGTCGCACGCCGACCCCCGCACGACAATGCGCTACGACCGAGCACGGCGTTCCCTGGACCGCCATGCCACGTACATCGTGGCCACCTTCGTAGCCGGCGCCAGCCGCTGAACCCGGAATCGGGGAGCTGACACCACC
>JBFGLM010000109.1:0-7077 GCA_041576165.1 Acidimicrobiia bacterium
CCACCCACCCACCCCCGGCGGATTTGCTCACTGAGCCAGCGCAATGATGACGGGGGCCCGATGATGCGCTGGCACCGGCAACTGGAGTGGCACCCAGGGGATCTGGGTTGGCGCGTCTCGGCGCTGTTCATGATCGGGTCGGTCCTGTTCGCGATCGGGTCGTTCCCACCCTACGCGCAGCTCGTGGATCCGGGAACAGTCGCGATCACGTTTTTCATCGGCTCTGCCTTCTTCACCGCCGCCGGGTACAGCCAGTTCCTGCAAGTCATCAACGAGTCAGCTGGCGGCTCGGGACGAACGACGTTCAGCTACTGGGCCTGGCAGCCCGATCGCGTCCTGTGGTGGGCGACGCTGGTCCAGCTGGTTGGCACGGTCCTTTTCAACATCAACACGATCGACGCCATGCTGGAGAATCTCTCTATCGAACAGACCAACCGCCTCATCTGGGCGCCCGACATGTTCGGTTCCGCGGCGTTCCTGGTTGCGAGCCATCTTGGATGGATGGTGGTGTGCCGCCGGATTTGGTGCGTTCGACGCGACGACGTCGACTGGTGGATCGCGGCCTTGAACTACGTCGGCTCGATCTTCTTCATGGCCGCGGCTATCGCCGCATTCACCCTCCCCACCACCGGCGAAGTCTTGAACCTCACACTCGTGAACTCGGGTACATTCGTGGGTGCGGTCTGCTTCTTCACCGGGGCGTACCTGCTTCTTCCTCCGGCGGTGGTCGTGCCGGACGTACGCCGCAACCACGGCTGATCTGCACCTCCGACCGCCGGCGGGACGCTTGCCCGCACGGTCCGTTCACCCACCCCGGGTGATGATTCGCCTCGAGGCGGTCGCAATGCTTGCAATCTGGCTGCGAAACACGGAGGGCGTGATGCCGAATGAAAAGCCCAACATCGTTGTCATATGGGGAGATGACATCGGATTCACAAACCTGAGCTGCTACGGCGACGGCGTTATGGGGTACCGAACGCCGAATATCGACCGGCTCGCTGACGAGGGAATGCGGTTCACGGACTACTACGGTGAGCAGAGCTGCACTGCGGGTCGATCGGCCTTCATCACGGGCCAGAGCGTCTTTCGCACCGGTCTCTCCAAGGTCGGCATGCCGGGCGCCGAGCTCGGGATTCGACCCGAGGACCCCACGATCGCAGAGCTGCTCAAGCCCCACGGCTACGCCACCGGGCAGTTCGGCAAGAACCACCTGGGAGATCGCGACGAGCATTTGCCATCGAATCACGGATTCGATGAGTTTTTCGGGAGCCTGTACCACCTGAATGCGGAGGAGGAGCCCGAACATGACGACTATCCGCCTGCTGACGTGTATCCGGACTTCCGGAAGAACTTTGGACCGCGCGGTGTGCTCCACAGCTACGCAGACGGCCGGGTCGAGGACACGGGACCGCTCACCAAGAAGCGCATGGAGACGATCGACGAGGAAACACGTGCGGCCGCTGCGGACTTCATCGAGCGAAGCCACAACGCCGGCGCGCCATTCTTCGTCTGGTTCAACACGACCGGGATGCACTTCCGCACCCACATCCGAGACGAGATCCGGGGCCAGGCGGGGCAGTGGCAATCCGTGTATCACGACGCGATGGTCGAACACGACAAGCACGTGGGATTCATCCTCGACAAGCTCGACGCTCTCGGTATCGCCGACGACACGATCGTTGTCTATGGCACGGACAACGGACCGCACATGAACACCTGGCCGGACGGGGGCATGACGCCGTTTCGGAACGAGAAGAACTCCAACTGGGAAGGCGCCTACCGAGTGCCGTGCCTCGTGCGCTGGCCGGGCAAGATTGCAGCCGGGGCCGTTTCAAACGAGATCGTCAGCCACATGGACTGGTTGCCCACATTCCTGGCGGCAGCCGGCGATCCCAACGTCAAGGAGAAGCTGCTCGATGGTCATGAAGCCAACGGGAAGGACTACACGGTCCATCTGGATGGCTACAACCTGCTGCCCTATTTGACGGGAGAGGAAGAAAAGAGCCCCCGCGTCGAGTTCTTCTACTTCTCGGATGATGGGGATCTCACCGCCTTCCGCTACGACAACTGGAAGCTCGTGTTCATGGAGCAGCGGGCGATTGGGACACTGCAGGTGTGGTTCGAACCCTATACCGTGCTGCGGATCCCCAAGTTCTTCAACTTGCGCACCGATCCCTACGAGCGGGCCGACCAGACGTCGAACACCTACTGGGATTGGGTCATCGACCGGGCTTTCCTGGCGGTTCCGGCCCAGATGCTGGTTGGACGGTTCTTGGCGACGTTCCAGAAGTACCCTCCACGACAGAAAGCGGCCAGCTTCACGGTCGACCAGGTCTTGGACAAGCTCCTGGCCGGCATCGGGAGCACCTGACGGCCCGAGGTCCGACATGACATCGACTCACAGGTCAGACGATTCGACGGTGCCGGTGGGGTCCCCACCGGCACCTGACATGGTGTGGGTGCCGGGCGGCAGCTACACCATGGGCTCCGACCGGCACTACCCGGAAGAGGCTCCTGCGATGCGGGTGGAGGTTGCCGGCTTCTGGATGGATCAGTTCCAGGTTCGTAACGCCGATTTCGCAGACTTCGTGGACGACACGGGTTATGTGACGGTGGCGGAGCGACCACTCGATCCCGCGAAGTTCCCGGGAGCGCCGCCGGAGAACCTCACACCAGGTTCGATGGTCTTCAAGAAGAGCTCCTCTCCCGTTGATCTCCGCGACTACACCAATTGGTGGTCCTGGATACCCGGGGCCAGCTGGGTGCGTCCCGAGGGTCCGGAAAGCTCGCTGGCGAGACGGGAGGATCATCCAGTGGTCCACGTCGCCTACGAAGATGCAGCCGAGTACGCCCGGTGGGCCGGCAAGACCCTGCCCACTGAAGTTGAATGGGAGCGAGCTGCGCGGGGCGGTCTGGAGGGAGCGGAGTTCACGTGGGGTGACGAGAAACTCCCCAACGGAGCGCCGCCAGCCAACTGGTGGCAAGGTGAGTTCCCCTGGGAGAACACCCTCGCTGATGGTTATGAGCGAACCTCGCCCGTCGGGTCCTTTGCCCCCAACGGATATGCCCTCTACGACATGGCCGGCAACGTGTGGGAGTGGACGGCCGACTGGTTTGTGCTCGACCGCACCCCGAGCGACGGCTGTTGCACGCCCGCGGCGCCCAGGACTGGGACAGAGCAGGCGAGCTACAACGTGCACCGACCGCAGTTCCAGGTTCCCCGCAAGGTGCTCAAAGGTGGCTCCTTCTTGTGTGCCGACAACTACTGCATGAGGTACCGGCCAGCCGCCCGCCAAGCCCAGGACGTCGACACCGGGATGAGTCATCTCGGCTTTCGTTGTATCGCGCGTCCCGCAACCGGGCATGCCGCGCCGGGCGGCTGACGACGGCCGCATCAGGTTGCTCTTGCCCCCGCGGGGAGATGGGGGCGACTACCCGTGACCGTCCGCGACCACGCTGACCGGGCAACTGTGGCGGAGCTCGCTCGGTCCTATCTGGCGAACCCCGGCGACGAGCGGATTCAGTCCAGGTTGGTGACGGGGCTCATCCGGTCGCCCGACCACCCGGCCGGACCGATCGACGACGCAGTTGCAGCCCTTGCCACCGACAAGAGGGTGAATCATCAGCGCCTGATGCCATATGCGTTCGGCCGGTTGGAGGCCACGCCTGCCGTCACCGCGGCGCTGGCCGTGTTGAGAACGGAAGCCACGTTGTCCCCCGAAATGTCGGCCGGAGTCGGCGCTGCCCTATCGAGCCCGCTGATGCTGCGACTCCTGTCAGATTGTCTGCTGGCCAGCGAATCGGTAGAGGCCCTGATTGTTGGTCTACGGTGGGGTTGGCTCGATGCGCTCGTGTCGGGCGCTGCCCAGGTTGATGCTTCCCTGGAGCTGCTGGCGGCGATCGGGCTGCAGATGCAGATCACCGAGTGGGCGTACGATGAAACCCCTGCAGAAGCCGACCGGCTCGCCACCTTGGGCCGCATGGTCACGAAGGAAGCCCATCCGGCGGATGCTCAGGTGCTCGTGTACGGCTTGTATCGACCGCTGACACAGATCCTTCCCGGCTCCAGGGTGCCGACTGCTGCGGGGAGAGGCGACCGCGTGCAAGAACTGTTCCGCCGGCATCTGGCTGAGCCGGCATCCCAACGGGCGTTGGCGAAGCAGATACCACGCTTGACGACGATCACAGACCCGGTGTCGCAGGCCGTCCGCGCTCAGTATGAGGAGCGCCCATATCCACGGTGGCGGCAGGCGGGATCGCGCCGGGCGCGGCGGCTCGGCGAGTCGGTCGCCGCAGCGATTGCCAATCCAGAACTGGCAGCCGAGATCGACATTGACCGGCCGCAAGTCTTGATCGCCGGCGCCGGAACCGGGCGACACGCCGCAATGACGGCCATGCGTTACGCGGGCAGCAACGTGCTGGCGATCGATCTGAGCATCGCGGCGCTCGCATACGGTGCCCACCAGGCCCGACTGCTCAACATCTCGAATCTCCGCTTCGCCCAGGCCGACATCGCCGAACTGGCAACGCTGGACGAGACGTTCGACGTCATCGAGTGCATGGGTGTTCTCCACCACATGTCCGATCCGGAGCAGGGATGGGCTGAGCTGCGGAGCTTGGTCCGCCCGGGTGGGCTGATGAAGCTCGGTCTGTACAGCTCACACGGTCGCACATTCCTGGACCCGGCGAAGGCGATCATCGGCGCACGCGGCCTCGAGCCCACGACCTCCGGGCTTCGAGCCACCCGGTCGGCGGTGAAGGGCCTGCCGCCGCACTCGTCTGCGCGCCGTGTCGTCTCCGTGCCGGATTTCTATTCGCTCAGCGGCTGTCGAGACCTGTTTTTCCATGCCCACGAAGATCGCTTCGACCTTCCCCGCATCCAGCGGGCGATCGCAGAACTGAACCTCGAGTTCCTGGGCTTCGAATTGCCGTCTCCCCGGATCCGGGACCTGTACCGCCGCTCCTTCCCGAACGATCAGACGGCTTGCGATCTGTCCAACTGGCATGCCCTGGAGCAGAGGTACCCTCTCATCTTCAGCAGCATGTACCGATTCTGGATGCGCGTGCCGGGTCGCTGATGAGCGTCGGGCCCGGTGTTCGATCGTCCGCCGCAGCGGTGGAGCGGGCCGACGAGGAGAAACGATCACCCCTTAGGGGTGATGGAACGCCGAACAGGGAGCGCCATCATCGCACCATCAAGACGCAGGAAGGAACGGCGCGATGAGAGACATCCGCGAGTTCGGCCCGATCGATTACGCGATCTTTGAGTTTCCGGGAAACCGCTTCAACGGTGAGATAGCCCCGAACATCGTTGATCTCACCGATCGAGGCATCATTCGCATCCTGGACCTGGTGTTCGTCAAGAGAAACGAAGACGGCTTGGTCGAAGCGCTCGAAGTCACGGAGATGGATCACGGTGAAATCGGGAGCATCTCGCTGTACGAGGGCGATCTGTCCGACTTGCTCTCACATGAAGACATCGCCGCCGCCGGCGAAGTCATCAAGCCGGGCAGCTCAGCACTTTTTGCGGTCTGGGAGAACACCTGGGCGGCACCTCTGGCCACCGCCATCTTGGAGTCGGGAGGCCAGCTGGCCGACACAGGGCGCGTTCCGGCTCAAGACGTGCTCGAGGCCCTCGAGGCCCTAGAAGCATCGGCTGACGCCGAGTAACCGAGGAGGTAGTTCGCATGCCGAGGAGAATGGCCGGCAGAATGGTCCGGACTATGGGTCGTACCGCGGTCGTCGCCGGGACTGCAACCGCAGTGTCCGGACGCGTCGCCAGACGCCAGCAAGGAAAGATGACCCAAGAACAGCAGGCAATGTCCGCGGCTCAGCAACCTCCGCCCGCCCCTGCTGCCGCGCCTGCCGCACCACCGCCACCACCACCCGCAGCCGCACCGCCATCGATGGACGAGCGGGTGGAGGCGCTGGAGCGGTTGGCGGCCTTGAAAGAACAAGGCTTTCTCACCGATGAGGAGTTTGCGGCTCAGAAGGCCAAGCTGCTGGCTGGATAGACACCGCTCGACGTAGCCCGCCCCCACCCGAAAACCGGAACCCTCGTCTGAGGAGTTCGGCACAGAGCGTCCGACCAATGCGCCCACCCCCGGTGGGTGAGACGCTCCTCCGTCCCGTCCGGAGACACTGTCGTTCGGCAAAGCAAGCGAGGCGGCAGGGGAGTCCAGCATGAACACGGTCGTTCTGGTCTTTCGGGCGGTGTTCCTGGCCTTTGTAGTCACGACGATGTTGCAACGCGGGCCTGGTGACGACCATCTGGCACCCCAGGGGCGTGTTGAGGAACGTGAGATGGCTGATTGGAGCGGTCGTTGCGTCGCTGGTGGCAGTGCCGCTGCTCGGGTGCGGTATCGCCGAAGCGTTCCCGCTCGAGGGCGCCACCTTTGTGGCCCTGGTCCTCGTGGCGTCCACCGGGCGCCCCGTTTTCCGTAGCGCTCACGGGGATCGGACGCGGAGACCTGGTCGCCGGCGCCGCCGCCGTGGCGATGCTCGCAGTCATCGGCCGGTGGCAACTCCGTTGACGGTGGACCTCATTGTGAGCGCATCGGACCTCACCGGCGGCCGGAGGCCGATCCATTGATGTCGCCCAGTTGGTGAGGTCGATCGTGCTGCTACAGATCCTGCCCTCGGGAGCGGCATGGCAGTGAAGGCCTGGACGCCCACTCACGCCGATCGGTGGGAGCAGCCCGTCAACAAGATGTCTCCGGTCGCTTTCAGCATCGTGATGCAGATCCAGCATTTCGAGCGGCCTGAATTGCCTCAGACAGCGACCTCGATTCGGAACGCAACCGCGGTGAACTTCGATAAGGGGCGCTGAGGCGTTGCTGACCGAACCGCTCCCAGATGCGCCGCCCGGCGTGGTCCTGCGAACTGTGCGTTCGGGTACCCGGCGCATTGATCGGCGTGACGTTCCCCGACAAGGGCTGGTGTGGCTAGGTGGAGATGTCGAGGATCAGGCCGATGGTGTCCCGGATCTGGGTGAGTACGGTCGGGCCGACGTTGCCTCGGACCTGGTTGACCCGTCCAGTCGAAACCGCGCGCACGTGCTGACACTGCGCAGCCGAG
>JBFGLM010000110.1:0-6863 GCA_041576165.1 Acidimicrobiia bacterium
AACCCGCCGACGGCGCGGCCGCGGACGGGGCAGCTGCCGGCGCGGTGGAGTGCTCGGTGGCCGACCCATTGTCGAACGTATCGAAAACATCGAACATATGTTCGACCATACCAAACAACCACGACAGAAAACACCCCCTCGCCCGCAACAGCGAACGATCCGGGAGGTGCCCACAAAGGATCACTAGGGCTGGAGGAGCTCGTTTCTCAGCCCTCCAGGCCGTAGTCCCGCACCAGCATGTTGGCGTACAGGCCCCCGTCGACGCTGAGGTTGGCCCCCCGCATCCAGGCCGACTCATCAGACATGAGGAAGGCCACTACCGGCGCAATGTCCTCGGGCCGTCCCGGGCGATCCATGATCGCCATGTGATGCGCAGCCCGCTCGCCGAGGGTTGCCAAGAAATCGGGCAGAATCGGAGTTTCGACCGGTCCGGGGCTGACCGCATTCATTCGGATGCCCCGGTCGCGCCAGGTCCAGCGATGGAGCATGGTCCACACGCGCACGACCTCCTTCGAGAAGAAGTAGCTGCGTGCATTGGCTTCCATGTTGTGCTTCGCTACGAAGTCGGCGACACCGGCCCAATCGGTCGACTCGAACTCCTTGATCTGGTCGACCGCGTTCCGCCAGCCGTTCCCGGCCAGCGAGGCCAGGTTCACGATCGATGCGCCATCCGCGAATTTGGGAATCAGGCCGAGTGTGAGGCGCTGCAGGGCCTTCACGTTGACCCGGAGCACTGCTTCAGCCGGAGCGGTGGGTGGCAGCCCGGCGATGTTGGCCAGGCCGCTGATGCCGGCCGGGAGTTCATCCAGTAAGTCGTCAATCAGGCCAGGTTCGGCCAGATCGGTCTTCTTCCAGTCGTCCACGTCTTCGACCGGGTTCAGATCAACGCCGATCACGGTCGCTCCTTGACGCTTCAGCTCCTTGCTGCTCGCCTGCCCAATCCCTGAGGCGGCTCCGGTTACGACGATCGTCTTGCCGGCTAGCGACATACTCTCCTCCCCGGCCGCTCGAGTCGTTGGATCATCACGGGAGTGCCGTCAGAGCGGCAACCCCACGTAATTCTCGGCCATGGCCGTCTGCGCCGCCGCTGAAACCGACAGATAGTCGAGTTCGGCGTGCTGAATCCGCAGCCCAAAACTCCCATTCTCGGGAAACACGTGCAGCATCGACGTCATCCACCAGGAGAAGCGGATCGCCTTCCAAACGCGACGCAGTGCGGTCTCCGTATATGCGTCGAGAAACTCCCAGGTCCCGTTCTTGTAGTGCTCGATCACGGCGCTCGAGAGATAGTGGACGTCCGAGAACGCCAGGTTGAGACCCTTGGCACCCGTAGGCGGCATGATGTGTGCGGCATCGCCGGCGAGAAAGAGCCGGCCGAACTGCATAGGCTCGGCGACGAAGCTGCGGATGGGGGCGATCGACTTCTCCACCGACGGCCCGGTGACGAGGCGCTCGGCGGCCTCGGGGGGGATGCGCCGCTGCAACTCCTCCCAGAAGCGACCGTCGGGCCAATCCGAAAGTTCGGTCTCCACCGGCACCTGCAGGTAGTAGCGGCTGAGCATCTCGTTACGCATGGAGCACAGTGCGAACCCGCGGTCGTGACCGCAGTAGATCAGCTCGTCATTCACCGGCGGCGTCTCAGAGAGCACGCCCAACCACCCAAACGGATAATCGCGTTCGAAGGTCTGAAGCAGGTCGCCGGGGATGCACTGCCGGCTGACCCCGTGGAACCCGTCGCACCCGGCGACGAAGTCACAGTCGACCCGATGCTCGCTCCCGTCCTTCTCGTAGGTGACGTACGGCCGTTCGCTTTCCAGGCCGTGGGGCTGGACGTTGTCTGCCTCGTCGACGATCAACCCGCCCATCCGATCCCGGGCTTCGTACAGATCCTTCGTGATCTCCGTCTGGCCGTAGATAATCACCGACTGCCCGACCAGATCTCTGAAATCAACGTGGAACATGCGGCCCGCAGTGGAGATATTGACGCCGTGGTGCACAAACCCTTCTGCGTCCATGCGGTCGCCGACCTCGGCCGATCGGAGCAGCTGGGCCGAACCCTCCTCGATGACACCGGCGCGAATGCGGGCCATGACGTATTCGCGGGACTTGCGCTCCAATATGAGGTTATCGACCCCGTTGAGCTGAAGCAGTTGCGAGAGCAGCAAACCGGCCGGCCCGCCGCCGATGATCACCACCTGGGTTCGCACGTTTCACCCTTCGTCGCCCGACCCCGGCAGCGCCCTTCTCCCATTCCACTTCGGATTCCCCAATATACAGATTGGGCTTGCGGGCACGGGTAGGCGGCTCGCCAACCCGGAACATATGCGGGGCGCCGGTCGTTGGGTGAGAAGTGAACGCACGACGCACCGCAGGGCTGATCGTCGGAGTGGCCGCCGCTGCCGTCGCCGTGTTCGCTGTACTCGATCAATCTCGAGCGCCCACCGGCGGTGATTTGATCGTCGCGCCGCCGCCTGACGGGGTGTACAACCCGGTGCTTGCGGGTGAACCTCTGCCGGACGGCTACCGCGTGGCGCTGCGCCGGGATGCCATCCTGCCGGTCTACAACCCTGAGTTCGCCGGTGCCTCAGATGTGGATTGGCCTGAAGACATGCTCGTCATCGGGGTAGCCGGGGAGGGAACGGCCAAGGCCTACCCGGTGACGCACCTCAACTCGCGTGAGATGGTCATCGACTCGCTGGATGGAATCCCGATCCTCGTCTCCTGGTGACCGCTGTGCGCGACGGCGATGGTTCATCGCCGAGATGTGGAGGGGGAGGTGCTCGTCTTCGGCAACCAGGGTGACCTCTTTGGCCGGGCGATGACCTGGTGGGACCACGGCACCGGCTCGGTGTGGAGTCAACCGCTCGGCGAAGCCATCCTCGGCCCACTCACAGGGACCAAGCTGGAGGCCCTACCCGCAACCTTGACCGCCTGGAGCGCGTGGCGTTCCCAACACCCGGACACGCTGGCACTCAACGTCGACGGATGGCGGACCGGGTTCCGCCTAGAGGACATGGCTGTAGCAGTCGATCTCGGCACCGAGGCAGCCGCGTATCGCATACCCGCCTTGCGGGAGGTTGGCGCCGTGAATGACGTGGTGGCGGGGCTCGAGGTCGCGGTGGTTTCCGATCCCGCCGACCCGCGACGGTGGGCCGTGTTCAGTCGCCGCCTCGACAGCTCGGTAGCCGATCTGGAGCTGACCGAGGAGGGGCTGGTCGATCGCAACAGCGGAACGGTCTTCGACCCGTTCCTGGGCACGGGCCGCTCGGGTCCCCTGGCCGATCAGGCACTCGACAAGCTCGCGGGTTTCACCATATTCCCGGCGGACTTTCGGACGTTCTTTCCCGATTCTGAGATCTGGCCCGGCTAGAGGAAACCAGCAGCGCTCCGCCGGAGCGGCATGAACCCGTAGATTCGGTGCGTCGCAGGAAGGGGAGCCGGATGGACGTCAACCCGGTCGTGGACATGGTTGGGAGGCCGCTGCGGCTGGCGATGATCGGCGGCGGACCCGGTAGCTTCATCGGTGCCGTGCACCGGGCGGCGGCCCGCATCGACGGTCGCTACGAGATCGTCGCCGGGGTCGTGTCATCAGACCCGTCACGCTCTCGCGCGGCCGCCGACCTTCTGGGGATTGCCCGGGACCGGGCGTACGGCGCAACCGTCGAGATGCTGGACGCCGAGCGCGACCGGCGGGACGGAGCCGAGGTCGTCGCGATCATGACGCCCAACGACAGCCACCACCCGTACGCAATGGCCGCGTTGCACCGGGGGTTCGACGTTGTCTGTGACAAGCCAATGACGAACACGCTGGAAGAAGCGATCGAGATCGTCCGCCAGGCTCACCGGACCGGGCTCGTCTTCTGCCTCACTCACAACTACACGGGGTACCCCATGGTGCGTCAGGCCCGGGCACTCGTCCAAGCAGGTGAACTCGGCGAGATTCGCCTCATCCAGGTCGAATATGTCCAGGGCAGCAAAGCGGATGAGGTCGACCCGGATCCGGACGGCGAGTTGCCCTGGCGGTACGACCCCGAGCGGGGCGGACCGTCGCTGGTCATGGGCGATATCGGCAGCCACGCCCACCACTTGGCCCGCTTCATAACCGGTCTGGAAGTCAGCGAGGTCGCCGCCGAAATCGGCCACATCGCACCCAACCGACTGGTCGATGACTTCGGCGCAGCCATGCTGCGGTTCGACAGCGGCGCCCGGGGCACGCTCTGGGTTACGCAGGCCGCGACGGGCGTCGAGAACTGCCTTCGCATCCGGGTGTCGGGAACACGCGGCAGCATCGAATGGCACCAGGAGCAGCCAACCCGGCTTCTGTTCAGTCCGCTACGCGGCACCGCCCGTATGTTCAGCCCGCGGGGCCCCGGGATCCTTCCGCCGGCCGCGCGAGCCAGCCGGATCGTTGCCGGCCATCCCGAGGGATTCCACGAAGCGTTCGCAAACATCTATTCCGATGCCGCCGAAGCGATTGCCGCCCGCCGATCCGGCCGTAAAGCCGACCCCCTGGCGCTCGAATTCCCAACCGAGGTGGATGGGGCGATCGGCGTCAAGTTCATCGAGGCGGCCGTCGAGTCGAGCGGTCAGAACGGTGCCTGGGTGTCGGCGGCCCTCGAGCTGCCGACCCCAGATTGAACGGCCGGCCTACGCTGCACCACGCCACGAGGAAGGGAGAACGAGGATGGCCAAGGTGAGGTGGGGCATTCTGAGCACGGCCGACATCGGAATGTCGAAGGTGACGCCGGCGATCCAAAAAGCGGACAACTGCGAGGTTGTCGCGATCGCATCCCGCTCGAAGGAGCGGGCGCAGTCGGCAGCCGCGCAGCTTGGAATCGGTCGTGCGTACGATTCGTACGAGGAACTCCTCGCTGCGGATGACGTCGACGCCATCTACAACCCTCTCCCCAACAACCTGCACGCCCCCTGGACGATCAGCGCGGCCCGGGCCGGCAAGCACATCCTGTGCGAGAAACCGCTGGCAATCAGCGCTGCGCAAGCCGAGGAAATGGCCGACACCTGTCATGCGGCGGGGGTCAAGCTGGCCGAGGCTTTCATGTACCGGCATCACCCCACGTGGGTCGAAGCCGTCCGACTGGTGCGGGAAGGCGCAGTCGGCGAGCTCCACGCAGTTCAGAGCTGGTTCAGCTACTACAACGATGACCCATCCGACATCCGGAACCGCGTCGAGAACGCCGGCGGCGCCCTGATGGACATCGGCTGCTACAACATCAACTCGGCCCGGCTGCTGTTCGACGCCGAGCCCACCGGTGTCAAGGCCTATGTTCGTCGTGATCCGGCTATGGGGATCGACACCCTCACCTCGGCCGTACTGGAGTTCCCCGGCGGCGGTCAGGCGACGTTCACCTGTGCGATACGCGCAGAGGACGACCAGCGCGTCCACATCATCGGCAGTGCCGGCCGCATCGATATGGAGATCCCATTCAACGTCCCGCCCGACCGCGACACGCGCATCTTCCTGACCAAAGGCGGCGACCCGCCAGTCGCACCCAATACAGAAAGCATCACCTTCCCGGCCGCCGACCAATACACCATCCAGGCTGAGTTGTTCGCCCGATCGATCATCGACAACACCCCGGTACCGGTGCTCCCGTCCGACGCGGTGGCCAACATGCGGGTGATCGAGCAGATTCTCGCAGCCGGCTGAGCAGCGGTGCCGGGACTGCTGCGGCGCCTTCAGTAGTTTTCGGGTACGAAGGTCTGTTCGCCGATCGGCGGTCTGATATAGCTGGAATCGTCCTGGCGCGGGGGAAGCACGATTTCGTCTTCAGGCGGCTCGTCGTATGGGATGGCGCTCAGCAGGTGGGAGATGCAGTTGAGCCGGGCACGTTTCTTGTCGTCGGCGTTCACGACGAACCATGGAGCCTGCTTGATATCCGTATGGTCGAACATGATGTCCTTGGCGCGGGAAAACTCAGCCCACTTCGCCCTCGACTCGAGGTCCATGGGGCTCAGCTTCCACCTCTTCGTCGGGTCCTGGATCCGTGCTTCGAAGCGCCGTTCTTGCTCTTCGTCGCTCACGGAGAACCAGTACTTGACGAGGATGCTCCCGGAGCGGACGAGCATGCGCTCGAACTCGGGACATGAGCGTAGGAATTCGCGATACTCGTCTTCGGTGCAGAACCCCATCACCGGCTCCACAAGGGCCCGGTTGTACCACGAGCGATCAAAGAGCACCATCTCCCCGGCGGCGGGGAGATGAGCGACATAGCGCTGGAACCACCACTGCGTCTTCTCCCGGTTGCTGGGCGTCCCGAGTGCCGCAACCCGGACGACTCGGGGGTTCAGGCGTTCGGTGATTCGCTTGATCACCCCGCCCTTGCCGGCGGCGTCTCGTCCCTCAAACACCACCACAACGCGCAGGCCGTTGTTGACGATCGACTCCTGGAGTTTCACCAACTCCTGCTGGAGATATGCCAACTCGGCTTCGTAATACTTCTTCTTGAGCTTGGGAGGCTTGTGGGATTTCTCCGGCTCGATGACCGAGTACCTCTGAAGGCCCTGGTCGGTCGCCACGTCTTGAGTGTTGGTCATCTCATCACCTCCGCTCACGCCACCCTACCGGGGTGCCGGCGCGACGGGTGAGCCCGAGCGCACCCGGCGTCGCCGCTACAGCTCGAGGCACAGCCACAGCCGGACCCCCCAGCGCAGCCGCAGGTGAGCCGCCAGTAGCGATGGGCAGCGAGCCACCGGAGAATGGGGTGTGCGAGGGGGACACCGGCTCCGCAATCCCCCTCGCACAGAATTGCAGCGACCTGTGCGGTGCGATTCTGCCAGAGACAGCGCGGCCGAAAGGCCGCTCCCTACACGAAGGCCACCGGAGGTGGCCCCTGCGGGCCGGA
>JBFGLM010000111.1:0-6820 GCA_041576165.1 Acidimicrobiia bacterium
GACCCCATCGAAGTGGCCCTGGAGGCGGGTGAACACACCGTTGACGTCTACCTACGGGAGGACGGGACCCGACTCGACGCCTTGGCTCTGCAACGCAAGGACGATGCGACCGCCTGCCGATCCGGATGGGTCGAAGCTGAATCCGGCCACCTGGAAGGCTTCACAGTCGTGGAAGATGGCCGGGCCCGAGGTCGGGCGGCAATTGAGGTACCGGATGGCGCCGGATCGGCCTGGCAGCCGTCCGCCAACCGGGCGAGCTTCTGCCTGGAAGCAAAGAAGACCGGTGTGTACCGGATCGAGGCCGACGTGTGGGCTCCGTCGACCACCAGCGATTCGTTCTTCGTACGCGTGTCCGGCGGCGACACATACACCTGGTTCCCCGCTGTCTCGGACGGCTATACCCAGGACCTGGTGGCCGATCATGGAAACGCCGATCCGGTCGAGGTCGAGCTGCCCGCCGGTCAGCACCTCGTTGAGGTGCTGCTGCGAGAGGACGGCACCCGGCTGGATCGTCTGCGCTTGGTAGAGCGCCCCGCCGGCAAGGGCCGGGATTGCGGTGCCCTGCGGCATGAAGCCGAAGACGTCGCGAGGCGCGGGTTCGAGGTCGGCACGGATAGCGCGGCCAGCGGCGGCGCATACCTGCATGTCCCGGAGGGGCGGGGATCCGCGTGGTCGCCCTCCGACACCGTGTCGGCAACCTTCTGCGTGAGAGTCAAGCAGGCGGGCCCGTATCGCATCGTCGGTGGTGTCTGGGCCGACGGCGGCACCAATGACAGTTTCTGGATCCAGGTGGACGGACGTCATACCGGCCGCTGGGACGTGGCGTGGAATACGGTCTATGCCACCGACGTGGTCGGTTTCAACGGTGGGGCGGATCCGCTCGTCGTCGAGTTCGCCAAAGGCGATCACGTCATCGAGGTGATGGTACGCGAAGACGGCACGCGCCTCGATTGGCTGGGCATCGAACCGGTGGAGCAGGCATGACCGCCACCGGACCCGCCTTCTCATCGATCGGCGGCGTGGCGTATGTAGACGCCGCGCCGCACAGCAACGTCGGCATGGGGATGGCCGGCACGACCGCAACTGGGGATGACCCGGTGCGGGCGTGGATGGTATCCCCGCATGCTGTTTGACCTCGCAGTTGTCGGTCTCGGCTATGTGGGGTTGCCGCTGGCAGTGGCCGCTTCGGTGGCCGGCCACCGTGTCCTGGGCCTGGATGTCGATCCCGCGGTGGTTGATGGTCTGAACGGGGGCCGCAGCCACATCGAAGATGTACCCGACGACGCGGTGGGTGTGGCTCGGGCGGCGGGGTTTACGACCACTTTGGAGCCGGTGCGCGTGCAGGAGGCGGCTGCCATCTCGATCTGTGTTCCGACGCCGTGGCGGGACCGTGAGCCCGACTTGACCCACGTCAGGCGAGCCGCGCACGAGGTAGGTCGACAGCTGCGCAGGGGTCAGCTCGTCATCTTGGAATCAACCACGTACCCGGGAACCACCGACGAGCTGCTGATCCCGATCCTCGAGGCGGAATCCGGCCTCAGCGCCGGGGCGGATTTTCTCGTTGCGTATTCGCCCGAACGGATCGACCCGGCGAACCCGGAGTACGGGCTTCGCAACACCCCCAAGCTGGTGGCGGGGATGAACGAGATCTCTGCCGCCGCCGCTACCGCGGTCTACGAGCCGTTTTGCGGGGAGCTCGTTGTCATGTCCGGCACCCGGGAAGCCGAGATGGCGAAACTGTTGGAGAACACCTACCGCCACGTCAACATTGCGCTGGTCAACGAGATCGCCCTCATCTGCCACCAACTCGGCATCGATGTGTGGGAAGTGGTACGGGGGGCCGGTACGAAACCTTTCGGGTTCCAGTCGTTCCGACCCGGGCCGGGCGTTGGCGGCCATTGCATTCCGGTCGATCCCCGGTATCTCGCCTACCAGGTCACGCAGCTAGGGGGTGAGGTCCGAACGATCGAGTCGGCCCAGATGGTGAATGCCCAGATGATTCTCCACGTGGTTCAGCGGGCAATCGAGCTCCTCAATCACGCCGGCAAACCGGTGCTGAATGCCCGGGTAGTGCTGGCCGGGGTTGCGTACAAACCGAACGTGAGCGACGTCCGTGAGACGCCGGCCCGCCACGTTGCCTCGCTGCTGCGGGCGATGGGTGGCGATGTCTCCTACGTCGATCCGCACGTGCCCGAATTCAGCGTCGACGGCGCGTTCCTGAAGGGCAAGGGCGATCTGCTCGAAGCTGCGGAAACCTCCGACATCGTCATCGTGCTGGCCGCCCATGACGCTTTTGACCTGGATGCGTTGGCCCGCAAGGCCCCACTCGTGTTCGATACGTCCGGCCGGGCGCCCCGCGAGTTTGCGGAGCTGCTGTGATGTCGTCGGACCGCCTCGAGACCTTGGACGGGCCGCCCCTGCCGCCGGGTCCGGCTCGCAGCGGCCGTGGTCGGCACCGGCGCTCGGTGCGGGAATCGGCCTTTCGGTATCTGATACTGCTGCCGGCGTTCTGGATGATCGTTGCCGGCATCGTCCTCTACAAGATCGTCGACCTCGAATACCTGTTCCACGATCCGGTGTGGGTGGGGTATTCGACGCTGGTGGCCGTGTATCTGCTGTCGCGTTTTGGTTTGGCGCTCCAGTACGTGCCGCCGACCGTGTCTGATCCCCGGCCCGACCACCTGCCGAGGGTCACAGTCGTCACTCCCGCAATGAACGAAGCGGACGTGATCGAGCGGACCATCCGGGCGGCAGCTGCCTCCGACTATCCCAACGAGCTGCTCGAGATCGTTGCGATCGACGACGGATCGACCGACGGCACCGGCGAAATCATGCTGGCCCTGGCCGACGAGTTTCCGACGGTTGAGGCGATCGTCTTTCCCCAGAATCAGGGCAAGCGGGAGGGCATGGCGACGGGCGTAGTCCGCGGTACCGGCGACGTCATCGTGTTCATCGACTCCGACAGCCGGGTAGCACCCGATGCCATCCGCCGAATAGTCCAATACTTCGCATATGAAGAGGTGGGCGCAGTCTCCGGTCTGGCCGACGTCGACAACCAGCACACCAACCTGCTCACGAAGATGCAGGCAGTCCGCTATTACGTGGCGTTCAACGTCGTGAAATCGGCCGAAGCGCGATTCGCGGCCGTGTCCTGCTGCTCGGGCGCCTTCTCCGCGTACCGACGCAGCGCGGTCGAGGCGGTCATGCCGGAATGGCTCACGCAGAGTTTCCTCGGCACCAAGAGCACCTACGGCGACGATCGCTCACTCACCAACTACGTCATGCGAGATGGCTGGCAGGTCCTCTACGCGCCGGAGGCCCGGTCGGCCACGATGGTGCCGGAGACCCTCCGCCAGTTCCTCCGCCAGCAGCTTCGTTGGAAGAAGAGCTGGATTCGCGAGAGCCTGGCCGCCGCGAAGTTCATGTGGAAGGGACATTGGGCCAACACGCTGTCCTTCTACGGGAGCATCTTGCTCACCTTTATGGCACCCCACGTGATACTGCGGGCCGCATTCATCCGGCCGCTGTCTCTGCTGGTCGTGCCGTACTGGTACTTCCTCGGGGTCCTGGCCATGTCGTTCCTCTACGGCCTCTACTACCGGCTTCACCGCCCGGATCCACTCTGGAAATACGGGGTTCTCTTCGCGCTCTTCTACACGGGCGTCCTGGTGTGGCAATTGCCGTATGCCATCTGGAATCTGGCCGACACCCGCTGGGGGACCCGGGCATGCTGAGCGAACCAACCATCGGGCTAAACCGCCGATCCCTCGTCATCGGGCGCAGTCTCGGCGGCAGGTTTGGCCTGCGGGTATCGGTGGCCGTGATCGCAGTGCTGTATGTGGTCGGACCAACTGTGCTCCAGTGGATCACACTGGACGGGCAGGGGGGAGCAGCTCGTGGGGAGATGGCTGCCGTGGAGATCGACCGGTCGGCCGAGACCGTCATGGCGGATCGGCGGGCGGCCAGCCGGCAGCTAGCCGAATTGCTGTCGCCCCAGGTGCCGGAGCGCTGGCGGGGACACGTCCCGGCTGTACTCGAGGCATTGGCGGGCCGCAGCCGTGATGTCCGCTTGGGCCTGGCGACTGTGTTGGATTCGGCAGTTCGGGCAGTTGGCCTGGCAGTTGCAGCAGGCGTCGCAGTGCTGGTCGGCGCCAAGCTCACCTGGCGGCCGAACCGGCCCAAACACGCCCGCCGCGAGGGCTGGACCAGGATCCTCGGCTGAAGGGGCTCGTCGACTCGAGCCATCATGCGGTCGCCGGTGGGTGTGCCCCTTTTTGCGAATAGTGCCATTCGGCCCATTGGCAAGCGCCCGCACGGTCCGCACGCTGGTACCAAGTGAAAATTTTCACAAGCTCGAGCGACAGGAGGTACCAGTGGTCCAAGTATCTCGCCGGACGTTCCTGAAAGCGAGTGCTGCGACCGGTACGACGGTGGCTGCCTCGAAATTCCTGTTCGATTCCGTGAACACTGCGGCCCGCGCCGACCAACTCGCGCAAGCCCCGGTAGAAGACCGGGCCTTCACGACGTGCTGGATCGGCAAACAGGACTGCGGAATGTCAGCACGGCGCATCGACGGGCGGGTGATCAAGTTCGAAGGGATGGCCGGTCATCCACGCAATGACGGCACGCTTTGTCCGAAGGGACAAGCGCAGATCGTCTCCATCTACGACCCGCATCGGGTCAAGACGCCACTCGTTCGCACGAATGCCAAGGGCACCACCGGCGAGTGGCGCCAAGCGAGCTGGGATGAAGCGCTCGACCTCGTGGCCGCCAAATACAAGGAGGTCGCCGCGGACGATCCAAAGCTCGTCCTGTGGCAGAAAGGCCGCTCCAAGGCGAAGGACTTCTACGACGACGCCTTCGTGAAGTCGGCCGGGACATCCAAGCTCGGTCATGGCGCCTACTGCTCGGACACGGGCTATCGGGCCGTCGAGTACACGATCGGGTTGCACGGCGTGCTCCACCCCGATCTTCTGAATTCCAAGTACGTTCTCTCCTGGGGCTGGAACATCACCAACGCCGGCGGCAACAAATTCTGCTGGCTGACCTGGCCCCGCCAGCTCGTCCAGGGGCGCGAGCAGAACGGGCTGAAGATCGTCCAGATCGATCCCCGGCTGCGGCCGGCCGGACCCTTCGCCGACGAGTGGGTGCCCATAAAGGCGGCAGGTGACTTGGCCTTGGCGTTGGCCATGTGTCATGAGCTGGTTGCGCAGGATTTCCTCGATCGTCCCTATCTCACCGCCTACACCAACGGCCCGTACCTGGTCGGCGAGGACGGCCTGATCCTGAAGCAGACAGTTGGAGAGGGTGATGAGGCCGAGGACGTTGCCATGGTCTGGGACGAGGCGGCCGGCCAAGCCGTGCTCGTCACCGAGGCAACGCAGCCGGCCCTCGAGGGTGCCTATGAGGTCGACGGCCAGCCGGTCAAGACCGGGTTCCAGCTTTTCCGTGAACACCTAGAGCAATACACCCCGGAATGGGCTGCAGACGCATCTGGAGTTGATCCCTCGACCATCCGCCGCCTGGCATCTGAATACGGCACCGCCGCCAGCATCGGGGCCACCACCGTGGTCGACGGTGTGGAGGTTCCCTATCGGCCGGCCGGGATCATGGCCTATCACATGGCGCAGCAGGAACTGGGCTTCCAGGCGCTGCGGGCCATGACGATCATGTCGATGCTCGTCGGGGCGGTCGGAGCAGTTGGTGGACAGACCGCCGACTTCACCTGGAAGATCGACAAGAACTACGCCGCCTTCGAAGACCTGAAGATCGACGAACCTCCTTATGACTTCACACTGAAGGGCTCGAAGTTCTTTCCGATCAACACCGGATTCCCCGGCATCGTCACGCGAGTGATGCAGGATCCGGCCAAGTACGAGGTGGAGAAGCTACCCCGGATGGCCATCCTGCACATGGTGAACCCGGTAGTGGCGTTCGCCTCGCAGGCCGATTTCATGAAGACATACGACATGTTCGAATTCGTGGCGGTCGTCAGTCCCTGGATGTCGGAGACGGCCGACCTGTTCGGCGACGTGGTGCTCCCCTCTGCCACCATCGAGAAGTACGAGGGGCCGATCTCAGCCGGCGACGGCTACATCGACGCCAAAGCTCTCCGGCTGCCACCAATGGAACCACTGTTCGAATCCCGAGGAGAGATCGACATCTATCTCGATCTCTCCGAGCGGATGGGCACACTTTCTGGAGAAGGTGGCTACATCGAACATGTCAACAAGGAGCTGGAGCTGGTCGACACCGAGTTTGCTTTGCCGGACGGCCAGCGGCCCGAGGTCCGTGACATATTCGACCGCTGGGCGAAAGCCCAGGGTCTGTCGGGCATCGACTTCTTCGAGCAGAACGGAGTGTGGGTGAAGGGCCCGCTGTCGCCGGACAAACGCTACGGCTACGCGGCCGATCCGCCGTTCGGCGGCGCCGTGCACCGTATCTATGGCGAAAGCCTGCTCAAGGCTCAGCGCCAGCAGCAACAGATGGGTGTCGACGAGATCTACTGGCAGGACTACACACCGTTCCCGGTGTGGCGGAACCCGACCATGGAAGGCTCGCCGGCTGAGTACGAGTTCACCTTGATCAGCTACAAGCTGGTGGAGCAAAAGCAGTCGCGCACCGCGATGATCCCGGTTCTCACCGAGCTGAGCGGTACCCAGCGCCTGGAGATGAATCCGAGCGCCGCGCGCCGGCTCGGACTGTCCGAGGGCGATCCGGTGATCGTCGAATCGCACCATGCCCTGACCGGCGAGACCCGGCAAGTAGAGACGGTACTCAAGCTCACCGAAGGCCTCCGGCCCGATGTCGTGGGGATGCC
>JBFGLM010000112.1:0-6709 GCA_041576165.1 Acidimicrobiia bacterium
CCGGCAGCTTGGAGTCGAGCTTCTCGCGGACCTGCCCTTCGGTGAGTCCCTCCCATTCGGCCTTCTTGTGGCGTGCGAGCTTGGCAATGCCTGCAATGACGCCGGCAGCGAGTGCCAGTTTCAGCAGCTTCTTCACGACCTCACCTTTCTTTCGAGTCACAGAAGTGTACGTGCTGGGATAGATACCCAGAACGCGAGATCTGTACACGTGGGAGAGCGGGCACAAACTTGCTGCTCGAATGCGGATTGACAACCTCACTTCTTTCAGAATATATTGAAACTTATGAAACTAACGAAACCGCAGGCCGACTACGTCGAGAAGATCGGTCGCTGGTGGGAGGTGGCAGTCGGCAGCCGGGCTGCGGGGAGGATCCTCGGGTGGCTGATGATCTGCGAGCCGCCCCACCAATCATCCGGTGAACTGGTCGAGGCGCTGGGGATCAGCGCCGGATCGGTGTCAACGCAGGTTCGCTATCTCGAGAGCCTCGGCATCGTCGAGCGGACCAGCTTTCCCGGTGACCGCGCCACCTACTACCAGCTGCGCCCCCACGGTTGGGTGGAGCGTATGTGGGACGAACAGCAGCGGCTGGAGGCCATGGTCCAGCTGGCCCGGGCGGCCGAGGACGTCATGCCGGCCGAGCGTCCCGACCGGGTCACCGATCTGGGCCGGATCGCCGAGTTCTTTTTGGCGGAATGGCCCGACCTGATGAAACGCCTGACATTGCATCTCGAGAAGGAACCAACAGCATGACTGATCAGCCCGCCATCCTCACCGAAGGTCTGACGAAGCACTACGGCGATGTCCAGGCACTCATCGACCTCGACCTGCAGGTGAACCAGGGCGAGGTGTTCGGTTTCCTCGGTCCGAACGGGGCCGGCAAGACCACCACCATCCGCACGATCCTCGACCTGATCCGCCCGACCGCCGGCCGAGCCTGGATCCTGGGGATGGACACCCACCAACATGCGGTCGACCTGCGCCATCACGTCGGTTACCTGCCGGGCGATCTGGCCATGTATCCCAACCTGACCGGACGCGACACGCTCAAATACTTCGCCAATTTGCGCGGCGGGGTGGACTGGTCATATGTGGATCAGCTGGCCGACCGGTTGGAGGCCGACCTCACCAGAAAGATCAGCGAGTACAGCACCGGCAACCGCCAGAAGGTGGGCCTCATCCAGGCCTTCATGAACCGGCCACAAGTGCTGATCATGGACGAACCGAGCGCCGGCCTCGACCCGCTCATGCAGCGCGAACTCCAGTCCATGATGACCGAGGTTGCCGCCGATGGGCGCACGGTGTTCCTGTCCAGCCACTCCCTGTCCGAGGTGGAGCGGGTGGCGGACCGGGTCGGCATCATTCGCCAAGGCAGATTGGTAGCCCTGGAGCGGGTGGCGGATCTCCGGTCCAAGGCGATCCGCCGGGTTGAGTTGCATTTCGACAGTCCGGTCGACCCGTCGGGTTTCGCCAACGTTCCCGGTGTGCGGGAAGTCACCGCCCACGATCACCTGGCGGTGCTGTCCTTTGACGGGCGGATGGACGTCCTGCTCAGAGCGGCCGCCGAGCAGTACAACATCGTCGACATCACCACCCAGGAGGCCGACCTCGAAGAGATCTTCCTCACCTACTACCGGGATGAGGAGGTGATGGCCTGATGCTGGCCACCGTCTTCACCAAAGCCACCCGGGACCGCTGGCTGGGTGTGGCGATCGGCGCCGGCCTTCTGGCGCTGTGGATGCTGATGGCAATGGCGGTGTACCGCGACATCGACCTGTCGCTGTACACCAACCTGCCGGAAGCGATCCGCGGTGTCATGGGCATCCCCGACGGGGCCGACGTCGCCACCCTCGCGTACAGCGTGCTCTTCGGTTTCGCCGGCTCGCTGACGCTGGCCGGGCTGGCCGTCTCGATGGGCACCGGGTCGATCGCGGGCGAGGAACGCAACGGGACCCTGGGTTTGCTGCTCGGCAACCCCAAGAGCCGCACCTACGTGCTGGTGTCCAAGGCCGCGTCGATGGTCCTGCTCACCGTGCTCGGATCGCTGGTGGTGTGGGGAGCCGGGCTGGCGACGCCGGCCATCCTCAGCGTCGACATCGGCAATTCCCACGTCGGCGCTTTCGCCCTGCACATGATGGTCAACGCCCTCTTCTACGGCTTTCTGGCCATGGCGGTCGGCGCCTGGACCGGCAATGCCTCACTGTCGTCCGGCATCTCGGCAGGCGTGATGGTCATCTCGTACTTCGCAGTGGGACTCTTGCCGTTGGTGCAAGGTCTGGAAGACCTGGTCAAGGTCTTCCCCTGGTACTACTTCGACGGCAGCCAGCCGCTGGTAAACGGGGTGAGCTGGGGCCATATGGCAGTGCTGGTCGGTGGGATCGTCTTCTTTGCCGCGGCGGCACTGGTCGGTGTCAACCGGCGTGACCTCCGAAACAACGTGAGCCGGGTCACGGTGCTCGACCGGCTGCGAGCCAACCCGACCACCCAGAAGATCGTCGAGCGCCTGGCCGGTTCGGCCCGGGTGTCGCGTATCTCCATCAAGACGGCCTCGGATCATCAGGGCCTGCTGATCATCGTGGCCTATGTGATGTTTCTGGTCATGGGCCTCCTGCTGGGCCCGATGTACAACGCGATCGACGACGTGCTGGCCGACTTCTCGGCGAGCATGCCGGACAACCTTCTCGCCATGTTCGGCGGGGGCGACATCAGCACCCCGGAGGGCTGGTACCAAATCGAAACGTTCAGTCTCATGGTCCCGATTGCCATCATCGTGGTCACCGTCGTCATCGGGGCCCGGGCCGTCGCGGGAGAAGAGGCACGCCGCACCATGGACCTGTTGCTGGCCAACCCGGTCAGCCGGGCCAAGATCGTGCTCGAAAAGGCCGCCGCGATGATTGTCCACGCGGCGGTGGTCGGGTTCGCCACCTTCGCCGGCGTGGCACTCGGATCGGTCATCTCCGGCCTCGGCATGGACACCGGCAACATCGCCGCCGCGTCGCTGCTGGGAACCCTGCTCGGCCTCGTGTTCGGCGCCCTGTCGCTGGTGCTGAGTGCGGCCACCGGGCGGGTCCGGCTCGCCGTCTATGCGACGATCGGCGTGGCGTTGACCTTCTATCTGGTCAACTCGCTCCTGCAACTGAGTGAGCGCCTGGCCGGCTGGGCGAAATGGTCACCCAACTACTACTACCTGACCAGCGATCCGCTGGTCAACGGGATGCATTGGGGCCATGCCGCGGTGCTGGCGGCGCTGGTCGCCGGGCTGATCCTGCTGGCGATCCCGCTGTTCCAACGCCGCGACGTGCGGGGCTGATCAGCGCCACGGCACAACGGGCGGCGGGGCGGGCATGATTCTGCTGCGGCGGCCGTCTCGGCTCGCTATGCCTTCTACTTCTGTGTTAGCTTCGGCAATGTTGGGGGAGCTAGAAGAGGGAGGCCCCACCTATGAAGCCAAGGCTTCGCGTCGCGCTCATTGCGACCGCGCTCGTCATGGCAAGCCTGCCGATGAGTTCCGCTTCGGCGGGCCCGGCGGCTTGTGACACCCGTACCAACAACACCGTCAAGAAGCTGCTCGAGTGTGTCACCGTTGAAGGTGTCCGCGAGCACCAGGCCGCGTTCCAGGCGGCCGCCGACGAGAACGGCGGCATCCGCACGTCCGGCACGCCGGGTTACGACGCGTCGGCCGATTACGTGGTCGAACGCCTCACGGCGGCGGGCTACGACGTCGAGGTGATCCCGTTCGACTTCGACTTCTTCCAGGTGCTCGGAACGCCGAGCTTCGCCCAAGCGACGCCGACGGCGACCTCGTACGTTGACGGCACCGACTTCGACGTTATGACGTTCTCCGGATCGGGCAGCACCGGGACGGTGGCGTTCACGCCCGTCGACCTGTCGCTCGGGAACCCGTCGCTGTCCACGAGCGGCTGCGAGGTGGCCGATTTCGCGGGCTTCCCGGCTGGCACGATCGCGCTGATGCAACGCGGGGCGTGCTTCTTCTCGACCAAGGCCGCCAACGCCGAGGCGGCTGGCGCGGCCGGCGCGGTGGTCTTCAACCAGGGCACCCCGGGCCGCGCCGGTTTGTTCTTCGGCACATTGGGCGGGCCCGGCATCGGCATCCCGGTTGTCAGCACCACGTTCGCCATTGGCAGCGACCTGGCCGCCGGGGCCACCGGCTCCATCGACGCCACCACCATCTCCGAGACCAGGACCACGGTCAACGTGCTCGCCGAGTCAACCAGCGGCGACCCCAACAACGTGATCATGGCCGGCGGCCACCTCGACTCGGTGCCTGAGGGCCCGGGTATCCAGGACAACGGCTCGGGGAGCGCGGTGCTCATCGAGATCGCCGAGCAGATGGCCAAGGTCAAGCCCGTGAACAAAGTGCGCTTCGCTTGGTGGGGCGCCGAGGAGGGCGGCCTCAACGGGTCCATCGACTACGTCGTGAACCTGACGCAAGAGGAGCTCGACGACATCGCTATGTACTTCAACCTGGACATGGTGGGCTCGCCCAACTTCGTCCGGTTCGTGTACGACGGCGACGGCTCGGCGGGCGGCAACACCATCTCCGTGCCCCCGGACTCGGCCGTGATCGAGCAGTTGGTGCTCGACTACTTCGACTCCCAGGGCCTGGCCACCGAGCCGACCACGATCGGCGCCCGGTCGGACCACTTCGCGTTCTGTGTGTCGGGTATCCCGTGCGGCGGCTTGTTCACCGGCGCCGAGGGGATCAAGACCGCGGAACAGGCGGCGATCTACGGCGGCGTTGTCGGCGACCAGTACGACCCGTGCTACCACCTGGCGTGCGACACATTCGAGAACATCAGCCTCGAAGCACTGGACCAGATGTCCGATGCGGCGGCCTTCACGATCCTCACGTTCGCCATGAACACAGAGACGCTGAACGGCGTACCAGGCAAGGGCAACTTCAAGGAACAGAACCAGCTCAAGGCATTGCGCTGAGCTCAACCGGCACTGATGAAGAGGGGCGGCCCATGGGCCGCCCCTCTCTCCTCACATCAGCCAATGCTCTGATCACTCCGCCCAGGGCTCGGAGCCGCAGATCTCGAAGATTGTGGCTTCCGGGGCGGCGGCCAGCGAGTTCTCCAGCACACCCATGGTGGCAGCAACCTCGGGCAGCGACTCCTGTCGCTCGAGCGCCGCCCGGTCGTCGAACACCTCGGTGGCGATGAACGAGTTCGGGTCCTCGAGATCGCGGCCGATGTCGAAGCTGACGACGCCGTCGATCTGGCGGCTCGGCCCGATGACGCTCTTGAAGGCGTCCATCACCAGGTCGGTCTTGTCGGGCTGGCACTGCACCTTGAAGCGAACGATGATCATGGTTCCTCCTGCCGTGGGTCGGCGTTTACGCGAAGCGAGGCGGTGGACCCACCAAGCCTACGCTCCGGTGACACGCCGGCCGTTCCCGCTCAGCGCTCGGGTTGCCAGTTTCGAGGCGCCCTCCTCTTGCCGTTCGGGCCAGTCAAAAACGAGCGCGCAACCGGCCTGGACGAGGTGATCTTCCGCCCCGGCGGGGGCTAGGGAGAAGGCGCGACCGTGCGTTCCTTAGGCTGGGAGGGCCCCTGAGGGACCCCTACAGCCGAAGGTTCGCACGCGGCGCCCCGTTCACGCGCCGACCGGCCGTCCATGCAGTGCCGAACCCCCGGAACAAGGAGAACGCGGGGCGAAACATCTACCGAGCAGTCCGCTCCTTCGCGGGAGATAATGATGCGGTGCGGTGTCCGGCTCTGATCGGCCGGGCAGATGTGATGGCGGCGATCGAACGCGCCTTCGTCGAACCCGGCCAGCGCAGCTTGGTGTACGTCCTCGCCCGCGGCGCCGGTGGTTCTTTCGGCCCTGAGGACCCCTGAGGGCACCCTCTAGCCTAAGGTTCGCAAGGCTGTAGGGGACCCGGTGGCCGGAAGTTCCACATCGCGACGGCCGTCGGCGGTGCCTTGCACGTCGAGAATCCGCGGCTTCCGGCCGGGCCGGGGAGATGGGAGAATACGGGCGGGAGACGGATTCACACCTAGGGGGTGGTCTCATGGGTAGGACGCGGCAGCGGCTCATCGCGCTGACAATGGTGCTGGGCTTGCTGATGACAACAGTGTCGCCGGCCGGGGCGGTCACGTGGGGGGAAAAGGACACCGACGGCAAGTACCCGGCCGTGGGGGCGATCATGATCGACTGGCGGGTCATCGGTGTCCCCCAGTTCGGGCTCGGCGTGTACTGCAGCGGCACGCTCATCCACCCCGAGGTTTTCCTGACCGCCGGCCACTGCGCCGAGGGTCTGGTGGCCGACGGCATCACCGACACCGACGGATTCCCAGTTCCCGGAACAGACGGCCAGGCCGACATCTGGGTGAGCTTCGACGCCGACCCGTCGGATTTCGATCCACCCCCAAACAAGACCAAATGCGACACCTGCCTCGAGATCGTCCGGGTGGTGAACAGTCCGCTCTACAACTGGGGGCCAACTTCCGACCCGCACGACATCGCCGCCATCATCCTGTCCGATCCGGTCGCCGGCATCGCGCCGATGGCCGTTGCCGGGCCCGGGGACCTGGAGGACCTGCGGCAGCCGGGCACATCCCGCAACGGCGACAATCGGGAGCAGTTCACGGTGGTCGGATTCGGCGGCAATTTCGCCGGAGACCCACCCCCGTGGACCATCGAGTATCTCGACCACCGCCAATTCGCCGAAAGCGCCTTCCAGAA
>JBFGLM010000113.1:0-6696 GCA_041576165.1 Acidimicrobiia bacterium
GAGAGGTACGTTCCATGGCAATGTCCGCAGAACACAAGGCTGCATTGGCGGAAGGTCGCCGTCAGGCGAAGGCGATCAAGGCATACCTGGAGGCGCTTGGTAGTCGGAAACCTGGTCGCCCGGTGACAGCCGACAGCCTCAAGAAGAAAATCGACTCGCTGAACGAGAAGATCTCGAGCGAAACTGATCCTCTCAAGCGGGTCGACATGGTGCAGCAACGGCTTGACGCGGAAGATGGACTCTCGAACCTGGCGAGCAACGTGGACTTTGGCCAGCTTGAATCCGACTTCGTCAAAGCGGCTAAAGGCTATTCGTCCCGTAAAGGGATCACCTATTCGGCGTGGCGGGAAGCGGGAGTGCCGGCCGAGGTGCTGCGCCGTGCGGACATTCCTCGGACCCGGCGCGGCTGACCTTCGAGACCCTGGCTGTTGTCGGCCGGTGGAGCCGCCCGATCAACCCCAGCCCAGGTCATGCAGGCGCTCGTCATCGATCCCGAGATGATGCGCGACTTCGTGCAGGACCGTGGTGCGGATCTCTGCGCGGAGCTCTTCCGGCGACAAGCCGAGCTCGAGATGCGGGCGGCGGAAGATGCTGATCCTGTCCGGGAGCACGGCCGTATAGTCGATGCCGCGTTCGGCCAGTGAGACGCCTTCGTACAGCCCGAGCAATCCCTCGCCGTGCGGATCCTGTTCCACCGTCGGCTCATCCTCCACGACGATGACGAGATTGTCGATCTGGCGCACTATGTCCTCAGGTAGTTCGTCCAGCACCTCGTCGACGAGCCGCTCGAACTCGACCTCATTCACTCGAGGCCTCGTAGATGCAGAACTCGTTGCCCAGCGGGTCCGCCATCACGGACCAGGTCGGAAACCCCGCCTCATTCACCTCGCCCATCCGGGTTCCGCCGGCAGCGACGATCGCCTCTTCCGCGGCTGCCCTGTCGTCAACCCGGATGTCGAGGTGCAGCCGGTTTTTACCCGGTCGAGGCTCGGCCACCCGCTGGAGCGCGAGGTGGGGGCCGCCCGCCGACATCGGCGACAGGTGCGCGTATGTGTCGGTGCGGTGTACCACTTCGAGATCCAAAAACCAGCTCCAGAACTCGACGCCGGCGTCGAGATCGACCGTGTCAAGCATTACGGCCGTCACCCGCGCGCCCTGTTGCTTCATGGATGGGGATGCTATTCGCTCGCCAGAGGTGTCGCGACCGCCACATTGCCAGGGCCGGTTCAGCGATGTACGAGCGATCGATCGATCCCGACGCTTCGACCCGGTGACTAGATACCCGAGAGGGGCACAGGGTTGCTCCTACGCTCGGGGTTTGCCTCTATGGGCTCGCCACCAGCCGTTCTTTTCGGCGCCAGTCGTACCTCGTCTCTAATCGTCGCAACACGCACGAAGGGGCTAGACACATTCATACATGATCTGTGCTCCGGGGCGTCCGACCGAGCGCAGTCGCCCCCATGGTCGGCGGCTGGATGGCACACCCAGAGCTGGCTAATCCGAGACGATGCACGGCGCAGCCCGTCCAGATTTGACGGTGACTCGCGCCATGTTGCCATGGCAATTCGCAGGGAGGAGCCGCCCTGATTGACCGAAAAAGGACCATATGTAACCGGGCCCGGCTCCCGCTCGACCGGTGCAGCCCAGCCCCACCCGGCGGCCGGCCGGCGGTGGAATCGCTCAACATCCCGGTGCCGCACGCCGATACGTGCTGGATCAGCGGGGCGCGCGCGGGGGCACTGGCCGAAGGGGTCAACGCCGTGGCGGCTGCACCGATACCGCCAGATGAATCTCGCCGACTGGCGATCCTCGACGAATACGCTGTACTGGACACACCTCCGGAAGAGGCGTTCGACGACATCACGTTTCTGGCCTCCGCCATTTGCGAGACGCCGATCGCCTTGATCAGCCTGATCGACGACAACCGGCAGTGGTTCAAATCCAGGCTGGGTCTCGGGACGCCGCACACCCACCGCGACTACTCGTTTTGCGCGTACGCCATCCTGGAGCCGGACCAGCTGATGGTGGTGCCCGACGCCACCGCCGATGCGCGGTTCGCCTCAAACCCCTTTGTTGTGTCCGAGCCGTCGATACGTTTCTATGCCGGCGCACCGCTGGTGACCAGCGAAGGTGATGCCCTCGGGACCCTCTGTGTGCTCGACCACAAGCCCCGCCGGTTGTCGAACGAACAGAAACGGGCACTGCGCGCCCTGTCGAAGCAGGTGCTGGCCCAGCTCGAGCTGCGCCGCCACGTTGCCGCGCTGGAACGGCGGGCCAGCGCGGGTGAACGGTACAAGCGGGCGCTGGAACAACACCGGCGCCGGCTGGAGGAGACGGTGCGGGAAACCACCGAACTGAGTCTGACGGACGACCTCACGGGCATCGGCAATCGTCGGGCGCTCGAAGCGCAGCTCAGTGCGGCGTGTGCCGGCCTGGAGGCAGGCGACGGGGTCCTGTCGGTGGCGATGATCGATGTGGACCGTTTCAAAGATGTCAACGACGCGGCCGGGCATCTCGCCGGGGACGAGGTGCTGACCCACATTGCCGCTGTGCTCGACGTCGAAGCCCGGGACGGCGACAGCGTGGGCCGGTTCGGCGGCGACGAGTTCCTGGTGATCCTGCCCGGGGCAGATGCCGCCGGCGCAAATCTCGTGGCAGAACGGATGCGGCGTGCGGTCGAGCACGCGGGTGGGCCGGCGGCGAGCGTGACGCTGAGTGTCGGCCTGGCGACGGTGCACCGACCGGTCGACATCCACACGCTGATCGACCTCGCCGACCGGGCGCTCTACCAGGCCAAGGCCGGGGGACGGAACCAGGTGGCGACGGCGATCGACATCGGGGAACAAGAGATGGCCGATCGCGCGGGCTGAGCGCACCGGGACTGGCCGGCGGCCAGGCAGCCGGACGCTCGCATCGACCGCCCGACGCCACGGTTGAACGCGGATCGAAGCGGGCGGAGCACCGCACAGCCGGGGGAGTAGGGTTCCGAACAGGAGCCACCACTACGTAGGAGGTGTGGTGTGTTTGCGGGACGAACCCTCATCCCGATGCTGGCGGCCTCCGACCTCGAACGGGCGCAGGCGTTTTATGCGGACAAACTCGACCTGAAACCGGCCGGCGGCCCGGACGGCGTGCTCCGCTACGAATGCGGCGGCTCGTACTTCCTGGTGTACCCGTCGGGGTTTGCCGGCACGAACAAGGCGACGTGCGCCATGTGGGAGGTCGACGATCTCGACGGCACCGTCACTGCGCTGAAGGAGCGCGGTGTGCGGTTCCAGGATTTCGAGATCGAGGGCGCCACCATGGAGAACTCGATCCTCACGAGCCCGGAGGGGATCCGGGCGGCATGGTTCTTCGACTCCGAAGACAACATCTTGGGGCTGACCCAGGCGATGGACTGAACCGGACCGGCCGTACACAACGGCCGGCGTGTTAACACGCATCGTATCTGGGCCGTGGCGATTCGGTGACGATCGATCGATGGTGTGCCGCGCCTATCGCGCGCGCGACGCTGGCGACGTGGCAACCTGGAGCCGCGTCTGGCAGTAGGCGGCTCGGGAGGTGGTCGGATGCGCGCTCGGAGCGGTGCGGTGCTCGTGCTCGTCAGCATCGCGATGACGGCATGCACCGGTCCGGTGGTGGTCGGCGTGGCGGACGGCACCTACACCGCGCTGGTTCCGACCACCGAGCAATTGGCACTCGATGCCGCCGGGGACATCCCCGGTGGTTTTGCCGAACTCCGGGCGTCTGGCGTTGATGACCTCGTCGTCCTGGTCGAGGGCGATGAAGTGTCCTTCCAGCTCGATGGAAAACCGGTGGCATCGCGCGAGGTCGTCGAGCGGGTCGACGTCGTCGATCGGGAGGGATCTGGGCCGTTCAAAGCCCAGAAGCAGGTGCTGATCCTGGGCAGCGAGTCGCTCGTGCTGGGCGAGCTCTCGATTGATGAGCCGGTCATCTGGCCGGGCAGCTTCGAAGGGAGTCCGGTGATCACCGTCAAACCGTGGAACCCGGACGAGCGTGGCCCTGATGTGTCGTGTGCGGTCGACGAGGCCTGTCTGCTGCTGTCGTCGCCCGTTTCACCGACCGGCCGGTACGAGAACGTCAACAACCCCGACCTCGGCCCGAGCCCGGTTTCCTCGATCGAAATCACTGATGACGTCATCGAGTTTGCGCGTGCCACCGACAGCCCGGTTCGGGCGGATGGGGAAGCTCGGTCGATCAGCCGGGCGTGCGGCATGTCTGCGACGGCGGTATGGGACGTCCCCTCCGAGGCCGGCGTCGAGATGGGGGATCCTGTGCTCGTCCACACCCTGTGTCCCAGCCAGCCCGGTGCCGCCATCCGGCTCGTGATCATGGAACGAGCCGAGCTGCCGGTGCTGGCGCCGTTGGGATCGACCGCCGATGGCGCGTGGTGCATCCCCGGACCGTCCTGCTTGATCTTCGCACCTGTTTGACCCGCGCCGGCCGGCGGTGGCCGGCGCCGGACGCGCTCACCGTCGCTGCGGCTGATCAGGGGCCGATGAAGTCGAGGGTGCGCATTATGAAGCTGGCCATCTGGGCTCGGGTCACAGGGTCGGCGGGGCAGTAGCGGCCCGGGTCGGCCGGGTCGCACCCGAGGGTGATGCCCGCCTCGAACAGAATGGCGATGTTGGGTTCGTGGACGCTGCCGTCGTCGTCGGTGAACGGGTCCGGGTCGGCCGGGGTGACCAGGGTGTCGAGATCGAAGGCGCGGACCAGGAACGTTGCCATCTGGGCTCGGGTCACAGGGTCGGTGGGGCAGTAGCGGGTGGGATCGGCCGGGTCGCAGCCGAGCGTCACCGCGGCCTGGGCGATGGCGTTGATACTGGCCTCGTGGGTGTTGCCGTCGTCGTCGCTGAACGGATCGAATCCGGGTGTGGCCGGGGGTAGCGAAGCGGCTTCGGTGAGGAAGGTGGCCATCTGCGCCCGGCTCACATCGTCGTCTGGACAGAACAGGGCCAGATTGGCGGGATCGCACCCGGACGTGATGCCGGCCGCGGCCAGCCGTTCGATGTTGGCTTCATGGGTGCTGCCGTCGTCGTCGACGAAACGACCCGAGCTGTCGCCCTCGAAGCGGGTAACGGCCAGCTCGTCGCCGGCGGTCGAGGGATTGGTGATGGTGCCGATGAAGAAGTGCCCGTCGATCGACGCCACTGCCGAGGCCTGCACCTGGGTCGCCGGGAGCAGCGCGCCGAAATCGGCGTCGGTGACGAGTGTGCCGAGCAGCGCACCTCCGGCTGAGAGGTGGATGACCTGGGAGTCGAAGCTGGTGCCCAGGGCGTTCGTGCTCACAGCGACGGCCAGGGTGCCATCTCGAAGTTCTTCGATCGAGCTGTCGGTCGAGAAGGTGTCGATGGGGATCGATGTGGTCTGCCAAACCGTCGACCCGTCGGCCGCCAGCTTGGTGACGGTGAGACCGTCGTTGGGAATTCCAAAACTCGTGACGGCCACCGCCACCCCGCCGTCGGAGAGGGGGATCACGTCGTAGCTGGTGACGGCAGCACTCTGGAAGGTGGAGTCGGGGCCGAGCGTCCCCGTGTCGGAGACCGTGCGAACCGCCATCTCCGATGCTTTGCCCCCGTTGAGGTAACCGATGGCCAGATAGTTGGTTGCTCCGGTCGGTGCGATGACCGTTTCCACCGTGTCGAAGACCGCGGCATCGGTCCAGTTGATCGTGACCCGGCCGCCCGTCGCGAACGTGGGGTCGACCGCTCCGGTGGCGGCGTCGACGCGCCACACGACGCCGGGGTAACCGGTTGTGGCGTTCCAACCACCCACGACCACGTGGGAGTTGTCGACGAAGACGGACGTGGCATGCTCCGTTCCGGTCTCAGCGAACACGTGCACGCCCGCCTTGGTGGCGGGATCGGTGTCGTTGAAGGCCGGGTCGAGCCCCAGGCTGGCGTCGAAGGACGCGACGAACATATCGGTGTCGACCCCACCGACTGCCCCCCGGTCACCGGCCACGAAGAACGATCCGTCGGGCTGGAGGGCGATGGCGGCGCCGAACTCATGCTCGGAGCTGAGACCGATGTCGGTGGCGTCGGAGCGGGACATGCCGTCGGCCGCGATCTCGCTGACCCAGAAGGCCTGCTCGCCGCTGCCGGCCCCAACGCTGCTCCCGGTGACGAGCACCTCGCCGGTCGGCCGGGCGGCGATGTCGCCCATCCAATGCGGCCCGCCGTCGTGGGGGATGAGGTGGCTTCCGCCGGTGCCGTAACTCGCCACCACGTCGCCCGGTACCGCCACCGCCGCCGTCGTGGCGACCATGAGCATGGCGAGCATGATCGAGATCGTCCCTGATCGCATCCCGTTCCCCTTGTTCGTGAAGGTCCGGCAACTCTAGGTATCCGCCGCCGGAGACGGCGGCAACGGTCGGTGCCGCCACCGCCGGGCCGCTACAATGCGTGCCCTCGGGCGCTTAGCTCAGCGGGAGAGCGCTGCCTTCACACGGCAGAGGTCACTGGTTCGATCCCAGTAGCGCCCACCCTCAGAATCCCTTGTAAATACAGGGGATTCTGCCATTTCCGGATCTTCGATCGGGTCTCCCTTTGTGTCAGGTGTCCGTCTGGTGTCCGTCAAAGGTCCGGATCCGATCCGAAGCGCGGCGCGGTCGGACGGCCCATAACTCGTGCTCGGCACGGCGGGGGATCGATCTTCCGAGGACTCCGCGTTGCC
>JBFGLM010000114.1:0-6671 GCA_041576165.1 Acidimicrobiia bacterium
GGGGTCGCTCGCTCAGCGCGGCAGCGAAGAAGCTTTGTCGCCGACCGGCGCCGGCTGAGGGCGACGCGTGCTTGCATTGCCGGCGATCGGCCCGGGCGCCTCCGCAAGGAAGCGCCCGGGCCGGTTGACTCACCCCGTGGCGGTCACGTACATCGTGACCTCGGTCCCGTTGTTCATCGACAGGGTCGTCTCGTACAGACCAGCCTCGCCGCCGGCGGTGAATTGCACGGTCAATCGGCCCGTCGGAAATCCCTTGACGGGCGCGACGATCAGCACCGACGGCCCACCGCTGACGGTTTGCCCGCCGGCGCCGGCGGGTGCCTTGATCTTGATGGTCCCGACGGTCTTGTTGCCTAGCTTGAGCTGGGCGGTCGTGTCGTTGACCTGGTGGACGGTGACCCCGACCGCCGGTTCGCCCGTGCGATCCCACACGAGGAAGTTCCACTCCAGCGGCGCCGGCGCACCCACAGCCGTCGTCTGGTAGATGGTGTTGGCAAACGGCGGCGGGCCGGCGAACACGCTGGTCACGTTGATGCTGGCCCGTGGCTTGGGCACCACGTGCACGACGCCGACCCCCGTCTCGACGGCCCCGCCCGGGCCGGTCTCGGCCTCGACCAGGAACTCGTAGCGGCCGGGATGCGGGTTCACGTAGTTGGTCAGGATGAGGTGCATCTGCTTGATGCCGGGCCCATTGAGCGCCGGGTCACCGGGCACCAAATCCCGGGTGGCGGTGTAGACGACCGTGTGGGTTCCCTCGAGGCTCAATGTGTAGTTGGCCGGCGAGGGCGGGATCGGATTTTGCGGCCAACCCTGCAGCAGCACACCGGTTCCACACGTCCCCGCCGCTGGTGGGCAGCCCGGAGGCGGCCCCGGATTGGTGACCGGCCCACCCAGGTATTCGAAGTCGTCCGGCAGGGTCACCTTGATCGTGTTCCCTGCCAGCAGCGCCCTACCGTCTACCGCCGGATCGAGCGTCGTGTCGAGATTGATCACGAAATCCGTGCGCTCGCCGGCAACGTCGCCGGCGGGATCGATTGGCGCCTTGACCACGGATGCCACGATCCCGCTTCCGGATGATGTTGCCCCCGCCGGTGCAACCACGGCCATCAGCGCGATGGCCGACACCAGCAATACGAAGCTTCTGCGCATGTCTCCTCCACTCCCTCTGCGAAGCCCCCTCTCGCGGAGGGTCCCTTCAAATGTATGCGGCCGCGCTCCTGCCTGCCGGACAAAGTGCGAAATCCGACAGATTCGGTGTGACGGACACCCGGCTCGCTCCCTACAGGAGCGCGATGCCCCCTACAGAAAGCGCGTCACAGCGCCGATCGAAACATGAGCCCGAGAGATGTGAGCAGCAGGAAAAATGTCAGCAGCCCGAGATCAGCATCCCGGCATCACCGCCGCCAGCCCGGTGCGGCGCTACGCGTTGCTCAGGGGCCTCTACTTCCATCTCGCCATCTTCGCCATCGCCACGCTCGTGATGTTCCTTCTCAATGCGAACACTCGGGGGCCGGACGGCGGCTGGTGGGTGGTCTGGCCGCTCCAGCTGTGGGCAATCGCCTGGGGGCTGCACCTGTGGGGCGTGACCTTGGGCTCGTCGATCTCACAGCCATCCGAGTAGCCGTTACCGCCCGGGCGGCGACCGGCAGCTCGGGGCCGAACAGCATGGGCACCTGGTCGAAAGCTGCGACGACCCGGTGTCTTCAGAAGATTGCCCCTCGTCTTGGCGATCGATCGCGCAAGATGGCATCGGGGCGTTCCAGCGCCGCGGGCATTGCGGCCGGGTGCTCCTCCCACAGCCGCGTGCTCGACTATATGTCGGTGAAGAGGGACGCCTGCATCAGCGAAGAATACGGGCGGACCGGGCAGGGCGGGAGGCTTGTGGTGCGAGTTGGCGGGGGGAGCGAACCGCCACCGCCGCACTCGACCCTCTACCTACGACTTCTTCCTGCGGCGCCGCTTTGATGTCCCGTCATCGGGCAGCTTGAGCCCCTTGGGCAAACCACCCTTCTCATGCGGCTCAATCGGCTGGAGCATGAATCCAGCCTCATGCGCCGTCTTGGCGCCCCGCTGACTCCGCAGCTCTTCCAATCTCTGCCGACGAGCCTCCAGTTCCGCCAGGCGATCGACTACCTCGGGAGCCGATTCGAGCATCCTCTCCGGGTCCAGCTTGAGCAGCTCCTGTCGCATGAAGTCGAATGCCTCGGGCACCGCGGACGGCGGGACCACCTGCCGTTCCACAGGGATCTGCCGCTCATCGGCCCGACGGGGAGCGCAGAAGTCCTTCAGGCACCGGCGAATGGCATCTAGGTCCACCTCACGCTCCTCGCTCGATTTCCATTTCTCAGGCAGGGACACACCGGGTGCCGCGAGGAGACAGCTGATGAGCTCACACAATCTCCGGTCACGCTCGTCCAGCCAGTCGATGATGTCCCTCGTTCGATCTCGATCGGCGATGAAGACGCCCCGGGTCAGAGTTTGCTCCCGGGTGAACTGGTGACCACCAATGGTGGAACCAGCCGCCTGGATTCGGAATCGATACAGGCCCGGAGCGCGCGGCGTGAACGTGGCGTCGTACGATCCCTCGCCCGTGCCCGGCATGTCGATGCGGGTGCTGGCTCCGGCCGGATTCGTCACCGTTGCCCAGACGCTGGCCGCTCCTCGGTAGGGAACTCCGTACTCTGTGAGCACCACATTGATACCTATGTCGTCGCCGGGTGCGAATGAGGGTTGCACCAGTGATGCTCGCATGTCGAGATTCGAGCGGGTGTGCACCATGCAGCTGTAGGGCAGGCTGCCGAGCCGAAGTACTTCCATGAGCCCGGGGACGCGGGTCTCCTGGGAGCCGAGCCACTTCTTGACCTCGTCAGGTTCGGCGAGACGGAACTCAGCGACCCATCGCCCGGCATGGGTATTCGGGCGGGCGGCCAGTGCGGGTAGGTCCAGTCTGTAGAACGACGTATCCGGATGCTGCTGGTACTCCACGTTCGGCTCGACTGCGGCAGTGCCGGAGTCGATGACGGATCCGTCGGGTGCACGCAGGCGGAAACGCAACAATTGAGGTATGAGGCTCAACGCGATCACATCCACAGAGACGTCCGTTTCCGCCACATGGAACTCGACCTCGTTGACATCGCCCCACCGCAGCGTCCCTTCGGGATCGAGGATCACGTTTGCGCTGGTGACGCCGGCCAGGATCTGCACGAAGTACTTCGTCAGCAGGAACCGCTCCTGCTCGCTGGCAAGGGTTCCGCTGATTATGAGATCCCCGCCTGTGTTACCGGTGATCCGGTTCAGCACGTCGTCACTGACATGGCCGGGTAGGCCGAATCCGATGGCGTAGGTGCGGTTGGTCACAGTCCCTGCAGGCAGCTCGTCGACGTAGGGATGCACGTTCTCGTTGCCATCCGTGAGCACCAGCATCGACTTGTTGGGGTGGGTGGCGCCGGCGAGCATCGAGGCCGCCGACTGGATCCCGAGGCCAATCCCGGTGTTGCCTCGCGGGTCGAGACCAGAGCCGGTGACTGTGGTGCCGAGCCCCACAGATTGGGTCGTCAGCGGGAGGAGATTGTCACTGACGTCGTCGAAACTCACCACGCCGAACTCTTCATCCGGTCGGAGCAGGGCATGGAAGATGCCGACGGCGGTCTTCATGAGCCCACTACGCGTGTTGGTACCACCTGCCAACGCACTCATGCTGTACGAGCGATCCAAGACCAACACCACGGCAGCATTCTCCCGGGGCACCACGGAGGCCTGCAATGTGAAGCTCCAGCTCCCCAGCGGGAAGGAGCCGCCCTCAGCCGTCGCGTAGTAGCCCTCCGAGTCGATCATGAACGCATCGACCGTCAGACCGCTGGCCGGCGACGGAGCGGAAGCTTCGAACTGCACCCACACGAAGACGTCTTGCCATTCGGTGTTCGGATCTGGCACGACCGGGAAATCGGCTCCCTCGGGAGTCAACCCAAAGTTCCCGGTCGGGGTGCCGGATATCCGAAACATGAAGGGTCGGCAGGTCCGGACCCTGAAGTGGACAGCTCGGTACTGGCTCATGTCTTGGGGAACGGCACCGAAGTCGATCGTCGGCGACGACTCGAGGGCGATGTCGGGGACATCAGATTCGTACCAGATGCTCTCACCGTGCATTGCGTGGCTGTCCACCACGTCGAGCGGGGTGGCGATACCGGACCAGGGCGCCGGGTCGCCCGGCTCGTTGAAGATGAGCGTGTCGGTGGGACGGTGCCCGTCGAAGTTGTTGACATGCTGATAGTGGGTGGCCCCCGGGTTCTTCTGTTGCCAGATCGACCACATCCGGTCGATCGCGGCGTGGTGCATCCAGAAAACGGGATCATTGGGAGAGCTCGCCGTCACCATGTTGCCCGCTACCCATCGATGAACCAGGTTGTGGATGTCCTCCGACCCAGCTCGAAGGCCCAAGAACGATGCAACGCCGATGGCCTGGAGAAAGCTCACGTTGACACCCGTGACAACGGCGTCGTTCTCCGGCAGGTTGGGGGCGGATCCTATTGATGCAAAGTCGCGGGTGAGGAAGTCGGGTTCGCCCCCGGCGCCGGGGTTGTCCTTGACGACAATGGTCCACGCGTCGGGATCGAACTCGTAAGGATATGGAGTGGCAGCACCGGCTTCGCGCTCGACGCGGTCACTATTGGCGTTATTGCCGTCGATGCCGATGAAGATGTGCTTGAACGGGAATCCCAGATCCGGCGCCGCCTGCTCGCGGGTCCAGTCCCAATAAGGGATCGTCACTCCGGGAACGTGAACTCGCAGCTCTTGCTCGAATCGAAACAGGAGCTCGCGGTGCCAGGGAAAGAACGCCGAGTCGAAATGGGCCCATCCAGGATCGATGAGGGTGTTGTTGACGATGATCGCGGCGTTCATTGCGCCCAAATGGACTTCGACATAGTCGTCGTACCGGCTTTGGGAGCCGGGGTGGAGGATGCTGGGCTCGCCCTTGAGCGCCGCGAGCGCCTTAACGTAGTTGTTGCGCTCCGTCTGATTCAGTGAGCGGACGTTTTTCCTACAGCGCATGATCCCCCTCTTTCCTAGGTGCAGGGTCTATGGGTCGCAGCTCGAGCGCCTTAGTTGCGCTCGCCCGTAGCCGGCTCTGAACTTGATCGCGTTGGCAGCAATCGTCAGACAGGGCCCCAAGTACCGTCAATGCGTGCGGCGCCATGTCGAGCTACTGAGTCTTTCCAAAACTACCCAACCGCCCATACGGGTGGGCAAGCTGCGGGCTCAGGTCTCGAAGCCAGGCGCTTCGCAACACCGGCAGCGCGTTCCCAGAGCGGCGTGGGGAGCGGAGGTGCCTGCCGGCGCGCGTCGGTGCCGCGCTGCATCGTCGAGAGCGGCGCCCAGAGACGCTCGACGGCCACGGCCGCCCCCATCACGCCGAGGCTGAACGTTCCTGCCAACAATTCCGTGAGCAGGGCGAACTCGCCGAACACGACCAGCAGCAGTCGACTTTTCGACCAAGCCGAGGAGGGCGAACTGGTGGCCGAGCAGGAACACCAGGAGAACATGCGTCACGAGGATCGAAAGGAGCGACGCAAGCTTGCGCCCGAAGTAGGTCCAGATCAACAGCGTCCCGAGAACGATGGCCGCCGCAATGAAAGGCAGCGAAAGCGGCAACAACCCTCCGAAAGCATCGTCCGCCACGAGGAGCTCAGCCATCGAGTACCGGGGCTGTAGCACCAACAGCGACAGCGCTCCCAACGCAGTCAGCTCCGCTGAATACATTCCCGAGTAGGCGAACCACGCTCGCGTCGAGTGCACTGGGACCGCTCGGTTGTAGCTCCACACCAGGGCAATCCCGCACAGCGCACCGGCAAAGACCATGCGCCGCAGGCTGTACCGAATGTCGGAAACGAAGATGTCGTGCACGACGGTGAAGCCGAGTACGACGAGAACCCCGGACAGCGCCCCCGGTGTCTTGAGTGGCGGGCCCCACATCGTTTGGTCGGGTTGGACATCCCGATCATGGCTCGAGCGTACGCGGAGGGGCGATGGACCTCCTGGAGGCCTCGGGCAAGGCCGTGGTGGGGCCGGATGACCGATGTCGTGGTCACGTGCGCGTTTTGGGGAGGGGGCGTACCCTTGGCGTGACGAACAGGAGAGTCCGTGACTACGCCTCCCAAAGAAGCCGGCCAGGGCGAAGACGATGCTGAGGACACTGGTGCATACGCACAGTTCACCAACGTCGAGCTGAAGTCCTGGGCACTTCGCCTTGGTTTTGTCGGCACCGCGATCATCCTTGCCCTGTGGATCACTGCGATCGTGATGAATCTCCTCGATTCGGAAGCCGGCCACGGCTTGGCCAACCTGACCGCAGTTTGGCTGCTTACCGTCGGAACGGTCGCCGTGCTCTTGGGAGTGTTCCTGCAGCTGGCGTCGTTGCGTGTTGCCAAGCTGCGGGGCGAGGCGCTCAAGGCAGCGGAAGTCCAAGCCGCGACCGACTCCGGCCTCGGCGCCATCGCCAAGGCGCTGGCCGACATCCTCAAGTCGGCCAAGGTCCCGGTGGCTGCAATGTTGGTGGGAGCAATCCTGATGGTCACCGGCGGCATCGTCGCCATTGAGTCGGTGGATGACGACATAGGCGAGGACGAGTTCGCCGAGATGGAGTTGCAGCATCTGCTCGAGCAGCGCGAGCGAGA
>JBFGLM010000115.1:0-6624 GCA_041576165.1 Acidimicrobiia bacterium
CCGGCAATCCCGGACACATCACAGATACGGGGCCGACCACTCGCAGTGATGACCTCGTTGTCCGGAACGGCCGAATCACGCGCAGACCTCACGCGAACGCCGTCCCCTATCTTGCGGTGCCAACCGTTCGCCGACGGGTGTGACAGCCAGCGCGAGGCACGTGGACCGAGGGCGTCGAACAGCTCGGATCAGGACCTCGGACGGACACCAGACGGACACCTGGCACAAAGGGAGACCCGATCGAAGATCCGGAAATGGCAGAATCCCCTGTAACCAAGGGATTCTGAGGGTGGGCGCTGCTGGGATCGAACCAGCCCATCGACACCGCCTGCGTGTCGACCGTCGCCGGCGAGTATCGACTGTCGTGGCTGTTGCCGTTGATCGACCAAGACCGAGAAGCACGCCGGGAGATCCGCCGCCTTGAACGGCTCATCGATGAGCTCCTCGACGAGCACGGCACCACGCTGCGTGACGAACCCGGGATCGGGCCCATCGCCGCCGCCACCCTGATCTGTGAAGTCGGTGACCCGTTCCGGTTCGCCCGCGAATCCAAGTTCGCACGGTGGTGCGGCACCGGAGCCGTCGCCCTCTCCTCAGGCGAAGGAGACAGCGAACTCGTCAAACATCGGCTCGACTTCAGAGGCAACCGACGCATCAACAGTGACCTCCACATCGCCAGCGTCACCCAACAACGCGACCGCCGCGACGCCCGCACCTATCTGGGTCGCAAGACCACGGAAGCAGCGGCGAGGGTGGCGTGGGTTGCCTTTGCCAGTGCGGCCAAACCGGCTTGTTTAGACCGGCGGCTTCCGTAGCTCTCGGATAGGCCCGCGAGCGCACCAGGAAGAGCGGGTCCGACATTAGGCAACTCGCTCGTTGGAACGGGAGCAAAGACGGGCAACGCACGTCGTGACCGACTGCGGCTCCGTCCCACCCGGTACGAATAGCCCGTCGGGTTCTCCATCGCGCCCACCCGATCCCAATGCTCCCATCCGTAGGCCAGCGCTTTGGCCGTCGCCTCCCGTCCGAGCTCCTGACCGAACACGCAACAAGGGCATGACATTTCCTGTCTCAAGAGCGGGTATCCATCGATAAGCCGGCAACCGCCGGACGCGTGGAGCCACCGACGCAGACTGCGCACTGAGCGCCGAGTCTGCGAAGGATTGAGCCTTGCTGTGTGAAAGCAATCCAGGCCACGGCCGGACGCCACTCGTCGCGGACGGCGTTCATTCCACTGAGACGGATGTTGTGGCCCAGGCGCTGCCCATCGGCGGAGACCCGCTGCCCGTGGATCTCCCACCCGCGTGTCTCCTGATTACGGAGATCGGCCCACACCACCAGATACTCATTGTCCACAGAGTTGTAGGCCACAGCGGGCTGAAGTTGGTCGCCGGCGGCCGCCCAGGCGCTGATTCGGAACGGTTGGCCCGGTGGGCCCTGAATCACCACCGGGACCGGACGCCAGCCAACCTTGGCCCCTAGTAACTCCAGGTCTGGTCCCGGAGGATGGAAGCATCCGGCGATCGCAACCGAGAGGAGCCAGATATGTGGAATCTGAAACAGGCGCTTGTCTTGCTGCTCGTGGCGGGCCTGCTCGCTGTGGCCGGGAGTAGCGCCTTGGCAGCCCGGAATGGCGACGAGTTGGCGGCATGCCTGACGCACAACGGACGGCTGGTGAAGATAGCCGAGGGGTCGAATCCCAGCGATCCGTGCACCGGCAAACAGACCGAGGTGCAGTGGCCATCCGCGGCGCAGTTCGATGCGCTCGATCGTCGCGTGGCTGATCTCGAAAGCGTTGCGACCCCGGCGCCGGTGGTGCTCTACACGGCAACGCAGGTCTTGGCGAGCGTCGCCCCGGGCGACTTTGGGTCGGTCAGGTCGAGGTGTGATCTCGGGGACCAGGTCGTGTCCGGCGAGTTCGTTGTCCGCGCGGTCAAGGACTACAACATTGTGTTCTCGGGCACCGTGATTGATGGTGTGACGGGCCAGGAATCCTGGGCTTTCGGCATCGAGAACAACGACGCAGGAGTCGCGGACCTGCGCCTCGCGGCTCGCTGCCTCGAGGCAACGCCATAACGCACTCGAATCGTATCGACGGACCCGAAGGTCATGCCCTCGGCCACTGCTGCCTCTCACTCCGGCTGCAGGACTTCGCTCACTTGGGCCAGCTGTATCTCGAGGACCAGGTCATAAACGGCCAGCAAACGGTGCCCGACGATTGGGTCGACAGCGTGGCGCAGCCCCAGGCCGGTGCGAACTACAGCCTGCAGTTCTGGCTACCGCAGGGTTCCGCCGGCGAGTTCTTCGCGCGAGGCGCCTTCGGCAACTACCTGTGGATCGACACCGAGCGGGGGTTCGCGGTGGCACAGTTCGCTACGCAACTCGGCCGCGACGCACTGTCCGGCGACGAGGTAGCCGCGGCGATGAGGGCTCTGGGTGATGCAGTGGACGCGGCGGGCTAGAGGTCAGTGCCAGCCAGGGGTCTGACACGTGGCTAGCCGAATAGGACAAACGCAAGCATGTCCTGGCGGGACTGGATGAATGGATTCGAGGGTGTGCGGTGGGGGTTCGACAGGACTCGAACCCGAGCGTTCTCACGGTCTGCGGCGGGGGAATCCAGCGCAGATCGCTCACCGCCCCGAGCGATATCGCGTACCAACACCTGCGCGCCATCCGGCAGTCCCGAGCGGTGATCGCGTGATGACGCAACCGCACATATCGCTCACCGCTACGGTCTCGAACGCCTCGATCGCCGGCTCAGAGAGAGAGAATGGCTCCCAAGAATGGCTCCCAAAGGTCGACCCGCCGACCACCGGCACAAACCCGACGCAGCGAAACCCCCGCATACGCAGGGGTTTCGCTCAGCACGCCCGGAGAGACTCGAACTCCCAACCTTCTGATCCGTAGTCAGACGCTCTATCCAATTGAGCTACGGGCGCAGGTCTTCCCTGGGTCGTCTTCTTGGGGACACAGGGGTATCCGGCAGGTCACTGCCGGGCTGAAATGGTAACACAGCGCTCGCTGCCGGCTTCGGTGACGGCAAGCTGGATGGACGCCCCCAAGTGTCACCGATCCCCCATTAGGGCACGAGCATCAAGCGGAGGAAACGGGTCCAGCGAGAACAATGCTTCCACCGGTAGCTCCAAGTACCTTGCCAATCGCAGCGCCAGGTCGAGACTCGGGCTGTACTCGCCACGTTCGATGTAACCGATGGTCTGGTAGTGCACCCCGACTGCGTCGGCAACGGTGCGCCGCGACAGGCCCCGCTCGGTGCGCACCAGCCGCAGCCGTGAGTAGAAGGCCGGCTCGCCTTTGTTCCCCATGGCAACTACTCCTCGTCGTGGGTCAGATCCGGCAGCTTCCAGGCCAGCATCATCATCGGTAACCCGTAGATGAAGCCCACGATCGCGAGCAAGGCCCCCATCATCACGCCGCCGCCGGCACCAAAGGAGCCCACGGCGACCATCCCGCCGACCAACCCAATCGACGCCCCCGTGATGTAGGGCTCACGGAACAACGTTCGTCGTTGCAGCAACTCCCGCTCGTCGAGATAGCGAGCGGGCCGGTCGAGCATTCCTTGGGTCGCCGCCGCCAACAGCAGCATCCCGGCGGCGAACGGGATCAACAGCAGCAGCACCGGCCACTCCCGTCCGGTCGCCCATCCGACTAGGGGAAACGCCGCCAGGACGAGGCCAAAGCCGACAGCCAGCACGCGCCGCGGTCGCTGCGAGCGGAGCGGGGCGAACGCGTCGCTGGCGAACAGCCAACCGCACGCCGCCCGCAGCCAAGTCTTGCGGCCAGTGATATGGCCTCCTTGGGCGGTAGGTGGCCGATTCAGCCATCGCATCGTATACCTTTCGTTACGAACAATATAATATTTACTACAGACAAGAAGAATTGTCTAATGTGTCGCGTCGAGTGCTTCTATAGGGGTGATCCGCCTGCATAACCTGGCGCCTGCATCACCCGGCGGCTGCATGACCTGCGACGCTGGGCGGTCACATCCGGGAACCGCCACTGTGAGGGTGCCGTCCAAACATCATGAAGCGAACCATCATCTCCGCACTCTGCGTCGCCCTCGCCGCCACCGCGTGTGGCACCGACGATGCCGATGACACCACCGACGCCCCCGGAACCACCGCAGGCCCCGGCACCACGTCCGCCACCACCGGCTTTCCGGGACGTGATCCTGGGGAGCCCGTGCTGATGATCGAGGACGAGGGAGGCTTTGCGCCCATCGACATGGTGCTCAACCGACCACCGACCTTCGTGCTGCTGGGGGACGGCACGCTGATCTCGGTGGGGCCCCAAGTGGGCGCATTCCCCGGCCCGGTGATGCCCGCCATGCAGCAGGTCCAGCTCAACGAAGACCAGGTTGAGGACGTCAAGGTCCTCATCGAAGCCACCGGTCTGCCTGAGATCGACGAGGTCATCAACGACGATGCGGCCGCCGTCGTCGCCGACGCCACCACGACCGTGGCCACCTACTTCGACGCCGATGGCGGCACGCACCGCATCAGCGTCTACGCCCTCGGCATCGACCCCGACCCCTCGGACCAGCTCGCCAACCTGCTGCTGCTACGCACCAAGCTCAGCGATTTCGCTCTCCCCGGTGGCGAGCCGTATCACAACGACCGGGTGATCGTGCGGGTGCTCGAGGGTGGCGGCATCGCCGACTTCGACGACACTCGGCCGTGGGCGTTCAGCTTCGAGCCGAGCGACGTGCCTGCCCAGGCGGGCGAGGTCCCGTGCCGCGTGTTGGAAAGTTCCGCAGCCGACGAGGTGAAGCAGATCATGGCCGACGCCACCCAGGCAACCGTTTGGGAACACACCACCGGCACGTTCACGGTGCTGGCACGCGAGCTCATGCCCGGCGAGGCGGGTTGTCCCGCTCAGTAGGCTCTCGGCAAGCCAAACACCGAGCCACACAAGGAGGCCCTTGAGCGATCCCCGGGTCGGCGCGCTTGCCGACGAGTACTACGACTGGATGAACCGCGCTTCGCCGCTGTCGGCTTCGCTGCGCGGAGTGCACGACTACGGCTCCGAGCTCGACGACTTCTCCCGCCAGGGCGAAGACCGGCAGATCGCCGAGCTGCGCAGCATGGTGGAACGCGCTCGGGCCATCGACCCGGAGTCCATCACCGACGACGACCGGGTCACGCTCGAGGTGCTCGTCTTCGAAGCGGAGAGCCAGGCGGACGTCGCCGAGACCCGCATGGCGGAGATCGCGGTCAATCATGCCATCGGCGTGCAGGCGCTATTGCCGGTGATCGCCGCCCAGCTGCCGATCGACTCGGCCGAGCACGCCGCCGCCCACATCGAGCGGTTCACCAAGCTCGACCAGGCGGTGACCGACATGTGTGATCGACTGCGCGACGGGCTCGCCGCCGGGCGGGCTCCGATGGGGTCCACGGCACAGAAGACCGTCGAGCAGATCGACGCGCTGTTGGCCGGGCCGCTCGAGACCGACGCCTTCGTGCAAACCAAGCCGGCTCCGGGCGCCGACGAGGCCGAGTGGCGGGACCAGCTGATCGACCTCACCCGAGACCACATCCGTCCCGCCTCCCAGCGGTACCGGGACTTCATCGCCGAACACGTGGTCCCGGCCGGCCGCAGCGACGAGCAGCCCGGATTGTCGTGGCTCGCCGACGGGGAAGCGAGCTATGCCCGCCACGTCCGCCGCCACACCTCCCTGCCGCTCGATCCCGAGGAGATCCATCACATCGGGCTACGCCAGGTGGCGGCATTGGCCGACGAGTACCGCCGGCTGGGCGGCGAAGCGTTGGGCACCACCGACCTCGAGGAGATCTTCACCCGGCTCCGCGACGATCCGGCAGTCCACTTCGACACCGGGCCCGACGTGGTGGCGGCCTCCGAAGTGGCCATGGCCAAGGCCAAGGCGGAGATGGGCGACTGGTTCGGCCGGCTCCCCAAGGCGGATTGCGTCGTCGCCGAGGTCGCGATCGGGCCCACTGCGTTCTACATCGTGCCGACTCCGGACGGCTCCCGCCCGGGGACGTTCTTCGTCAACACCGCCGATCCCGCCCGATGGGGCCGCTTCGAGATCGAGGCGATGGCCTACCACGAGGGCATCCCCGGCCACCATCTGCAGCTGGCGATCGCCCAGGAGCTGGACGACGTCCCGGAGTTCCGCAAGCACGCAGAGGTGACCGTCTACGCCGAGGGCTGGGGCCTCTACAGCGAGCGCCTCGCCGACGAGATGAATCTGTACGGCACCCCGCTGGACCGCATCGGGATGCTCTCGGCTGACTCGATGCGGGCCGGACGCCTCGTCGTCGACACCGGCCTGCACGCCAAGGGGTGGAGCCGGCAGCAGGCCATCGACTACTTCATCGAGAATTCGCCGATGTCGCGGGCAACCATCGAGGAGGAGGTCGACCGCTACATCGGCATGCCCGGCCAAGCCTTGGCGTACATGATCGGGCGCCTCGAGATCATGCGGATGCGCTCCGAGGCGGAGGACACCATGGGTGACCGCTTCGACATCAAGGGATTCCACGACACCGTGCTCGGCCACGGACTCGTCCCCATGGAGACCCTGGACCGGCTGGTGAGGGAGTGGGCGCGGGCTTCATGACTGGGGACTGTAGGCCCCAGTCATGA
>JBFGLM010000116.1:0-6424 GCA_041576165.1 Acidimicrobiia bacterium
AACCGGTCCCGGAACAGGTCGGTCTTGAGATGGCCGACCTCGCTCGGGTGGAGCACGTCGTCGACCGGATGGCGGGCTTTTCGAGGAACAGGCACTCCTTCCACCGGTCTTGAAAGCTACCTGATCTACCGAGGGCTGCCCTCCGGGTTCGATGTCCTCTAGTTTGGCGGTAACGGGAGGAAGGACTGCGTGATGGCGGTGGAGAACCCGGTCAAGTTCGACAACCCGCACGGCGAAACAGACTCAGCAGTGGTCTTCGTCCATGGCTTCACCGGTGCCGGCGTCGAGACGTGGGGCAATTTTCCGGACATTCTCCGCAGCCACCCGGAACTGGGGCGATTTGACTTCTTCTTCTGGCAGTACCCCACCGAGTTGCATCTGAAGTACGCGGTCACGAAATGGTTCTGGGAGGCCAACCCCGGTATCGAGACACTGGGAGACCGGCTGCGTGCCTTGCTCGAAGACACCATCGGGTCGGCCCAGGACTACGAGGAGATCAAGCTGGTGGCACACAGCATGGGGGGGCTCGTGGTGCAGACCTACGTGGTGGAGGAGCTGCGCCGCTTGCGCGAGGGCATCACGGCTCCCGACGATACGCTGCTCCACCGCATCAACGAGATCGTGTTGTTCGCCACCCCGTCGGGTGGGCTGCGCAAAGCCCGTTTCGGTGGATTTCTCAACCAACAGATCACAGACATGTCCGATGTGGGACCGTTCGTGTCGAACCTGCGGGCCGAGTGGCGTGAACTGGTGGACGACGCGCGCCACGACCCGGAGACGTCGGCGGCTTTCCGGTTGACCGCGGTTGCGGGCATGAAAGATCGGTTTGTGCCACCGGAAAGTGCACTCGATCCGTTCCCGCTGGACGATCACAGCATGTCACCGGGCAACCACGCAGAGCTGGTCAAGCCCGAGAAGGTCGGTCAGCAGCCCGTGGATCTCTTGGTGCGCCGTATCACCCGGCCTACACCCACCGGTGAAGAGCTGGCGGTGGTCCACGGCCGAACTGCCCATGCCGTGGACATGGTGCGGCTTGTCGAGGCGGCGGCCGACGTCGGCGACCGCGACACCTTGCTGGAGACTGCGGCCGACCTGCTGGCGTCAGACCCGTCACTGCCGACGGTGGAGCGAACACTCGGCTTGGCGTTGGGTCGCCAGGCTGAGCACGGTGTCGCGGCCGAGCTTCTTCGCCGGTGCCTGGACTTCACTCTCGAAGACGGAACGCGCCCGTTTGTCGACGACGCCCAGGTGATCCAGCAGCTGGCTATTGCCGAGTCGGGACAGGGCGACCACACACGAGCCATCGCCACGCTGAAGTCCCTCCCTGAGAAAGCACAGCTCGATCCGGAGAGCTTGGGAATCACGGCGGGAAGAATCAAGCGGCGTTGGCTGGAGAGCGGTCCGCCACGCCAACGCCCGCTGGCTCGCCAAGCACGCGACACCTATCGGACAGGCTTTGAAGCGGCCAAGGACGCCGGAGACAACGACGAGGTGCTGTACAACGGCATCAACACCGCATTCATGTCGTTGGCCTTGGGTGAGGATCCCGCTGCGCTTGCAGAGGAGGTGCTGGCAGCCACCGCCGCGGGCGGAGACGCATACTGGGTAGCGGCCACCCGCGCCGAGGCCCTTTTCCTGTTGGAGCGATACGAAGAGGCAGAAGCCGCGTACCGCGAAGCATTCGACCTCACGCTGGACGCGCGGTATCTGGCCACAACCGGTCTCCAGGCACGGACCATTGCGGAGCTACGTGGCAACCCCCCCGAGGCGGCGGGGATCCTGGACCTCTTCGGCGATCAGCTGGGTCAGCCCGAGGACATGGCTGCGATCCACGAGGAGCTGGAACAAGCCAAAGACGAAGAGGAAGCACCCATCAGCGCCGAGCGCTAGCGGACCGCGTTGCCCCAAACCTGTGTCTGGCGTCTCCCGCCCTTGTCGCCGTGACAAATTGCCGGGCAGCACTTCCTGTTGTGGAACCGATCGGTCTACACGGTGTCCCGTCGGCGTGGGAAGCGGCAGCACCGCACCCGTGTGAGCAACCCAGGGTACATGCGAGGACGGACTGTAGTTCGTTGCATTCATTTTCCTAGATACCAAATTCGTCGCTCCCCGACTCGAGGGCCGTCGGTGTCGGCCGACCTCGGGGTCGGTGTGTCGGAGAGCCAGTGGGTGGTGAACGGCTACTTCGTCACCATGCTGTCACTCATGCTCACCGCCGGCTCGTTCGGCGAGCACGAACGAAGCCGGGCGGTCGGGGTGTACATGGGGCTGACTGCGGTGGCCACTGCAGCCGGACCTGTTCTCGGTGGTCTGCTTGTCGACCTCGTGTCGTGGCGGGCGATCTTCGTCGCACCGCTCGTGTTCCCGGTGGCGGCAGCGTTCGTGACCTACGCCGCAGTATCCGAGACTCCACCCAATCCGGACCGAGGCGTCGACACTAAGGGTGCGCTGCTCGCCTTCCTCACGATCCCCACGCTCAGCTTTGCACTGATCCAAGGCCCGACGGGATGGCTCCGGGCCGAGGTGATCGTTGCGCTGGCGGCGGCTGTGGTCAGCGCTTCGGCCTTTGTGAGGTGGCAGCGTCACGGGCCCGACCCGATGCTTCCGCTCGGGCTCACGCCGGTAGGGGAACAGGCGTTTCGCAAGGCAGGCCGGGAGGATCTCCGCGGCCTCGACGAACACATCGGTTCGCATCTCACCCGCAGCGAGATGCAGGAACTCCGCCGGATGCTCACCCAGCTTGCCGACGCCCTGTAGTCGTGTGCACACCCATCGGCACGGCTGCCGATCTCCGAAGGACGGTGTCGCGGGTTGGTTGCGGGCAAGGGCGCGCTGACCCTCCGCTGAGCCTGGGTACCGCTCGCTCCAGCGCCGCCCAGGGGCGTTCGAGTGCTGAGCCAGGAGACCCATCGCTAGCCTTGGCTCATGGGGAAGCCGGCTACCGCTCCCGTCATGAAGCGCCGACCGGACGTCGTGACGGTCCTGAGGCTGCTGGCTGCGGGTTTGGCGATCTGGGCAGTGATCAAGGAACTGCGCCTGCCGCAGGAGGAACGAACCTGGCACGGTGCTCTCGGCGGGTTCGTGCCGTACGACTTGCGAATGCCCACGATCGAGAGATACAAGCGGACGTTGTGGAACCCCGATGGCGCCATCGTCGTCAGCCGGGTGTTCGGCGTCGGGTGGAGCATCAATCTCGGAGCCGTCGTCGCCAGGTTGCGCTCGCTATGGAGCAGCGTCTGAGCTGGAGGACGGAAGCTACGGGACGCTGGCAACTGCTTCGGGGAAGCCACACCCAAGCAGGCCTCTGAGCGTCATCCGGTTGGCATCCGATCTTGATATGCCACTCGGGGCTGGTCTAGATGTCGATGGTGGCGCCGACGAACTCGACGCTGAACGCCTCACACCACACCAGCGCCGTATAGGAGCCCGGGGCGAGTTCTGTGCCTTCGGGTAGTTCGTAGTTCTGGTCGCCGACGTTGCCCTTGAGCGCTCCGAGATGAATCGAGCCCTCGGCGAGAGACGTCTGGTCGGCGCCTGGCACGAGATACACCTCCAGATCGGGACCGTTCTGGATGTCGAAGTTCTCGAAGCGGAGCACCAGCGTTCCTTCTGGGCTTTGGAAGAGGCCGGGGTCGCCGGTGCCCGAATGGCCGGCGAGGCCCACGAATTGCCCTGCTCCGAGCAGTACGGGTCCCGCCACCGTTGGTGGAGGGGGCGGCTCATCTTCGGTGGGCTCTTCCGGCTCGTCGACGCTTGTCGTGGGCGGAGCATCGGTGGCCGGAGCATCGGTGGTCGGTGGAGTCGGATCGGCGGTTGGCTCGTCGTCGACCGGCGGAGTCGTAGTCGGCGCGGTGACGTCGCCTGCCGTTTCGAGCTGCTCGGAGATCGATCCGGAGAAGTCCTCGGCGACCACTTCGTCGACGAAGTACGGCGAGATCAACCACCAATTGACGACTGCGAATGGCGCCACGAGCACGATCAGCCTCACCACGGGCGGCACCCGAAGCCACAGCATTGCCGCCAACGCAATCGCGGCGAGGACCGTGCCGCCAAAGGTGAACAGGAGGGTCCGGTAGTTCTCGAACGGGGCTTCGAGGATTCTCGGTTCGATGACAACGAGCACGAGCATGATCGCCGCGATCGCCGCTCCCGCGATGATCTCGAGGCGCGTGATGCGGCGGATCAATCGGCCCAGAAGAGAGGCCGGTGCCGAGTCGTCGCGGTCGGTGGCGGCCGGAGGTGGAGATGTCTGTGTCATGTCACCAGTCAACAGTAGGACCCGACCGACCAGTCCCTGTTTGCCATTAACAAACGCGAAACTCGGCGACCGGTCGAGCTCGCGCTCTCAGGTAGTACCTCGGCCCCTCCTCGATATCGGGATTGCTCGACTCGAACCCGTCGCAGCCACGTCGGCTGCCGGACTCGTGCGCCCACTCTGGTCAACGGTCGAGTCCGTGGAGCGCCAATGAGAGCGCCCGGAACGGAAGGGCTGGCTTGGTGGCTTGATTTGCCGTGCCGGCGAGGAGCAACCCCAGGGGCGGCGAGTACCACAGCCACGATGCGGTCGATCCGGTGTGCCCCAGCAACGGCGGCAGGCGGCGTCCCATGGCCATTGCTCTCGATGGGGCGAATCGCATCATCCCGAGGCCGTACTCGATGGGCCATGCCGGCGATGCGATCGCCGCCGCGCTGCGGGGAAGTCCGAATCGGTTGAATCGGCGGAACATCAATCGACCTGTCGCCTGCTCCGTGAAGACCCGCTCGGAGAAGAGGGCGCGCCCGAAGCTCAGCACGTCGTCGGTCGTGCTGAAGAGATCCCCGATCGACCTCAGGGCCATCGGCCGATCCTGCAGCGGCCAATCACCCAGCCACGGCGTAGCGGGCCGGCCGGCCGGTTCCAGCGGCTCATCGCCGGGGAACCAGGTGTGGCGCAAGCCCAGCGGTTCGAACAGCAACCTGCGGTGCAGCTCGCCCATCGACTGGCCACCGACCCGTTGGGCGATAACCATCAACAACTGGTAGTTGGTGTCGGAGTAGCGGACTCTGGGACGATCGCCGGCGAGATCCGAGGGGGGGAAATGGGGCGTCAGCGGGCGTATTCGCGCCACCGCCTCCTCGAACGTGAAGGCCACGTCACCGGCCTCGATGTCGGTGATCAGGGCGCGCTCACCTTTCCGATGCTCGACGAGCGAGTCGGGAAGACCGGTTGCGTGGGCCAGCAAGTGGGTGATCGTGATCCGGTCGGTCCGGTCGACCCCGTCCCGCACGTGGAGACCGGTCTGCAACTCGTCTGGCAGGTACTCGGGGATCGGTTCGTCGAGGTCGATCAACCCCTGTTCGTGCAAGCGCAACACGACCGATGCGATGTACAGCTTGGTCACGCTCGCGAGGAACCAGGGTGTGTCGGTGGTCATCGACGTCCCGTCGGGGTTGGCTTCGCCGTTTGCGTCGGTCCACTCCCAGGAACCGTCGATTGCGGCGGCGCCGATCACGACGTTCCGCACCTTGCGGGCGGAGGACACTTTCAGGAGCAGCCGCTCGAGTCGGGGCACGACCTTGTCCGACCCGACTACTGCTGTCGGCCATAGCGCATCGGGAACCATGCGACGCCCTTTCTCGCCGGGGTGATCCGAGACACAACGCCGACTGATGGCTCTGTTGGCTCGACCCCTCTATGAGCAGAATACGACGGGCGTTTCAACGGACGTCTTGTGGTGCCGCCACGGGTCGTGCTCAAAGGAGTGTTCGTCAGATCGGGCTCGCTGCGAGCTGCCGTCGAGCAGCGCATCGATCCGGCCTGGTGGAGCCGCGAGGTGCTCAGTGCGTTTCTCGGACCCCGCGCCGACCGGGTGCCACCGCAAGCGCCACGCACAGAGACGTTCGCCTCTGGCAGTGCTTGCCGGTGAGGCGTACGAAAAGGAGGGTGGTCGAAGCGACCGGAGGCGCGCCTTACAAAGCGGAGGACTGAGACGTGAAACATGATTCCGAGTTCGACATTGTCGTGTGGGGAGCCACCGGCTTCACGGGGAGGCTTGCGGCGGAGAAGCTGCTGGCGCGAGTAGGGGTCGGGGGAGACCTGCGGTGGGCGATCGCGGGACGCAACCAGGCAAAGCTCGAGGCCGTGCGATCCAACCTGGGCCCGGCTGCGGCGGACATCCCGATCATCCTGGCTGACAGCCACGACGTGGCATCCCTGGAGGCGATAGTGGCCCGGACACGAGTGGTGGTCTCAACGGTCGGTCCCTACGCCATGTACGGCTCCGAGCTCGTGGGTGCGTGTGTGCGTGCCGGCACGCATTACTGCGACCTGGCGGCCGAAGCGCACTGGATCCGGAAGATGATGGACGCCCACGAGACCGAGGCGGCGGAGACCGGTGCCCGGATCGTGCACGCCTGCGGCATGGACTCCATCCCGTCGGACGTG
>JBFGLM010000117.1:0-6358 GCA_041576165.1 Acidimicrobiia bacterium
ATCACGCGGCTGAGATCGGGATGGATTTTGCCATCGTCATGAACCCGTATTTCCCGCCGCGCCCGTCAGACGACCTGGTCCGCGCCTGGTACCAAGCCCTCGACGCCCGCACCTCGATCCCGACGTTCCTGTTCAACACGTCGTATTCGGGATACGTCATCTCGCCTGCGCTGATCTCGGAGCTGGCAAATCTCGAAATCATCTGCGTCATCAAGAATCCCAAACCGCGCGAGCATCTGATGCAGGTACACGAGCTGTGTTCGGATCGTATCGTCGTGTGTGACGCAGCCGAGGATGACTGGCTGGAGCTTCACCTCGACCATGGTTTCCAAGCGCTGATGTCTACCCCGGCGCTGGCCATGTTCCAGAGTCCCGGCAACCTCCCGATCCGGCGCTACACCGAACTGGCCGATGCCGGCAGCATCGACGAGGCGTGGAAGATCCACGCCACGCTCCAACCGCATCGAGCGGCCTTCCAGAAGTGGATGCGAGACCCGTGGCTGCGCAACATGTCCGGTGCGGTGCCCGACGCCCAGCTCAAGGCCTGGTTGGGTCTGATGGGCCTGCCGCAGGGACCGGTACGGCTTCCGCTCATTCCCCTCACCGCCGCGGAGCTCGACGAGCTCACCGCCGACCTCGAGGCGCTCGGACTGATCGGCTCGATCTCGGCGGCCGTGTGATGCCACCCGCCCGCGCGGACGCCAAAGCTTGGGCCCGGGAAACGTTCCACGGCGTGTGCAACGTCATCATTCCGAGCTACACGTCGGACCTGACCGCCCTCAACGAGGCGGCCATCCGTCACGACGTCCGCCGCAACATCGAGCTCGGTTTTTGGGGGGCACTGCTCGTGTCGGAGGCAGGCACCACCCGCGACGAGATGCGTACGTTCATGGAAATCGCCGCGGACGAGGCGAAAGGACGCCACGCATTCCTGCTCCAAGGGGTCTTCGACACTCCGGCGGACACCATTTCCATGAACCGAGATGCCGCTGCCATCGGCATCGACGGCGTGCTGCTGGGACAACCCAACAGCTTCTACCCGACTACCCCTGGTCAGCTCGAGGCGTACACGCGCATGGTGTGTGAGGCGACTGATTTGCCGGTCGTGCTGTTCATCGTGGCCCACTCGAACCTGGCCCGGCTGGACCCCCGCGGGTACCCCCAGGAGGTGCTGGAACGCTTGGTCGAGGTGGATACGGTCGTGGCGGTGAAATACGAATTGGGCCGGGCCCGGACGATGGCGACATACGACTGTTTCCGCCGTTTGGCGGACAAGGACATCCTGCTGTCCGATCCCATGGAGTACAACGCACCGATGTGGGCGGAGGTCTTCGATCTGCAATGGATGGGGACTTCGAACTACGAGTACTACGGCGACCGCACGCCCCAGATGTTCGAGGCCCTCCGGGCGGGAAAGACCGACGAGGCGATGCGCCGCTATTGGGAAATCGAGCCGGCCCGGGCCGCCCGCGCGGCAGAGATGGCGGCAGTGGCGTCTTCGAACTTCGTGCCTCGCTATCTCTGGAAGTACCAGGCGTGGCTGAACGGTTACAACGGAGGACCGATCCGCCAGCCCGCCATGAAGCTCAACGACGGACAGATCCGGCGGGTCACGGGCGGCCTTCTCGCCGCGGGAATCATCGACCACGCCTCCGAACCGGCCGAGTTCTTCGTCGGGCGTAACCCGGCGTGACCCGACTGATCGACGCATCGACCGTTGAGCGGTACCTGACACCGGAAATGGCGCTGGCCGCCATGGAGCGATGCTTCGCCCTCGAAGCGGCCGGCAAGGCCGGACCGGTGCGGCGGGCCGACCTGACACATTCCGAGGGTTGGATGCGGGTGCTGCCGGCCGTGTTCGAAGGCCTCGGCGTGTTCGGGCACAAGGTCATCAGTTTCAACCGAGGGATCGGCGTCCGCTATGTGGTGAGCGTCTTCGACATTGAGTCAGGCGACTTGCGGGCCATCATCGACGCGGAGGCGATCACCGGGTCCCGTACCGGCGCCACGGCCGCGGTGGCGGCAACCCGGCTCTGCCCGGAGGCGGTCGCAGTCGGAGCGATCATTGGGACCGGGTCGGTCGCGAGACGTCAACTCCCTGCGTTGCAGTTGGTCCGTCCGGTCGAGACGATCCGGGTTTTCTCTCGTAACCCGAGCAATCGGCGGGATTTCATCCACGAGATGCGGTCCGCGGTGTCGGCGGACCTGGTCGAGGCGGGCTCGGTGGATGAGGCGGTCGAGGGTGCGGGGATCGTGTCGCTGGCCACCAAAACTGCCGAGCCGGTCTTCTCCACCCGTCACCTCGCTCCCGGGCTGCACGTGAGTTCGGTCGGCTCGGCGCGCCCCAACCTGTCTGAGGTAGAACCCGATGCGTTCGCGCGATTTGATCGGGTCGTGTGCGACTCTGTTGAACTTGTGTTCTCCGAATCCGGCGATGCCGTGGCGGCGGGTGCCTCGGGGCTCTACTCGCCGGCGGAAGCGGTGGATCTGGCGTCGATCGTTGGTGAGTCCGGTCCCGGCGATCCCGCCACAACGACCCTGTTCAAATCGACCGGGACCGGGCTGCAAGACCTGTCACTGGCCGTGGTGGTGCTGGAGGCCGCTGAGGCGGACGGCGCCGGTTTCGAGGCCGAGCGCCTGCTCGCCACCAAACGGTTCGGCCCGACTGGTCGGACCTAGCCCGGCCGCCGAGTGCGTGGCCGGACCGCTGCGCGCCCCGCCTCGCATCACGCTCCATCTATGCGAGGATGCGCCAAAGCGATCCGGAGACGATTAATGCATCAGCCCGACGTCGAATCGCGCACTGAGGTGCGTGACGGGATGCGCATCACCTGGCACCAGCCGATCACGGTCGATGACGGAACGGTGTTGCGGGCCGACGTCTTTCGCCCGATCGAGGACGGCCGGTATCCCGTCATCCTCACGTACGGAATCTACGCCAAAGGCGTTGCCTACCAGGAGGGTTATCCCCACCAGTGGCAGAAGATGGTCACCGACTACCCCGAGATTCTCGAGGGATCGACGAACAAGTATCAGAACTGGGAGGTGACAGATCCGGAGCGTTGGGTTCCATATGGATACGCCGTCGTTCGCGTCGACTCGCGTGGCGCCGGCTGGTCACCGGGCTTCATGGATCCAAACTCACCCCGGGAGATCGAGGACCTCTACCAGTGCATCGAATGGGCGGGTACTCAGGGCTGGAGCAACGGCAAGGTGGGCATGCTCGGGATCTCGTATTACGCGAGGAATCAGTGGCGGGTCGCCGGCATGCACCCTCCCCACCTCGCCGCCATCGTCCCCTGGGAGGGCGCCAACGACACCTACCGCGATTCTGGCTACCACGGTGGGATCCTCAGTCAGTTCCAGGAGCTGTGGTCGAAGGTCCAGGTCATGAACGTGCAATACGGCAGAGGCGCGGCCGCCCGCAAGAATCCCAACACCGGGGAGTCGGTCGCGGGACCGATCACGCTCTCTGACGAGGAACTGGCCGCCAACCGTGTCAACGCCTACGAGGAGCTGAAGAACCATCCGCTCGACGACGAGTGGCACCGAGCCCGATCGGCCGACCTGTCTCGAATCACCGTTCCGCTGCTGAGCTGCGCAAACTGGGGAGGTCAAGGCATCCACCCGCGCGGGAACTTCAATGGATTCGTGGAGGCCGCCTCGGCGCAGAAATGGCTCGAAGTGCATGGAGACTCCCACTGGTCGCTCTTCTCTAGCGGTTACGGTCTCGACCTCCAGAAACGATTCTTCGACTACTTCTTGAAGGGCATCGACAACGGGTGGGACTCGACGCCACCGGTGATGCTCAACATCCGCCACCCTGGCGAGAGATTCGTGCTCAGGCACGAGCACGAGTGGCCGCTCGCACGGACGCGGTGGACGAAGCTCTACCTGGACCCCACGAATCGGTCCCTGTCGCTGGAGCCGCCGGGTGCGAGCAGCGCCATCGAATACGAGGCGCTCGGGGACGGGGTGACGTTCTGGCTGCCCCCCTTTGACCAAGAGACCGAGATCACGGGCCCGATGGCCGCCAAGCTGTTCGTATCGTCCACGACCGAGGACGCCGATCTGTTTCTGATTGTGCGGGTGTTCGACCCCGACGGCGATGAGATCACGTTCATGGGCTCCACCGATCCGAACACGCCGATCGCCAACGGCTGGCTGCGGGCCTCGCATCGAGCGCTGGACCCGGCCAGGACCCTGCCGTACCGGCCCTATCACCCCCACGATCGAGCAGAGGTCCTGACCCCAGGCGAGGTCTCCGAATGTGACGTCGAGATCGTGCCCTCATGCATCGTGATACCGGCGGGATGGAGCCTGGCGTTGACGGTCCGGGGCAAGGACTACGAGTACGGGGGCGAGTTGGGTGAATTCGCTCGGCGGTTCCACTACGCCACCCGAGGGACCGGCGGCATGACCCACAACGATCCGGACAACCGACCGCTCGAGGTATTCGGCGGTCAGGTCACGCTGCACAGCGGCCCCGGGAATGAGTCGTATCTGCTGGTACCGGTCGTCCCGACCGAAGGATGAGGGGACGGTTGGTCGTCTGCACCGGTGAGTCCCGACTAGCCGGCCGATCACTGTTCGCCGGATGAGTTCCAGAGGCCGATCAGGTTCTCGAAGGATGCCGCGATACCCGTCACAACCCCTTCGAGGGCGGCTGCGACCGATTCCCTGTCCGGCGTGAGATTGTTTTCGCTCCATCCCAACAGCCTGCGGAGGTCGTCGGTGAGAGACGGGTCGATCTCGGCCCAGCGCGTTGCGGCCGCTCTGCGGTCGGTCGTCCAAGTTTCATCATGCACACTGACCATGCCGGCAAGAGCAAACAGTGTCTTGCGGGCCAGCCGCCGCGCCAGCCGCACTAGATCACCGCCGCTCTCTAGTTCCGTCCTCCAACGATCCGCATGCTCGGCGATGTCACCATTGAAACCCCGTGCGGCGCGGGCGTCGGCAGCGAACTCAGGCAGCCCAGGGCGAAGGTCGGGCCCATCCAGGTGAACGCAGTAGTGTCGCAGGAACACGCGACCGCCGTATGCGGCGTCGGTCTCGCCTGCGAAGTCGCTCGGCTGTGCGGCGGCCACCCCCACCCCTCGACAGAGGTCGGCGAAACGCACCGACAAGTCTTGCCCGATTGCGGCAGCTTCTTTCGGCCCGATCCCCAAGGTGAGCAAGTCCACATCCGATATACCGACGTGGGCGGTTCCGGTTGCAACGGACCCGTACACGTAGAGGGAGGCGGCTCGCTCGGCGGCACGAACCGCAGCAGCCGCGGCGGCGAGCAATGGCTCGTACAGCGCCGGAACTCGTGTCCGGCTGGCCCCGGTCATGATTGTCCCGCGGGACGTGACACCCTCTAGCGGGTCATGCATCCGGAGGCGCCTCTCAGAACCGGATTCCTTTCCACAACGCCACGGCCGCAACCATAGACATTCCCGAGCGTCCGTCACGAAGCCCCGGCCATGACCGGTCACCCATGACCCGGGAGCAGCCGACGCCGCGCCCAGCGCCGGCGCCGCCGAGCACACCTAGCCTGCGCTGAATGTCCGACGGCGACCGGCAAATCACTGACATCACCGACGCAGCCAGGCTGTTGTATGACGGTCCGGCTGAGGAGTTCATCACCCGTAGGGACGCCCTCATCAAGAAGCTTCGAGCTGCCGGATTCAAGGAACTGGCGCTCGATGTGAAGGCGCTCCGCAAGCCATCCGTGGTGGCCGCCGAGCTCAACCGCATCGCCCGTGCCGAACCAGAAGCCGTAGAAGCGCTGATTGCCGCGGCCTCGTCCCTGCGCGCGGCCCAGGACGAGGTGCTGTCGGGCGGGGACTCAGACCTGGTTGAACCCCGTCGCGTCTATCGGGCCGCGATCGCCCGGGTTGCGAGTAGCGCGCTCCGGCATCAGGTGAAGGTGCAGGCCGCGATCCAAGCGGCGGCCGCCGACCCGGCGCAGCACGCCCAGTTGCGGGATGGGACTTTTGCAGCCGAACCCCAGGCTACGGTGGGTTTCGGGAGCGTCTCGACCCCGGTCGAACAACCGCGCGCTCAGCCTGCAAAGGAGGCGGCCACCTCGACGGCAACCAGCAAACCTGCTCCCACCCGGCGCCAGCTGACCGCAGCCGTAAAGGTGGCCGAGAAGGCCTTCAATGCGGCCGAGAAACGGCTCCGCGCCGCGCAGGAAAGCGCTGATGCGGCCGCGGCGGCAGCAACCGAACTCGACGAGCAGGCCGAGTCCCTCGAGCGGCAGCTGGCGAAGATCCAGCGTGCCCGAGTCAAGGCGCAGACGAAAGTCGTATCGGCACAATCAAAGCTCGACGAGGTGACCGAAGCCCACGAAGCCGCGAACCGAGGACTGATC
>JBFGLM010000118.1:0-6302 GCA_041576165.1 Acidimicrobiia bacterium
CGTCAGCTCCGAAGGCTACTGATGAGGGGGACTCGCAAGCGGTGGCTTTCAAACCGGATTTTCGCGCCCCAGGGGCCGGCCAATCGACCGCAGCTGCCGGGGAAACCCGACCAGAGTCCGACCACGTGCTCCTTCTTCGAATCCCGCTGTCGACCGAGGCTTCCTCGCAATTCACAGTGTTCCATTCAGAGTCACGTTTCGATGGACTGTCCTTCCTCCAGAGCGCACACCGTCCCGTCTGCGTGACATAGCCCGCCAGGCCAACCCAGCCGAGAACGGCGCGAGCGCTTCGTCGCCCTCGAATCGACCACGCTGGTGGCAGGTGGCCGCGCGTTCGGTGCGGCCGACGACCGGGCGCTGCGTGAGCGCAAGCCCGTGCAATCTGCCGGATCGGTGCGGCCTGGCTTGCAGCCCTGCGACCGCACCCCGCGCGGTTCTGTGGGTCCTAGCGCGGTCATCTACGCTTATCCCAGCCTACGGAGAGAGGTGCGGCAGATGCACGATCAGCTGGATCTTGGGCAGTCCATGGCGCTCATGGACCACGTTGAGGGCCAGGTTGTCTTCGGCGATACGAAGGCAAGCTTGCTCTTCACTGCTGACGCGATCCTTCTTGCGGCCTAAGGCTTCGTGGTTCGAGACGGCTCCGTCGGAGAGGAGCTGACAACCGGGGCGCGCAGTGCGTTTCTGGTCGCTGGAGCAGCGCTGTTCGTCGGGCTCTTGTTGGCGTTGTGGGTTGTGCTCCCGTCTCGCCTACGCGCCCTTGCCCCTTCGTTGGGCGATGCCGGCTGAGGATCTGATGTTCATCAGGTGGATCGCAGAGCGCAAGGATGCTGAGGCGTACGTGGGTCAGGTGCGTGATGTGGACTCTGAGGCTTTGGGGGAACACGCGCTGAGGTCGCTCTACGGCAAGTCGATCGTCGCGAATCGGAAGTTCCGAATCCTGTGGCCCGCGGTCGCGACGACGATGCTGAGCATCGCCATTGCCGCCCTCGGCGGAGCGATCGAGGTTGTGAGTCGGCTCTAGTCAGACAAGTGCCGGCTACGACTCTGCCGACCGATCACTAGATATGCACGACGACCAACCGCGGTTGAACGGCAGGTTGCCGAGAATCTGCTGCGCTGGGCAGAGGATCAAGGTCTACGAATCTGGTGGGGCCAGGGTGCCCGTAACGGGTCGTTCATCCCCATCGTGGACTCGTCCACCGATTGGCACACCATCTTCGCCGTGTGGACCGAGGGCGGCGTCGAGATGCAGTTCCAGCACATGCGGTCGAGGCAGCCCTTCGGGGACCGGGACAAGCGCATGGCGCTCCTGGAGGAACTGAACAGCATCGAGGGCGTGGCGCTCGATACGGAGCGGGTGGACACCAGGCCGAGCTTCAACACCGAGGTGCTTGCCGACCCCGAGCGGATGCGGCAGTTCCAGGACATCGTCGGTCGCTGCATCGAGGAGATGCGGACGAGCCGCTGAGCTAGGCCCGAGCCCGGTAGTAACCCCTCGGCTCTGTGCCGACCCACAACAACAGCTCCAGCAGCCGCACCAGCGTCAGCTCGTACCCCATCTGGCCCAAGTCAGCCTGCAACTGCGTCAGTTCAGGCTCGGTGGCCCGGAGGTCATCCCGAAAGGCACGAAGGATCGCCATAGCGGCCCCAGCAGCCCGTTCACCGTGGTCACCGTCCTCCAAAGCAGCCCGGAGGCCGCTCTTGTGCTTGGCATCGAGGTAGTAGCCGTTGACCACCGAGTCGAGCATCGGTATGAGCCTGGGGCGCTTGCGGTGGAGCACCTTGGTGGCGACCGGCACCAGCACCCACCGGACCTGGCAGGCCGCATGGAGGAGGCGCTTCACCGCATCGAGGTCTACGTCGGGATCGAGCAGGTCGGCATCGGCAGGTATCTCAGCGAGGATCGGGTCGCACGCCTCAGCCATACCCCGATGGACGGAGCGGACCCGGTCGGCGCTGTTCACGAAGCTGTTCACGGAGACGGTGACGAGGATGTCGAGGGGGTCGATGCGGTTGGGGTCGAGCTGGTGGATGGCGTCGTAGTAGGCGTACTCCTCAGCGCAGAACCGGGTTAGGAGGTCGAGGGGGTCGGCAATGTCGAGACCGGAGGGGAAGTGGCCACCAGCTACGCTTCCTGGTGTGGGTGTCGAGAACTACGCGAGCGGTGCTCGCAAGACCTTCGGGGATGAAGTGTTGGTGAACGAGTTCTCAGGTCTTGACCCGACGGACCTTCCGCGAGCAGGAGACTATGTCTTGCTTAAGACCCGAGCACATAAGCTGATTGAGGTCACGCCGTACAAAAGCCGGACTGATGCCATCCGGTACAGGGCGGTCATTGTGCGGCGTCAAGCAGTGCCGAGCGGTGCCCGGACGTTTGAGAGCCACGCTTCAATTCAAGAGCGAGCCAACCCTTAGCGGAGCCTGCCGCTCCTCAGCGACGTTGCTCTATACCCGTGCCCGCTCGACTGCTTGTCCAAGTAGCTCGGCGTAGGTGGCATCGTCGAGCCGCAAGACCTCGCCGACCCTCTCGGCCACCTCGACCGAGGGCACCCGTTCCCCCGTACACAGGTATGCCGCCATCGAGCGGCTGATCGAGGTCCTGTAGGCGAACTCCCGAATCGTCAAGCCCAGAGATCGTCGGGCCAAGTCGAGCTTCGCGGCGAGGCCTGGGTCCAAGGTGCGGCGGGTCGGACCGGCGTCCACCACCGGAGGCCGTCCACCTCGGGGTGCGGTGGTGGTGAGCATCGGGCTGCCTCCGTGGTCGGGGAGGCGCTCCTCGGCGCTCTAGGTGGGATTGTGGCACTTGACTCGGGGGTCGTCGTAGCAAGGGTAGAGCCGACGCCGCTAGTCGCAGCGGAGTAGAGTCACCGCACCGACTCCACGCCGTGGGTCACCTGACGGGAGGGAGACCAGTCCTATGCGACGAGTTCTCGTACTTGTAATTGCTGCTGCGACGATGCTCGCTATGGCTGCGCCTGCGTCGGCTGGGAAGCCGATGCCGGTCGAAGGCACCGAAACGTACTTCCTGACACCGACGTGTGACCCCGGTCCGCCGATAACCCCCGGCCCCGCCACATGTAGGACGGCAGACGGCAACATCTTCCTAACAGTCTCGAACCCAGGGTTCAGGACGGGGACCTTCGAAGGGACACAGCACTTCGAAGGAGACATCACAATCTTCAAGAACCTGGACTTCGTCTACACCGGCACCCTCACCTTCGAGGGCACCGTGGACGGCTGCGGCGAGGGCACGGTCGTCTTTTTCAACGAAGGCGCAGGCAACCTCTTGACGGGCCTCTCGCGGAACCATCAGGTCACGCTGTCGGGGAAGGGAACGCTCAAAGTTCATGCCAACCTGAACCTCGTGGCAAGCGGCCCAAACACGAACGACATCTTCGGCACCTACCACTGCTGAGAGGCTTAGGCGGGTTCCCTCAGCGGAACCTTCGACTGACGAGCGGGGCCGGGAATGTTCCCCGGCCTCGCTCACTTCTTTCCCCTGAGCAGCTTCTCGGCGTCGCGCGCGAGCGAAGCGAGCGTGCGTGTCTCCGGGGGCGGTTGGGCGGGGAGGGCGGCTGGGCAGGTACCGAGGTGCTTGGGGCGGGTGAGGTCGCCAGTGCTCAGGTGCCCGGTGCGGCGAGATACTCCGTCAGCGGCGACCTGGCCCCTCCTCAGCGACATTCGCCAGCGACGTTGCCGCGTCATCGGCAGCCCACAACGGCTTCGTCGAGCAGCTCCTCCATCACCTCCCCATCGAGGCTGAGTACCTCGGCGAGGCGCACCGCCACCGGCATCCTCGGTGCCCGCAGTCCCCGCTCCAACCGGGATAGGTATGGACTGCTGATACGGGCCAAGCGGGCAACCTGACGCTGGCTCAGCTCCAATCGTTGTCGAGCCAGGCGCAGCTCATCGGCGATGTGGACGGGGAGCTGGCGACGCTGCCATCTCGTGGTGCCCCAGGGCAGCAGGCTTGCATGGAGTAGGGCGGGAGCTGGCATCGGGCACCTCCTGGTCGGGGAGGCGCTCGGGGCGCTCTGAGAGGATTGTGCCACGGTCGTCTGAGAGACCTGCGTTTCAAGGGTTGATGTGTGTGCCCTTGACGTTGACGGTGGTGTAGGTCTCGTCGATGTGGTGCGCCCCGACGAGGTTGGTCGGCTTGTACGGCGGCGCAGACCCGGAGTTCTTCACTCTGGCTGCTGCGGTGTTGGCGAGCAGCGTTCGTTTTGACGCCTCGATGGTTCGCAGCGCCTTGGGATACAGGGTGCCCAAGCCTCGGCGGGAGTTGTGGATCGGGGCGTCGTACTGCGGCTTGAGTGCCTGGACCTTCTCCTCGTCGAACCTCAGACCGATGCTCTGTGCCCGGTCGATCATCCAGACCAGGGGGATGTCGGCGAGGCGATGGTCCCGGTAGAAACCCCCGATGTCCGAGTGGCACCCGGCGAACCAGACCTGCTCGATCTGGGTCTCACCCTCGCCCGGTTCGTCCCACAACACGGGCCGGAATGCCTTCCGCTGCTCGTCGATGGCAACTGCATGGAAGGCATGCTCGACCTCGGGAGTTGCGCCGACCTGGTGGTGGTCCGTGGACATCGGGTTGATGCGGTTCAACGGGGTGGGCAGTCCGAGCGCCCCGACCGTGTCCCACACCCCGATCATCTTGACCCGGCACTTCGGGATGCGAGAAGCTCTGCTTGAACTCCGCCCTCGATCCTGCCGTCCCCTCCCGGTAGAGACGGTGCGCCGCGTCGGTTCTGCGCGGAGTTTCTAATCGCGATCAAGTCGAGAGGTCTCCAGCGTGGGTCGACGGTGTCGGTGGGTGCCATAGGTGGGGGTTGGATGGGGGTATAGATGGGTTGGTGGATGGTCTCGGCCTCGCAGGGACCCGAGACATCGAGGGGCAGACGCGCTGAACGAGCCCACTATCTCGGGCCGCTTGGAGGACTGGCACTACCTCAGATGTCGGTGAGGATCTCCCCGGTGTAGGGATGTACGAGGGGGTGTGGGTCGTCGTCTGAGGGGGATCGGAGCCGGGTTGCTGGCACGGGTTGCCAGTAGTCCACGGCCGGTAGCTCGATGACGGGAACGCCTTTCTGGCGTAGCCAGTCTCGGATGCGCTCTCGGTACCGCCGGGCGAGCTCGCCAAGCGTGACTGGGGAGAAGGCACGTGAGTAGGTGAGCCGCCGGGCGTAGCGTGGCCACCATCCGGTGGACGATTTGACGAGGTACTTGGCGACGTAGCGAGCGGCACCATCGGCCTTGCCTCGTACCAGCCTGGCATCGACGAAGCCAAAACCGACCTGGTTGGCGAGCTTCTGGACGCATAGCTGATCATCCGGGCAGTAGCAGCCGGTCGTCATACCGCGTTCCTGGCGGCCCTTCTTGGTGCATTTGGGCAGGATGCTTACCCACACCAGGGCGTGGAAGTGGATCCGGCCTCTCTTGGTGGACTCGGTGATCTTGGCGTACTCGATGGTGAGACCCGATCGTCTCAGCTTCTGAATCCATCGGCGGAAATCCTGGTTGGCCTGTTTGACATCTTCGTGACGGTTGAAGCAGCCCCTCCTCGCCGCCTTGCTGCTGAACCCACACCCTCGAATGCGAGGACGCAGATCGCCCAATACGCGCCATAACGAGCGCATCGAGCAGGTGCGCGAGAACGGCACGTCACGAGCGCTCGCCTGCCCCCGGACTCACCGCGCCGCGTGGCCGCGTGATCTGAGCGGCGGGCCACAGCGTCTCGGGTGAGCGCAAGCCCATGCAGTGTGCCGGATAGCGCGCGCCTTCGAACGGGCGTGGTGACCCGCCTACGCGTCATTCTGGGCGGGTAGGCCAGGGGTGCAATCCCCAGGCGGCGCCCGGCCTGGCCTGGCCTATTTGCGGTCAGTCGAGGACGCCGCTGACCGGCAGCCAGCCGCTCTCGCCCCAGACGAACTCGGAATCGGCGGCGCCGGGGGTGTTGGTCCACCGGAAGTAGAACGTGGTGTTCGAGGGTCGGAACACCGCTGGGGTCTCGACTCCGTCGATGGTTCCCCAATCGCCGGCGACGAACCGGTCACCCGGATCGCCGAAGTAAAACTGGCCGTCGGCGATCCCGACATCGAGGGTGTTGCGGTAATAGAAGAACCCAGAGGATTCTCGGTGCAGCCCGATCTCGTCGATGCCGTCGCCGTCCCAGTCACCCACCACCGGTTTGTCACCGGGGTTGCCGAACGTGAACGCGTACTCCGCCGCGCCCAGGCCGCCCTCGTTCTCCCCGAGCTCGTTCATGATGTAGAACCGCTGCTCGGACGGCCGGTAGA
>JBFGLM010000119.1:0-6149 GCA_041576165.1 Acidimicrobiia bacterium
ACGGGATGAACGCCCCCCATCCCATGGGGGCGATCGGATCCAGGTTGGCGGGCTCGACGTCGAAGGCCCCCAGGATCGCAAAGCCGATCAGGATCCCCAGCTCCACGACGTTCATGACTGCGATCACCTTGAGCGACTGGCGGGCCCCCCGCAGGTTCAGCTGCAGGAAGAACACCGTCGCCACCACCGCCACGAGCGGGACGGCCGCCTCCGACCAGAAGTACTCGCGAACCGTCAGCGCGAAGATCAGCGCGTACATCGAGCACGCGACCACGTTGCCGATCCAGAAGAACCACCCCGTCAGGAACGCGATGGTCTTGGGGGCGAGGCGGCTCACGAAGGAGTAGCCGCCTCCGGCCAGCGGGATCGAGGCGCCGAGTTCGCCGTAGCTGAGCGCGGTCGGGATGACCACCAGGCCGAGAGCCAGGTACGAGAGCACGCCGAGGGGGCCGACGAGCTTGGCGAGCTCGCCCGGCAGCGCGAAGATGCCGGGCCCCATCATGGCGCCGATCCCGATCATCACGGCCATGAACAGGCCGATATCCCGCTTGAATCCGACGCGCTGCTCGCTCATGGGCGGTCGATCTGCCGACTGGAGTCCCGGTCATAGCATCGGCGCGCGGTCGGCGTCAAGCGACACGGGACGCCGGATCCGCGCGGACGGCCTGCTCCGGGCAGGCCGCGTCGCGACCCGTCGGCCGCGAGCCGCCCGTCGGCAGAGACCGGGTGGCCTCTCCCTCTTCAAACGTCCGACCGGATGGTCTCTGTCTGGCCTCCTCCTCGGGCAGATCGGCATGGCCGAGGCGGACCTGCACCACGTCGACCCGTTCTGCCTCGCCGCGGCGCCCTTCGTCGACCGGATCCACCGACTGCGCGAGGCGGCCTGCGCGGCGCGGGGCGCGATCGCGCCGCGGTGGGCGCTCTACGACTGCGGCCTGGTGCCCGGGGTGGTCGTCGGCCTCGCGGCGCCGGCCTCGCGGCTCCCTCCGGCGGCGCGGGCGCGGCTCGGGGTCGGGCCCGGATCGGACGAGCTCGTCCCCGTCTCGATGGTCGTCGCGGTCCCGATGCTCGATGCCGGCGCATGGCACCTCTTCGGGCTCGGCACGGTGCTGGCCGAGACGCCCCTCCTGCTCGAGCTCGGGCTCCGCGGACTCGGCACCATCACCAGGGCGTTCGGGATCCGGGCGTTCCGGTGCCGCCAGCAGCTCGGCGCGACGCAGTGGGCGTCGCGGGCCGTCGCGATCCATGCGCGGTTCGGGCCGATGGAGCTGCTCACCGCGTGGACACCCGCGCACTCCGAGCCCGCGACGCTGACCTACCCGATCGACGTCACGGACGACGGTCTCCGCGCTGCGCTGGGGGATCCCGCCGCGGCGATCGCGTTGCTGGGCGCCGATCTCGAGGTCGCGATGGCGGCATTCCGATCGAGAGGTCGCCGACGACATCTGGGCGCACCCCGAGACGGTTTTGATCTCGATGATGTGCCCTCAGACAAGTTGGCCTTCCACCGTCACTCGGTGGAGTCGTCGCTGCGTCGTGCATTCGAGGCCTTTGCCGAGCTTGGCATGGTTCGACGTAGGGTGGCGAAGCATGCGCGTCGGGCTCAAACCCGACGCCGATTTCCACAGGAGGGAGGTCTACCGACGACTCTTCGATGCACGAGATGTCCTGCCTGGGCGAGCCCGGAACAGAAGACCGGAACAGAAGCAGTGAAGCTTCCCCTTGGTCCCAGCAGCGACCTCGGTGATGTCGGCGCGGATGCCGCGTTTTCGTGCTCTTGCTCAACCGTCAGACGGGAGCCGGAGTCGCGGTCCGCAAAGCGTTCCACGACCACAAGAGCCCCGCGAGGTCGGCGGCGGCGAAGATCAGTAACTGCCACGGGCCGCCGGTGATCCACAGGCCGACGAAGGCGATAACGGCGATGGCTCTCGCTGGCACGGAAGATCGAACGACGCCGAGATCGTTGTCTCGCGCAGCTGCGAAGTAGACGGCACCGAGCGCAATAGCGACCAGACCAACAACACGAATCCAGACCTCACTGGTGTTGTCGATGCCGAGGATGTCGAAGATCTGGTTGGGGATGAGGAGTAATCCGGCACCGACGGCAAGCACGTAGTAGCTCCAGACCCGCAGGGACAACATGGGGTCTTTCATCAGTCACCTCCACGACGGCACGGCCATCGTCTTCTGATCCTAGGGACCCGAAGTAGATGATGCACTCGTGCTCCCGGGCGCACCTCACCCGAACCCGGCCATGAGCCCACGCGGCTGACCGGAGCGGCATTGCTCAAGTGCCCCGACGCGCGATGCAAGGTCGCCGAGCAAGATCCCATCGACCAAGGGCGCGCACGTCATAGCCCTTGCAGTGCAAAGCCCGTGCGCTACAAGGACTCCGCCAGCACGCCCGGAGAGACGCGAACTCCCAACCTTCTGATCCGTAGATCTCCAAGCCGTGTCCGCGGGTGTCCCCAGCCGTCCACACATGCCGGAACGGATGGCTTGCGTGTCCACCAGCGTCCATGGCCGTCCACGCAAGTCCACAGAGAATGGCTCCCAACTTGGCTCCCAAAGGCCAGAGCCCAGACCGTGGGGTGTGCCCCGGCTGCACTTCCAGATATTGACAAGCTAGCGCATCAGCGCATCTCCGGGCGTCTGGTGCGCCTCTTTGCGCGTCGTCATGGGCGGCTCGGTCAGCTCAGTCCGGATGCTCGAGCGAGAGGACAGCGAGTCGCTCTCGCCCCGAGTGGCTTGGCGTCGGCGCTCCACCGCATTCCGCAGGTCGTCGCGCTTCGGGTAGGTGCCCGAACCGGCGCTAGCGGGCACCTCGTGACGGGGCTCTCACGCCAGCATCCCACCCAGGAGCGCGCCCACCAGGGGGAGGGGCGGTGTCGGTCACGTCAACTCCGGCGCGTGTCATGGCAATCGCTTCCAGCTAGAGCAAGCCTCATGGCAGAACAACGCTGCGGTCGCCTAGCGGTCCCGCCGCGAGGCGCTTATGCCATGCTTCCGGTCCCTCGAGCGTGAGCGATCTTTGGAGTCAGGTGATCTGTGGTCAGGACGCGCGGACGGTAAAGCACCGCGGTGTCATACTCGTGCGTACCCAGAACCTTGGATACGGGGGGCCACTGCGACTTCCGCTGCCGGGCCGTGCAGGATTGCGATCCGGCCCACTGATCCCAGCGTTCCGGAGCGAGGTCGACGTCGGTCGCCGGGTTACCGCTTATGACCAGGCCGCCAAGGCTGCGATGGGCAGCGGCACCCGCGTCCAGCATGTGCGACGTCGCGGGCGGTCCTGGTCCAGCCCCAGAAAAGGTTCCCCATCTCAGCCACACACCCGTGCTGGGGTCGCGTAGCGTTGGGGCGGTGGAGGAGTTGCGGCTGCGGCCAAGGCTTGACGAGTTTGAAGGGGAGCGGAGGACAGGGACGCCCGACTAGGGGGATGTCATGATCGGTCAGGTGTGGAGGCGCGCCTGATAGGTCCCCGCTTGCATTCCGGCTGGATCGAGTCGCGCAACGAGAGAGGAGAGGGAGGAATGATGAGCACGATCAGACGTGGGATTGTCTTTGCGGTTCTCGTTGTCGGCTTGGTGGCGGCGGCGACAGTACCGGTAAGCGCCGATCACTCGACAGCAGCACGTGAGAGGATGGATCTGCTGTTCGAGTCCCCCAATGTTGGGGGGTTCACGAACTCCGATATCGCCTTCTGGGGTGACCTGGCCTATGTCGGGAACTACGGAGGCTTCCGCATCTTCGACGTGTCCGATCCGGCGAACCCATCGTTGGTGTCCGACGTCAGCTGTCCAGGACCTCAGAATGACGTATCTGTCTGGGACCGCGACGGCGATAACGCCGCCGACATCTTGTTCCTGTCGGTCGACGCTGTCTTGGCCGGTCCCGAGTGCGGCGCAGCCGTGGCGGCGGACCCACGCGATCCGGACGGCTGGGAGGGTATTCGCATCTTCGACGTCAGCGATCCCGCGAATCCGTTCCAGATCGGGGCGGTCTACCAAGACTGCGGATCCCACACCCACACCTTGGTGCCACGGCCCGGCGAGAACCATCTGCTGCTGTACAACTCGTCGTACCCACTGAGGCCGGGGCCGACGTGTGGCCAGCCGGCCGAGGGAGAGCCAATCCATCATGATCGGGACCCGCTCCATGGTGTGATCCAGGTGGTCGAGGTGTCCTGGAGCGGCGACGCTCCGCTGGGTGCAGTGACCGCGGTCGAGGTCGCGGAACCACCGATCAACTATCCGGGGGATCCGGACAATGCCTTTGACCCTGCAGAGCACGGGCTTGGGTTCTTCGACCCGCTGCGAGCCTGCCACGATATCGGCGTTCATCTGGGTGTCGGCTTGGCAGCAGGGGCGTGCGCCGAACAGCTCCAGGTGTGGGAGCTCGACGCGAACGGTATCCCCGACACGGCGAATCCGGTCTGGGTCTTCGACGACTCGGTGGACGAGAACGGGGCGACCGGAGATCCTACTGACAGCGAGGTGGCGGTCGACTTCTGGCACACCGCCCGCTTCACCTGGGACGGCAAGTACGTGCAAGGCGACGACGAATCGTTCGGAGGTGGTTGCCCGCCGGTGACGGCGATCGGATTTGGCGCAACGGAACCGAACAGTGACACCGGCCGCACCCACTTTGTGCGGGTCTCCGACGGGACGAGGATGAGCACCTTCATGATCCCACGGCCGGGCGCCGGTTCGTACTGCTCGATGCATCAGGGCAACTTCATCCCGACACCGGGCCGCTACCTGTCGGTGAACGGGTGGTATCGGGGCGGCGTCAACATCATCGACTTCACGTCGCTGCGCAACCCCAGGGAGATCGCGTTCTTCGACCACGAGCCCGCCGGCGGGCCGGGCGACTCGAACAACTGGTCGCACTACTGGTACGAGACCGATCCGAAACCGGGCACGGCCGTGCCCACGTACGGTCAGGACATCGGCCGCGGCTTCCAGGTGTTCCTGTCGACCGTCGGAAAGGGAAAGCGGTTCGGGGTAGACCATCTGAACCCACAGACACAGGAAATGACCCTGCCGTAGCCCATCGCACCTGGGCGTGTTGGGCCGCCCCTCCAACGAGGAGGGGCGGCCCGACCTGCGCGTCAGTCGCCGGCCGGCCGGAGTTCGTGACTCGGGCTCGGATGCGACGACCTACGTGGCTGGGCCTTTGACCGACACGGCGATGCCCGTGAGCGCATGGGGCCGCCGCATGACGATCCGGATGCTGGCTCGTGTCGACTTCTCGTCGTGGGAGCAACCGGACGCGAGCCTGGAGCCTCGGGAGCTGCTCGAGTCGTGGCTGCGGTACCTGCGCCACGAGTTCATCCGGAAGCTGAGGGGCCTCTCATCGGCCTAGCTGGTGGCGTGGTCTGTCCCACCTGTCGAGTTGTCCGTGCCGGGACTGGTGCGACACGTGACCCAGATGGAGCATGTCTACCTGGCGTGGGGCCTCGGTGGGGGCGAACCAGCCTTCCGATGCGGCGAGGACGACTACGCCGGCGGCTCCGTTGAGACCATCGAAGACGACCTCCACTGGTACTTCGAGGAGGTCGCCCGCTCCGATGCGGCCATCGCCAACACGGTTTCACTTGCCAGCGCCGGAACAGGGTATGGCCGCACGCTGCGGGCCACCCTCGTGAAGATGATCGAAGAGTACGCCATCCACGCCGGCCAAGCCCAGATGCTCAGGTTCGCGGCGCTCGCCGAGTTGATCCGATAGCCCTCGCACCTCGGTCGCCGGGCGATGCCTCACAGCGAGGACGGATGCCGACTGTTGACGGCGCCGCGACGGACTGCAATCGCGTCCGAGATCAGCCAGCAAGCGGTGGCCGTCCCTGTACGATTGCTGCCGTCTGCGGAAGGAGCGCCAATCAGAGTCCGGCTTTGGTTCATCTTGCTGGCGTTGGCCGGGGCGGCGTGTGGTGGAGGCACCACGGATGCCACCCAGACCACTGCCGGGGCCTCCGGGCCCGACCTCTCCGGCCTCAGCCTCGAGGTTCACCAGGCACCCGGCTGAGGGTGCTGCTCAGGGTGGGTCGGGTACCTGCAAGATCTCGGTGCCAGCATCGATCTGACGGAGGATCCGCAGCTGGCGAAATTCAAAGCTGCCCAGGGAGTGCCCCTGGGCGCCGCATCGTG
>JBFGLM010000120.1:0-6029 GCA_041576165.1 Acidimicrobiia bacterium
ACTCGTGCTGGCGGTGATTGCGCTGGTGGCTGCCGCCTGCGGGGATGACACCTCGGACACAACGGCCCCGGTAGGAGCCACCACCACGACGGCCCAGGCTGCCACGACAACCACGAGCGGGTCCTCCGATACCACCACTCCACCCGACACCTCGCCGATCATCATCGGGGCGGCGGTCGACCTGAGCCAGAACATGGCGCCGTTCAACAGCCCGGCCATCAACGCGGCCCAGATCATGGTCGACCGCATCAATGCCGACGGAGGTGTGCTCGACCGTCAGCTGGACCTGCGTGTCATCGATGCGACAGTCGAGGCTGACCTGGTGAAGTCGACGGCGGTCGACTTGATCGGGCAGGGAGCCGAGATCCTGCTGGTGACCTGCGACTTCGACTTCGCCGCCCCGGCGATCCAGGAGGCTCTGGCGGCGGGCATCCTGGCGGTTGCTCCCTGCATCGGCACCGACCGCATGGGCCCGCTCGGCCTCGGCGAGGCCGGCAGGACCGCCTTCAGCTTTGGGAATCAGGCCCAGGACGAGGGTGCCGCTCTGGCCGAGTTCGCGCGCGATCAGGGTTGGGAAACCGCCGTTGTGGTCAAGGACAACTTGCTGGTCTACTTCCAGGATGTCGTCGACGCGTTCGACGTTCGCTTCACCGAGGCAGGCGGCACCGTGGTTGCCACCGAGGAGTACACGGGATTCGACGGAACCATCGGCAACGTGGTGACGGCGGTCGCCAACATGGAGAAGGATGTCATCGCTATCTCGACGGCCTTCGACGATCTCCCCGCCCTTGTCTTCGGGTTGCGGAGCCTCGGTGACGAGACGCCGATCGTCTGCTCGTGGGCGTGCGACGGGACATTCTGGTATCAGGAAGGCGTCGCACTCAACAACTTCTACTACAACACGCCCGTGTCGCTGTTCGGTGACGACCCCGACCCGGATGTGATCGCGTTCATCCAGGAGATGAACGATCGCGGGCAGTCGCCCTTGACGGCTTCGCTGATAGAGGGCGCCCAGACGATCGACACCCTGGCCATGGCGATCGAGGCCACCGGCGGGACGGATGCCCAGGCCCTGGCCGCCTACCTGGAAGGCCTCGGCAAGGTGTCGGTGGTTTTGGGTGATATCACCCTCAACGCCGACAACCACACGGTGTTCGGGCGAGAGCATCGCATCATGGGTGTCATGGACTCGCAGCCGGCATTCATGGAGCTGCGGGCGGCAACCTCGCCGGCAGCCATCCGCTGATCGTCTTGGATGGCAATTCCCCCGGGTGAGCTCGGTGGCCCGCACGGCTCGGTGCGGGCCACCGGTATACGGCGCTTCTTTGCAGGAGTGCAGGCGCTCGACGGCGTGAGCCTCGAAGTGCATCGCCACGAAGTCGTGGGGCTGATCGGTCCCAACGGCGCCGGTAAGACCACTCTGGTCAACATCATCACCGGATTCGATTCGCCGACCGAGGGCACGATCGAGTTGGACGGCCAAGACATCACCGGCTGGTCACCCCACCGGCGCGGCCGGGCCGGCCTGGCCCGCACCTTCCAGGCCGCCCACTCCTTCGCCCGTTTGACCGTGCGGGAGAACATCGAGGTGAGCGCGCTCGGATGCGGAGCCGGTTCTCGAGAGGCGCGGGCACGGGCCGACGAGCTGATGGGAGTGCTCGGCCTGGCCGCTCATGCCGAGACGCCTGCCGCCTTCCTGCCCCAGGGGGAGGAGCGCAAGCTGGGAGTCGCCAGGGCCCTCGGAACCCGGCCGCGGTTTCTTCTCATGGACGAGCCGGCGGCCGGCCTCAACGAGGGGGAGGTGCCCGGGCTGGCCGGCCTCATCCGATCGGTGCGTTCCGAGCACGAGGTGGGCGTGCTGCTCATCGATCACAACGTTGCGCTGATCATGGGTGTGTGCGACCGCATTCATGTCCTGGACGAGGGCCATACCATCGCCACCGGCTCGCCTGAGGAGATCCGGGTCAACCTCGACGTCACTGCGGCCTATCTCGGCAGAAGCGGGACCACCGGAGCCGGCGATGACGTCTGAGGCGCTGCTCCAGGTTGTCGATCTCGACGTGCGCTACGGCCCGGTGCAGGCGGTGCGGGGTCTCAGTTTCGAGCTCGATGCAGGAGAGGTCGTCGGCCTCATTGGTCCGAACGGGGCCGGCAAGTCCACCACGTTGCTGGCCATCATGGGAGCGGTTCCCACCCACGGAGGTGATATCCGCCTCGCCGGCACATCGTTGGTGGGCTTGGCGCCCGAATCCATCTCCCGGCTCGGAATCGCGCTGGTACCCGAGGGTCGGCGCATCTTCGCCGAGTTCACCATCGAGGAGAACCTTCGGCTCGGTCTGCTCGGGCGGCGCACCGCAGAGGGGCTGGAGGACGATCTGGCGTGGGTGTACTCGCTCTTCCCGATTGTCGACGAACAGCGCAAGCGTGCCGCCGGCCAGCTGTCCGGGGGCCAGCAGCAGCAGCTGGCGATCGCCAGAGCGCTGGTGGCTCGGCCACAGGTCCTGCTGCTCGACGAACCGTCGCTGGGCCTGGCTCCGACGGTCGTCGACGCCTTGTTCGACGCGCTTGGCGAGATTCGCCGGCGCGGTGTGACCATCCTCATAGTCGAGCAGCGGGCGCAGCTGACCGTCGAATTCGCCGACCGCTCCATCGTCATGCGCAGCGGGGGGATCGCGCTGACCCTCTCCGGCGACGATCCGCTCGACCCTGCCGAGATGACCGCGGCCTACTTCGGCTCATGACCGAATTCGTCCAATCCCTGGTCGACGGAGTTGCCCTGGGGTCGATCTACGCGCTGGCCGCCCTCGGCATCGGTTTGGTATTCGGCGTGATGCGGCTGGTCAATTTCGCCTACGGCGAGGTGATCACTGCGGCGGCGTACACGCTGTTGTTGACGAAGGATGCCCCCATCGGCCTTCGAATTGCCCTTGCCCTGGCGGTGGCGGTGGCGCTATCGATGGCGATGGAGTTCGTGTTCCGGCCGCTGCGGGTGGCCACGCCGGCGACGATGCTGGTGACCACGTTTGCCGTCAGCTTCATGCTGCAGAACATCGCCATTCTGAGGTTCGGAACCCGGGGCGAGTCGATCAACTTCCTGGCCGGTCTCAACAGGGCCTTCGAAATCGGCTCCATCCGGGTCAGATGGATCACCGTGGTCTCGATCGGCGTCGGCACGGCCCTGCTGGCCGGAGTGGGCTACCTGCTGGACAGGACCGACATCGGGCTCCAGATGCGGGCGGCGGCAGCCGACTTTCGCACGGCTCGGATCCTCGGCGTGAGGGCGACCAGAGTGATCGTCTTCGCGTTTGCGCTCTCGGGCCTGCTGGCGGCGGCGATCGCCATGATGCTCGCCGTGCAACGGCCGCTGGCAACACCGAGTTTCGGCTTTCTCGTAGTGATCCCGGCGCTGGTGGGGGTGGTCGTCGGTGGGCTCGATCGACTGTTGCCGGCGACCATCGGCGGATTCGTCGTTGGGTTCGCCACCGTTCTCATCGGGAATCTCCTCCCTTCGGAGAGCCGGGTGTTCCTCAACTCGGCGCTGTTCGGCCTGGTCATCGTCGTGCTGCTGGTCAAGCCGAACGGGCTGTTCATCCGCGGCGCCGCCTCGGTTGAGCGGCTGTGAACCGCCTGGTGCGATCCTGGGAGCTCCTCGGGCCCGGTGCGGTGATTGTGCTGTTCGCCCTGGTAGGGACGACGACGTCGGACTCGGTTCAGCTTCAATTCAGGTCGATTCTCGTCACGGCGTCGATCGTGGTGGCGCTGCACGTCTTCGTCGGCAACTCGGGTGTCATTTCGTTCGGACACATCAGCTTCGTGGCCATCGGCGCCTTCGGCGCCGGGGTGGCAACCACTCCCGTCGATGTCAAGCCGTTCGCGTTTCCAGAGCTCTTTCCGTTCCTGCGGGACCTCGAGCTGAGCAACGTGGAATCCTTGCTGGTGGCTGCCGTCCTCGGCGGTGTCTATGCGCTGATCGTCGGAGTCCCGCTCATGCGACTCTCCGGCTTGTCCGCCGGGATTGCCACCTTCGCCGTCATCATCATCACGAACAACGTGTTCCGGAACTGGGAACGCATCGGCCCCGGGGCCAAGACGCTCACACAGATTCCCGAGACCACGGACTTCGTCCAGGCCACCGTCGGGCTGCTGATCGTGACCGTAGTGGCCTACGGCTATCAGCGAACCAGGTACGCCCGGATGCTGCGTGCCGCCCGCGAGGACCCACCTGCAGCTCAGAGCAGTGGGGTGAACATCTATCGCCAGCGGCTGCTGGCGTTCACCTTGAGCGGCTGTCTGGCAGGGTTCGCCGGTGGCCTCCTCGTCCACCTGGCAGGGACCATCACCACCGAGCAGGTCTTTCTCGATCTGACGTTCATAACCCTCGCCATGCTGGTGGTGGGTGGGATCGGGAGCTTGTGGGGAGCGGTTCTGGGGGCGCTGTTCATCGCCGGGCTCAACTCGTATCTGACGGAGGCCGAACGGGGGATCCGGCTCCTCGGACTGGACGTGGATTTGCCGAGCGGTACCCGGTTGATCGTTCTGGGAGCGATCATGGCCCTCGTTTTGCTGCTGCGTCCCAGCGGGCTCACCGGCGGGCGGGAATTCACCTGGCCCTTCGCCCGCCGGGCGCGGATGGCGGTCGGCAACTGAGCCGCTAGCGACTCGTGAAGCGGCTCTTCAGGCCTGCGATTCGGGAGGAGCCGAGCAGCCGCTTGCCGAGCAGGTGGCCCGAACCGGCACCGACCCCGGCCCCCGGCCAGGTGCCTGCCCCGCACATGTACAGGCTCTCGACGGGCGTGCGGTACCTGGTCCAGCCCGGGAACGGGCGCAGGAAGAAGTGCTGCATGAGGTGATGGCTTCCCCCGAGCGAGTCGCCGCCGATGAGGTTCGGGTTGGCGGCCTCGAGATCGGCGGGGGTCAACACGTGCCGGGCGAGCACCTTGTCCCTGGTGCCCGGCGCATACGATTCGATGATGTCCAGCACGCGATCCGCATAGGGCTCGCCTGCCCCATCCCAGCCGCCGGGTTCGATGATCCCCGCCGCGTCGCCGGAGATGGTCCCCGGCACCACCCGCACCTGCACCCACAGCACGTGTTTCCCCGCCGGGGCCCGTCCCGGGTCGACGGCCGTCGGCTGGCCGACGACGAGGGTGGGCCGTTCGGGTAGAAAACCGGCAACCGCCTGTTGATAGGCCAGGCTCATGTCATCCATGTAGGGCCCGATGTGGACGTAGGCATAGTCGCGGGCGGTGGGGCCGGCACTCCACGCCGGCAGGTCCTCCATCGCCAGATGAACCATCAGCGCACCGGGAGCGTGCTTGTAGCCGGCAACCTGTCGTCGAAATCGCGCCGAAAGGTGGTGGTCGGGGACCAGGTCGCCAAACAGCACCCTGGGGGTGAGATTGGCGATCACCGCCCGGCCGGCAACCAGCCGCTCGCCGCCGGCCACCTGGACGCCGGTTGCCCGGCCACCCTCGATGAGGACCTGTTCGACGGCGGTGCCGTTTCTCACCTCACCGCCCAGGCTCTCCAGAAGGGAGACCTGGGCATCGATCATGGCGGCGGCGCCGCCCTTGCCCAGCACCATGCCGTTGGCACCGTCTGCGAACGTCTCGAGAAACGGGAACAAGGCTCCGCCTGCCACGTCGGGTGGGAAGTCGAGATGCATTCCCCACGCCGCGCACAGCGCCTGTACCTCGGCGCTCTCGAAGTGCTCCTCGACGAATTCTCGTGTGGACTGGAGGACGAGGCGTGTGAGATCGTGCGGCCATTGCGTGCCGAGGCTGCGAGCCCCTGCCACCAGGGTGCGCACGGCTGCGGCCGACGGAAGGGGTGTCCCCAACAGAGGGAAGAGGTGGGGGGCGATCTCCTCGAACCACCCGGCGAGGTGGCGCCAGGCGTCGACGTCGGCCTCCGAGTAGTGCCCGATCATGGCGAGGGTTTCGTCGAGATCGGTGGACACCCCGACGAACCGGTCTCCCGGGAAGACCGATCCGAACGGCTTCGAGCTGTGGGCGAACTCCAGCCCGTGG
>JBFGLM010000121.1:0-5822 GCA_041576165.1 Acidimicrobiia bacterium
GATCGTGTCACCGCGGAGCGGCAGGTCGAGGCGGGGGTCGTCACAGGGGATCTGGTCGATCGGGAACTCGGCGCGTAGCTCGTCGACCTGGCTGAGCGCCTCGCCACGAGTGACGACCCGGCCGTCGATACTGGCCGACCGCATTCCTTCGAGCACCGTAGCGAAGTCGAGCAAGGTCACCGGCCCCGAGTACTGGGGCGCCATCAACTGGCGTGCCGTCACCCCCAGCATCCACCTCAAGTCGTCGACACGTCCCAGCCGTTTCAGAACGTTGCGGGTCCGGAGGACGAACGGAACCTGAGTCGGTTCGACGCCGTCCGGCCAGGACAGGGTCAGCACCGGCTGGTCAGCCAGGCTCCCCGGCTGCTTCACGAGCCTCTTCGCGACCAGTTGCCTGACATGGGCGGCGAGGGGTCGATAGTCGCGGATCCAGTCCCACGCGGCGTCGCCCAGGTCGGCGTAGGTGGCGGAGCGGTGCAGGCCGGAGGCGCTGACCACATCAGGGGGCAGCGGCTCCGTCGACCACGCCTCGCGCAGTGCGGCCGGCAGGATCGAGCAGCCGATACGAGGCCAACGCGAGATGGGTACGCGCGGTGACACATTGCCCGTCGGCGTCCCGCTGACAACTCCCTCACGGATCATGGCTAGCGACGGCGTCGCCGGTTGGGGTCATGGCGGTTAGTGAGGTCGGCGACGGCTTGGTGGGACGGGTTGACGTACCGCTCCAGGGTCCGGAGAGAGCTGTGGCGGCTCTTAGCTTTGATGAGGGTGATGTCCTCACCGGCTTCAGCCAGGTGGGTGAGCTTGGAGTGGCGGATCTGATGCAAGGTCCGGCCCTGGGAGTGGTGTTTGAACAGTTCGGCGGCGCGGCGATACGACAGCCGGGCTCGGCCGGTGTCCGGGCAGCGGTCGGAAGCCGCGGGTTGGCGGGCCGGTGCCGGGGCGAGGTCGGCGAGGAACAGCGGACCGCGGGTGCGGCCCGCGATGAGCCTGGGGAGGAGGCGGGCGGTGACCGAGGTCCAAAAGATGCGTTCGGCGTCGCCGCCTTTGCCGATGACCACGGCCTGCTTGTTGGCCAGGTCCAAGTCCTCAACGTTGAGGCCCAACAGTTCCGAGGCGCGGGCGGCAGTGTCGTAGGCCATGGCCACCAGCACACGTTCCCGTAGCGGGATGGCCGGGTTGGACCAGTAGGCCTGAAGCTCGTCGAGGCCGACGACCCGTTGCCGCCGTTCGGCTGCGCGGGACTTGCGGGGTCGCCGCCGCCGCAGCTTGGCAGCCGGTGAGCCGTCGAGGAGGTCTTGGTGGTGGCACCACGCGAAGAACGACTTGAGCGTGGCGAGGTGGCGGGTGAAGGTCGCCGGGGCGGTGTGGCCGTAGCGGTGCCGCAGGTGCCGCTCGAGCTGGGCCCGGGTCACTTGGTCAACGTCGCTACCCGCTTCGAGGTCGGTGACCAGCGCGTCCAGGGTCCGGCGGTACACCCGCCGGGTGGTGGCGGCGAAGTCCGACGTGGCCACGAACTCGGCGGCCGCGGCACCGAGCTGGCGTCCCACCCCGACACCCGTAGCGATCGGCAGGACATTCGACATGGGTCCCCCTCCCCCATCGGCGACGACAGGCCGCCCTTGCCGGGCGAGCTAGGTAACACTGAGCGTGTCATCAACTGTACGCGGTGGGCCCGCGCGGCGACGGTACCCGGGCCCAACCGACCCGGAACCGGGCCGTACAAGCGATGCTACGGGCTCTTCGGTCGCGATCTCGGTGGTGTGACGGCCCGCCGGCGGTCACCAGAGAAATCCCCAGAATCTGCACAGCGGCCGCGATCCGCGTGTACGGTGGGGAGAGCGGTCCAGCATCGGGGAGGGTGCCATGGACCAGAGGGGAGCCCACGGCCTGTGGTGCATAGTGCCGATAGGGGCTATCCAGCTCAGTACAGTTGACCCTCGGATTCCGGGCCAGCGCCCCACTTCCGGGCTTCGATCGTCATCGAGCTGGGAAACGACCGCCCGTATGGCGTCCCACGGCGCTCGGTCACCCACTGCTGTACCGAAGTGGATAGCCCTTGTGCCGATTATGCACGGCGGTCGGCGCTCAGGCCCAAATCTTCTGGACGGACTCGCCTGAGACCAAGTGTGCCTGCCTTCGGGTCGACACCCGCACCCTCCCAACGGAAGACTGGACCTGACAGGGCGGCAACCGAAAGGCAGATACTCCGTGAGTGACACCACTTCTTGGGCAGGCACGCAAGATGCAGACCAGTTTGCCGAGGATCTCGCAAGCCTTCATGACAGTCAAAAGACCCTGCACAGGCTGCGGCAAGAGTCGCGAGGGCGCCGCCTCCGGCTTGCTTTGGCCAGCTTGCTCATTGCCATCGTCCTGCTCGGCATAAGCGGGCTGATCAACGCTTTCCACGGGGATGTGTTCGCCAAAGACCTTTTCTTCTGGGTCGGCATGTCTGTGGTGACCGGCTCCGTCGTCGGGTGGATCGTGCTCTACACCGAAAGGAGCCTCGGTGTCGAAGACACCGCGGCCCAATTGCTGGCCGAGAGCATGGTGGGGGTAGAGCAAGTGGCCGCTCAACTGAAGGCCGCTGTGACAGAGCGACAGGACGCTCCCGAGGGCGCGTGAGGGGGAACCGTAGCTTATTCAGAACCGGGTGGTGGAACACGCGTGAGCTCGCTCTTCCCGCCAACCCGGTCCTGAGTGTCACGTCCGACTGTGCCACCCCGCGGACGCCCCCGAGAACACAGGTTCCCCGGGGTACCAGTGGACGCCGGGGGGCGACTTGCCGCGTTCGTCGCGTCACGACGCATAGCCCGTGATCAGTGCTACTTCGACATCTTCGGGTTTCCCGATGGCGCACCACTGAACGGCACCGTAGTACTCCGCTCCGTCGGCAGCGGGTTGGGTCAATGCGAAACGTGCGCTGCAACTCGCCGAGGACCCGAGCGTGATGACCTGGGCTGCGTCGCCGCCTATCCCGCATCCTCGCACACATCGGCCTAGTCGAACACCAGGGCTACGCCACGCGGCGTGCTCAGCGCTGCCAGGATCACCTCGACTTCGCTCCCATCCAGGCTGGAACGGATGATCTCTCCCCGCTGCTGATCGGCCCAATAGAGCTTCTCGGAATAGAGGTCGACGTCCATGAAGCGCGGCGTCGAGGCGGCGTCACCGACATGGACAGTGTCGATGTTCGATCCATCGCGGTCGGAGCGTTGGACTTGCGGCACGCCCTCTTGGGTGAAGTAGAGCTTCTGGCTCAACTCGTTGAATGTGAGTCCAGTAGGTGCGTCCAAGCCATCGACGATCAACGTAAGCTCGGTCCCGTCGAGTCGGGATGTGTAGATCATGTTCGCCCCGAAGTCAGTCCACCAGAGCGTATCTGTTGCAGGATCGACCGCGATTCCAAAGGGCTGCCCCAGATTTGGCAAGGTACTACGCGACACGAGGGTTTGGGTACCCGTACCGTCCAGGTTCGCCCGACGGACTACTCGTTCTGTCTGGTCGGTCCAGTAGATCTTCCCTCCCTGCGCGTCAAGGGCGAGACCGTCGGCATGAAGGACCGGTACAAGCTGCTCCAAGCCGGAGCCATCGAAGTTCATCCGGTAGATCCAGTCACTCCCGACGGTGACAGTTGAGAAATACACGAGTCTCGCATCGTGATCGACAACGATGCCGGAGGGAAACACCTCGGCATCGCCGAAGTTAACGAGTTCCTCCGTGCCAAGATCGCCGAGATCAGTCACAGAGACGTGCCGTCCACCGTCGAGTCCGGTCCAGTAGAAGCCACCGGCGGGAGCCCTACCTCGGGCGAGGGCATTCACACCCGTGCTGGAGAGTGCCCGGTCGAAGATGTAAACCTCGTCGAGAGCCCCGTCGAAGAACCCGACCCGACTCCCGAAGCTGGCCACCTTCTCCGCAGCACCGATGTCCACCTGGACGGTGCTGTCGTCCATCACGGTCACCGATGTCGCCTTGGACGCCACTAGCGATCCGTTCACATACAACTTCAGCTCAGCACCGTCCCATGTGCCAGCGACGTGCACCCATTCGCCCGCAACGAGATCAACGCCGCTGGAGGTCAGCCGATCCTCGTTCACCACGCGCTGGCGAGACACGAACAACTCCAGCTCGTCGCCGCGCAGCAGCAGCCAGTACGAGATCGAGTCGGCGTCCTGGGTGTCGTACTTGCTGACGATCATGCGCCAGTTGTCCCATGGGCTGCTCAAGACGTCAGGCTTGACCCAGGCTGCCAGCGTCAACCCCGCAAAGCCGTCGAGGTTGTCGGTGCCGTCCGGATCGGCCGTCCAGGCATAGTCGTCGTCACCGTCGAGGGTGATGGCTGCCACGTTGCCCGGTACCGGCGGAATGTCGACAGTGTCGAAACCGAGCCCCACCAACGTGGCGTCGTGGCCGTCGGCGCCGTCCATCGCCGGATTGGCTTGGTCGTCGAAGCACCAGTAGGCGACGGCGTCGGTTGCTGTCTCGCAACCTTGGGGCGGCGGGGCCGGCGCTCGAATCTCGCCGACGGCGATGTAATTGAAGACGCCCCCGGCGCTCACAGGCTGTGGGAAGGTGTCGAGAACGAACCCGGTTGTTGTCACATCGTCGACCGACGGATCGCGGAGGCCTTGGAGGTTGACTGGCTGGTCTTGGAGTCCCCCTGTCTTCCCAACGAGAACGACGGGTGGAGCGGAGAAGGTGAACGAGAAGTTGCACGAGAAGCGGATCCCTGCTGGGGATGGAGCCACACAAGTGCCGATGTCGATTTCTCGAGTCGGCCCAGGGGGGCCTTGCTCTCCTGGCGCCCCCTGCTCACCGGGTGGTCCCTGCTCACCATCCTCGCCAGGTGGGCCTTGAGCGCCGTCCTCCCCGGGCGGTCCAGCTGGGCCGGGTTTGCCCTGGGGACCGGGCGGAATGACTTCTTCGGTGCCATCGTCGCAGGAGACGACCACGTCGCCTGCTGGGTTGGTGGATGCCGAGCAGGAACTTCCGTCCTGGCCCGGCTCCCCCGCTTCTCCCTGAGGGCCCTGCACCGCCCATTGCGTGAAGGTTTCGTGGTGCCGGCAGGCCTCGGGGCCGTCGACAAAGCGCAGCACCCTGGTCTTGATGTCGTAGCAGGCCGATACCCAGTCCTCACCCCCGCCCTGGGCGATCGCCGCTCCTCCGACGACAGTCACCCCCAGCAGCAGCCCGTACAGCAGCGTAGCGGGGCGCGAGAACAGGACCTGGCGCAGGCGGCGGTGCCCGGTACCGGTAAGCATCGGCGTCCTCCTCGTCGGATCTGCATCACCCTGACAAGCGCCGGACCCAACGGGCCAGAGACCAACTCCCCACCTCGCTCAGCGACTGTCCCCAACCAACGCCTGGCCCCCGTGGGTAGCACCGATCCTGAGGGGCTGAAAGGACCCCAGTGGGCTTGCCCACCGCCGCAGGGCAAGGCTCGAGCTGGCCCAGCGACCCCCTCGGCCCGGCCCCATCTCCTTCGCTTCGAGGCGGTCCGGCAGCGACAACTAGGCATACGTCGAGCGGCTCGGTTCGAAACCTACATGGCCGAGCCAGTGAGGCTGCCCCGAGGTCGCAAGCTCACCTGAGCGCCGGGGTCAGCCCCCACCAGGCGATTCCCGCTCCACCACCCCCCGACCTCGCAGAGAATGGGGGGGCTGACCTCAACCGATCAACGCAACACGGCGAGGCGAGAGTAGATCACGACGGTCGGTGACGTTGCTCATGTCGGCACGACGAGCTCTGGGATCCGAGGCTCGACCTGGGCAGCGCTCGTGGGTGATCGTCGATGTCAGCGCCGGTGAACTGGCGCGTCA
>JBFGLM010000122.1:0-5771 GCA_041576165.1 Acidimicrobiia bacterium
ATCACGTCATACGACGCGTCGAGATCCAGCACGCGGCCGGACTCGAAGTCCGTCTTCTTGCCGAACCCCTGGATCACAAAGCATGTCGGCATCAGCACTCTCCCCAGGCGCCACTCGCCTCGAAGCTACTCGGTCTGTGGCCGGGGCGGTACGTACAACGTCGGCAAGACGTGGGCGATCTCAACGCGAAGGCCGGCGGCAACGACGTCGATCATCTCGCGGGCGTTGCGCAAATCGGTGACCGCCCAACCGTAGCGTCGGCGTCTGGCGTGACCGCCTGCACGATCCACGGTCTGCGCAGCATCACTCGCAGGGCTGAGGCGGCGGCTGCGGCCAGCGACACGAGCACGAGCTCTGCAGCCAGGATCGCGGCCGGCAGCAGGACAAAGCCAACGCCAGCCGCAACCAGGAACAAGACTGGAACCAACACCAGCATCACCGGGAGGGCGGCCAGGTCGTCCACTGCGGTGAGGGCCTGAAATGCGGTCTCTGCCCCCATGTCCGTTGTCGCATCGCCCATCCGCCTCGCCCGGGGCCGGTACCACAGCCAGGTGATCCCGATCCGGTGAGCGGTCCCGTCCGGAGACTGCGCGGGCCGAGAACACGTCAACCGCACGATTCGGCGTGGGCCCGAATTGCGAAGCGGTCTGTCATGCCGGCCACGTAGTCAATCGCTTGGGTGAGCACCGGCGCGTGATCTACCCGGTACGTGGCCGGGACCTCGTCGGGGCGAACGACATAGTGTTCGACCAAATCGCGGATCACACGGATCGCCCGGTCACGCTCGGGTTTGTCCTCCGGACGCAAGTAGACGCGTTCGAACATGAACGCCCGGACTTCGGTCATGACGTCCAGGACCTCGGGAGTCATCGCCACCAGTCCGGCCCGGTTCGACTCGTCGATGACCGCCTCGATCATGGTGCCGATCCAGGTTTCCATGTCGGGCCCGAGGATGGGCCACGCCCCGCTGGGAAGATCGGAGAGGGCGATGACGCCGGCTCGGACCGCGTCGGTCACATCATGGGGGATATAGGCGACCCGGTCGGCGAACCGGCAGACGTCTCCCTCGGGAGTGTTGGGGGGCGGTTTGATCTTCCATGAGTGCGAGCGGATCCCGTCGAGCACCTCCCATGTCAGGTTCATCGGCTCCAGCACCGTCGCGATTCGGACGCCCTGCTCGGAATGCAGCCATTCACCTTCGACGTAGGGAGTCAGTGCCACCTCTCCGGTGTGGCCAAATGGGGAGTGTCCGATGTCGTGGCCCAGGCAGATTGCCTCGGTCAGCGTCTCGTTGAGTCCCAGTCCGGCCGCCATCGCCCGCCCTATCTGGGTCACCTGGAGCGCGTGCGTCATCCGTGTCACGAAGTGATCATCGGCCGGGTTCATGAAGACCTGGGTCTTGTGCTTCAGACGGCGGAACGCCTTGGAGTGAATGATGCGGTCCCGGTCGCGCTCGAAGACGGTCCGGTATGGGTCGGGCTCGTCGGGCTCGGCCCGGCCCCGGCTCTTGGCCGCGTGGGTGGCGCCCGGGGCCAGGTACTCGGCCTCGTGCTGCTCACGCCACACGCGGTCGCGGCGTTGAAACGCGGTCATGATTGGCACTCCCTCGTCCCCCCGATGCCCATCCAGGAAGATTCAAGGAGAAGCCGTCTGCTCCTCACACCGCCACCGTACCGCACGACACCGACAAAGCCGGCCCGCGCCGGCGACTACCGGCGGGGACACGTCACATCAGCCCGCCCAGTGCCGTGTCGAGCACCAACTTCTCGAACGCCGGCCAGGAATCAACGTCGGTGACGCCTTCCACCGGCCGGTTCCAGGCCCGCACCATTCGGCAGGTGATCGCAATGGGACGCTGGCGCACGATGGAGCGGAGATGATGGGGCGCGTCGTCGAGATACACGTCGCAGGCCACCCGCCACTTGTCGTCGATGACATGTACCTCTCGGGTGGGAATCGCCTGGTCGGCGATCCATGCAAACGTGTCATGGACGGCCCAATCCGGTTTCGAAGTCAGAACCACGATCTGGTGACCCCACATGGCTAGAGACCGCAAGACATCGAGCGCGTCGGGATAAACGTCGAGGCGACGGAACAGGCTGGCGCCGTCGATGTCCATCGCCCAACGCCAGAAGTCGCCCATGTGCCGGAAATGGGTCAGCTTGGGAGCTGCCCCCCAGCTCGTGATCCCCCCCGGGTCGAGATCCGCGTCGAATTCTGCGTTGTACGCCCGCACCCACCCGCCGGTGAAGTCGGCCACCACCCCGTCGAGATCAATTCCCAGGCGCAAGGACATGGCCGGTGAGTGTAGGGAGGTCCATCAGATCGTCTGTACTGCGGCGACCATTTCGGGCACCCGGCGGCGCAAGATCGTGTTCGCAATCAGCAAGCCGGTCAGGTAGATGAGCCCTGCGTAGACCAGGGTTCCCACGATGAAGATGGCCTTGAACCGGCCCGGTATCTGAGCGCTCAGCGCGCCGCTCGCCAGCACCATCGCCGACGCCGGCAAGATCATGAGGCCACCGATGAGTCCGAATGCGACGAGCTGGCTCCCGAGCGCCAGGCATCCTTGTTCGGTCGCTTGCGCGAAGAGGTCGGTGCCGGGTGGGGGAAGCCGCAATGGGGTCAATACGGAGACGAAGTTGCCAACCGCGAGTTGGCAGGCGACGGCCGTGACGATCAGCGGTGGCACATAGACCAGGAACGACCATCCGTTCGTGATGATCGCGAAGATCAACGATAGAACCACGGCTTCGAGGGCCAGGGCCAGGGCGCTCGCCAGATTCTTGCCGAGCAACATCGCGGATGGTTTCACCGGCAGGGCAAAGAGGAAGGAGACTGCGTTGCGTTCCCAGCCGAACTGGTTGAGTGCGATCGGTAGCCCTATGAACAACACCACCGCCGGCGCGGCCAGGGTGAGCGCCGGCCTGCCGCGCAGGAGATCGAGCTGGGTCGAGCCCAGCAGGATCGAGCCGGCCAGGATCCCGAGAAAGACGACGCCGCCCGTCCACACCATCCGCATTCGCGGGTCGCGGAAATAGAAGCGCAAGTCCTTGGCCGCCACCAGGGTGACGGCGGACCACCAGAAACCCCGGGCCAGGTCGCTGGCGCGCTCTTTGCCGTCTCGCATCGGTGCTTCAGGGGTGGTTACCAAGTGGCGTACGGTGTGCAGCCACAGCATGGCCAGGAGTACCAGCCAGACCGCCGAGGCCATCAGGCCGAAGATGACCGAACCCCAGTCACCCGTTCCGGCCGATGCGATCGCCTGCTGGGCCCCGAGCGGCGGGATCAGCCACGACAGCTCCGAAAGCGGATACTGCAGCGGTGCCGCCCCGATGCCGTGTTCACCGATCGCCCGGGCGATGACCCGCTGCAGTATGAAGCCGGAAAAACCGAGCAGCCCGACGATCAGAAACGCCGAGTCGCGGCCGCGGCGGCTGCGGAGGATGGCGGTGACAAGCGCCGAAAAGGTCTGCGTCGCCACCACGAGATGACCGAGGATCAGCAGGCTGGCGACCAGGCCGACGGCAACTGATGCCGGATGCGAGAAGATCGTGAGATTGGTGACCAGCAGGATTACTGGTGCGGCGATCGGAGGTGTCACCAGGGCCGCGATCGCCAGTCCGCTGATCAGGTTGTGGTCGGGGATGGGCAACAGCGAGAACTTCAGCGGACTGAGGGTCTCGTCGAGAGGAAACAGGACGACCGGCAGCGTGGTCCACACCAGCCAACCGATCAGCACTGCCCACAGCGACAGCTCAGTCAGCGCCTCGGGGGAGACGGCGGCCGCCGTAGCGGCCGCGTCGCCATACGCCCGGCTCAGCCACATCGAGCCAGCGATGAGAAAGGCCACCAGCAGTGGCAGCCCGACCCGTCGCTGCACGTCGTGGCGAAGGCCATTGACGAGCAGGCGCCATTTCAGTCTGACCAGTTCCGCAACCATGCGGGTCCTTCGAGGTCTGCGTCGGCGCCGACCGCCTGCAAGAAGACGTCTTCGAGGTCTACGGCGTCGTATTTGTTCTTCAGTTCGTCGGGAGTGCCCTCGACGATCAGCTCCGCTTTCGACATGATCCCGATCCTGGTGCACAGCCGTTCGACCAGCTCCATGACGTGGGACGAGAACACGATCGTCGCACCTCGTTCGGTGTAACGCCGCAACAGGTTGCGAATGAGTCGGGCGCTGATCGCATCGACGCCTTCGAACGGCTCGTCGAGAAACAACACGGGTGGGGCGTGAATCACGGCGGCGGCCAGTGCCACTTTCTTGCGCATCCCCCGGGAGTAGTCGGCGATGATGCGTCCGGCCGCCTCCTCCAGGTCGAGCATCGCCAGCAGCTCGTCGCGCCGCTCGGCGGCTTGATCTCGCTCCAGGCCATGGGCGGCGGCGGTGAAGTCGAGCAGTTCCGCACCCGTGAGCCGCTCGTACAAATTGAATTCCTCCGGCAACACGCCGATGCGGCGCTTCACCTCGACCGGCTGCCGCCAGGCGTCGAATTCGAACACTCCGGCGGTGCCTCGGGTCGGGCGGAGGAGCCCCACCATCATCTTGATCGTGGTGGTCTTACCGGCCCCGTTCGGCCCGAGCAGACCGTAGAACTCACCAGGTTCGATCGCCAGGTCGACATCGATGACCGCGTCGGTACTACCGAACGATCTGCTCAATCCCCTGGCCCAGACAGCCGGCGTCTCGCTCACACTCTCCCCGTTGGGTCGGCTTGCCACAAGCTGCAGTCTTCCAGACCGCAGGCGGTAGGTGTATCGGCAGACGCGATCACGTCCTATACCCGCGTTGGGCGCGGTGCGCGCACACGGCGCTGTCGGTTTGACCAATGATGGCTACGTCGCGCACGAAGCCCCGTCTGTGTCCAGGGATGATGAGGAGCGAGCTCCGTTCGAACAACAATCTGGCCCGGTTCACCGGAAGTCCGCGACCTCAATCCCGCGCTGCCCAATCAATCGGACAACCTCGGAGCCGGACCGCCGCCCCAATTGTTCGAGGCGTGAGTGACACCCGGCTTTCAGCAATTTCAGCTCTCGAGCGTGACGTCGATCCAACCGTCGTCCGAACTCTGGACGTGATCCTCTCGACCCCATCCGGCATCGCCCGCATCGGGATCCCAGTAGGCCAGCGCCACCCTGGCGACGGATCCCGGCGCGAACTGGGCGTCGAGCGGATCGCCCGTCTGCAGCGGGCGGCGGAACTCGAAGTACCACGTGCCTTCGCCGTCTTCGACGGGGTTTGAGTGACCGAAGGCCCCAAGCAGGCTGTTCTCGGAGGAGGCGTCGTCGTCGTCCTCCACGGTCTCCGGATCGATGGCGTACTCGTCGTCGAGGTTGCAGCTCGCGTCGTTGCCGGCCTGCCCGCTTGCCTGTTCGTTGACCGCCCCGCCCTGCTGGACGCCGATCGGACACTCGAGTCTCCAGTACCAGATGTCCACAGGGCCGAGGGACGGCTCGCCGCTGGGATCCTCGCCGCCCATATGGGGTCCGGCGGCCGCATCGATCGGCCACATCACCGAGGGTGCGCCGGCGAATCGGGGATCGATCTCGGTCCAGTTGAAGTCGTCGTCGACCGTGAACAGGACGTAGATGTTTTCGCCGTCGTGGGCGACCCGCACGGCGGCTTCGAGCTCTGGGGCGTTCTCGCCGACGATCGGGCGGAGCGTCATCGTCAGCTCGGGGATGCCCTCCCAGTCCGAGGGATCGCCGTCGATCGTGAGCGGCTCGACCCGCGGGGCCGCCAGCACCCGATTCGCGGGACCGGCGGGGGC
>JBFGLM010000123.1:0-5708 GCA_041576165.1 Acidimicrobiia bacterium
AAGGGGAGGGCGGTCGGGCGATCGGGATCAGTCGAGGGCGGTGGTGCCCTACATGATCGAACGCGGGGGCGGCACGATCGTGAACAACACTCCTACTTCGGGTTGGTCGGAGGAGGCCGAAACCCGCAGACACGCGCTCCTCACAACCAAACGGCCAGAACTTGACCATCCGCCTGCTAGTACGGGAATTCGTCCCAGTCCTCACCTTGAAGCATGTTCAGACCCGCCATGTACTCGTCCCACCGACAGATGAGCGCTGAGCGCGGCACGGTGAAGTCGACCCACCCCTCGTCGTAATGGTCTTCGACGCCGGTGGCGTCACCTTCTGGATGATCGTTGCCGCACGCACTGCACCGGCAGTACCGCGTCAGCCAGGTCTTCGCCCGGACTCTGACGCCGGGGGACCTGCTGTCGGGCTCATACGGCGCGTCAACGGCAACTACCGTTGCACGAACTGCTCGCCAGAACAGGGCCTCCCACCCCGTCGGGGCCACCAGATCGCGCGATTCTCGCACGACCGCCTCGGCACCCACCAGGTTCTCCACCGTCGCCGGACGGTCGAGCGCATGGCCCTCGATCGTGACCAGTTGGTCCGTCAGCGCGAAACGGCTCACGGCGTAGTCGAACTCAGGCACAATCTCCTGTTGGCTCATGTGATGCCCCCGAGATCATGAGCTTGCGCGCGCCCGCCAGTTTACGCCGAACCGGGTCAGGCAATGCGAGGTATTGCCGCGTCGACTGTCCTGGTGACTGCCGGTGGAGCGCTACCGGAGTTCGGGAGTGCTCGCAGCATCGCGCCCGGAACGTTGAGCTGGTCTTCGACGCCTCGACCAGGACATCGTGCCGCGGATGAGCGGTCCCCTCCCGGGTCCGACCGAGCGCACCCGGTCGCCGCGGTCGTTGTTGCGCGTCTCCAGCGCGCCGGTGGATCCCTCCGATCCGCCCGGCCAACCCAGCTGAACGCAGCGGAGGGCCCACTCCCAGAGCGAGCCCTCCTACGACCCCCCGGTCGTGCCGACCAGTCAAGCTGGTCTGCCTCCTTCGTGCCCGGACGAAGTCGAATCTGACATCTGGCGTCACACCCTCTTGCGCAGCGGTGTAGAAAGCGTGTCAGGAGCGGTGGCCTGATGGGCATCCAGGGGTTATGCGACCAACAGCCGCATCCCGGCCACGGAAGCGCGTGAACAATTCAACGGCAGCTGAGACCACGTTCAAACGCATCTATGAGGCGCATTACGAAGCGGTGCTGGGTTACTGCCGGCGCCGCGTCGGCCCGACCGATGCGCACGATGCCACAGCCGAGGTGTTCACCATTGCATGGCGCAAGATCGCCACGGTGCCGGAGGGCGACCGCACCCTGTTGTGGCTGTATGGCGTCGCCTACAAGGTCCTGGGCCATCAGTGGCGAAGCCGCGGGCGGCGACGACGCCTCGAGCACCGGGTGGCGGCGCTTGCCGCAGCCCCGGAGCTCGGCCCCGATGCCGTGGTCGTGCAGCGGGCCGAAGACCGCCAGGTGCAGTCAGCGGCTGCACGCCTGAGCGGGCCCGACCAGGAGATCCTGCGGTTGGCCGGCTGGGAAGAGCTGCCACACGATCAAATCGCTGAGGTGTTGGACATTTCCGTCTCGGCTGTCGACCAAAGGTTTCACCGAGCGAAGAAGCGGCTCGCCCGCGAATTCGACCGGCTGAGCAACCAGAGACCCCCCACGAGTGCGCAGGAAGGAGGAAGAGCATGAGCCATCCGGACGACGTCTTCGCAGCGTTCATCGACGCCAACCCAGTGCCCGATGTTGCCGTGCTGGAAGGCGGGCGGCCGTCGGCCGAGCTCTTCCTGAGCGACCTCGAGAGGAGAGGCACCGTCATGAAGACGACAGAAGGTCGACGCATACCGCCGGACTTCGGAGACCAGCCATCTCGTCGCCTGTCGGCACCGCCCGGGCGATGGCTCGTGGCGGCCGCCGCGTTCGCAGCCGTGCTGGCGGTGGGCGGCATTTGGTGGGCGGTGACCGCTGGCAACCGGGGTCCGGAGCCGGCTCAACCGCCGCCGGAGGATACGGTCGGACCGGAGGCACTTACCCAAGCCGAGGCTTGGCTGGCTGCTCTGAACGCCGGCGACGTCGAGTCGATTCTCGCCATTGCTGGTTCCAGCCAGGCGGATGTCGACGACCGCCGGATGTACGAGTATCACGCCGTGTTCGCGACCAGCGGGCGGCCGAGCACGACCGTGCACGGATGCGAGATCGAGAGCGCCAACGATCGGCTGGCCATCGTCAACTGCCGGGTAACGCTCAACGATCCGGTGGCCGCGGCCGTGGGCCTCGGCGAGCTGATCTCCCCGTTTACGTATTTCAACGATGCGCTGACGTGGCAGCCGTTCGAAGGGGGCGACATCGGATTGGTGAATCGAGCATATGCCGAATACCTGCAGCTGTTCCGCCCGGCCGAGTACGAAGCGGCGTGCTCGCCACTGGCCTACGAACCAGGCTCGGTGGTACAGAACGGCGGCATTGCTCTGACTGGTGAGTGTGCCGAACTCCAGACGCCGCTGTCGGATGCAGTGGCCGACTGGGTGGAGCAGGGACGCCCGCAGCCTGCAGGAGACTTGGAGGCCGAAGCAGTTGCGGCGGCCGAGCTGTGGATGGAGCGGTTGAACAGCGGTGACGTCGAGGGTTTGGTGGAGATCACCGGGCCGCTGCCAACCGACGCCGACCGCCACATGTTCGAATACCACGCGGTGTTCGCGGCGCAGGGGCGGCCGAGCACGACCGTGGAGTCATGCGCCGCAGTGTCAGCCGCAGGATCGCGCGTGGCGGTGGAGTGCGACGTCGTGCTGTCCGACCCGGTGGCGGAGGCGCTGGGTGTGGACCGCCTGGTGTTTCCCTTCAGCTATCTGGATGGTCTGCTGTCCTGGCAGCCGGCAACCGGGGCCGACATTACGCTGATCAACCAGGCATATGCGGAGTACCTGCAGGCCTACCACGCGGCCGATTACGAAATCGCGTGTGCCTTGGGCGCAAATGAGCTCGGCTCGGTGGTGTACTCCCGCGGCGTCGTCCTCACCGGGGCGTGCGCCGAGCTGCAAGCGCCACTCTCGGATGCCGTAGCCCAGTGGATTCGAGACGGTCGTCCTCAGCCGGCGCAGTAAGCGCCTCCACTCAAGCTCGCGGCCGCCGAGTGCTTCGGTGGCCGCGAGCCGCGGAGTCCCGCCAGGCAAATCAGGTCCGTTCGCGGCGAGGCCGGCTATGCGCGCAGCGTCGCCAGAATCGCATCCGTGATGGCTTCCACCGACGGGAGGACCGCCTTCTCCAACGACGGGCTGTACGGAATAGGGAGGTCCGGGTTCGCAACCCGGCCTACGGGTGCCTGCAGCGCGGAGAAGGCCTGCTCCATCACCTGAGCCCCGATCTCGGCACCCACCCCGCACCGCTTCGTGTCCTCATCGACGACAACTAGGCGCCCGGTCTTGTGCACCGACTCTACGATGGCTTCGATGTCGAGAGGCTCGAGGGTGCGGGGATCGATCACTTCGACACTGAGGCCGCTGTTTTGGAGATTGTCGGCCGCCTCCAGGGCCAGGGTGACCATGTAGGAGGTGGCAACCACGGTGACGTCGGTTCCTTCCCGGTGGATGCGAGCGATGCCGAAGGGGATGAGATATTCCCCGTCGGGTACTGGGCCGGTCCGACCCGTGAGCAACTTGTGGGTGAAGAAGAGGACCGGGTTGTCATCTCGCACCGCCGTTTTGAGGAGGCCCTTGGCGTCGGCAGGTGTGCTGGGCATAGCGATCTTCAGTCCCGGTGAATGCCAGTAGAGCGCTACCGGAGATTGGGAGTGCTCAGACCCCGCCGACACATAGCCTCCGATCCCTTGCAGGAAAACGACGGGGACCTTCATTCCGTCGTTGGCGCCGTGTGTGTAGCGCCATTTGCCGGCTTTGCTGAGGATCTCATCGAGGGCGTTGAAGGCGAAGTCTGCGAGGTGTAGCTCGACCACGGGCCGCATGCCAACCAGGGCGGCCCCGACCGCCGAGCCAGCGATGGCCGTTTCCGCCATGGGAGCCGACCTCACCCGCTCGGGTCCGAACTCGTCCACCAGGCCAGTCGTGGCGGCATCTCCCGCGCTCGGATACAGACCGAGGCCCAACACGTACACCGAAGAATCGCGCTGCATCTCATCACGCAAGGCTGCGTTCATAGCCTGGGCCATCGTCAGGGTGCGCATCAGGCGTACAGGTCCTGGAAAGCCTCCTCCGGATCTGGAAAAGGGCTCTCCCTGGCGAATGCTTCCGCCGCAGTCATCTCGTCACGAGCGGCGTCGACGATGGCCTGCGCCTCGGTTTCGGTCAGCTCGCCGGCTGCCATCAGCTTCGATCGGAAGCGTTCTATCGGGTCCCGTTGTTGCCAGGCCGCAACCTCCTGAGGGTCGCGCAGGTCTGCGGCATTTTCCCCGAAAGGCCTGATGCGGTACGTCTTCAACTCCAACAGCGAGGGGCCCTCCCCCATCCGGGCCCGGGCAATGGCGATCCTGGCTGCTTGGTGAACCGCCACGACGTCGTTGCCATCGACCACCTGGCCCGGCATCCCGTAACCAGCGGCCATATCCGCCACGTCGGGGACCGCCAGGTATGTGGAAGCGGGGACATTGCCCATATACGCGTTGTTCTCGCACACCCACACGATCGGGAGGCCCCACACCGCAGCCGTGTTCATGCACGAGTGGGTGGTGCCCCGGTTGCTGGTGCCCTCCCCGAACAGTGAAACCACGACGGCGTCGCCGCCCCGGATCCGTATCGCAGTGGCCGCCCCGACTGCCAGCGGAGCGTGGCCACCCACTGTTCCGCTCTTGCCTAGAATGCCGTGCTCGAGATCCGCAATGTGGCGGCCACCCTTGCCCTTGCAGTAGCCGGTTCTTTTCCCAAACAGCTCCGCCAGCAAGCGTCTGGGGTCACTGCCCCTACCAATGAATGAGTACGCGCCCCGGTGCGTATACGTGAGGTAGTCGTCGGCTCGAAGCTGGCCGATGACACCCAGGGTGCCCTCCTGGCCGACTCCGCTCAGCCACGAACCAGGAATATCGCCGGCGATTGCGAGTGAGCCGGCAGTCTCCTCGAACGTACGTGAACGGACCATCAGGGTGTAGAGCTCACGCTTCTCGGCCGCAGTGAGTTCCACGCCACTAATCCCTCGAGCAGCCGGACACCGCCAACGACCGGGCGGCGCACAACCAAGATCCTTCTTCACGACGCATTCCACAAGATCCGGCCATGAAAGGCAGGCTAGGAATTCCGTCGACGCTCGGCGACAGAATCCTGGGTCGCGGCGTGGGCGGCCGCCAACGGTCGAGGTGGCCTCAATCGAGGCATCATCGCGTCCTCGTCGCTCACATCGGCACCGACCGCGACCCCACCCACCGACACCGCGACCCGCTTCGCGTTGTCCTCGCTGAGGTCGACGGCTACCAGCGCCCGGGCTTCCTTCGGCATGGAAGCGCTCCAGCAGCGCCCCGCCGATCCCACTGCCTCCGCTGGAACACCCGATCGCCCAGCTCATCGAATGGAGCCACGATGCGCAACCTAGCCGTACCATCCGGTCTGGCGAAAGTGGGACTTCATGCGACTCGAGAACAAGGTGGCACTCATCACCGGCGCCAATTCGGGCATCGGTCGCGCCACCGCCCGCCTATTCGCCGCAGAGGGTGCGCAAGTGGGTG
>JBFGLM010000124.1:0-5692 GCA_041576165.1 Acidimicrobiia bacterium
CGGAGATCGGTGAGCACCAATGTGAACGAGTCCGTGAGGGCAGGGGCGATCCGGTGCCAGCAAAGATGCGTTTGCGGGTCGCCGTGGAGCATCAACAGCGGCGGACCTGATCCGCCAACGACCGCCTGGATTGGCATATCGTCGATTGGAACGATGGCGCGCTCGAATCCAGGGAGGAGTAGTTCGTCCGTCTCGGAGTGGAGCGTCATCGTGCTTCTCGGATCGTGAAGCCTGGCGCCATGCTGTGAGTTTGCCCTGACCCTATACCGGGCCGACAAGCCTCACTCATCATCGCGTGTCGCTCTGGGTAGACGCCGTGACCGCTAGCGCACGCATCGGTTTCGTGGACGTCAACGAACCCCGACCGGGTGAGGGAGGCTGCGACCGCCGGTACCAAGGCCTTGGCGGGGAGAGCCAGCTCGGCCTGATAGGTGGTCCGGTTGCGATCGAAGTAGGCGCGTGTATTGTCGGCTTCGAGACCTTCGAGAAACTCCAAGGCGGCGGGCCCGAAACCTGCGAACCGGTCAGCCACCAACGAACTCCTTGGCTTCGCGGAGAAGACTGTTCCATGTGTCGTGGTCGGGTTGTTGTACCGCCACCCACTCCCTGAAGACCCGCCCGTTGGGAGCGAACGAACGTCCGATACCCCGGTCGATGACGTCGCCGACGCGGGCCTCGGACAGCTTGACGATCAGGTGGTCGGTGCTGGGTTCGAGGCTGGCGAAAAAGGCGCCGTTCACGCGCAGACACGGGAACCCCATCATGGTGCTGCGGGCGACGGCGGGATCGGCGTACATCTCCTCGGCCAAATCCCAGAACAGCATCTCACCGGGCGAGTCGGTTTCCTTCATGGTTCACTCCTCGTGTCGTGTCGACGGCGCTTGCGGGGCCGCCGGTCGGTTGGTCTCAGGGCGTTCGGTCGGAAGGCGTATCGGCCGACCAGTGCATTCGCTGTTCGGCCTCTGGGAGGATGGGGACGGCAGGGTCGGGATGTTGTCTGGCCAGCAGGACGTCGGCCAGGCCGGTGGGGCGGCCGGGGTAGGCGGTTGCGACCAGCATGCGATCCCAGGCGTCCTCACAGCCTTCCACGTCGACTTCTCCCTCAGCCCGACCCCTGTCCCAGTTGGTGTCGCCGGCGGCCCAGCGTTGTAGGAACTCGAGCGAGGTGGTGACAACCACAGCCGGACGATCCGTGGGACCCGGTCGCTGGTGGAGGGTCTGTCCGTCGATGGTCAAAGTGAGGGTGGTGTCGTCAACCCGCCATTCATAGGACTCATGGAGCTCCAGCTCGCCGGGCACGGCGTAGGTCATGTCGTGGTGGTAGATCTGGCGGACGGGGTCGTCGATCTGCATGGTGGCGCCCCACCGGCGCAGCTCGCGAAACACAGGACGGAGCCCCTCGGCGCGTTCGGTGGTGGCGTAGAGCACGCCGTGGCCCACCTCGGCTGCAACCCGTTCGACGAGACCGGCCGCTGCCAGGCGCCTGAGCCGATCGGTGAGGACGTTGTTGCCGATCCCCGGCAGCCGCACCTTGAGTTCGGTGTAGCGCCGGGGTCCGGCCAGCAGTTCGTGGACGATCACCATCGTCCAACGGTCACCCAACACGTCGAGACCCCGAGCCAGTGGGCAAAACCGGTGGTAGCCCTCCCAGGCCTCAGCCGGCACCGACCCTCCCGGTCTTACCGGACCGCAACCGGATCTGGCTGCGGTGTTGGACGCTGGCAGTGGGACTCATGCGACGAAACGGGAAGAGGGGTTCGACCACGACGGCGACGGGGCCTCCACAGGCTGAGCGACCCCGTCGACGGCGGTTGTCACTGCGGGATGCCAGGGGGCGAACGCTACATGACCGGCCAAACCGGCCGCCACTCGGATCGGCTCCGGACAGCCCCACGCGAGATTGTCGTGGATGCCGACGGCGGTCACCACATCCCAGTAGTGGGCTTCCCCCTTGTACTGGCAGCGGGTACGAAGATCGACGGGACGAATCACGGTGCTGTCCACGTCGAGCAGCGGGACGTACCAGATGGGTGGCATGCCGTTCTCCAACACCAGCCGGGGCCGGCCGGTCTCGGCGACGGCTGACCCGTCGACGGCGACCTTCACATGCCAGCTCGACTCGAGTATGTCCACCCGCCGGTACGGGTCGCGGGGCTTGTATATGAGCGGCATGTCCTCCTCATACCAATCGTCTGCCGCCTCCAGTGGGACCGCCACCAGACCGGCAAGCTCGGGCAGATCCGACGGTGCGGTCGGCCACAGCCGAACCCGCCGGTCGGGACGACCCGCCAGCCCAACCCAGCAGCCATCCACATCGTCAGCCTCACCACCGCCGTCACCAACCAACTGGGGAACCGCATCGACCGGCATCACGAACATGGGATGACGGTCCGGTTCGAACAACAGCCACGTGTCGAAGGTGTCGATCACCCACTCGCCGTCGCTTCGAGCCCGCAAACGCCGATACGCCGGTTCGAGCCGGCGGCCCCCACCCATCGTCAATCCTGCTGGGGCATCAGCGCCATGAACTGTGCCGTGTCGAACACCAACCGGGCCGAGGCCAGCTTCCCTTCGCGGACCGTATTCCACTCCGCCATCAGCACACTCCCGGGCGTGGCCGGCGGACCAAGCTCAAACTCATAGATCGAGACCACCTCGTCGCCGTCCTCGAACTGGCGCAACATCCTGTATCCCTTCGCCAACGCCTGCGCCGCCTGACTCCCAGCCAAGAACGCCTCCTTGCCCTCCGACTGAAGAATCGGACCAGCAAACGAAAAGTCGTCCGTGATCAGCTCCACCGCCCCCTCGATGTCCCCAGACGTGAACGCCTCCAGATAGCTTCTGAACACTTCCGCACCGCCCATCACCTGCCTCCTATGATCAAGATGACCATCTGGTCTCATCATAAGATAACAATCTCATAATGCGACTCTCAAACGCCATCCGCACCATCGGGCCAGGGCTCGCCGGCGGCCCGTGCGGTCACAGCCGGAACACCTCGTAGTGGTCGGCGTTCGGACGCATCTCCACGAGCATCTCCGGATCGAAGTCGTAGTAGCGAGCCACCGAGATGTCGTCCCCGCTGAAGGCTCTGATCGCAGCTTCCGACTCCCAGAAGGTCAGCATCACGAACTCGGCCCGGTCTTCGAGGTGACGTCGTAGACACCACGCTCCCAGGTTCCCTGCGGTGCCGGTGTAATCGGGCAGCGCCCTGGACACCATCAGATCCCTGTAGGCGTCGGAACGGTCCAAAGGCACCTCACCGATCCAGATACGAGCCAGCATCGCCGCCTCCTCGAGTCGACTGCACGCCACTCGCCCAGTAACGTACTGAACGTTATGAGCACGTTACCGGATTTGGTGCCCGTCGAACAAATGGCGCTGCCCACCGTCGTCGATCTGGTCAACGAGTTCGGTGACGAGCCCCGGCGAGCCGCCGGCGAATCCGCAAACCCGTATCCCCAGCTCGAGCGCCCGCCCATGGTCGCCGCAACCACGGATGACCTCGTCGCCCTGGCGAACCGACTCCACCCGCTGTTCGCCGACCCCACCAAGGCCCCTGCGGCCCTCAACCGGCTCGCCGGGGCAACCGGGCTCGCCCATCTGCTCGACGAGCGGTACCGGCTCGTCTGGCATCGGACAACCGGGTCCGATGCCCTCACCGCCGCCGCCGTCACCACTTTGCTCGAGTTCGTCGACTCGCACGGACCCTCACGACTCGGCACCTGCGCTGCCGACGCCTGCGTCGACGTCTACACCGACCACTCCCAGGCCACCAACCGCCGCTACTGCTCGCCTCAATGTCAAAACCGAACCCGGGTCGCCCGCTGGCGAAACCGACACACCGACCGAGAACGATCGCGATGACACCCAGCCGAACGATGCTGATCACCGGCGTTGCCGCCGGCATCGGCGCCGCCACCGCTACCCGGCTCGCCGCCAAAGGCGACACCATCGCCCGGGTGACATCTCGGCCGGTGGGTTTGACTGCGGAGTCGGAGTCGCCTCGACGTCAGCTCTCGATGATCGAGATGGTCCTCTCGCCGGCGTTGTGTCGTTCGCGTTTGGCGGTGAGGTAGTCGTCGGACTGGTACCAGGCCTTTGCGGCGTCAGGGTTGGAAACCTGGACCAGCGCAGGCACGCCGACCAGGCACGGGCAACCGCCCAGATCACCCACCACCGTGAGCGATACCGCGCACCCGCAGGCGCTCAGTATCCGGCATTATCGAGCGGCCTGCGTCACAGCGTGCCCTCTGCGCGCGAGACTTGGGGCATGGACGCCGCCGACCTGACGGGGCTGCAGCTCGACGTGTACATGACTCGGGAGGGACCGTGGAATCCGGAGCATGGCGAGGTCGAGATTCCCGACGGCTGGGAGTTCCTCGAGTCGGGGGATGCGTTCGTGACCCGGCGAGTCAAAGCGGCCGGCACCTACTGGGTGGCATGGCGGCCCCGCGGCAGGAACCGGCCGCATCGGCGCCGGCTCGGGTTGTGGGCCCCGGCGGAGGCGATCGAGTCCGCTCGGGCCGAGGCGGCAAGGCAGCCACCGAAGACAAGCGGGCGCAGCAGCGGGTGTACGGAGCCCGCTCCCGGGAGCGACAGGAAGCTGCCCACCGATGCGAGCTTGAGGATGCCGTTCGGCGGTTCCTGGCGTTCGCTCCGGACCACCGCGCCCTCGGCGACGAGATCGCCGAGGCGGTTGCTCGCCACGCCGGTGAGGTCGGCAGCGGCCGGGTGGGGCGCACCCGAACCTTGTCGTTGGAGGAGCGGGCCTCGCTGGCGGCGCGGGCGCTGATCCGGCATCAGTACACCAGCTATGAGGACGACCTCGACGACGCTCCGATGGGCGACTCGTGGGATGAGGAGTTCTGGTATCGCGAGTTCAAGGCCGAGGCGCAGCGGGCAGTCGACGACTTCCTCGACCGCCACCGGAAGGCACCGGGCGGCGATGCTGTCGGTGGAACGTGATTGGAACGCCGACACGCGCTGCGAGGCCGCCAGTTCCGCACACAGTTGCAACTAGTAGATTGCAGTAAACGGGTATACCTGCATTCGGATGATGCAACTGTGTGCAGTTCTCTCACCGGGTCGGCGAGGCTGCGGTTAGCTCGAGCGTCGGGCGAGCGGCGAGCGGCTGGCGGCGTCGTCCACGACAGGGTTCCAATCGCCCCGCTCTCATGTCACACTCGCTGGCAGGGCCATCGTCGCAGAGATAAGTACGGGCCAACGGAAGCATCCAGCATCGTCCGGATCGCAGTAAGCCGTGGCGGGCGCGCTACTGGGCTCTGGACGGGCGGCAGATCTCGAAGAGCTTCCGGCGGAAGGTCGACGCCGAGCGCTGGCTCCGTGACGAGATCGCGAATCTCGAACGCGGGCTCTGGGTCGACCCGACCCACGGCCGCATCGCCTGGGCGGACTACTCGGCGCAGCTCCTCGAGGGCCGCGGTCACCTTGCCGCCCGAACGATCGAGACGGACCGGCGGTGCCACGAGCGGGCCGCCGCGGAGATCGGCGCCGTGCGCCTCAACCGGCTCACCCCCGAGCTGCTGCGCAAGCTGATGTCGGAGCTCACCGCCGCCGGGTACGCGCCCGAGACCGTCGCCAAGACGATGCGGTGGGTCAGGCTCACGCTCAACCAGGCGGTCCGCGACCGGCGCATCGCCGTGTCGCCGGCGGAGGGCGTGCGACTGCC
>JBFGLM010000125.1:0-5624 GCA_041576165.1 Acidimicrobiia bacterium
TCAGATTCTTCGCCCAACCCCGCCATTCCTCTTTGGTCTGGTGGGCCGTGTTCACCCCGAGATCATCGGGACGATCTTGGCGAACTCGTCCGCGCTCGAGACCGGAATGATGAAGCCATCCGTCGAGCGAATCTGATCGAGGTGGGCCTCGATGTCTTCGACGGTGAGTGCACCGTCTGACGGCGGCTTGGCATACCCCCGGCCGAGGCCGATGAACACCCGGCTCACCGTTCCCCCGCCGACCGACCAGATCTCGCCGGTCAGTGGACAGGATTCGGATGCGAGATAGGCCACCGCCGGCGAAACCTGGGCTGCCTCGAAGGCATCTGGCGCCGCGGCGATGCCCCCCAGCAGGCCTTCCGTCATCCGGGTGGCTGCGATCGGTGCCACCGCGTTTACCCCGATCCCATACTTGGCGCCCTCGATGGCCAGCACGTTCATCAGGCCGATCAGCCCGGCTTTGGCCGCGCCGTAGTTGGCCTGGCCGAAGTTGCCGAACAGGCCCGATCCCGATGAGGTGACGATCACCCGGCCGTAGGCCTGTTCCTTCATATGCGGAAAGGCGGCCATCGTCACGTAGAAGGCGCCCCGCAGGTGGACATCCAGGACCACGTCGACCTCTTCCGCCGACATCTTGGCAAACGAGCGGTCACGCAAAATGCCGGCATTATTGATGACAACGTCGAGCCGCCCGTACTCATCCAGCGCCTTCTGCGCGATGGCGGCCCCTCCGTCGGGGGTGGCCACGGACGAGTACTCGGCAACTGCCGCTCCCCCAGCGGATTCGATCTCGGCCACCACGGCGTCGGCTGCGGCGGAACCGCCCCCGGTGCCGTCGACGGCGCCACCCAGGTCGTTGACCACCACCGCTGCTCCCAGCTGTGCCAGGAGCAGGGCGTGCTGTTTGCCCAGGCCTCCTCCCGCGCCGGTGACGATCGCCACCCGGTCCTTGAAATCAACCATCCAAACAGGCTAGCCCCCGGGGCTGCCGGCGATCTGCCGGACGTGCCCCGGGGTTTCCTCGGCAGCGGCGTCTACGCGTCTACCAGGTCGCCTACCTCTTCATCGATGTCGTCTGCCGGAGCTGCCGGAATCGGCCCAGGGCGACGGTTGGACCATCGCCGCCACACGAGCCACAGCAACACGGCCGGAATCAGGAACGGCAGCGTCGCGCCGAGGATCAGGACCACGTACAGGAGGCCGGAGAGCAGCACGGCCCACCCCGCCTGCAGCCCGTCCACGAAGCTCGGGATCCCTTCGGGCTCGAACGTCGTGATGATCAGCGAATCGGTATCACCCACCGGTCGGCCCCCGATCGGCTCCCCCGCTTCGTCAACGGGTACGCCGGTGACGTTGGTGACCAGGCGAACGTTCTCGGTCGGCGTGAGCTCATATGCCATCGTGAAGCTGTCGCCGGACTCCAGGGGGACAGTCGGATCGCCGCTGACCAGCGTCAGCTCGGACAGATCCACACCCAGCGCCGAGTCGAACAGCTCGACGTCTGCCAGGGTCGTGTCGCCGGTATTGATGACTTCGAAGCAGAGTGTCATCGGTGTCTCCTGCTCGATGCGGAACAGCTCACCGGCCGGGCAGGACAGCCCGGTATTGTGACCTTCGTAAGCCGTCACGAAGAGATCGATCGAAGGCGCACTGTGCTTCTGGCTGATGGTCACCGTGATGGTCGCCAGCTCAACCTGGCCTTCGAGCGTCCGCAACTGTCCTCGCAAGGTCTCGAGCTGGGTTTCGCGCTCGAGCAGCTGCTTCTCGAGATTCGTGATCGTGTTGATGTCCGTGGCCTCTGCCAAGAACGCCTGCAGGCGGGCCACACTCGCCTCGGCGGTGAGGATCCGGCTTTCCAGGTCCACGATCCGCTCGGTCACGTCGTCGGTCGACACCGTCTGGCTGCGGATGTCGCCGATCGATCCCAGCCGGTCCAGGGCGGTCTGGAAGTCCTCGGGGAGGACCTTGAACGTGAGCACGCTGACGGGATTGGTGCCACCGGAGGTCTGCTGGCCGAAGACGTAACCTCCCAGCCCTTGGATGATGCTGGTGGCCTCCCGGCTGGCGTCCGCCACATCATTGACCGACACGGCGATGGTGGCCACATAGATGATGTCCCGCCCAAAAGCTTGGGGGACGACCACGACCGGGTCCACGGCTCCGTCGCCGAAATCGATCTGGCGGTTCTGAAGGGCGTCGGTGCCGGCCGCCGCCGGCGCCTCCTGGGTCATGAGCCCCTCGGTGGGAGCCATCGTATCGGGTGGCGCAGTGGTGGCAGAGCCCTCGTCTTCGCCAGAGCGTGTGCCGGAAGCACATGCTCCCGCCACCAACGCCATCACCAGCAGTAGCGCCAGCAGCTGTCTCAGGATTGGTCTCTCGTTCATGGTCATCTCCCGGTTTCTCTTTTGGACCGCTGTTGCAGTTGTGACCGTGTGACGAAGCGCGACCTCACAGAGGTTCCCAAGAAAATGCCACTCAATGTGGCAGACATGACCACGCATGGTTAACCTGATCGACGGATCACGGTCGTTCAGCGGCGGAGTCTGAGGCGGGAGGCAACGAAGCGTGGTGGCAGAATTGGGGACTGGGAGGCAACCGGGCAATGGGGGCCGCAGCGGCGCACAACGCGTGCTGTTGGTGGGTGAGGAGCGGCTCCTGATCGAGTCACTCAGGGCCGCGCTGCAAACCAACAACATGACGGTGAGCAGCATTTCGAGTGCGCCGGCGACGGAAGTACTCAAAAGCGTCCAATCCACGAAGCCCGACGTCGTGGTGATCGGCGAACGAGATGACCGGCCCGAGCTCATCATCAAGATCGCGGCGCACGAGACGCCGGTCGTGGCGCTGTGCCCGATCAACCGGGTCGTAGAAGCGCAGTGCGTGGTGGCCGGGGCTGCGGCCGTACTCAACGTGAGCCAAACCTACGAAGAGTTCGTGACCGTGATCACCAACCTGGGGCGCGGTCATCCATTCATCTCACGCGCTTATCGGCAAGAGATGCAGCTCATCGTTCGAGAGGTGGCGCGAGCAGAGCGCGAGCGCCGCCGCAAATACGAACGGTTGACGCTTCGAGAAATGGCCGTGTTGGCAGAGCTGTCGGAGGGCAGGAGCGCCAGCGAGATCGCCGATTCGTCCTACACGTCGGTCAACACGGTCCGCACCCACATCAAGTCGGTCTTGCAAAAACTCGAGGTCAACTCTCAGGTCGCCGCCGTGGCGCTCGCCCACAGGAACGGCTGGGTCGACCCGATCTCCGCCTAGCAACCCAGCTCGGGGGCCGAGACCTTGCACCAAGCGGAGGACAGCCCGGGCCCGCTGTGCCGGCGATAGCGGCCCGGATCGTCTACACCTCGGTAGATACGGTCCGCACCCACATCAAGTCGGTGCTGCAGAATTCGAGGTCGACTCCCCTGCCCCGGGATGTCGCGCCGGCCCACAGGAACGACTGGATCGGCCCAACTCTGCCCCGGCCGGCTCCGGCTAGTCCTGGTAGAAGAGGTCGTCGATCAGCTTCTCCTCGACGAACCGCCCGGTCGGATCGAACCGGAAATGCTGGAGATCTTTGAGGAATTCGATGTCGAAACCCGTTTGGCCGTGCCGGTTCTTCTCGACGCTCAAGACCATGTAACGCCGGAACGCCTCGTAAGCCAGTGAGTCGGACGTGTGCCGCTTCGACACGGCCAGGTGCTTCTCGTTGAGCATGATCACGCGGTCGGCCTCATAGGCCAATCCGCCCGCACCCCGGAGGTGATATGGCCGCAGCCGGCGTGCGTGGAGCCCGGCCTGTTCGGCTGCGGCAATGGCAACCACCGACACGTCGAGCGAGAGTGCGAGTTCTTTGAGCGATTCCGCCTGGCGGATGGAACGCTCCTCGTCGGTCCACTCACCGCCAATCGGCATCTTCTGCAGATAGTCCACAAACACGACCGAGCCGGGACCCAGTTCGGTGCTGAAATGGCGGATCTCATCGATACCCGTATCGATGCTCGAGGCCCGCACCAGTTTCAGATTGTGGCCGTAGCGCGCCATTTCGCCCACCGCGAATCGCAGGAGGCCGTTCTGCGCATATTCATGCTCGAGGCTGCGCTGGCCGAGCAGGATCTCATTGAGGAGTTCGCGAGCGTTCTGGGCATCCGACACCGAAACGCCCTCCGCAAAGCCCATCTCCAGGGCCATCAGCCGTCCGGCCAGGGCGGCCTCGTCGTGCTCGTAGCACACGTAGACGACCGGATATCCCGCCCGGGCCAGGTTCCTCGCGATCTGGAGTGTGAACACCGTCTTGCCGATGCCCGGCACCCCGCCGACCAGCGTCAGATCACGGGTCTGCAGCCCTCCGGCCAGGGCCTCGTCCAGCGGATGGAATCCGGTGGGCAAACTGCTGACCGCCTGGATGTCATCGAGACCGGTGACCACATCGGCCAGCACGACCGGTTGGCCCGCATTGACGTTGGTGGGATCGACGACGCTGGTCATCGCAGCACCGGAATGAGGTCGCGATACACGCGGATCATTGCCGGACCCAGCAGGACGATGAACAGCGCCGGGAAAATCCCGAAAGCCAGTGGAAAGATCAACAATACCGGGAGCTTGAGCGCCCGTTCTTCGGCCCGGTTCCTTCGTTTGTCACGGAGCTCGGCGGCCTGAACCCGCAGCACCTGCGCCATAGGGAGGCCGTAGTTCTCCGACTGAATGACTGCAAAAACGAAACTGCGCAGGTCGTCGACGTCGGTGCGGTCGGCCAGGTTGCGCAGGGCTTCGGTGCGCGGAACACCGAGCTGCATTTCTCGGAGAAACCGGAGCAGTTCATGCGCCATCGGCCCCTCTCCGGCCGAGGCCACCCGGTCGATGGCGCCTTCGAACCCCATCCCGGCCTCGACCGCCATGGTCACCTGGTCGAGCGTATCGGGCAGTTCGCGCAGGATGTCTGCCTGACGTTTCTCGGCCCGATTCGAAATGACGGCGTTGGGGAGAAAGTAGACGATTGACGCGAGGAGCGGTACGAGGAGCAAGGAACTCGGGGCCGACCGGAGGGGCCCGAGGCCCAACAACACCATGCCAGCGGTGAGGAAGAACTTGAGCAGCAGGACCCTGTCCACCGACCACGTATGGGTCAACCCGGCGAGTTCGATCTTGCGATCCAGCCGTTCGATGCGGCCGATCGGGCTCATCTCGCGCAAACGGTAGGCAAGCGTGCGGAGTCCGGGGTGAACGAGTCGGGTACCTGCACCCTGGTCCAGGATGAGCTGACGCATGTCCGCCATTTGCCGGCCGTCAGGAGCCAGGTTGAGCGTGTTCTCTTTCTGCCGTGTCGACGACACGGAGTACCAGAGCAGCGGAATCGAAAGCGCCACTGCGGCGGCTGCCACGATTACTTCAAACGACATCCTCTTACACCTTCCTTTACTCAGAACACCAGACGCACGAGGCGGCGCATCCATAGAACAGCAAATGACCAGGCGAGGAGTCCGAGCCCCATCATCACACGACCTGGCGTCGTACCGGTCAGCTCATTGAGGTACGAGCGGTTGAAGATCAAGATCACGACGATCAAGAAGAGCGGGATCAATGAGAGGATCACTCCCGAGAGGCGACCCTCGGCGCTCAACGCCCGGATACGACGCCGA
>JBFGLM010000126.1:0-5616 GCA_041576165.1 Acidimicrobiia bacterium
CCGTAGCCCGGCTTTCGTGGAGAGGTTCCAGTGACCCCTGACCAGCAGTCGATCGAACAGCTCATCTCCGACATGACGCTGGCCGAAAAGGTCGGCCAGATGACGCAGGTCGAGAAAAACAGCATCACACCGGCCGAAGTGGCCGATTTCGCCATCGGGTCGGTCCTGAGCGGAGGGGGCGGCAACCCGCCTTCCAACGACCCGGCGTCGTGGGCGGACATGGTGGACTCGTTCCTCGAACCAGCCCGGGACACGCGGCTCGGTATACCCGTTCTGTACGGGGTCGACGCGGTCCACGGGCACAGCAACGTGCGCGGCGCCACGATCTTTCCGCACAACATCGGACTGGGTGCAGCGGGCGACGAAGATCTGGTACGCCGCATCGGGATGGCGACAGCCCAGGAGATGGCGGCCACGGGGGTCAGGTGGACATTTGCCCCGACCGTCGCCGTGCCGTGCGACATACGGTGGGGCCGTACCTACGAGGGCTACAGCCGTGATCCCGACGTCGTCGCCCAACTGGGCGCGGCCCTCGTCGCGGGCCTCCAAGCACAGCACCCGGATGCGGTCCCAGTGCTGGCCTGCCTCAAACACTTTGTTGGAGACGGCGGCACGACCTGGGACTCGGTCACGCCACCGCCGTGGGTCGACTGGTGGAAGGACTGGGGGCCCGAGTGGCGGATCGACCAGGGCGATCTTCGGGTGTCCGAGGATCTCCTGCGATCGGTACATCTTCTGCCCTACGTGGCCGGGATTGCCGCCGGCGCGCCGACCGTGATGGCGTCCTACAGCTCGTGGAACGGGGAGAAGCTCCACAGCCACCGCCACCTGCTGACCGATGTATTGAAAGGCGAGCTGGGCTTCGATGGGTTCGTGGTCAGCGACTGGATGGCGCTCGACCAGATCGACCCCCGCTATGACAGCTGTGTGACTGCGGCGTTGAACGCCGGCATCGACATGGTGATGGTGCCCTTCGATTTCCGGCGTTTCATTGACGCGACGCAGCGGGCCGTGAGAGACGGGCGCATACCGATGCGGCGCATCGACGACGCCGTCCGGAGGATCCTAACCGTAAAAGCCGGGCTGGGCCCGGACGGCAAGGGGCCGGAGCGTCCACCGCTGAGCGTCGTCGGCAGCTCCGACCACCGGACGCTGTCAGCCATGGCGGCGAGACGCAGCGCGGTATTGCTGGCCAACAACGGAACGCTTCCCCTCCAGCCGGTCCCCCAACGGCTCGAACTCGCGGGCTCCGCCGCCGATGACATCGGCCTCCAGTGCGGCGGATGGACCGTCGAGTGGCAGGGAGCGTCCGGCCAGATCACCGCCGGCACCACGCTGCGGGAAGCCTTCGAAGCAGCACTGCCCGGCGTCAGCTACTCCTCCACTGGGAGCTTTCCCGACGCGGATCGCGCGCCCATCGGAGTGGTGTGCCTGGCCGAGGACCCCTATGCGGAAGGTCTGGGCGACCGCGCGGTCCCCACCGTGCGCCAGGAGGATCGCGTGGTCTTCGAGCGAATGCGGGCCAGATGCGACCGATTGGTACTGGTGATCTATTCGGGGCGGCCGGTGGTGGTGCCGGACCTGATCGACCGGGCTGACGCGGTAGTGGCAGCCTGGCTTCCGGGCACGGAGGCCACCGAACTGCCCGGGTTGTTGCTAGGGAGCTTCTGCTTCGAGGGCCGGCTGCCCCAGCCGTGGCCACGCTCCGCCGCCGATCTCGATACGCCCGACCAACAGCCGCTGTATCGCTTCGGACATGGCCTCGCGCCGGGGGCAGCCGCAGATGTGGCGGAGGGCGTCGCGCCGTGACCGCCACCGCTCGAAACCAGATCAGCCGCCCCTCCGGAGGCGGCGTGGGAACTCCCGCCGAACCGGCGACCTCCAGATGACTGAGGTCCAATCCCTGGCGGGCCGCCTACCAGTGGCGGAGGGCCTAGTCGAAATCGACGGCGAAGGCTTCTACGCCATACCCGACGTGGACCGGATGCCCCCCTTCCTCATGAGCGTGGTCAGCGACGGCGACCGCTGGATGTTCCTGTCCAGCACGGGAGGTCTGACCGCCGGGCGCTGCGACGCCGCAGGGGCACTGTTTCCGTACGAGACGGACGATCGGCTGCACGCTGCCGCCGGCCGGGTCGGGCCCGTCACCGCAATACGGGTTCAGATCGGAAACCGGGACGAACCCTGGCATCCTTTCCATCCGGTCAAGACACCCGGGGTCACACGCTGCCTGTACAAGTCGGTGGTCGGCAACTCCGCCATCTTCGACGAGACACACCCCGAACTTGGGCTCACCTTTCGCTACCGGTGGACGAGCAGCGACCGCTTCGGCTTCATCCGCACCGCGTCCCTGATGAGCTACAGCGACCGGCTGGTTCGCATCGAGCTGGTCGACGGTCTGATGAACCTGCTCCCCGTCGGGGTCGATCCGTCGGTGTACCAGCGGATGAGCAACCTCGCGAACGCGTACAAACGCAGCGAGGTGATTGACCCCGCTGCACGCCTCGCGGTGTTCTCGCTCGAATCGCCCGTCATTGATCGGCCGGAACCTGTTGAAGTATTGCGAGCTTCGGTCGCCTGGTCGATCGGCCTCGATGGTGCGTCGGTGTCGGTGAACCCCGACGCGCTGACATCTTTCGATGCCGGAACCGCGGCTCCCGACGGCTCGCTCCTCACCGGCCGGCCCGGGGCATACCTGCTGGCCGGCCGGGTCGAACTCGAGCCTGATCAGAAGACGGCATGGCACATCGTCGCCGATGTCGCACAGGACCAGGTGGACGTGGCAGGCCTGCGACGGCAGCTCCACTCGGAACTCGATCTCGACGACGAGATCCGGGCATCGATCGGTGCGGCCACGCTCTCGCTCGTGAAACTCATGGCCCCGGCCGATGCCCTGCAGCGCACGCGAGACCGGGTCGCCACCGCCCATCAGGTCGCCAATGTGACGTACAACGTCATGCGCGGCGGCATTCCCGTGGACGGTTACCGGATCGAAACGGCTGACTTCGCGAAGTTCGTGTTCGACCGGAACCGCGGGGTGGCGGAGCGCCACAAGTCCTGGTTGGAGGCGTTGCCGGAGACGATCGACCGCCGTCAACTGCTGGAGGAGATCGCGAACACCGACGACGTGTATCTACTCAGGCTGGGCTACGAATACCTGCCCTTCGGCTTTTCGCGTCGTCACGGCGACCCGAGCCGTCCGTGGAACGCCTTCTCAATCCGGGTACGCGACTCGGCAGGCCACACCATCACCCACTATGAAGGGAACTGGCGCGACATCTTCCAGAATTGGGAGGCGCTGTGCATGAGCTTCCCCGAATACCTGCCGTCCATCATCTCCGTGTTTGTCAACGCGTCGACCGCGGACGGTTTCAACCCTTATCGGATCACCCGTGACGGAATCGACTGGGAGATCCCCAACCCAGACGATCCATGGAGCAACATCGGGTACTGGGGCGACCACCAGATCGTCTACCTGCTCCGCCTCCTCGAAGCAAACGACAGGTACTTCCCTGGCGATGTGTCGCGACTGCTCGACGAACGCCGGTTTTCGTACGCCGATGTGCCCTACCGCATCGTTCCCTACGACGAGATCGTGCGCGATCCGAAGTCCACGATCCGCTACGACGACGCCGCGGCGGCCAGGACCGCGGAACGGACACGTCATGTGGGCTGTGAAGGAAAGCTGCTGTGGGGCGACGATCAAAAGGTGTATCTGGTCACACTTTTCGAGAAGCTCCTCGTGCCGGCCCTGACCAAACTCTCCAACTTCGTGCCCAACGGCGGAATTTGGCTGAACACTCAACGACCAGAGTGGAACGACGCCAACAACGCGTTAGCAGGCTTCGGGCTATCGATGGTGACCGTGTATCAGCTGCGCCAGTATCTCAAGTATCTGCGGACACTCATCGAGGAATCGGGAATCGCCCAGATCGCGATCTCGCAGGAGGTGGCAGACTGGCTGGCCCGGGTGGCGCGTGTCTTCCAATATACCGAGCCGATTCCATCGAACGCGGCGGCCGACGCGCGCCGGCGGGAGTTCTTGGATGAGCTCGGGTGGGCCTTCTCCGACTACCGGTCGTGTATCTACCGGTCGGGGTTCAGCGGCGTCACACAGGTCGCTGTGGGCGCCGTCGTGGAGCTGTGCGACGCAGCCCTCACCCACCTCGACGCCACGATCAAGGAGGGCCGACGTACCGACGGCCTCTACCCTTCGTACAACCTCATCCATCTCACGGCAGATGGTCTCGCGTCGGTCGAGCCGCTCCACGAGATGCTCGAGGGCCAGGTGGCCGTGTTGTCTTGTGGAGTGCTCTCGCCCGAGGAACAAGTCCAAGTGATCGATGCGCTGTTCACCAGCGCCATGTATCGGGCCGACCAGCAGAGCTTCATGCTGTACCCGGCTCGACAACCGCGGTCATTCCTCGAGAAGAACGTCGTGCCGGCCGGCGACGTCCACGGCAACCAGCTCCTCGAGAGGATGGTCGCCGCGGGCGACCGCTCGATCATCACTACCGACGCCGACGGCCTGTTCCGGTTCAATCCCGCGCTCATCAATGACGCGGAGCTCGAAGGGACGCTCGACCGCCTTGCCGAGGAGGACCCATGGGGCGGCCTGGTCGCAGCTGCGCGCCCCGCGATCCTCGAGACCTACGAGAACGTGTTCCGGCATCGGGCCTATACCGGTCGTTCCGGATCGATGTACGCCTTCGAGGGGATCGGATCGGTGTACTGGCACATGGTCGCCAAGCTGCTGGTGGCAGTTCAGGAAGCCGTGCTCGACTCGGTTGCGGCCGGCGCACCGCCTGCGGTCGTCGACCGGCTGGTCGAGGCCTACTGGCGGATCCGATCGGGGTTTGGTTTCAACAAGACCGCAGAGCAATACGGCGCGATCCCCACCGACCCGTACTCTCACACCCCGGGCCATGCCGGGGCACAACAGCCTGGCATGACGGGGCTGGTGAAAGAGGAACTCCTGACGCGACCCCTCGAACTGGGCGTCCGGGTCGAGGATGGAGACATCCGGTTCGATGGACGCTTTCTCCGAGAGAGCGAGCTGCTGAATCAACCCGAAGAATGGTGCGTCTACGACCTGGACCTCGAACCAAAGATGATCGAGCTCGACGAGGGATCGCTGGGAATGACCCTGTGCCAGGTCCCCGTCATCGTTTCCGGAACGGGAGGCGAGGTCGGGGTCGAGATCGTCTTCGCTGATGGCGAAATCCGCCGCCGCCCGGGCTTGCGGGTCGGCCGCGGGGCCAGCGCCGAGGTCTTCGCCCGCTCGGGTGAGATCGTCATGGTTCGGGCGTTCGTGCCCGTGGGGGGCGACTGACATGCGCCCCGTTGTCCCGGCCCGATCACGCCCGCCGTGCCGGGACGCCCGGATTCTGCTCCTCGCCGGTCTCAGTCTGAGTTTGCTCCTCGCCATGGGCTGCACCCGCACCGATCAAGGGGCGGTGACGACGACGTCCCCGACGACCCAAGCGACGTCCACCACACCGGCCGCCAAGGTCGCCACACCGGCCTTGCTCGCTCCCGACGCAGTGCCGGGCGAGACGTATTACGCGCCCTTCCCGGTGGCGATCGCCGTCGACGGCGACCTGTCCGATTGGGAAG
>JBFGLM010000127.1:0-5611 GCA_041576165.1 Acidimicrobiia bacterium
GCCAGCCACGCCACAGTCAGCCACCACACCGCGGCCGGAATGCGGCGCCGATCTGAATCATCGGAGTTCACGCCGACGCCCCTTTCGAGTGCGGCCGCAAAGTTAACCAGATCGGACCCGCAAGCAGTGAACCGGCGTCACCTCTGTGCTTGATGTGTGTATCTGACACGTGGCGCATAGTGCCGGATAGCGCGCTGATGTCGTCCTGTGGCCTGTGATGTGGAGCGCGCGTTATGTGCGGGTGACTTGTAGCCACCACCGGAGGTGGCGGATCAGTCGCGCACTTTGCGTGTCACACTTTTGCGGCTCTCGATCACTTAATTTCTAGCGGTCGCGCTCCTAGCCTCGCTGACTGCAGTGCCGGGTGCGCAGCGGTGTGTCTCCTTGCCGCCATCGATCAAAGAGGCGACCTGGTAGCAGTGATCGGTCCATCCCGAAGCTCAAGCCGGTAGCGACCGCTTCGCGAGAGCTAGGAGTTGCTGACCGCAGCGGCTCGCGGAGCTTCAAGCAGGCAAGCAGCTTGACCTTGAACGCCTACAGGTGGTTTCAGCGCCGCCACGGCAAAAGGCCCCCGAGCCGTCCTTAGCAGTTCGTCACCGTGTCGTTTCCCGGGCCTCCAGAACAGGTGTCCTTGCCATTGCCCCCGTTGAGGGTGTCGTCTCCGATTCCACCTGAGAGTGTGTCCGAGCCCTGGTTTCCGTTGAGGATGTCGTTCCCCGCGCCCCCGAAGAGCATGTCATTGCCGGAATTGCCATTGAGGATATCTCCGCCACCGGCACCATCGATCTCGTCTCGGCCAGCGCCGCCTCCGATGATGTCTTGGCCGGTGCCGCCATCGATTATGTCGTTGCCCGCACCGCCGAGAATCCTGTCGTTTTGGGCTCCGCCGAACAGCCTGTCGTTGCCCGAGAGTCCGTTGATGACGTCATCGCCACCATCGCCGAACACACGGTCATCGCCTCCGTTACCTCGGAGCATGTCATTCCCGGATCCACCGCGGATCTCATCATCACCTTGGTTTCCGGATATGTCGTCTTGGCCGAGGCCTCCGAAGATCCGGTCCGCTCCGGCATTGCCCAAGATGGTGTCGTTGCCGGCACTCCCGTGGATCTCGTCGGTTCCGCCTTGGGACTCTTCCCCCGCAGAGTCGCCACCGAACAATATGTCGTCGCCAGCGAGGCCGTCGATATAGTCTGCGCCATCGGCACCCCAGATGCGGTTCGGGCCACCATCTCCGCGCAACGAGTCGTTGAAGTTGGAGCCGAACAGGTTCTCGAAATTCGACAGCGTGTCGACGCCCCACTTCGTCTGCTGTGGACCGGAGAGACTCAGGTCGACGTTCACGCCGTTAGGCGCGTCCGCGTAACTCACCCGATCGCCGAGCAGAAGGAAAGAGCTGCCCCCGTCGAGGAAGTCGTCTCCGTCACCGCCGAGGATGGTGTCGTCTCCAAGTCCGCCTGTGATGGTGTCATTGCCGGCATCACCAAAAAGCCGATCGTTTCCGGCTTCGCCATCGATCTCGTCGTTGCCGGCCCCACCGAGGATGGTGTCGTCGCCGCCGCCACCGAGGAGAAGGTCGTCGCCGCCTAATCCGGTGATGGTGTCGTGACCGCCGAACCCGCAGATCACATCTCGATCCTGAGTACCGATGAGCACGTCGTTGCCTGGAGTGCCTTCGATGGTGCAAGCTTCACCTGCTGCGATGGTGGCGGTGGTGGTGAGGGTGTCGCTGTCGCCATCGTCGTCGGTGACGGTCACGGTGACAGTCAGAGTGCCCGGGTTGGCATAGGTGTGGGTCCGGTCAGCGAGCGGGCTTGTCGCAGGGTCAATTACCGTGACTGGACTGCCGTCACCCCAATCGATGCTCACCACATGGGTATCGTCTCCGCCAGGATCGGTGAACGTCGGCCCCACCAACGTGGCCGGCGCCCCCGACACTCCACTGACCGGAGTCAACGGATCCAGCTGAGGCGGTGCGTTCGTGATCTCAATCATCACCGACGCACAGTCGCTGCCACCATCACTGTCATCGACACATACCTCAGCGGTGTAGCTGTCGTTGTCGCCGTAGCTGGTCGACCCCGACACCATGCCCGACCCAGCCCCCTGCACCACGCTCACCGCCTGAGGCCCGTCGCCGTCCCCCCAATCAATCGTGGCGTCATGCACATCAGCGACGCCATCGTCGGTGAAATCGGCCGACACGGTGACTGTGCTGCCCTCGACCTGGGGACCATCACTCGTAGGTGGCTCCAACACCGGAGCCACATTGACAACCTCCACCGTGGTCGTTGCCGCACCACACAGACCATCGGGGTCACACACCTCCAAGGTCAACGTGTGCATACCCTCGTCCACACCCGTATAGGTGGTCACCAACTCCAAGGCATTGTCGAACGACCCCGGCTGATCCGACGACCACGACGCCGTCAACGGCCCAGCCGAATCCGGATCAAACGACCCCGACCCATCCACATCAACCGGCGAACCCTCACCCACCGGACCATACGGACCCCCCGGCACCGACACCGGGGCGCCGCACGGGGTGGGTAGAGGCGTAGTCCCGACGCCAGTGATGTGGATGATGTGGTCGATGGCGTCCCCATCACAGTTGAGATCACCGAGGTCGATCTCGCGGGCTAGGAAGACGAGGTGTTCGCCGGTCAGCGCCGTGGCCGGTTGACGGGCGAAGGGTAAGGCAGACGGAACGGAAGACGCCGGAACGACAAATTGAGAGGCCGTTATTCCGTCCCACACAACAGGGACAGAATCCGTATTCGACAAGTTTCCGTTCAGGTCGCCGAGGCTTGAGCCGGCCTCGCTGGCCAAGAACCCCACGAGATCCCCATCGGCCACAACCCCGCCTGCAGTGCCTGGTAAGAGTGCGAGGTGGAGGTTGATCAGGCCGTGCAGGGGAGTCCATGTGTGGACGACATCATCCAGAGTGTCGGTGTCTCCGCTGTTGAGCGACATACCTTCACGGGCCTCGTCCGCAGCGAATATCACGACATCGAAACCGGTCTCGATGGAGTCGGCACCGGCTAGTCCGAGGTTGATCGGGTCGGGGTCGTTGACATCCCACACGTGGACGACGGGGTCGCCGTCCTGAAGCCCGTCGCCGTTCAGCGCGACTTCTTGGGCGGCCTCGGACACCTCGAATCCCATCGACGTGCCACCCGCAGCAAAGTCGGTGACGGTATTCAGCGCCAGGCCGGAATTCTCAATTGTGTTCGTGGTGTTGTCCCAAAGGTGCAGGACAGCGCGGTCGTCGGCCTTGCCGTCACCGTTGAGCGGTTGGTCTGGCACCATGCATGCGCTCATGCTCAGGAACGACTCGTTCACGGTAAAGGCGAAATTGCCACCGTCTAGCGGGAAGATCCCCTGACTGCCCCCACCGAAATTCGTGGGCAAGCCGGATTCGACAAGCGTCTCGGTATCCCAGTCCCACACATTGAAGTCGAAATGGCACGCGTTGCCTCCCGGATTGGTCGTGTTCGCAACAACCGCGACGTTTCCATCGCTGACAGCGATGGTGTTCAGCTGGGTCAATTCCAGGTAGTCCACGTCGTCAATGAACTTGGTGGTATTCGTTGCCGAATCCCACACGGCGACACGGTCGAGAAACGTCCCCTCCAGATCAGTGCCGAACGCGAACAAACCGTCATCCTCGGCGACTCGCCCGCGGAGACCAAAGGCCGGTCCTGCGCTGACCTGGAGCGATTCGAGGCCGGTCGCCGGGCGCCAAACAACCGCCACACGATCGTCGGCGTCGCCGTCGCCGTTCAGATCCTGGCCATCGGCTCCGGGAAGAAGCGACGGATGGTTTACGTTCTCATCTGCGAGGAAGAGGGCAGCGTTTCCCCCAGCTGCGAAATGCCCTCCGTCCGTGGCGCCTGACGCAACCGTGAAACCCAGGTTCTCCACACCACCGGCCCGGGTCCACACGTGGATCACGTTGTCGTCGGCCAGCACTTCGTCGCCGTTGAAGTCCGCTCCGTTGGAAATCTCGTTTGCTGCGAACAGGGCAAGGCCTTCGTCAAATACCACCTCCGCCTTGATGGTGGCAGCGAAGGCTGCTACGCCCAGGCTGACGACTTGGCCGGTCGCGGCATCCCACAGCTGGCTCACACGATCATTTGTCACGAGGCCGTCGCCATTGAGGTCCGTCCCTTGTTCCAACTCAATGACGTCGAACACCACCAAGCCGTCACCGGCGGCTGGCAAATACCTATTCGAGGCGAACTCGAGGTTCACGACTTCGGTCGGCAGCGCAGACAGGGGTCGTTCCGGCACAAGGACAGGGAAGACAAGCGCAAGCGCGGCAAGCACCCTGCTCAGGAAGTTCACAGCGCCCCGCTGGCTTACCGAGCAAGAACTCTGAGACCCGCAGTCTCCGTAGCGCACTCCCATGCCGCCGTCGACTCCCTTCGCTGCCCTCAGCGCCCTCCAATTGAATGTACACGAACGCTCACGGGGCCGCCCCAATCCGGTCGCCAGGCTCGAAGCCGCCGTCTGCACGAGCTTCAGGTTCGCCTGTATGCAATGCCAGACAGGGCGAGGCCTGATGACAACAGCAAAGTCCCGGCGTTCGTCCAGTTGGACATGGTCTTCTGCACGCCGGAGGCATGAGTCGCCTGAACCACCAAGCAGGGGCCGCCCGCCGACGGCGGCCCCTGACCACCCCAGCCACGCCGAACACCAAATACCGGATGCGAACGCCCGCCACGCCGAGTGCGCTGGATCGGCACGTATGCGAGCGGGTCGTCGAACACCCATCGTGACGATGGTCCCTCACGAGATGCGCACGATCTGCCGGATCTCGCGCGCTGGTGGGTGCTCGGTATCGCTGCCCGCCGTGAGTGTTTTGGTGCCGGGTCCAGCGCCAGGGGCTGCGAGGGTGGCCATGGCTCCGTTCCCGTGCGTGCCTGCTGACGCCGCTACCGATTCTCATCCAGTCTGCTGAAGGCGGCTGCAACCCGCTCTAGGAACCACCGCACCCCCGGCTCGTCCCCGTCCGCAGCGCTGCGGAACAGCGATAGGCCCATGTGGGGAAGGTCGAACGGTAGTTCGCGACGGTCGAGGTGAAAGGCGGCAGCGGTGTTGGCCATGGCTACCGACGGCATGGTGAGTAGCAGGTCTGTCTGGGCGAGTATCGGCGCGGCCATTGAGAAGTTCGGAACCATGGCCCCGACTACGCGGCGAATGCCGAGCTGAGAGGCCCTCCGGTCGATTGGGCTTTGCCCGCGACCGCCTGATGTGTGGACCCGCAGGTGGGGGTAGTCCGACCACGCCTCCGAAGACCAGTCGGCGAAGGCCGGGTGGCCTTCGCGACCGTACACGGCCCAGGGCCAGGTCCCCAGCGGCTGACCACGTAGGTCTTCATTCCGGATGGCATCGGGTGCGATGAGGGCGTCATAGCGGCCGTCGGCGAGCTTTCGGACAGCCGCCGGGGAGTAGGGCGCAAGCTCGACCTGGACCCCGGGCGCCGTGCCCTGGACGTCGTGCAGAAGGGTTGGTACGAGCGGGGCGATGAAGTCCGGTGCAGCCAGACGGAACGTGCGGGTCGATGTGGCAGGTCGGAAGGGATCGGGCGTCGCAATCGTGCGCGCCA
>JBFGLM010000128.1:0-5429 GCA_041576165.1 Acidimicrobiia bacterium
CCTGACAGGGTCACGCACCCGTCGATCACCGGGCAAGGGGCCACCAAGCTCTCGAACACGCCCGGCACCACCATGCTTCAAGGCGCCCGCCGCCCGTTGCCCGCGCCAGCCACTATCGGCGGTCGACGCACAATGAGCGCCCGAGCGCGTAGGTGCCGATCCAGCGCTCTCGGCGAAGTGGGCGTTCGTGCTCGGGATTCAATGATCGGTGCGGGTCGTTGACCACTCGAGACATCGGCGCCCTTCCCCGGCAACGACTTGGGTGATGTCCCGTCACCCAGGCGTCGGGCATCATGAGGATCGTGCCGCCTCACGTGGATGCCTCTTGCGGTGATGTAGGGCACTGCGCCTGCGGTGGTCGTGCGTTGGCGGTTTGATACCTCTTGTTCGGCCGAGGGGTTCTGGGAGAAAGGTCGCCGAATCATGACAGCAAACTACGAGACTCGGGTCGGTGAGTTGGCGTTCACGCACGAATTCGCGGACGGATACCCAACCGACGAGACATTGGGCAGATTGTACGATGAGCTCGACTTCCAGCGAGCCTGCAGGCGTACATCTGGGCCGTGCCGCTCATCGGGTTTGTGCAGTGGCAATGGTCGAATATCCACGAGCTCGGCGCCGCCAACGGTCAGATCGTCTTCGCCGAGACGTACGGCGACAAGCTGGGTGGGCTGACGTTCAACACCACGACGCCGTACGTGCTTGTGTTCATCGACCTCGCCGCTGAGGGTCCCTTCGTCGTGGATCTTCCCGAGGGTGAGTTGCGAGGAGCTGCCCACGACATGTGGCAGGTCCAGATCACGCAGGCGACCGAGCCCGGCAAGTATCTCTTCGTCGGGCCCGGTCAAGAGGTACCCGAAGACGCCGCAGCGAACGGTTTCGCTGTGCATCGGTCGCCGATGATGAACTTCTTCTTTGGGGTTCGACTGATGTCGCAGGATCGAGATGTTCGGCAGAGTCTGTTGGAGCGGATCCATATCTACCCGTATGCCGAGCGGGCGAATCCGAAACCTCGCGGGTACCTCACTCCGAACGGTCGCCCGTGGCTGGCAGCTCAACCGCGGGGCATGGCGTATTGGGAACGCCTGGCCGACAGCGTGAACGCCGAGGCGGTTGCCGAACGCGACCGATTCTTCATGGCGATGCTGAAGCCGCTCGGCATCGAGAAGGGTCGGCCGTTCGCCCCGGACGAGCGCCAGACGCGGATCCTCAGCGAGGCGGCGTTCGTCGGCGAAGCGATGACGAAGGCGTTGGACTTCGAAAAGCGGGTCGATGGTGCTCACTATGTCGATGACGTGAGCTGGCACTTCGCGACGGTTGCTGCTTGGGACCAGCGAGCCGACCATCACGAGCAGCTGGACGAGCGAGCCGCCTGGTTCTACGAGGCGGTGACCAACGACGTAGCGATGCACGGCCAGGAGACGGGTTGGGGGCAGGTCTACCTCAGCACATACAAGGATGCTGATGGCGACTGGCTCGACGGCGGGACTGACTACGTCCTTCATGTGCCGCCCGACGTCCCTGCCGAGACGTTCTGGTCGATCACGTTGTACGACGTGGCCACCCGTTGCATCATTCGCAACGACCAGCAGATTGCAGATCGCTCGTCGCGTACCGACATCGTCACCAACGACGACCAATCCGTCGACATCTTCATGGGTCCCAACCCGCCGGCCGGTCGCGAATCGAACTGGATCCCGACTGTCGCCGGCCGAGCCTGGTTCCCGTACTTCCGGCTGTACTCACCCACCGCACGGTTCATGGACCGCAGTTGGGTGCTCCCCGATATCCGCAAAGCTCCTTGACCCGAGCGAGTTTCCACCCGAACGGAGGAGACCACTATGCCTCAGACAAGCGCTGAAGACGCCCGGGCGATCGCCCATCGGGCATACATCGTGACCTACCCCCTGGTCATGTACTACCGCACGATGTACGTGCAGGCCATCGACCCAGCCTCGGCAAGCTACGCCGGCGGTTTCGGAGAGTGGCTCCACCTCGGTGTGTCCTCACCTGAGGACACCGACATCGTGACACCCAACAACGACACACCGTACGCGTATGCGTGGGTGGATTTGCGGGCGGAGCCGCAGGTGCTGACGCTTCCCCCCATCGGGGGCGATCGCTATTACACGAGCCAATGGAACGATCTGTGGGGCTTCGTGCTGGACAACCCGGGATCGGTCCTCGACGGGAACGACGGCGGTGACTACTTGTTGGTCGGGCCCGACTGGGACGGTGAGACGCCGGCAGGAATCCGTCGCGTCATCCGTGGCGAGTCGTGGTTCCTGGGAACCCTGACCCGCGTGCAGCTCTACGACATGAGCGATCTCGAAAACGTGCAGCAGATCCAGCGCGGCTTCTCGCTGCAACCGTTGAGCAACTACCTCGGCAACGCAGCACCACAGCCGGCCCCCCACATCGACTGGCCGGCATGGGAAGAAGGCGCCGAAGCAACCGAGACGTTCTGGAGCCATCTTGCCTTCCTGCTGCAGCACGTCCAACCCCACGAGCAAGACCGTGCCGTCCTCGACGACCTCGCCCGAATCGGAGTCTCGGCCGGTGCGGCGCGGGGTGCCGCAGCGCTCGATCCAGAGATTCGGGACGCCCTCGCGGCCGGCTTGTCGGATGCCCGCAAGGAACTCCTCCATGCCAGCAATCGGCCCATCGTGCCGACGCGCATGTTCCAGACACGATCCTCGCTGGGCGACGCGACCACCGCCGAGGAGAGCGAGGCAGGCTCGGGACTCGACTACTTCCAGCGTGCCCTTGGAGTGTTGATGGGGATCTTCGGCAACTGGGCGAACCAGGCCGTGTACCTCGCCAGCCCTGTCGATTCGGAAGGGGAGGTGACTGATGGGTCAAAGTGGAACTACACCATCACGTTCCCGCCTGGCAATACGCCGCCCGTGAAGTACTTCTGGTCGATGACCATGTACCGACTCCCCGAGCGGTGGCTGGTCGCCAATCCAATCAACCGATACTCGATCGGCAGCCGCACCCCGGGCCTGACGACCAACCAGGACGGCTCGGTCTCGATCTACGTCCAGGCAGCGTCGCCGGGACCTGACCTGGAGTCGAACTGGCTGCCGGCACCCGACGGGCCGTTTTGGATCGTGCTCCGGAACTACGGCCCGAGCAAAGAGCTCCAAACCGGAGAATGGCCCCAGCCACCGATCGAACGAGCAGGCAAACCTGCGTAGGAGGCCACCTCCGGCCGAGCCGCTACCGACCCGCCCAGAACGACCGCCCAGCAATGCGGTTCTACTGCGTGGCATGCGCGCGAGAACCGGCATTAGGCGCTACCGCCTTGATATGTCGAGGGTGAGGTGGCGGTGGGTGATCAGCGTTCGAGGCCGGGGGTGTCTCGACCGACGGTCCGTTCGGCGGAGCGCTGCTGGGCCGTTCGGTGCTGGATCTCGGCGAGCCGCCGCCACACGCGCTGCTCGTGCTCTGGCTGCTCGACGGGTCCAGGCTCGACGGAGTGGGGTTCCTGCGCCGTGCCGTGCGGCGACGGCTGCCAGGTTCGGCCGAGACGGGTTGTCTGCAGCGATGACCACACCGGCACGGCCGCCGGGTCGGTCTCGAGCTGTTGTGTGCGAGCCAGGGCGGGGTGGTCGATCCAGTCCCGTGCCAGGCTCTGGGTGAGCACGTCGATGGCGGTCTGGTTGTCGTCGGTGACGACGTAAGCATGGTTGGCTCTTCGTCCTCGGGTCATGGGGGTGTAGACGCCGCGAGCGTCGGTAGGGGCATCCACCAGGAGGAGGGCGGTGTCGACGGTGCGGCCTTGGGTGGCGTGACTGGTCTGGGCATACCCCAACTCCACATGTCGAGCGACGTAGCCGGCGGGGAGACGCACCGTGCCGCCACGGCCGGTGACGGTGACGCTCCGGTCGTGGTGGATGGCGGTGATGGTGAAGTGGTCGCGGTTCTTGACCATCACCCCCCGGTCCGTATGTAACCGGCGTTGGTTGTGGCGGGTCACCACCTCATCCCCCACCAACACCCGCTGCCCACCGCCGACGGTGAGGCTGGGTCCGTGCGGGTTGAGTTCACCGTCTCGGATGCGGACGTGTTGGGCGAGCCGGTTGAGGTGGGTGACGGTGGCGGTGCGGTTGGCCATCACCGCCACCGATTCGCCTTCGGCCCTGGCTTGCCGCCACGCGTCCAGCAGCTCATGTTGCATGTCGGTGGCGGTGCCGTCGTGGAGCCGTCCCCGCCGGTCGTACTCGACCAGAACAGTGGGGTCGCCGGTGCGGAGCCGCAGCGACGCTGCCCGCTCCCAGCGACTCTCGAAGCGGTGGACTTGGTCGAGTTCGATGGCGCCATAGGTGGCGGTGAGGTGGCTGAACATGCCACCCCGCCCAACGGCGGAGAACTGCCGCGGATCCCCCACCAGGACGATGCGCCAGTGGTGGTGGTCGGCGAGCCGGGCCAACTGGGCGAGGTTGGGGGTGGAGAGGGTGCCGGCCTCGTCGACGATCACCGTCGCCCCCACCGGCAACCCGAACCGCTCAGCCGGGGGCCGGTCAAGTCTGGTGTGCTCGTAGAGGAACTTGTCCACCGTATCGGCCGCCATCCCGGTCTCCGAAGCCAGCACATCGGCTGCGGCTGCCGTGGGGGCCACCCCGAACACGGCCCGGCCTTGACGTTGCAGTGCGGTGACGGCGGGGCTGAGGGCGGTGGTCTTCCCGGTCCCAGCCGGACCCACGATCAACTCCAACCGTCTCGAACCGGCCACCGCCGCACACACCTCCACCTGGGCGGCGTTCAACGCCTCGGGTACGGCGACGGGTCGTGGCGGCAGGCTATCGCTGAGACGCCGTCGCTGCTGGGCCCACTCCAGCAGGTCCGCTTCTTGGTCGAGGATTGCTTGGGTGGTGAGCAGCCGGGTGGTGGCCGGTTCGGTGATCGGCCGCCCGTCCCGCCGCACCGCCACCCCGGCGGGCACCGCCGGCGACAGATCGACACAGCGGGTCACGGCGGTGTGGTCGGCGAGGCGCTGCAGAAACCCGACGAGCCGGTCGGGGTCGACCGTCACGGTCGTGGGGGCGTGGTTGGCGAGCTCGCGGACCAGTTCGGCGGGCCGCCATGTCGACTGCCGCTCCGACAACGAACCGAGCGCCGCGTCCACCATCGACGCCGCCATCCCCTGGTCGATACCGAGACGACGCTGCCGGCGCCCGGTCACCTGGGTGACCAGGTCTCGGGGTTCCAGACCGAGGCTGTGGAGCCTCTGACGCCAGCCCTCGTGGAGATCGGCTGCGGTGTGACCGTGGTGGTCTTTGCCGGGACGGCTGTCGATGACGGCTTCGCGTTCCAGCCGCCACCGCTCCCGCCGCGTCGGCTCCCGCCCCATGTCATGACGGAACCTGCCGAGCTTGGCGTCGAGGCGGCGATCGATGTCACTCGTACGGCGAGAGAAGGCGGCG
>JBFGLM010000129.1:0-5346 GCA_041576165.1 Acidimicrobiia bacterium
CGGGCCTCATCTGGCCAGGTGTCCTCAAGTAACCTGTGGCCGCCACGGGCTGTGGCGCAGCTTGGTAGCGCACTTGGTTTGGGACCAAGGGGTCGTCGGTTCAAATCCGACCAGCCCGACAAACGTGTTGGGCACGATTGGATTGGTTTGAGGTGGATAGGGAACCGACTGATGCCCTTTGTGCTCTCACCTTCGGTTCGAGCGGGTTCAAAACGCTTTCCTCAAAACTGCGGCTCGCCTCCGCTCGCCGCGCCAGCCCGACGCCGGTTTGGGGCCTCCGGCCCCAAGCCCTTACGGCAGACTTGGAGTAGCAACAGCTTCTCCAAACTGCTAGCTCTCGGGATCGCCTTCCGCCCACCGACTGATGCCTTTTGTGCTCTCACCTACAGCACCTGCCCAACAAACCCCTCACCTGCGTTCGGGGGCGGGTTCAAAACGTTCCTCCCGATGCGGCTCGCCTCCGCTCGCCGCGCCAGCCCGACGCCAAGAGATTTGAGCAGCAACGGTTTCTGAGTGATGCTCTGTGTGCTCCAGCTGAGTCTGCACCATCTCCCAAGGAGTCCAAAGGTTCCCTGTTCAGTGCGCAAGGACAACCACAGTGCCTATCGTTGAATGGTGGCCGTGAACTTCCCGCTGCTTCTACTGCTCGTGCTTTTCCTCGGCATGGCGGTCTACCTCGGTGCAGCCGAGGCATCTCTCCTCCGGGTACGGCGAACGGCGGTGGAAGTACTCGCCGAAGAGGGTGATCGACGCGCCAGGCGTCTGCTGCAGCTGATCAAGGACCTGCCCCGAGTGATGAACACGGTGTTGCTAACGGTGCTGATGGTCCAGATCGGGGCGGCCGCCGTGACCGGTTTGCTGGCGGAACAATCGTTCGGCAACCTTGGGGTGACCATTGCCTCGGTGTTGCTGACCCTTGTGATGTTCGTTTACGCCGAGGCGATACCCAAGACCTTCGCAGTGAGACATCCGCTCCGTGTTGCGAAAGCCGTCACGCCCTTGGTTTCGCTGCTCAGGTCCGCACTGCACCCAGTGGTGTCTCTCCTCATCTGGTTCGCGGACCTGCAGGCTCCCGGGCAGGGCATCGCCGGAACTGCCGGGGTAACCGAAGACGAACTGCGCCGGATGGCCGCCGAGGCCGCCCAGAGCGGCGAGATTGCCCCCAGCGATCTGAAGCTGATGGAACGGGCGTTCCGCGTTGGTGACCAACATGTGGACGAAATCCTCGTTCCTCGGATAGATGTGGTGTCGGTATCTTCGGATACCCCGGCCGACCAAGCGCTCGACCTCGCACTCGAGTCGGGGCACCGGAGGCTGCCGGTTCATCAGGGTGACCCCGAAGAAATGTCCGGGGTCGTGCTCTTGCGAGACCTGGCTGGCCACTTGGCCGAAGGTGGAAACGAACCTGTAGGACAGCTAGTCCGAGACGTATTGATCGTTCCGGAAACCAAACGAGTCCTGGAGATGCTGCGCGAGATGCAGCAGTCAGGCCGCCACTTCGCCGTCGTGGTCGACGAGCATGGCGGCACGGCCGGCATCGTGACGATCGAAGATGTGGTCGAGGAGTTCGTGGGTGAGGTCGCCGACGAAGGGGAAGAGCGACAGAGCACCATCGAGGAAATCTCTGCAGGACGATGGCGCATTGACGCCCGCGTGCCAATTGTCGACATCGAAGAAGCCCTGGGGATCGAGCTGCCCGACGGAGATTGGCACACGGCCGGCGGCCTCGTGCTCGCCCTGATCGGTCGCATTCCTCAGGTGGGTGAGACATTGGAAGTAGCCGAACAAAAGCTGACGGTCACCGCCGCCGGCCGACGCCGGATCCACGAGATCGAATTGGAGCAAGCGAAGCGCTGAACAGCACTCAGTCCCGGCCTCCAACTTCGACGCTCGCTGCGCCGGTGCGAGCCGATGCCGAGCGGCTGCGATACCGGGCGAGTAGGTTGACGTCGAGGTTCGCTCACCGGGGAGATCTGCCATGGGGCGTACGCCGGAGTTCGGAATCTTTCCGATTCCGGACGCATCGCAGCTCGACACGTTGTGGGAAGCGGTGCGGATCGCCGACACAGAGGGACTCGATCTGGTCGGGATCCAGGACCATCCATATCAACGGCGGTTCGTTGACACGTTTGCGTTGATGACCGCAGTCGCCGTTCGCACCGAGCGAGTGACGGTCTTTCCCGATGTGGCCAACCTGCCGCTGCGTTCACCTGCGGTGCTGGCCAAGACTGCGGCCACCATCGACATCCTGAGCGGCGGCCGGTTCGAGCTCGGGCTGGGAGCCGGAGCATTCTGGGAGGCCATCGAAGCCATGGGTGGACCAACCCGTTCTCCCGGACAGTCGTTGGAGGCGCTGGGAGAGGCCATCGACGTGATCCGCCTCATGTGGAGTGATGAACGTTCCGTCCGATATGAGGGGGCGCACTACCGACTGGCAGGCGTCAAGCCGGGACCGCAGCCAGCACACGACATGGATATCTGGCTCGGGGTGTACGGACCGCGAGCGTTGCGGCTCCTGGGCGAGAAAGCCGATGGCTGGATTCCCTCGATTCCGCGCATGCCGGTGGCCGAACTGATCCCCAAGAATGAGATCATCGACGAGGCGGCGACCGCTGCCGGCCGCGATCCCGCCGACATCAGGCGGATCTGCAATGTCAACGGTGTCATCACCGATGGCCCCAGCGAGGGCTTCCTGCGGGGACCACCCGCCCAGTGGGTCGACGAGCTGAGCGAGCTGTTCGGCCAACACGGCATCGACGGGTTCGTGTTCTGGCCCGACTCCGACATGGTCGACCAGACCGCCCGCTTCGCAGAAATCGCACGACAGGTTCGAAACAGTCTCTCTTCATGACAAGCACATAGGTCGATCGAACTAGTCCCCGTACGACATCGACAGTTTTCGCGACCCTGGATACGTTGATGGCATGGCTAACACGGGGAGGGTGCTCCGCGGTCTCGCGGCACTCGCGGTGGCCTTTGCGTCGAGCGCGGCCGGCGCAGCCAGCGGAGATTCGTATGAGGACGATCCGGCAGGGTTGATAGCTTCGCGCCCGGCGCTCACCACCAACAGTGTCGGATCGCACGACTGGCAGGTGTGGGTGTGCGAGGTTCCGGGCGGATCCCTGCCGGTGACACCCATCGGATCGGCCCAGGTGCTCAACAACTACATCGGCCCGTATTTCTCATGGTTGTCGCAAGGTCGATATCAGGCGACGTTCACCCCTGCCCAGATCGTGACCGCCACCCGGGACCGCTGCATCTCCGAGGTGGTGAGAACCGCGGTCGACACGGGAGCCACCGGGGCCATCATCGTGACCAACGAGGCGCGCGACGGAGGTCTCTCCCACCCCGGCACCTGGTGCCCGGGCACGCTGTGTCCCGGACTCAGCACCACCTACCCGGATAATCATCGCTCGGTGTTGCTCGAGGGTGAAGCCCTCGCGGGCGGCAGCCCACGCCTGATGACGGCCGCCCACGAGATCGGCCATTCCTTCCATCTCGGCCACAGCTTCACCGGTCTGACGACCGGGACCTGGGCCGAATACGACAACCGCATCGACATCCTCAGCGGCGGCACCGGAGACCGAACCGAGCTGATCGGAACCCCGGCCATCAACAGATACGCCGCCGGATGGCTGAACTTCGACCAGATTTACATGGCGTCGCCCGGCGACGTCGTCACGATTGGGCCGATCGGCTCCGACGAAACACAGATGGCGGTTTACTCCGCCGCGCCAGGGGTGGCCGTGACGCTCGACGTTCGGGTGCGGGCGGGTTACGACGTGGACCTGGACGGGCGGGCGGAAGGCGTCACGCTTCACCGGGTGGATGAGACGACGGAAGCATGCTCGATCACCAAATGCACCGGGCTCAACCGCAGGGTCGAGCCCCTGGGCGCCGCCGCCTATTCCTTCGACCACGTGCTCACAGTCGGCGACAGCGCCCAGATCGCCCCCGGGGTGCTGGTCGAGGTCACCGGTCGGTCAGGTGACCGTTTCACCGTGGCTTTCCACGACAGCAGCGCCCCCCGGTGGCCGGCCGGGGCCGAGCTCGAGTTCGTCGACGGTCAGATCCGGTGGCAGCCTGCCTATGACACCGGAAGCTCCCTGAACTACGAGGTGCGGATGGGCGACTCCACACTGGAGGTGGCAGGGACCTCGGTCGCCGTTCCCCAGCCGACCGATGGGGTCGACCTCGTAGAGGTGACGCCCGTCGACGGTCTCGGCAACCGGGGCGAGGCACTCGGAATACACCTCAACGCCTTGCCGCCCTCTCTGAGTGCGGCGGTGCATGATCCGGTCAACGGCAAATGGCGCCTGCGAACAGCTGCCGGTGATCGGCGCGACATCTACTTCGGCGTCCCCCAAGACATCCCTCTGATGTGCGACTGGGACGGGGATGGAGTCGACACCGTCGGCCTTTATCGGCCCTCGGACGGTTACCTGTATTTGCGGAATTCGAACACGACCGGTGTGGCCGACACGGCCTTCTTCTACGGAATCGCCAACGATGTCCCGATGTGCGGCGACTGGAATGGAGATGGCACCGACACGGTTGGCGTATATCGACCAACCGAGCAGATCTTCTACCTGAAGAACTCGAACCGACACGGGGTGGCCGACTGGTGGACGCTTTTCGGAGATGACGGCGACTTCCCATTCGCTGGAGACTGGGATGGCGACGGGGCGGCCGAGATCGGTGTCTACCGTCCCGAGACCGGGATGATGCATTCGCCGACGTCCGCCTGGTACGTGGGCGAGGCCGACCGCCGGCGCGTGGTCGCCCACGACCCGGTCGCCGGCATAGACCGGTTGTACGACGCGGGCGCAGTGAGCGTGGCGTACGCGGTGGTTGGACCGAACCCTGTGTCCGCCGGCGGGCGGACGACCCTGTTGACGGGCGTGTTCTAGACCCGTTCCGTTCGACCATTCGACCCTACGACCGAGGCCGGACGCCCGTTACCGTCGCGCAGATGGCACGCACGCTCCTTGCACTGCTATTCGTCCTCGTCGCCTGTAGCCGCCCCGAACACCTCGAGTCGTTCGGCTGGATGGTCCAGACGATGTATGCGGACGGTATCCCTGCCGCTCAGCAGGCTGCCATCGACGACGGTGTCATCACGAGAGAGGAAGTCGAACAGGCGGTAGTGGCCTCGTATCGCTGCATGGGTGCCATCGATGGCGTCATTTATGACGACCCCTTCCACTGGCGGGAAGACGGGATCGAGTTCGGGGGAGGGGCCCGCCCCGTCCCCGGAGCGGACGAAGGCCTGGTCGTCCCGCTGATGGACGAGTGCTACTACGAACACGCAGCTTTGGTGGAGACCGCCTGGTTCGACCAGGAGTA
>JBFGLM010000130.1:0-4916 GCA_041576165.1 Acidimicrobiia bacterium
GAAGCCCCCTAGTTCGCCCCGTAATGGTCCGGCACGACGGATACCTCATTGCGTAGGTTCACGAGTAACTGCGGAATGGAGGTTGTTATGCGTCGCGTAGTCATTGACGTTCTCGATCGAGAAGCCAATGACTATGCGCAAGTTTTCGCTGAGAGCCGCACAGAGAGGGAGACGACTGGTGGGGTGTTCGGGAGTGCACCCAACACGAACGCCGCCACTGGAGTCATCTCCCCCGACTCACAAACCATACATGTCCCGGTCCATGCTGTCGCGACCCGAAATAGCCCGCCTCGAGCAGGAGCTAGGACGCCAAGCCGAAGGCCCCTAATCGGCGAAACACCACCCTGTTCGGTAGCTTCGGGAACCGTGACGCTGAATGGAGGTTTGCTATGCGTCGGCTCGGGATGCTGTTGGCTGCCGTTGTGGTGTTTTTCGGCGGGGTGGTGTACGCCTACGCCCAAGGCGAGGTATTCACCGGGTGCCTAACCCCAGGCGGGGACTTGAAAAACGTCCAGCTCGGCACCGAGCCGACATCGCCCTGCAAGGGCAGCTCGGTGCAAGTGTCGTGGAACGTACAGGGACCTATCGGTCCTCAAGGACCCCAGGGCCCAGAGGGACCGGAGGGCCCAGACGGACCGGAAGGCCCACAAGGGCCGGCAGGACCTAACTCACCCGTGCTGTCGGTATTTCTGGTGTTGGCACCCGGTGAGACTGACACTCGTACCTTCGACAATGGGTTCTCGCTAGAGCTGCGTTGTGCCCAAGACCCAGGAGGCGGAATCGGCTACCTCGGAGAAGTATGGGTAAACCACCAGACACAGTGGTACGACAACACGGTCGCAGGATTGCTGACCGGACCGACTCGCCAATACGGCTCTCAGTCCGCACAAACCAGCCTCCAGATGAGAAGCGTCCAAGCGTACGCGACCGGTCTGGACGGCGCCGTCTTCCAGATTGACAGGCTTGACATCATCATGCCGCCCCGGACCGACGAGCCTAACCAGTGCATATTTGGCGGCTTCGTGGCTGCCGGCTGAAGCCCAATCCGACCATGAACCATGGGCTACGGGCGTACCGTCTCAACACGACACCGTACGTGCTGTCGGCCGACAGGTGTGGGGGACATTATCCCCCACACTAGAAACCTAGGGAGAGGCTTGTACCCCTACAAACGGGTCTCGTCTCGCGCCTGCGAAAACCCACTGGCGGGAGAGCGTGGGCGCCACGGTTGACCTCACGGATTGACGCGGACGTCAGAAACGCAGGTCGCCCACCAAGTCGACCGGGGAAAGCGGCGCCCGATTGGCTCCCACGGTCGACCATCGAGCAACGTTACAGAGGCGTTGGTCAGCAGGATGGACCCGGGGCGTGAAGCGTACCGCGGATAAGGTAACCAAATACGCCCGATAACCGGTATCTGATTCTCAGATCCTTTCAATGCCGAACGTCTGGACGTAGTAGTCCCAGTTTGGAGCAAGTAGCTGACCCTCGCACCACGGCTTGTCTTCCGTGGGCGTCAACTGACCCATGGCCGACTCTTCGGGATAGGGCACATCCAACGGGCGCTCAATTCCGTCCTCATCGGTAATAGACGCGCGGAGGACCACCGCTGTGTGAGCGCCTAGATTCCGAAGTCGGAGGAGCCCTCCGGGCGCGGGCTCGAACGTCATTGGTGGCCTTTGACGGAGGCCGAGAGCCACCGAGACGGCGCCCAGCGTGAATCCAATCGCTAATTCCAGCACCTCACAATTCTACTGCTCGATGCCCATGATGGTCGCAACCCGAGGCTCGCGTAGTGGCGGGGCGACAACGACTCTGCCTCATCCACCAGGAGGCAGAGCTCGTCGACCGTGATTTAGCGGCCGCAAGAGGTGACCGTGACCCGGGGACGCACCAACAGGTGTTCGGACCGTTCGTCCAAGATCCCTTGATAGCGAGACCATTTGAGGAAGGGCCGCGCCGCTACGCTCACTCGTCGCATGATGGTGTCCGTCTGGTGTCCGCATAGTGTCCATATCGACCACTATTTCGGGCTACCCGGGATGAATGTCAACCTCGCGACCGGGACACCAAGAATGCGTCGACACGACTGAGGAAACCAACCAACACGTGGCATTCCAAAGTGGTGGGCGCTACTGGGTTCGAACCAGTGACCTCTGCCGTGTGAAGGCAGCGCTCTTCCGCTGAGCTAAGCGCCCGCTGTGCTCGCCTGAGAATAGTCCGCCGGCCGGAAGGTACTGCGAGGCGATCGGGGCCTCCCGTGGGCTTGCACCCGGTGCGAGCGGACCACCGCGACGCCTGCGCACGATGAGGCCTTTTGTATTGCGATGATCCTGCCGAAAACACGGCGTATGGATGAACTGCGCGATAAGCTCGCCGCCGCCCATCCCAGCAACTGGGAGATCTGGCCCGTGCTGCGGGGCTTGCGGCACTGGTTTGTCGCCCTCGGCGCGATCATCTTGATAGCTGTCCCGTGGGGCATCCGCGCCGAGGAACGTAGCCTCGAGAAGTCGAGCCGGGCGGCGTTGACCGAGGCCGGTCTCGCAATCGAAGACATCACGTTCAGCGGCCGGCAAGCGACGATCGTCGCCGACCTGAGCACCAATGACCAGATAGCGGCAGTCGCCGTGCTGCACGACATGGGGGGCGTGTCTCGCGTGACGTGGCAAGAGGGCAGCGGCCGCAGCCTCCCACCGTCGGCTGCGACTCCGCCGACGACTGCCGTGCCCGAGCCCAGCGCCCACCTCGCCGCCGTCGTTCAAAACGGCGCCATCACCCTGCGCGGCGCCGTTCCCGACGCCGGCACGATCAAAGAAGTGACCGACTCCGCCGCCGGCTTGTGGGGCTCGAATGTGGTCAACCAACAGTTCGTCGACAGCTCGCTGGTTGCACTCCCTTGGCTCGCCGGCGCGGCTGAGTCCGTGGCCGTGCTCCCCCTCTTGATCGATCCTCAACTGACCCTCGATGCCGATGGGGCCACCCTCACCGGCGAGGCGATCAGTCAGCCGGTGCTCGATCTGGCGGCCACCTGGCTCTCCCAGATCCTCGGGCCCGACGTGGCCATCGACAACAAAGTCACCCTCACTCGTCTCGACCTACCCAACCTCGAGATCATCTCTCCCGGGAACGGCACCGTCGTTCTGGAAGGCACCGTGCCCAACGCCGACATCCGTCGCGCACTGGTGATAGCGGCCGCCCAGGGCGATGAGGACGTCGAGATCGGCAATCGGATGCGGTGGAGCGAGACCACCGCCGACGTCTACTTGCTGGCACGACTCCCCCAGCTGATTGACGCTCTCGGCGGCGCCGCAGAGTGGACTCTCCGCTTCGACGGCGAGAGCCTCGGGGGCACCGCGTCCGGGGGGCGGGCGTTCCACGCCAACCGAGTCAGACCCACCGCAGCGCTGGCCGGGCTCGTCGAGCTGCTTGCCGAGCTCATGCAGGCCGATCCCCACCTGCGAATCGAGGTCGGGGTTCATGTGACGCTCCGCGAAGACAGCAATGTCGACGGGACCGCACTCGCGAGGGAGCGAGCTGACGCCATCGCCGACCACCTGGTGCGGCTCGGGATCCATCCAGGGCGGATAACCGCATCGCCCGCCGCCGGCGACGGAGAACTGCTCCGGTTTCAGTTGATTCCTGCCGATCAGTAGAGGGTCGATGATCTACGCAGCCTCAGAAATCATCTTCTGGATACTGCTCGCCGCAATCGTGGGCGGCGGCATCGGCTACGGGTTGTCCGAAGCCAAGTCGCTGCGCATCAGGCAACGGCTCAGCCAAAGCAAGGCCGACGCCCCGATGGAGCGCGAGCTGGCGATCGCCTGGGACACCATCGAGGATCTGAACCGCCGCCTGCAGGTGGCCCACGAAACGATCCGCGCCGAGACGGCAGCTACGACCGACGCTGAACCCCACGATGCTGATGACGACGAGGACGCCGACCCCGAAGCCGAAGCCCGGGATGCGGCCGGCGGCAATGGGAGCGAAGGCGCAGTCGGTACCCGACTCTCGCAGAGAGTCGCCTCGGCCTCGGTGAGGAACCGCAACGTCGAACCCGCCGACTGAGGCAGCTGCACCCATCCACCGGTTGCCCGGCCGTGTCCCGCCGCTAAGCCTCATGGCGCGCCTAACCTCGCGCCGTGCCGACCGATCCCGATCCCGATCTCGCCTTCCGCGGCGATCTCGAAGCATTCGAGCGGCTGGTCGACAGTGTCCTCGATGAGCTGCCCGAGTGGGTGTTGGAGCGCATCGACAACCTCCACGTGGTGGTCCAGGACCACCCCACTCCCGACCAGGCAAGCCACGGCGCTCACCTGCTGGGGCTCTACGAAGGCATCATGCTGAAAGACCGGGGCATGAACTACTTCGCCGCGTCTCCGGATCGCATCAGCATCTTCCGTCAGGAGCACCTTCGCATGGCGCGCAGCCCGCGCCACCTCGCAGCCCAGATCCGCAAGACGGTGCTGCACGAGATGGCGCATCACCTCGGGATCGACGACGAACGACTCCACGAGCTGGGTTGGGGATAGGGACTGACGACCCTGGTCGGCTCCGACCCTCCATGTTTCGCTGCAGCGAGAGGGATATATGGGATGGCAGCGGAAGACTCGGCGCGCAATCGGTGGGCTGGTGGGGTGGACACTGCTGGCTCGCGCCGTGGCGATGCGGGGCTGGGGACTGAAGCCGGGTGAGGCGAACCGACCTGTTCCCGGCGACGACGTGATCACACAGCCGGATCAGCAACTCACCCACGGAGTGACGATTGCGGCGCCGCCGTCGCAGGTCTGGCCGTGGATCGCCCAGACCGGCTACGGGCGAGGTGGGTGGTACACGCCAGCGTGGATCGATCGCTACTTGTGGCGGGTCGAAGCGACCAGCCTCGACCACATCGACCCCGACCTGCAAGACATCGCAGC
>JBFGLM010000131.1:0-4765 GCA_041576165.1 Acidimicrobiia bacterium
CGCCGACCACCACCGCGCCGCGGGGTAAGGCCCGGGGGACACCCAGGAACGTCTCTGTCGCGTGCGTGGCCGGCCTCGCATCCTGATCACCGGCTCTTCCGCTCAGTCACCCCGGGCCAACCCCCAACCTACACCACGACCGGCAACGCCGGTCCTCCTCGCCGCGCCCGAAAAGATCCCCTTGACACAAAGAGGCTTCGTTAGGTGCGATTTGACGCGGTGGGCGATTTAGCGCATAGCCGCTGATCTGGTTGACGGACAAGCCCTTCGCCAGCTCATCACCCAGCATGGCGAAGCCCACCCCACCCCGACGGACCCGCGCTGATGTTTGCCGCCGGAGCCGCTGTGTCCGGGGTGAGGGTGGGCCGCCAGTAGCGACCAGCCATTGTGTGGCTATTGAGATCAGTTCATCCAAAATTAGCCTGGTTTCATCCGGTCAGCGGCCTACTGTGATGGCACCTAGAGGCCTCGGCCTCTGTCCTGATAGCTCCGATTTCGGCAGCATCTGTGATGGAGTCTCAACATCGGCATGCATCAAAGGGGGTCAGCGATGACGGCCGGGAAGCAGGTGCCAGGGCGACGTCGTTCACGTCCGGGGAGGGGCCGACTCGCGATTGTCAGCGTGGCCCTTCTCATAGGTGCATGCGGCGACGGCGCCGAACCGACAGAGCTACAAGCCGAGGCGACCGCCGCCAGCAGCACATCAATTCCGAGCACTATGGCGCCCACGAGCGTTGCGGCCACCACGACGACCACCCGGAGCACCACGACCACCGCGACCCCGACGACGACCACCACCGCACCTACCACGACCAGCACAGCCGCCGCCGCCACGACGACGACTCACGCTCCCGGGAGCCTCCTCCAGCGGCGCGATCCTCCGCCTGCCGCGGTCGCTGCCCAGCTGGACGTCCACGAGGGCGGCAACGGCGGCGAAGGAGCGTGCCGCGAAGCGTTCGGCCCTGGTCCCGAGGTGGTTCCTCAGGGTTGGTACGAGGGTGGTGTCGACGTCGTGCCCTTGAGCGGGGCGCTGTTCTTCTGCCTGCCCGGCTTCGATCCGGCTCTTCCGATCGTGATGTCTACCGACTCGCCGTCGGGTGTCCGCTTCACCGAGGAGGAGCCGTCGCTCGACGAGAAGAACCTGTTGGCAATCGACTCCGAGCATGGCGCCAACTTCTACTTCTGGTACCCCTTCCCCACCGATGAGCTCGGCTCGTACTCCATCGAGGCCCAACAGGGGGACCGCGCCGCGGCGACGACGTTCGAGGTCGTGGATGCGGAGCATGCCACCTCCGATGCGCGACCGTTCATCGGGCCGGCTGGAACCGAGTTCAGGATAGGAGTGGCCGGCTTCGCCCCGCTCGATGAGGTGGAGTTGCACATCTACTGGATCGACCCCGAGGATCCCGGAACCTACGTCTATTTTGACGGAACGACCTTCGCCGGCGACTACAGCTATGTCACGAGCATCCGCGTGGCCACCGACAGGTCGGGGCGCGGGTCGTACGCGATCGCCACATCGCTGGCCGACCCCACTGGCTCCTACGGCCTGATAGTGGAGCCGCCGCCCGAGGGCAGCATGTCCTGGTTTGATTGGGATGCCGAGTTCATCGTCGAACGGACAGACTGAGGTTCGCACCCGGGTGCGTCTCCGGGCGGGAGTCGCCCGTGCACTCCGTGGGCGGAAGATCTTCATCAGCTATCGCCGCAAGGACAGCGCCGGCTACGCCGCCCAGCTCAACGGGGAGCTGTCGCGGGGATACCGCCAGCTCTTTCTCGACCATCAACGGATTCCAGCGGGCGCCAAGTGGCGTGAAGTCCTCGAAGCCCGGATCGCGGACGCGACGGTGGTACTGGTGGTCATCGGCCCGGACTGGGTCGACGACACCGGACGGGCCCGATTGCACGACCCGGAGGACTGGGTGCGGCGCGAGATCATGGTCGCGTTGGAACGGACCGACAAAGTGGACGTTGTCCCGGTACTGGTCGGTGGGGCCGGGATCCCGGCAAGCGAAGACCTCCCGGAGGAACTGCGGGACCTGCTCGACCACCAGGCCGTGGAGGTCCGGCCCGGACCGGCGTTCGCCGACGACGTCGCCCGTCTCCGGGAGCGCATCGGCGGGTGGCGACGACGCTGGCTCGGCTTGTCGGCGTACGCCTGGCCGGCTGCCGTCGGAGTCACCGCGGTGGCAACCGTCGCCGCGGTCGCCGTAGTCGACGCGCTGCGCGGTAACAACCTGCCCCCAGTCATCGACTACCCGGTCGTGGAAGTCGTGGAGAACGGCACTGCCGAGATCGATCTCCTCGCATCGGTCACAGACGAGGACGCGGCGTCGCTAGTGGTCGCGTTCGACGGACGCAGCGAGCACCAAGGTACCGTGGTCGACGCCGGAAGTGGCCGAGTGACGTACACGCCGCACCTCGACTTCATAGGAGAAGACCGCTTCGGATTCCGAGCCACCGACGCCGCCGGGGCCAGTACAGAAGGAACCGTGTTCGTCACAGTCCTTCCCGGCCCCATGGTGGGTCTCTTCAATGTGGCGGTCGCTCCGTTTACTGAAACCGTCGACGGAAGCGTCATGGTCACAGAGAGGTCGCGGAGCCTGGCCGACGACATCTTCGAACGTGTCGATGAAGAGCTCTCGACCCTCAACGAGCTGCACGATTACGGGTTCGAGGTGCGGGGACCGGCCGAGGTCGGCACCCTGGCCGGAGCCACCCGTCCAGCGCGAGCGAAGGCGGCGGAGGAGATGGCGGCGTCGATCCAGGCGCACGTCATCCTGTACGGGACGTTGAGCGACGAAGCGTTCACGCCGGAGTTCTTCATCCATGCTCGAGACCAGACGCTGGCGGGGGCGGAGGAGCTCGCTGGCGATCATTCATTGGGCTCCAGCATCCTGGGGTCGGAGTTGGGGGCCGGCAGCATCACTGCCAATGCCGAGGTGCGCCGCACGCTGAAGGCGCGTACCGAGGCCCTAACCCAGTTCGTCATCGGGTTGAGTCATTACGGCGGCCGCGAGTACGGGGAAGCGCTCGCTGCCTTCAGGGAGGCTGATTCGCCGGACTGGAGGGACGAGGACGGGAAGGAGATCCTGTACCTGTTCATCGGAAACGCCGCAGCCAAGACCGGTGACCTAGCGGAAGCCGGAGTCAACTACCAGCGGGCACTGGAACTGTCCGACCATGCGTTCGCAAGGGCCCACGTCGGGATGGGCGAGAACGTCCGGGCTCTGTCGGGCTGCGGCGCGGAGGCGGACCCGGCGGCCATCAACGTTGCGGTGCTCGACGAGGCGTACCACTGGTACGTCTCCGCGGAGTCCGCCGCATTCCGCCCCGCCGTCTCCCAGATCGACGCCAAGGCGGCGTACGGCAAAGGGAGGATCCACGTGTGCCGCAGCCTGACCGGTGCCGACGAGTGGGGACGCGCCGAGGAGGAGTACCGCAAGGTCGTCTCGGAGTATGCACCACCGGGGAGCGACGAAATGAACACGGGGGTCCAGCGGCTCGCCGCCGAAGCCCACATGGGACTCGGCCTCGTGCTGGTGCATACGGCGAGCGAAACCGACCCGGGCCCCGACTACCGCCAGGCCGTCGCCGAGTACGAAGCGGCCCGCGAGCTGCACGAGGACGAGGATCGACTCGCGTTGATCCACGGCTGGCTCGGGTGGCTGCACTCCTCGCTGGGCGAGTCCGCAATGGCCGAGCAAGAGTGTGCCACGGCTCGCGACCTCGGTCTCGATCCGCTGCTCGGGCTCTGCGCGTAGCTACATGACTCGGGAGGGGCCGTGGAACCCGGAGCACGGCGAGATCGAGTTCCCCGACGACTGGGAGTTCCTCGAGTCGGGGGATGCGTTCGTGACCCGGCGAGTGAAGGCGGCCGGGACCTATTGGGTGGCGTGGCGGCCCCGCGGCAGGAACCGGCCGCATCGGCGGAAGGCCGTGGCGATCTGGCCTGCGATTGGATGTCATGGGCGATTGAGGCGCATCCAACTGGAGAGAATGGAGGCGAGTTCGGCGGGCCTGTCCTCTTGGACGAGATGGCCGGCGCCATCGATGAGCTCAACGGTGCTGTTTGGAATCATCTGGGCAGCGATCGGGGAGAACGTGAGCTGATCACACAGTTCTACGTCGACTTCGGCACCTGGCTGAGGGCGACCCACCCCGACGTGTTCGAGGCGACCTACATTACCTCCCCAGATCTTCCGCAACCGCTCGAGAACGACCACATCGACACGCTCGAGTCACGCGCCCAGTGGGCCACCGTGCTCGACGAGTTCCTAACCCAATCAGACATCTACCCACTCGGCGGCTGACCATCAACGAGCAAGCCATGGAGAACACGCGAACGTCAATCAGCCCAAGCACCGCGATGGCACGGGCCGCTACCCGAGGTGTGCGCTACAACCCACTCGGCGGAGTGTGCGTTCGTGTCCCCGAATGGTTGCTCGGCGCCGTGACTAGGTGGGGATGTCGAGGATCAAGCCGATGATGTCACGGATCTGGGTGAGCACGGTCGGGCCAACGTTGCCCCGGACCAGCTCGACCCGTCCGGTTGATACCGCTCGCATGTGCTGACACTGCGCCGCCGAGCGGTGTACGAGCGTCGTCGGGTTCGACGGTGATCTCCGATGTGAATGAACGGATGGTGGTGGTGAGGGGCACGACCTGGATCACGGTTGGTAGCGCATCAAGGAGGCGCTGCGCGGTGACGACCACGGCGGGATGACGGAGCCGGCTTCGCGGCCCTCGGGGAGACCGAGGTCGA
>JBFGLM010000132.1:0-4615 GCA_041576165.1 Acidimicrobiia bacterium
ATCGCAAACGGAAGATCGACTCGGGGAATTCGGATGGCAACGGCCTAACGTTCTGGTCACACGAGGCTAACGATGCGTGGAAACCGCCTGTTCGCACACGTCCTGTCGCCGGTCTACTCACCCTCGCAAGCTGCGCCGATCTCGACGGTCCGACGACCCTCGAACCTCGCCCCCGGGGTAACCCGACGGACGGGCGTGGGTCAAAATCGGGCTGGTGATCCGGGCCGGGTGTCGGACGTCAATTTCGACGACCGGGCCCCCATGGCGCCGAACACCCACTGCGGAGCCAACTTCTGCTCAAACCCTGGGTTCGAGGAACACGAGTGGGATCTCCCGCCGGGTGCGGCCCTGGTAGGTCTCGTAACCGTCGTACGCCTGTCGAACCCGCGGCCACCAGGTGGTTCTTTCCTGCTCGGTGGCGGCGCGGGCGACCACGTCGCGGATTGCTCCTTTGACATTGACCACGGCCGCCGGTTGGGCGACCAGGTTGAGATACCAGTCAGGGTGATAATCCCTGCCACCCCACGAGGCGATGACGACGAGGCTCGAACCGTCCTGGAGATAGAGCAGCGGAACGGTGTGCGGCTGTGCGGAGAGGCGTCCTGTGGTCGTCAGGAGCAACATGTCGTTGTTCACGAGACGCCTTCCAATCCGTCCCCGAGTGGTGCGATACAGCGTGGTATGAAGCCGGGACAGGAGGCGAGCGGTGTTGTCTCTCACGTAGACAGTGTGGCCGATCGATAGCGATTGTGCGGAGATGTTTGGATCGTCGAAAGGCTCCAATGGCCCTATCGGTTCATTCTTGTGGAACGAAACTCGACTCTTGGGACCAGGTTGCATCGAGGAACAACGGTAAACGGTGCTGCAGATGTGGGCCGAAGCCAACGAGGGGACCCAACACGCGCATCGGTCCAGGGGTAGGCCCTACTTGAACGTCAGACGCCAAGCTCTGCTGCGGTGACCTCGAACCAGAGCGGGTTGCGGCCGAACTCACCTCCAACCAGCGCGTCGCTCCACCCGTCCCACAAGACGGTCTTGGACCCGGTTTCTGCGCCGTCGACGAGGCCGGTGATTGTGATCTCGGTGTAGCCGAGAGCGCCTCGCTCGATGACAAACCGCAACGGGTCCACCCAGTTGTGAGCGCGCAATTCCATAACGACCTGCGCTGACCGGCCCTGCTCGGCGTCCTCGAGTGGCTGCAGCAGATCCACCCGTCCTCCCTCGTCGTTGGGCTCGAAGTAGGACGATCCGCTGTCGCTTACCGATACCGTGACTGGCTGTGCGAGCTCGGCACCGGATTCGAGGGTGAGCGTCGTCCAGTCGCTGGTCGTCTCGATCTGGATGCGTACCCGCTTGGCCCGACGTTGATCCCAGTCGATTTCCAGGAAATCCTTGACGAGACCAGCAGTCAATTCGAGATAGCCCTCAGGGCCGAGTTCGCCGTAGTCGTCGTAAACGGCACCCGACGCACGCGCCACTCCGGTGGCCGCCGGCTCGATCTGGGTGCCCTCATGCCACTCATTGAATGAGGTGATCGAAACCATGGCCGGCTCGATTCCAGTCCCGAGCGCCCCCTCCCACTGTTGCCGGTAGGTGTTACCTCCGGCCCGCGCAACGAACTCTGACTGGTCGAAGCTGATGCGCTTCGCCGAGAAGCCGGGAAGCACGCTGGGCACGTAGAGGGCCCCGTCCGGCAGGGAGCGGGCCCAGGCGAAGCTGGGCGACGTCTCGAGGGTGGCGTATTGATAGGTCCCGTCGAAGTGGCCTTCGGTCACCCACACCCCCTCTGCGCGATCGGAGAGGATCAATCCGCCGTTGGGCGACGCGTGGATCTCATCGATGGCGGCGGCCCAGTATGAGGGATCGACGGGGTCCGATTTGCCGTCGGGGTAGTTGGCGAGCCAAACGAAAAAGACGCCTTTGGGTCGGTCGTCGTCGCTCCATTGTGTCCGGGCAGTGCTGCGGAAGAAGGCGGGATGGGTGCCGTACCGTTGATAGAGGTACTCGACGTCATCGACGAGGGTGGTGGCAGTCCGCCCGAAATACGGTTCAATGTGGAAAGCAACCTGAATGTCGTAGCGCTCGGCGATTTCGAGGAGCAACGGCACCGCTTCGTCCTCCCGGAGGCCCTGGGTGCGAGATCCCCACCATGAGGAGATGATCACTCCGACCCCTGCCTCCCGCAGCCAGGCGAAATGTTGCGCAACGACGGTGGGATCGATCGAGCTGTATGGGCCCAGGACCGGGTAGTAGTCGCTCGAGATATCGGCCGGCGGCTCACCTCCCTGCGGGTCGTCCCACGCCAGCCAATAGCCGTGAGCGTCATCCGGGTTTCCGAACCATGGGTAATAGAAAGTCGCTACCCGATAGGACGGGTCGGGGCCGATAACCGGCGGGAACGGGGTGGCGGCACCCCAGGCAACCGGCAACCAGTCGGCTTCTCCGAAGTAGATCTCCACATCCGCGTGCCCTTGCCGGTTCTCGAAGGACAGATAGAACCGATTGTGGCCGGGTCGGAAGATTCCGACGGTGTCATCTCCGTCGCGATCCCAATCACCGGCCATGATTCGATCCGATGGCACCCCGTAGTAGAACTCGTAATCGGCGATCCCGGTGGAGAGGGCGTCTCGCACATACACAAACCCGGTGGTATCCCGATACAACCCCACGGTGTCAATCCCGTCCCCATCGAAATCGCCTGCAAAGGGGAGGTCTCCCGAAATCCCGAAATGGAAGGAGTATTCGGCCGCTCGGGTGCCCAACTGGTTGCTGATATAGACCTTTCCTTCCGATTGGCGGTAGATGGAGAAGGTGTCACACCCATCCCCGTTCCAGTCACCCGCAAGCGGGACATCCCCACCGATTCCGAAGAAGAAGTCCCGGTCGGCGACCCCGAAGGTATTGGAGTTCCGAAGGTAAATGAATCCGTTGGAGGGACGGAACATGGCCACGGTGTCGGTGCCGTCGCAATCCCAATCTCCCATGAGGGGCACGTCGCCGGGAACCCCGAAGAAGAAGCTCTTGACCATTCCGCCAGGGAACCGCAGATGCCATTCACCGTTCCGGGGGTTGAACATGGCGAGCTGGACGATGTTGCTGCCCGTAGCTGTTGGAGGCAGGTCATTATGTTGCTCGGCGGCACCCGATCCGCCCGGTCCGACCACGAGAGTGAGGGCCAGCAAGACACTCAGTCCCCGTCGCTTGATGGGACGCTGCCTGGACATGTGTCACCTCGCGACCACCCCGAACGATGCCACACGTGTGTTTTTGATCCCAGGGGCTTATGACCGTTGTGGATGGGCCGATCGTGTTCGAGTGCTGTAGACGCCGACACGCCTGCACAACCTCTGCGTCAGGTCGTGGCGACCTGTCTTGTTCTCGTTCGGGTGGCAAAGACACCGATTCCCAGAACAGAACAGCCAGTCAGTCCTCTTTGCTTGGCTCGTCGGGTCTCTTCCGCTGTTTGTTGGATGGCGGCCAGGACCGGTCGATACCAGCCCGGCGATACCCGTCGGATCCGAAAGACTCATGGAAATCCGGATGACGCGACAAACCCAGGCGCTAGGCCCCCTGGTCCTCGTCTTCTCCGGGATCGCTCTCCTGACGGCGGCCGCGCCGTTCCTTCATGATCTCGTTCGCCTTGCTGGTCATCTCTTTGATGGCGATTCCGGCGATGGTGACAGCAGCGGCCTTGGCCGTCCATCTGACCATTCTGGATAACTGCCGTTCAGGAGATGTAGGACCGCTCATCCACCCAAGTAAACCTCATTCGGCCCACAACGCTTGCCATTTATTGCCGGAGGGGCTGCGCCGCACTCTACGATCCGACACCCCACAACCCCCGGTGGAGGAGTGGAGCCGCAATGCAGCTGCAGTACTTCCAAGGAAACCCGATGGGCCCCCCCTCCATCCGATGCTCGCGACTCGATCTACACTTCCACCCACAACCCAAGGTTCACAGCAGTTTCGAGAAGCTCTGCTGCTCGAAATCTGCCAAGGAACCCGAAGGGTTCCCGCCCTCGTAGCTCATGGGGTAATGCCAACCGCTCCTCGGCCACGCCTCGTCGGCTGCGCCGCCCTCCTACTCCGGCCGGCGATCGCGTTGTGAACGGCGTCGGATGCGACCTGACGGTCGACGAGGCGTCGAAGATGGCTGCCGATATCGTTTTTTGACACGGGACAGACGCTACAAATCGGCGAGCGGCCACGTCTGCGGTCCATTGTCTCGCCCCCGGGGTACCGGGACCTTTTCCGAGTCCAGGCGGGTCGTGACTTGCGACCTCTTCCTCTAGTACACACCGCCAAAGATCGGCACCATTTCGAAGCGGTCATGTGGAGGCAAAGATGACGACCAGCGAAACCCGGTACAGCACTCGGATTCAAGAAAGGACCCGCTCCCCCGGCGTGGGCCGGCTTGCGGCGTTGACTGGTGCCGCGCTCATCGGCTGGCATCTGATTGCCACGCCCTTCATCCGACGGAAGCGGCTGCGCTGGGGCACGGTGGGCACCGAGGCAACCGATTTGCTTCCCGGGGATGATCTCGTCTCCGAGCCCAAGTGGTCGTACACGCTCGGAATCTCGATCGATGCTGCACCGGAGAAGGTGTGGCCATGGA
>JBFGLM010000133.1:0-4481 GCA_041576165.1 Acidimicrobiia bacterium
ATGACCGAGTGCACGTACGCGGTGCCGGTCAGCCACGGAAGCAGCGAGGCGTTCTCGACCGGATCCCAGGCCCAGTAACCGCCCCAGCCCAGGACCTCGTAGCTCCACCAGGCGCCGAGCACGATGCCGAGAGTCAGGAAACCCCAGGCGGCCACGGTCCAGCGGCGGGTTTCGACCAGCCAGCCCTCCCCCACCCGCCCGGTGATCAGTGCGGCGATGGCGAAGGCGAACGGCACGGTGAAGCCGACGTAACCCAGGTAGAGCATCGGGGGGTGCACAGCCATGAGCGCGTGATTCTGGAGCAGCGGATTGGGACCGGGACCGTCGACGAAATCGGGGGGTACCTCGACCACCCCGAACGGGTTGGCCGGCCCGACGAGCAGGCCGAAGAAGAACGCCGAGACGATCAGCATGACCACGAGCGCCCAGTTGAGGAGCGGATCCTCCGACCGATCCCGGAACTTGACGAGGACGGCCCCGATGTAGAGCGCGAGGATCAGGACCCACAGGAGGAGCGAACCCTCGAGCGACGACCAGAGAGCGGCGAAGTTGAACAGCGGCGGCGTGACCTTGCTCCCGACCTGGCTGACGTAGGACACGGTGAAGTCGCGCTGGAACAGCGCCACTTCCATCACCACGAAGGCTCCGGCGGCGGCGACGACCACGAGGCCCGCCCAACGCCGGACCGTCCGCAGGAAAAGCGGCTGGCGGGACGCGGGCATGGCCACCAGGGCGTAGGTTCCGCCGACCGCACCCATGACCGATGCGGCCAGCCCGAGAGCGACGAAGGCGAACCCGAGAACCGAGTTCACGATCCAGCCAACATGGCGGGCCTCATCCGGTCCGAACCCGGCTCATTGGTCCGGATCGTCGGAGGCGTCGGCGCTGCTCGAGCCGGGATCACCACTCTCGTCGAGTTCGTAGTCCAGCCGATCGGGGTTTTCCTCCACGTACTCCTCGGAGTGCTTGACCAGGAGTTGGTTGGAGACGAATTCGGTTCCCTCCCAGCGGCCCTTGGCCACCACTTGTTCCCCGACCTCGAACAAGTCGGTCGGCTCCGCCCCGATGTGTCGGATCTCGGCGTTCTCACCTCCGAAGGTCATGGTGAACACCATGGCATCGCCGATCGACACGGGTTCGGTGATCACCGTGCCCTGCATGTTGAACGTATCGTCGCCGAGGTCGGCCCGCTGAGCAACCGCCTCGTCGACATTGAGGAAGTAGACCCGGGCACTGGTGAGCGCCTGGAAGAGTACGAACCCGGCGGCCACGGCCAGCGCTCCGATGATCAACCAGTTGCGCAGCCGGCCCGAACCCCCGGCTGGTACGTCGCGTGGGGTGAGGTCGAGGTCAGTCAAGGAACCGGCGCCTTTCCTCCGGAACCTCGTTGGTCAGGGACCGACCACGGACCAGTACCCAGGCGACGTAGACGGCGATGCCCACGAACACGATGACGTAGCCGGTGATGACGAACGTCCAGTGGTTCATGACACCGCACCTCCCAGCGTGGCGCCACCCGCTTCGCCTCGTCGTTCACTCAGTGCTCGAGCGAGACGCATGTCTTCGACCTGCCGTTCGAGCCAGGCCACGCGGAATCGGTGAACGAGCAGCCACGCCCCCAGCAGGAGAAACGCGACGACACTCAGGAACAGCGAGAACAGCATCAGGCCGTCGAGCTGCGTGTCGACCCCGAGTGTCCGGCCCTGGTGGAGACCCCGCCACCATTGCACCGAGTAGCGGACGATGATGAGGTTGGCGATGGCGACGATGCCGACGACGGCGGCCCGGCGGGACCGGACCTCCTGCGGCAGATCCATGCGGCGGATGGCGAGATAGCCGAGGTACATGATGAACATGACGGTGGTGGCGGTCAGCCGGGGATCCCACTCCCAGTAGGTTCCCCAGGTCGGCTTGCCCCAGATTGCCCCGGTGATGAGCACGAAGGCGGTGAACAAGACGCCGATTTCGGCCGCCGCTCCGGCCAGAAGGTCCCAGAACGCACTCCGATTGCGGAGATAGATCACGCTGCCGATGAACGTGATGCCGTACCCGACGTACGACACGGCGATGGTGGGGAGATGGATGTACAGCAATCGGACACTGTCGCCCATGTTGGCCTCGGGCGGCGACAGCACCAGCGCAAAGAGCAGCGACAACGCGAGCGCGACGAGGGCCGCCCATCCGACGACGTAGGTTGCCTTGGAGCTGGTAGACGTCACGACTCCTCCATTATCGGACCGAAGGCCAGCATTCCCACGCCGGCGTAAAGGAGAGCGAAAACACCGAGGAGCATGGCCCAGGACCACCCGTTGTCGAGCGGCCCGTAGACTGCGGCCTCCGTCGCTTTGGTTGCCGCCAAGAGTACCGGGGCCACAACGGGCAGGACGAGCAGCGGTACCAGGGTGTCGCGAACTGTCAATCCAGAGGCTAGTGCGGCGTAGACGGTCCCGGCGGCGCTGATCCCGAGCGTGGCCAGAATCACAATGACGCTGAGGAGCACCAGATCGGCCAGCGGTGGACCGTAGAGCACGAACGCTCCGATGCCGAGTATCACCTGGAGGGCGAGGAGCTGGGCGGCCACGGCCGCCGATTTCCCGAGGAAGATCCCGGCCGGGTCGAGCCCCGCCATCTTGAGTGCGTCGAGGTTGCCGTCGGTCGATTCGACGGCGAATGATCGGCCCAGTGCCAGCAAGGACGCCAACAACACGGTGATCCAGAACAGGCCCGGCGCGGCCTGGGCCAGCAGGGAACGGCCGTCGGACCCGGCAACCGCCAGATCGGGGCTGATGGCGAGGCCGAAGAGGATCAGGACCAGACCGCCGAACGGGAGGATCTGACCCATTCCGACCCGGGTCGCCCACTCGATGCGAAGATCCTTGGAGGCCATGAGCCAGGCATCACGAAGCATTTTTTCCCTCCTGCCGGCCCTCTGCGGCGCCGGTCACCATCCCCCCGACGAGGTGCACCGTCCGGGTGGCGAGGTTCGATACCCGCTCGTGGTCATGGGAGGCGATGATGACCGTCGCGCCGAATCGCACGGCGTGACGGACGATGTCGTCGATGAAGTCGCGCCCGGACTGGTCGAGACCGGCGTGCGGTTCGTCGAGCAGCCAGATCTTGGGTCGGCGGCAGACCATGACCGCCACCGAGGCCCGGCGGCGTTGCCCGGCGGACAGGTCCGAGATCTTCACGGTCCGCAGCCGCCCACCGAGGTCGAGGCGGTCGAGGATCGGTTCGACCGTGCTCGGATCGGCCCGATTGGCCTTGGCCCAGAATCGAATGTTGTCCTCGACGGTGAGTTCGTCGTAGAGGAACGTCTGGTGCGCCAGCAGGCCGGTCTCCCGGCGAATCCGCCGTCGTTCCTCGCGGCTCGACAGATCGTGGCCCAGAATCGTGCCGGTTCCTCCGTTGAGCGGGGCCAGGCCGGCGCAGAGTCGCAGCAGTGTGCTCTTGCCGGCGCCATTGGGACCCCGAAGAACCACGATCTCGCCGTCGTCGACGGTCAGATCCACACCGGCCAGAGCCGGGAACCCGCCGATGAGGCTGATCGCTCCCGCCAGGTTCACCATCGTTGTGGTATGTGTGCCTTTGGCCCAATCATTCACCGGCTACCACGATACGGGAGTCATGTGCCCAGCGGTACCGCCACCGGTCAATCGCGGCCAATGACGGCCGAAGGGAGGAAGGCGGTTCGAGCCGTGCCGAATGATCGACGGCGGGACCGGCATCTCACGATGATCACGATTCTCCACCGACTGACAGGCGCAGTGGGCCGACTGCTCATCGCCGTCGGCGGGCTGGCGGTGGCCTTCGCCGGGTTCCAATTCTGGGGAACCGGGTTGGCCGAGGCTCGGGCCCAGGAGGAACTCGACGACCAGTTCATGACCCAACTGGCGTTCGTGCGGGAAGGTGCGGAGCCGGATGCCGGCACCGACATCGAGCCGCCTGAATCGTCGGAGCCGTCAGAACCGCCGGAGCCGCCCCGGCCGGCGCAGTCGAGGGGCACTGCGAACCCTGCGCCGATGCTCGACCCGGCACAGATCCCCGACACCGGTGAGGCTGCCGGTCGGATCATCATCCCGACCATCGGCGTCGACAAGACCTACGTCCACGGTGTCGGCCGCGATGATCTCCGGAAAGGGCCCGGACACTACCCGAACACCGCATTCCCCGGGCAGCCGGGCAACGCCGCGATCGCCGGCCACCGGACAACCTACGGTGCCCCCTTCTTTGACCTCGACAGGTTGGTTCCAGGCGACGAGATCATCGTCGAAACGCTGCAGGGCCGATTCACGTACCTGGTCGACGGACATGAACCCGGTGCCGGTGACGGCGCGCCGCTCGGCCATTTCATCGTCGACCCGACCGCGACCTGGGTGCTCGACGACCACGGGGACAGCCGCTTGACGCTGACCGCCTGCCACCCGAAACGGTCAGCTGCTCAGCGGATCGTGGTCACCGCCACCCTCGCGACGCGCCCC
>JBFGLM010000134.1:0-4471 GCA_041576165.1 Acidimicrobiia bacterium
AGCCCACATGCTGACGAAAGCGGCAGGCAACGCGCTGCTGAAGACACTCGAGGAACCTCCGGATCACGTGCACTTCGTGCTGGCGACGACCGAGCCGTACAAGCTGCTGGACACGATCCGCAGCCGCAGCCAGCGGTTCGATTTCCATCCCGTCGGGGCCGAAACCCTCGCTCAGTACCTTCGAACCATTTGCGAGGCAGAGAAGTACGAGACCGCGCCTGACGCCCTGCTGGCTGTCGCTCGTCACGCGGCCGGTTCGGTGCGGGATTCCCTGTCGTTGCTGGAACAAGTTGCGGCCCTGGGCGGCGGCCAGATCGAAGACAGCGGGGTCAGGCGGGCGCTCGGGCTGGCCGGCCGGGACGCCTACCTCTCTCTATCTGACTCCATTTCGGGAGGTGATGCGGCCCGAGCGCTCTCCTTGGTCTCCGAACTTGCTGCAGACGGTGTCGACCTGCGCATGTTCTTGTCGGACGCCATCGGCTTTTTCCGAGGTGTCTTCCTCACCCGTTACGCCCCCAATGTTTCGGAGATCGTTGATGAGCCTGGTGACGTGCTCGATGACTGGAAGCGCGCTGCCGACCTGCTGTCACCGGCCGAGATCCTGCGCACGATCGATGTCATGTCCGAAGGCTTGATCAAGCTGCGCGAGGGTCGGGAAGAACGGTTGATGCTCGAGCTGGCTCTGCTCAAACTCACCCGGCCCGAGGTGGCCTCGAGCGATCCGGCAGCTCTGGCAGGACGGCTCGACAAGCTCGAACAGAAGCTCAACCGGATGACTGCCGGCGGGACACCGGTGGCTGATCCGGGCGGGCGGGAAACGGCGAGTGCACCCGCTCCGCCCCCGGCGGCGAAGGTGCCCGCGAACCCGAGGACGGAACCGAGCGAAGGGGACGGGGCCGAGCCGGACGGTGCCGGCAGTGGGGAGGCCGAACCAGCCAAGGTCTTGGAGCCCACCGGACCCACCGGGGCGATCCCGACCTCCGCCGACCTGGAGCGTGTCTGGCCGCAGTTGGTGGCGGGCGTGCGCAACGATCTCGGGGCGCGGCGGGAGGCAATGTTGCGCGAGGCCATGCCCAGCGGGGTCGAGGGATCAACCGTGGTGCTGGTCGTACCCGGCCACCTCGACTTCCACCTCGAGCAGCTCACAGGTGATGCCGGCCTGGACTCGTACCTGACCGAGAAAGCCGGGCAGTTGCTCGGCGCTCCGGTGCGGGTGGAGTTCCGCTCCGCCGGCGAACCGGCTGGTTCGTCCGGCCCAGCCGCGCCCGAGGCGGCCGCCGAAGAAGAAGCGGAACAGGAGATCCCCGATAAGGATCGGCTGGAGGAAGCACCGGCATCCGGAGACGACCCGCTGTCCCTCCTCGAGTCCGAACTCGGCGCCCAGGTGGTCGACGAATCCTGACTCCACAGGCGTCGCTGCGATGACCGCATGGCCGAGATCAGAACGGCCCGACTGATACTCCGGCGCTGGCGCGATACGGATCGCGACCCATTCGCCGTCATGAACGCCGACCCGGCGGTCATGGAGTTCTTCCCGGCCCCGTTGACCCGCGAGGCGTCGGACGCGTTCGTGGACCGGATCGAAGCCGAGTTCGACGTGCGCGGCTTCGGTCTCTATGCCGCCGAAACGGGGGGCGATTTCATCGGCTTCGTCGGCCTCTCAGCCCTACCGTTCTCCGACGACGTGGAGATCGGCTGGCGGCTCGCCCGCCCTGCCTGGGGCCACGGGTATGCGACCGAAGGTGGGATCGCAGTGCTACGACATGGTTTCGGCTCGCTCGGTCTGAGAGACGTGGTGTCGATAACCTCGGTCTCCAACGTCCGATCGCAGCGGGTCATGCGCCGGATCGGCCTCACCCACGATCCGGCCGATGACTTCGATCATCCCAACCTGCCGGAAGGCCATCCACTCCGGCCTCACGTCATGTATCGAGCCAGCGCCGCCACCTGGCGGCCGCCGTCGTGAGTCGCTTGGTGCCCCAACTGCCCGAGGCGTCACTACGCTCTTTGACTATGGACCTCAACAAACTCATGCAGCAGGCGGCGGAAATGCAGGAACAACTCAAAGCCGCCCAGGACGAGATGGCCTCCAAACAGTTCAAGGGCACCGCGGGCGGGGGCGTTGTCACGGCGGTCGTCACCGGTGATGGCAAGCTTCAAGCCCTGAACATCGACCCGTCGGTGATAGATCCCAACGATCCCGAGATGCTGGGCGATCTGATCGTCGCCGCCGTCAACCAGGCGAACAACGCGGCTCAGGAGGCGTCGGCCGAGCAGATGGGCGACCTCACCGGCGGGCTGGATCTCGGCGGCCTCCTCGGTGGCTGAAACGGACGCGTAGACGGAGCCAACCGGAATGTTCGAAGGGCCGGTTCAGCGACTGATCGACGAGCTCTCGCGCCTGCCCGGAATCGGGCAGAAGTCAGCGCAACGCCTGGCGTTCCACTTGCTCAACATCGACGATCCCGATGCCCGCCGGCTCGCGACCGCCATCACAGATATGCGAGACCAGATCACGGTTTGTATGCGATGTTTCAATGTGACCGCCGCGGAAGAATGTTCGATCTGTCGCGACCTTCGCCGGGACACATCGGTGGTGTGTGTCGTGGAACGGCCCCAGGACATCGCCGTGATCGAGCGGACGCAGGAGTTTCAAGGCCGGTACCACGTACTCGGCGGGGCCCTGTCGCCGATCGAGGGGATCGGGCCCGGCCAGCTCCATATTGAGGAACTGCGGCGCCGTATTGTCGACGAGTCGATTGCCGAGCTGATCATCGCCACCAACCCGACGATCGAAGGCGATACCACCGCCATGTACCTGGCCCGGGAACTGAAACCCCTCGGGGTTCGCGTCACTCGGCTGGCCAGCGGTCTGCCGGTCGGGGGCGACATGGACTATGCGGACGAGATCACCCTCGGCCGCGCTCTGGCTGGCCGACTGGAGCTCTGATCGAGCGATCCAGGGCGTCTTGCAGCACGCCCACCGATTCGACCACGTACATCATTCCGTGCTGGGTGGCGATTGCCAGGTTGGCGGCCCCGTAGCTCTCGGCCAGGGAGGCAAACACCCCGACGACATCACCTTCGTCGACGGGAACCAGCTCGCCGCTCGGAATCACAATCCCTTGAATCGAAGCGGCGTCGAGGTTGATCGGGTTCTCCACGATGGTCGGGGTGGGAAGGAGCGGGTCCGCAGCCAACGGCTCCCTGTACCCTGGCTCATGCCGGGTAGCGAGGCCGGATTGGACTGTTGAAGCTGCGTCGAGAAGTGTCGCGACTGCCAGGATGTTCAGCGCCAGCACGGCCCAGCGTCTCCAGCCGAGGTGAACCTTGCGTCCGAGCTGCACAGATCCCACCACGGCCGCGACCAGGCCAAGGGTTGACAGAAGCATGGAGTCGTGCGACAGCAGGTGTGGCACAGGGATAACGAGGAGCCACTCAAACCGGTACTCATTCGGCGGGAGCCAGGCCAGGAACACGGCAATCGCATACCCGCGCAAAATCCACCACGCCGGCAGTAACTCGGGGAACAGTCGCTGCAGCCAGCCGAACGCGACGCCGGTCATATCGGTGATTGACGCGACGCCCGGGCGGGGGACCGTGGCGTTGAGGTAGCGGCGCAACCCGCCGCGAGCCGGGGTGGGCGGCGCGAACCCGGCGGCCGCACGCAGCTCTGCAGCAAACCGCTCGGGCGGGCCGAGCAGCAATTCGAGATCATCCTCGAACTCGGCGGCAACTTCGCACACGGCTGATTCGATGCTGTCGGCCAGTTCTTCCCGGGCGTCACCGGTGAGATCGTTGATCTGCTCGAGCGCCGCTATCAGATACGCAGCGACGTCCCGGCGCATGGTGTCCGGCATCACACCACCTCCTCGAGAAATCCGGTCATAGTGTCGGCGAATTGTTTCCAGTCCTTGGCGCCGTCGTTGAGCTTGGAACGCCCAGTTTCGGTCAGGCTGTAGTACTTGCGATGTGGACCCTCGTCCGAGGGAACGACGTACGACGAGAGGAAACCCCCAGAAAACAGCCGCCGCAACGTTCCGTACACCGACGCTTCACCGACGTCGAACAGGCCGCCGTCCCGGAGGCGCCGGACGATGTCGTATCCATAGCCGTCCTCATTCTCCAGTACGGCCAGCACCGCGAGATCGAGCACGCCTTTGAGGAGCTGGGTTTGATCCACGGTGTTCCTCCGATCCGTTGCCGGTGGCGGCTCGGCGCACAGGGGGTAGTACTCTGTATTAAAGAATACTGTGAAAGGCGAAGATCCGTCAATATCTCGGCGTAGAGCCCGGCCCAATATCATCCGCGGCGTGAGAGTGTTGCTGGTGGAGCCGTGGTTCGGTGGGTCCCACCGAGCGTGGGCAGAGGGATTTGCCCGCCACTCGGCCCATGAGGTCGAGCTGCTCACGCTCCCGGCCGACGGATGGATGTGGCGTTTGCGGGGGGCGGCACTCACGCTCGCCGGGCG
>JBFGLM010000135.1:0-4278 GCA_041576165.1 Acidimicrobiia bacterium
GCCTAGGCATGATCTCGGTGGCCCGCTCCGATCACCTTGCCGCGTCACCATCTGGCGCCGCCACAATCCGCACCGATCCGGCACACGGCACGGGCTTGCGCTCACGTGAGGCCCGGTCGTCGGCCGCACCGAACGCGCGGCTACCTGGCGCGGTCGATTCGAGGGCGAGGGAGCGCTCGCGACGTGCCGTTCTCGGACGGGTGAGCGACGCGGGCGTTATCGCACATAGCGAGTGATCGGTGCTGGTGATGGGATTGTCGATAGGCCTGGGCGCGGGTTCGAGTTCTATCTACGGGTGGCACGCAAGGACGTTCCCGCCAACCGAACGCGGGAGATGCGCTGGCTGGACCACGACGAGGTCGAGCGCCTCGTCGTGGTCGTGGACGGGCAATGGGATACGTTGCGCGTCACGCTCGCGTACACCGGCCTCAGGTGGGGCGAGGCAGCCGTGTTGCGTCGAGGACGGTGCCACCCTGCTCCGCCGGCAGCTCCATGTCGTGGAGTCGCTGTCAGGGGTCGGTGGCGACCTGACCTTCGCCGAGCCCAAGTCGAAGAAGTCGGTCCGGTGGGTGGACCTGCCGGGTTCCTCGTGGAGCGGCTCGCGGAGTATCTGAGGCAATGCGTGCCCGACGATCCCGAGGCGCTCGTGTTCACCAGCCCGGAGGGCGCAGCCCTGCGGCACTCGAACTTCTACAAGCGGGTCTGGCGCCCCGCCGTCGAGGCTGCCGACCTTCCCGACGGGGTCAGGATTCACGATCTGCGCCATTCGGCGGCGAGCTTCCTGGCGCGGGTCGGATACCCTCTCGATTGGGTGGGCAAGCAGCTCGGTCACAGCAGTATCACCGTCACCGAGCAGTACCGCCACTTCTACCCCGAGCAGGGCGCCCAGCTCGCCGGCCTCCTCGACGCGGAGTATCGCGCGGCCCAACAGGGTGTTGGGGTTTCGTTGGGGTCGGGTCGGGGCGAGGTGGTCGAGCTCACCGGGTCGTAGTCAGAAAGCCAGCAATCAATTGGCGATTCTCCGGTGGGCCGGGTGGGGATCGAACCCACGACCTTCGGTTAATTCCCGAGGGTCCCGTCCCTGCCCATCCCTCCTCGTCCCGTTCTGCCCCTTGCCGCTGGCGATTAGGCGGACCGTCGTCTCGTCCCGGACCCGCTGATCCCGGCTGATCCTCGGGCGTTCGTGATCAGTCCGTGATCAGGCGTTTCCGGCTTCTGAAGGTTCGGCCCCGTGCTAGACCGCGCGGACGGCGTCGTGGCCGTAATCAGGGCTGCTGGCCCACGACTACCTCAGCGGCACCACGATGCCGCTCGACCGCAGTTTGGCTTGCTGCGGCCTCTTCGAGGGCTCCGAGCAGCTTCTTGGCGTTGGTGATGTGTGCCTCCTCCAGCGCATCCGAGCAGAGGGCCTCCCCGACGTCGACGCACGGCTCGAAATACGCCGCGGTGGGTCGCCATCCGCTGGCGGACAACAGCAAGGGGCCAACGATGAGCGGTTGCGCCCCTGCAGCTGCGTCCGCAGTTGATCGCCCGAACTCGACCTCGACCAAGTGGAGCAGCGCGGTGCCGGTACAACCAGGCGGATCGCGGCCGAAGTCAAACTGGAGGCGAGTGTTCGCGCCTGGTTCGAGCCGCTCCGATACTCGGATCGTCTCCGGTGCTGGCAGCGGCGTTTCTGCTTGGGGGAGAGCGATCGTGAACTCCTGTTCCACACCTAGGTAAGAGGAACAATCACTAATGGCGGTGGGTTCGGTGAGTTCGACGTACTCGATGACCCGGTAGGTAGCATCTGGCAGGATCAATGCCTCGTCGCTGTGATTTGTGAGGACGATGTCGACCTTGTCGTCGTCGAGGACTGCAACATCTTCCAGCGTCAATCCTTGCTCGCTCGGCTCAGGATTCGAAGTTCCGATCCGCCCGACCAGCACCATGGCACCGACGGCAATGATCGCCGCGACCGCCACTCCAATTCCGGCAAGGACTGGGTTCCTGGTTATCCAGGTCGCAAGGCCACTTGCCGCGCGTACCCGCGGAGATCGACCCGCAGGCGCTGGCAAGCTTCCTCTGCTCTTGGGATCCGCAGCGGTGGACGCTGCTCCGACTCGGTGACGTTCGAGGGCGGCAACCAACCGTCCGACGTCGATGTCGAAGTCGGGATCTTGACGAACGTGTAGCCCATTTCGCACGGCGAGGGGCTGGAGGGATGTAGGGAGTTGGTCGGCAGACGGCTCGCTGGCGTTTCGTACGAAGAGCGGAACGACAGCTATGTCTCGTTCAAGTGCGGCCTCGATTTCGATCCTGACGTAGTCGTCGGGATCAGCTAGGCGGGGATGCCCAGCTGCGTCTTTCGCAGATAGCCAATCGGGCCCTATCACGGCTAGCAACACCACTGCGGAGCCGACCGCGTCCGAGATCCTTTTGCGGAAGTCGGTACCGAGCTCTATGTCATCAATGTCTCGGAAGATCGCTTCATCACCGAAGCGGTCAGTGAGCCGGTCGAGGATGCGACCAACTATGTCCGCCGAATCATCGCGTCGATAGGAAACGAAGACCTCTGCTGACCCCGGAGGGCGTGAAGGCTCCGTCATCCACGCCGCTCCGGTTCATCTTCATCGCCATCCGCTGCGTCGCCTGTGTCACCCTGCACCACCCCGTTCACGAAGCGGCGACACACGCCCCGGACGATCACAAGCCCCTCACCCCTTCTACCTCCGATCAGGCAGCAATGGTCGATTCCCGTTCATCGCCAGCAGTAACTCCGGCCCTCGTGGTCGAGCAGAGCACAGCGCAGACGGCGCCGCAGCTGACTGCGCGATCCTTGGCCACGTTCCAAGCGTACCGAACAGGCAGGCTTCAGGCACTCGCGTTGGACGGCGTGTGCCAACCCTCCGCTGCGAGATTGGCGCACTACGCGACTACGCGACGACCACCGGAGCATCGTGGCATGGCGGAGTCGGGAAACCAGTGAGCGATGCGACCACCATGCCGCGGTTACCAGCACATTCCTCGCGCCATGACTTATGACGATGTGGCCGGCCGGGTTGACATCGTGGGTGTCAGCCACGTCGGGAATGTGGTACGCCCGCGCGCGTTATGGCGCACCAGCACCCGAGCCGAACCGGAGTGGCCTTGCGCTCACCCGAGGCGAGGTGGCCGGTCGTCCCGAACACGCGCCCACGTCCCGCGGTCGGTGTGGCAGCGAGGGGGCGCTCGCGAGGTGCCGTACTGTGCGGGTCGGTTCTGCGGGCGTTATCAATCAGAACGGGCGGATCGGCTCGGGCGTCGTCAGCGTCCAGGGGGGACGCACGGGAACGCGTCAGCTCTCAGCTGCGTGGCCTGAATCGGGATGCGATTGCCGAGAACCCCAGCGTGCCGATGGCGGCCCAGCGGGGCCAGCGAATCAAGGCCCACGGGGTCATGCGCCACTCGGAGCGGCCCAGGTTCGCGACCTCGGATCACGCTACCGCCCGGTGCGCCAGTGTGCACGATTTTCCTTGAGGCCGCGCCTGCCTACGTCGCCGCTTCGCCTTTCACTGGTTGAACCTTCACGATGCGTCCTTTCGTGTCGTACCTACCGAGAGTGAAGCACGGCGGAGCCACTACGCCGCCTGGAAAGGTCTCCTTCCCCTGTACACCCACCGCCGTGGGCGTAGCTTGCAGGTACGGGTGCCTCCCGGCGAAGGCGACGATGAACAGCCTCCAGGCGCACAACGATCGGAACCTGGACGACCTGGTGCAGGTGTTACGCACCGGCCGCTGCGTCGGCCTGGTCGGGGCGGGCGCAAGCGTGGCCTGCGGCTACCCCGGCTGGGACGAGTTTCTCAAACAGCTCGAGGACCTTGTGCGCGACCGACTGGCACCCGAGTGGTTCGAGTCACTGCGCAGGCAGGACCGCCGTACCCGCGCCGACGAGCTGCAACGTCTCCTGGGGCCTCAGTTCCCGAGGATCTTCCGCGCCACCTTCAGACACCGCGAATCGTGCACGGAGCCGGACTGGATCCGCCAGCTCTACCAGCTTCGACTCTGGCTCATCCTTACCACCAACTACACGAGCGAGCTGGAAAGCGTCGCCGACACACTGGACGACAACCCGCTGGGCCGCCCGCCCCGGTCCTATCGGTGGTACGTGCAGGACGACCTCGACGAGGCGGTCCGTCCCGGCGATGGCGTCCGTGTGCTGCACATCCATGGCCGATGGGACGACTCCGCCGCAGTGCGCTACGAGGGAGTCCAGCCATGGAGCGAGGTCATCCTGGGCGAGGGCAGCTACCAGTACGC
>JBFGLM010000136.1:0-4201 GCA_041576165.1 Acidimicrobiia bacterium
AGATCGGCGCCCGGGTCCGGGTCACGACCCGGAAGGTCTGGGTCTCGCTGGCGAGCGCCTATCCCTACGAGAGGCTCTTTGGCCGCGCCTACGACCAGCTCCAGCGGGGGAGGGCAAAAGGGGCCGACCAGAGAGGCCACCCCTTCGGGTGGTGCATTCCCCGGAATCCAGACCGTAATCTGGTCCTCGCTTCGACACAGGAGGGAGGTGCGGGATGCGGCCTCGGTTGTTTCTCGTGCTGGTTGGAATGGTGCTGGCGGCTCGGCCGGGCTGGGCGGGGGATGGCAAGGTGGCGTTGCAGACGGCAGATGCGTCGTGTCGGACGACGAAGACCCCGCCGCCGAGGTACGTCGACTGCGGCAACTGGACGGTCACGGACAACTAGACCGGGCTGGTGTGGCTGAAGAGGGCTAATTGTGGCGGGGGCGTCCTGGACTTTCATCTGGCCACGGAGTTCGCGGCCGGACTCTCGGACCTCCCGTCGACGTTTTTCGAGCCGGATGCAGACTGCGGTCTTAGCGACCATTCGTCACCTGGAGAGTGGCGCCTGCCGTCGGTCTCGGAGTGGCAGACGATGGTCGAGGATGCAGTTACTTTGGGCTGCGTACCCAGCGGCGCGGGAGGACCTGCCATCACCAATGACGCCGGCACGGCCTGCTGGCAGGCCTTTGATGCAGGAAGCAGCTTTAGTGGCGTGCAGAATTCGGGCTACTGGTCGGCTTCACCCGGCGTGTTTGGTGGGTGGGAGGCCTACGTGGTGTATCTGGACTTTGGTGGTGCCGCCGACGACGAATCGAAGTCGGTCGCCTACCGCGTCTGGCCGGTCCGTGGCGGCCAGTAACCGTCGATTCCCACGCGCTTGAGGTTGTCAAGCGCGTCGCCCAGGCCTCGATCTCGAGCCGCACGTCGCGCAGGGCTCGTCGGCCCCGCTAGTGGAGCGGTGCCGTGGCTTCGAGTATGCTCTTGGCCTCCACCGTTGTTTCATCGGAGAATGTGGTGTGCGTGCACCGCCAACTCCGGGTCCTCACGTGATCGTTCGTTTGGAGGGAGCCGGACTGACGACCGCCGCAGGACCGGCGCCAGCGACGCCGATCGTGGTCGAGCAGCACGGCGGAGAGCTTCATCGCTGACATCGAGCGCGGCGAACGCGTCTTGCGAGGGCTCCTCGAGGAGGCTGGTCAACGGCCGCGCTACTTCCGGTACCCCTACCTCCACGCCGGCAACACTGGAGTCTCGGAAGGCAATTCTCGGCCGCTCCCGGCAATGACGCTCAACAGCGCGGCGTCTCCTAGGCACCTTCCGTGTTTGTGGTTACCAGTTGCCGACAGCTGTCGTCAGTTGGATCCCGCCCATCTTCAAAACCGTCTGGGTCGTGAGGGATCCTCGGGGCCGGTGGGTTCGATTCCCATGCGCTTCCGCCATTTCGCTTTGTGAATGACCGAATCGCATGGGCTTCGGTCGTCGCCCCGCAGGCTCCGGCGACATGGCTCCTGGGGTGGTCAGCCTGAGTCGGTCTCGACCTAGTGTCGCAGGGGCTGCAGGCGACCGTAGGTCAGCGATCTCCAGACCCATTCCGCCGGCCCGTATCGGAATCTCGACAACCACCAAACGCTACCGGCGCTCTGTGCCGCGAACGTGACTACGGCAGTCAGGGAACCCAGGACGGGATTCACGCGGCCGTACAGACCGAAGCCGACACCGAAGAACAGAATCACGGCGACAACGGTCTGAAGCAGATAGTTGGTGAACGCGGTCCGACCGACGGCTGCCAGTGGAGCAAACCACTTGTGCACATACCCAGACCGCGCCGCAAGCACAAACCCGCTCGCGTAGGCGAAGCCAAGAGCTCGAACGCCTACATACTCGCTGGCCGCAGCGAGCTGTCGGGCATAGAACGGCAGGTCGGCTTCTCCCCAGAGGCTTTCCCTCAGCAGGGTCAGTGCGCTTCCGGCGAGCCCGAGGGCGAGACCCCAGCCGAACACCAGGCGCAGGAACCGGTGGTGTGAATCGAGGTCTTCCAGGATCCGCCGTCGAGCGATGTAGGCCCCGAGCAGCATGATCGGAAGGAGCGAGCCGAACCACCACCGTGGAGCGAAGGACCTGATGTATCCGCGGAAATCTCGGACGTTCTCCCGCAGGATGTCTGGGTACGTGCCCTCGGCATACACCCGGATGACTCTGGCCGTCTCGTCTCCCTCGGTTGCCTTCGCCGTCGGCGAGTCGGGTAGCGGAGGGTTCGGTTGATTGGGCGCGGGGGTGTCTCGGACTGACTCCGCGACCCGCGCGCCGGCCATGATGATCAAAGGCTTCGGCTCGCCTACATTCAGAACCATGATCGCCACCGCGGTCACGAGAAGCGCTCGCGCGCTGAATCGGTGAACGACGAGCAGCACCAATCCAAGGACCGCGTAAACGTGAAGAATGTCGGTCCAGCCGATCAGCAGGTAGTGCATCAACCCAACCGCCAGCAGCACCAGAAGGCGTCTCGTCAGGAGCGGTGCGTGGGCGGTGCCACGCTCCTTGCAGCGCTGGATCTGCATGAAGACGCCCAGTCCGAACAAGAACGTGAAGATGGTGAGGAACTTCCCCGCGCCGAGCATCGAGAGACCGGAGGCAACGACGTCGTCCATTGGGCTCTTCGTGCGGGTCACGAGCTCGTCCGACCAGATCGTGTCGACTGACATGTTGACAACAATGACGCCGAACAGGGCAAAACCCCGCAGCGCGTCGAGCACTTCGATGCGGTCGCGTCGAACCGTCGGGAGGATCTTCGCCGAACTTTCCGCTGCCCGTTCGGTTGTCATTTGTCTGCGCTCACCGACACCATGGGGGCCGCCGGCTCGTGACACCAGTCGGGATGGGCATCGAAGACCTCGTTCTCGGTCAAGCGCTCGACCTTCCCCGACTCCAGCTCGAGCACATAGAGATCGAAATGATCCCATCGATCGTCCCCATGGACCGACCCGAACCCGCGCGTGCTGTGGAACACGAACCGGGCTCCGTCCGGAGACCACTCCGGGCGGGCGTCGATCGCAGGTGATTGCGTTAAGCGCACGAGATTCGATCCGTCCGCGTCGACGACGTAGAGATCGAAGTCGTCGTCGACGACGGCATCGAAAGCAATCGCGGAGCCATCGGGTGACCACTTGACGCTTCCGACGTTGAGGCCACTCGGTGTGAACCGACGCGAGGTCTCTTCGCCCAGGTCGAGGACCGCACCGTAGTACTCCGACTCGTCGCCCGTGACTACGGCGAGTTGCTTTCCTTCAGGCGACCACGAGGGATGAAACAGGTTGTCCCCTTCAATCCGTTGGAGATCACTGCCGTCCGGTCGGATCAGGTAGAGGCCCCAGTCCTCTCCCTGCCCCTTTTCGAACGCGATCCAGTCGCCGCTGGGCGACCAGGCTGGATTCTCGTACCGGGCCGGGTCGCTCGTCAGTCTACGGAGACCGGTGCCGTCCGCAGCGACGATGAAGAGGTCGCCTGCTCCGTCGGAGCCCTCCGAGACGAAGACGAGCTCCCGGCCGCCGGGTGACCAGTCCGGGAACCGGTTGGCGGTCTCCGGATCGGGGAAGTTGGTGATCTGGCGGATGGCCAGGCTGTCGAGAGCTAGCGCGTAGACCTCGGTGCTGCCGTCTCGGGCGGAGTCGAAGGCCACCCTGAGCTCGCAGGCGCCAGGCGGTGGACTGCAGCCGGATAGGACAGCAGTGACGCCGAGGGCCACGGAGGCCCAGATCTTCTGCCAGTCGAGTCTCATGTCTCCATGCGAGGGGACGGGAGGAGTCTAGCGGAGGAGGATGATCCCCTAAGGCCTCGACGATTCCCTCGCCGCTAGCTGTCGTGTGGTGCACTGGTGGTGCAATAGACGGCAACTCTGGAGCATTCTGGCCAACAGTCCCCAACAACGCGGCGTCCCGCAACCGGCTCAATCGTCTGTGGTTACCAGTTGCCGACAGTTGTGGTCCGTTGGATCGCGCCAACCTTCAAAGCCGTCTGCGCCGCGTGGGATCCACGGGGGTGGGTGGGTTCGATTCCCATGCGCTTCCGCCAGATCATTCAAAAACGCTCGGCGGAGATCATGGCGCGTCGGCCAGCTGCCGAAGACGCCCGCTCCGGTAGAATCCGGATTCGCTAACGGGAAGGAAGTCGTCTCTCGACAGGCAGTCCGATGATCGGCACGACCGTCTCCCACTACAAAATC
>JBFGLM010000137.1:0-4134 GCA_041576165.1 Acidimicrobiia bacterium
ACAGGCGGTGTTCGACGCTGTGATCGCTCAGCGGCTCGTTCCCACCGTCGCCGCATCCATACCTCTCGTCAAGGCGGCCAAAGCGCATCATGCCCTCGAGGACCGCACCGTCATCGATGAAGTTCTTCTCGAGTTGTGAGAGCGATTCCAGTCAGTGTGCCACCACGTGGGTGACGGGCAAGTCCGTAGATCGCTCGAGGCGGCGGACCAGGTCGGCGGCCAGCCAGCGTGACACCCCGGGCGGGAAGGTGGCCACGATGATCCCATCGAAGTTCTGCTCGTCGAGCATGTCCTTGATGGCATACAGGGGGCGGTGGTCACCGACCCTTGCCTCGACGATGTTGACCCCGGCCTTCTCGAGGCGGCTGCGCGCCGTTCCGGCCTTCTGAGCCGCCACCTCGGTTGCCTCGCCCTCAGACCAGGTGGCGAGATGGCTGACGGGGGTGGCGGGGACCAACAGGACGACCTCTGCCGCCGGATCTTTCCGTGCAACCGCCAAGATGGCCTCGATGAACTCGGGAGCTTCCGACGTCTGATGGGCGACTGCGAGATACCTCGCCACGGAGCCTCCTTCTCGGCTCAGCACACGGTCGCGCCGGTAGCTCCAGGTGTCAACGGCGGCTCCCGCAACCGAGGACGGGCCATCAGGCGTGGAAGAACCGGTCCGGACGGGCGCTCGAGTGAGCAGCTCCCAATGGACGAGCTGATGGACGACGACAACCGGACGGCTTGCGGCGGCCGCCGATCGTCGTGCGGGGTGGAGTCGCCCTGGTTAGGCCGCTGCGAGTTGCTGGCTGCGGATCGACTCAGCGAGCCGGATACGGGTGGCGACCGCCACGCTCGGGAATTCCTCCTCGAGTTCGATCGCGGCGGATGCTGCCAGGCCGAGCTCGTAGGCGTCGATGCGGCGCCGGGTACTCGAACCGGCGGTGACGGGTGATCCGTCCATGTACCAATTCCGGTTGGTGTTTGGCATTTGGGTTGTCCCTTCGACGTGACCTTGCTTGAGCGGCCCCAGATGGGGCCATGGTCTGGCACGACGGCCTGGCGGGTTCGCAAGGTCGCGAAAACCAAACCGGATCTAGTATCGACCAATCGGGCGCTCTAACTGAGTATTTACGAGAAAACAGGGCGTGCGACCTAGCCGCTGACTAGTCACTAGCCAATCGGCTCAGGCCAGCGGTTCGGCAACCAGGATCTCGCCGGTCGGGTTGGGAGAGCCACCGGCGGGCTCTACCGTCAGTCCCAGTGTGGCGCCGGACTCCACTTCGCCGTCGATGAGGACCGTGGCGTGGCCGTCAGCGTCCGGCGTGAAGAGCCCGGCGGGCGCCGGTCCCGCCTCGTCGATCACCCACAGGGCATACGTCTCGCCGGCATCGACTGCCGGCAGGTTGGTGCCGATGAAGACTCCCTGCCCGCGCTCGTTCGACCACACGATCTCGATCGGGCCAACCGGCGTGTCGGCTCGCTCCAATGTGCGAGCGTCATCGGCTGCGATAACTGCGTCGACGCCTTCCAGCGGGGCATTCAGCACGCCGGTCAACACCACCCCCACAACGAACGCGGCGGCTGCAGCTACAACTCCGACAACCAGCCGGCGCCTGCGCCGCGCTTGCTGGATGGGCTTCACGGAGCCGGCCGCACTTGCGGTATCTCTCGCGTCGATAGCGGACATCACGGCGTCCTTCAGCGATGGAGGCGCCGGTTCCATCAGCGAGTGGGCGATCTTCTCGACGCCTGCGGTGAGGCGCTCCAGCTCGGCGCGGCATTGCTCGCAGGCCGGGAGATGGGCCTCGAATGTGTCCCGCTCGGGAGCTTCGAGCGCATCGAGTGCGTAGAAAGCCGCCAGCTCGTGAACGTCAGCCATCGTCGTTCTCCATGGTGCCCGACAGGCGCAGCAATCCGCTGCGGGCCCGCGTCTTGACGGTCCCCAACGGAATCTCGAGCTTCTCCGCCACCTCCCGGTAGGAGAGGCCTTCGAAGTATGCGAGCCGGATCACCGCCCACTCCCTGTCGGTGAGGCTGGACAGCGCCGACCGCACCCGGGCGTACTCATCGATTTCTCCGACTCGTTCTCCTACCGGGTCGCTCACCAGCGGGTCGGGAGGCTGGCGATCCTCGCGACGGCGGGCGGCCTGGTTGCTGCGGACAACGTCGATCGCCCTTCGCCGGGTGATGGTGGCAATCCAGGCCATCGACCGCCCTCGAGTCGGATCGAAGTCTCCCGCCTTTCTCCACACGGTGACCATCACGTCCTGGGCCACCTCGGCGGCAATGGCGTGATCGCGCACGATCCTCCGGGCGAGACCGTAGACGACGTCGACCACCCGGTCATACAGGTCACTGAACGCCGCCCGGTCCCCGCCGGCCACCTTGCCGAGCAGGCCGGCGAATTCATCGGGCGCAACTGTCGCCTCGGTTGCCATCATGTATTCCCGGCGGCACAGCTGAAGCCGAATGCGATCAGGGCACGCTGGTGCGCGAGGTTGCCGTGCTCGTGCAAGGCTGAGCTCGGCTGGTCCGTCATCGAAACATCACGTTACCTCCGGCGCCACCGCGGTTGCTCGCGGCCCTCGACCGATCGGGCGAATCCCATTGCCCGACATTCGGAGGCGGGCTCGGGTCGGATTGGGCGAGAGGTCAATGAGAGTCAATAGTTTGCCGTAGTCCGCCGTCGGCGGTACCTTTGCCCCTCCCGTATTCGGGGATGGTGTAATCGGCAGCACGACAGGTTCTGGCCCTGTTAGTGGGGGTTCGAGTCCTCCTCCCCGAGCAACCCGGCTTGGTCCGGTGGTGCATCGTGCGGTCTTGCACCGCAAGTACAATGCCGAGCAACGGCTTGGCCCCGTCGTCTAGGGGTCTAGGACGCCGCCCTCTCAAGGCGGAAACGCCGGTTCAAATCCGGTCGGGGCTGCCAAGCGCAAACCCCCGCATCGCGGGGGTTTCTGCGCGTTCACGGACCGATGCCGGAAGGGTCCCTTGTCCGTTCGGGGCGCGCTGGGGGCGCGGTAGATCGGGCTCGCTCTTCGAGACGGAGCGCGATCTGGTCGTCAAGGCCGTCCATCAGATGCCCGTAGCGGTCCATGGTCACCGCGATCGAACTGTGGCCGAGACGCGTCTGGATCGCTTTCGGATGCACACCGTCGGCGATGAGCCAGGCGGCGTGCGTGTGACGCAGGTCGTGGATCCGGCACGGCGGGCCCACGGAATCGGCCACGGCTCTACGCCATATTCGACTAAATGAACCTCTGCGCAGTAGTGCTCCCCGCTCGGTCGTCCACACCATGTCGTCGACCGGCGGGGACGCCTGGAGATGCTGGGCCAGAGTGTCCACAACGAAGCCGGGGAGCGTGATGGTTCGCTCGGAGGCTCTCGACTTGGGCGGACCCAACCGGGGCGGCTGCCCAGTTGCCTCGACCAACGTCGAGTGCACCGTCAACCGGCGGCGCGAGAGGTTCAAATCACCGACCCTCAGGCCCGCCAGCTCGCCCCACCTCAGGCCGGTGTAGGCGGCAGCGATCACAAGCGAGCTGTAGCGGTCACGCAGTGCCGCTGCAAGGGTGGATACCTCATTCTCGTTGAGCTGACGCATCCTCGTGCCACGACTTCGCGGTAGCCGTACCCCCTCCGCGGGTGACACCGCGATGCGACGGTCCCGGACCGCCTGGTTGAGTGTAAGGCGCACCCATCGGATCGTGCGAGCAACCGTCTCGAGCGCGTACCGGCTGGCGAGTTCTGCGGTCAGTTTGCGTATCAGGTCTGGGGTCAGACGAGTTAGATCTACATCGCCAATCAACTCAGCCGCACACTCGTGACACCGCCGGTCGGTTTCGACGGTGCGGGCAGCGAGGTGCATTCGACCGGCCTGGAGTTGTTCGGAGTAGTGGCCCCACGAGATTCGCCCGAGTTCGGGTGACACCCACGCCGCTCGATCGATCCTGCTCTGCTGGTCGGTGAGCCACCGCTGAGCGCTCACCTTCGTTGCGAAGCTTCTCGAACGTACGAGACCCGTCGGGACCTCGGTACCGGGCACGCCACCGCAATCCTCGGTCGCCTCGGTCTTCGATCCATCCTGCTCTGCTCACGACACCGCCTGCTCATGCGCTGTCAGCTTGAGTGCCGACCCTGTCAACA
>JBFGLM010000138.1:0-4134 GCA_041576165.1 Acidimicrobiia bacterium
GGCGGCCACTTGCGACCAAGCTGCCGGGATCTCGGCATCCTTCATCTCGAAGACGACCGAGCCGTCCGGATTGGTGATGCGGGAGTCGCGCTTGGACCACACCACCGTGTCGTACGGGCTGACGCCTTCCGTCGTGAAGCGGCGCTCGATCACGAGGCCCTTGCCGGTGCCGTTGCTCTCGGCCTGCTTGCTCTCGACCTGCTTGGGGCCGGCTTGCTTGGAGCGGGCTTGCTTGGAGCGGGCCTTCTCGATTTGGGGCGTGCCCTTCCCGTTGTCCTCGGTGTTTCCCTCAGCGTCTTGCGCGACTCGTGTTGCCACTGGCCCTCTCCCTATATCTCTCCGCCCGTGATCTGCTCGATATGGATCACCCTGAGGCCCGCCCCCGGAGCCCCTCGCCTCCTCGATTGGTGCGTCAATCCAAGGCTCGGCAAAGTTATCCACATCCTTTTCCACACCTACAACATCTTGTGGTGGGGAAGCGCTGCAGACCCAAGATATTGCGTATGGACACACGAGTGTAATTACACCCATGTAATAATGTCAACCATCCGCAAACCGCTTGCGCCGCAGTGGTTTCGGTCCTCCACGAGATGAATCTCCAGCCCACCCCGAGGAGGGCTGCTGACTGTCAGTGTGACGATCGCCAGTGACAAAAGGGCGTCACCCGACCGCACTTGGGAAGTGGGGGAAGCGGGGAAGCGATCGGGAGTGTCGCGCAACGAACAAATGGCGGTCAAGGCGAGAGCGGAGGAAGTTTTCGCGACGCCGACAAGAGATTTCGCGGGCTTGCCTTCGGCAAGCCCGCACGCAGTTTGTTTCACAAACTGCGGCTAGGTGGGTCGCGCGCGTGCAGCAAGCCCGTACGCAGATTGCGCGTACTCGGCACGCCGAGTCCGGTCACAAACTGCGGCTAGGTGGGTGTGGTGCAATTCGTTCGGGCGGCGCGAATTACCCCTCATTCCTCTTCGAGCATTTTCTCGGGTGTCATCAGCTCGTAGAACTCGATCCAGCTGTCGACGGTGATCTCCCGGAGGTTGGCGTAGAGATCGCGCGCCCGCTGCGGGCTCTCGACGATGTCGGCGCGATACGTGCTGGCGATGACCTCCTCGGCCCATTCCATGTAGACCCGGTTGCGATCCCCAGGGACGGTGCCGTTGTTGAAGTACACCCGGGACGGTCCGCGCTTGTCGACGGCCTCGTACTCCTCGCCCATTGCGGCCACTAGCGAAGCCGCCTTGCGTGCCTCGCCCGGCTTCGTCTCCCACACCCGCCTCACTACGAACATCGCCGATCCTCCTGAACGGTGGACCTGGACGCTAGCCGCCCGGGGGTGGCGGGCAGCAGCAGCGACACTTCTAGGAACGACACAAGCGCCCATGCGCCGAGGAGGGTCAGCAGCTCGTCCACTCCCAAGAAGTCCTCCACGGGCTCCTGGAAGTGCCCCCAGATCCAGGCCGCAGGGCAGGGCGGCGATTCTCTAGGGGCGTCCCACGCCGTCGGACCGATTCACCCGATCGTCTCGTCCTCACGGGTGCGCCCGCGCTCTGCCCACGCCACCCATCCGGCGGCGATCAGACCGTAGATGACGAACCCGACGACCAGCGGGGTGATGGTTCCGGCGATGTTGCGATCGATGACGGTGCCGAGCAGGGCGCCACCGGCGAGAGAAACCGTCCCGAGGATTGCGGAGGCGGTGCCGGCAACATGGCCCAGGGGCTCCAGAGCAATTGCGTTGACGTTGGGGATCATGGTGGCGTGCATGACGAGGACTGTGCTCAGCCAGACCACTGCCAACCAAAACGGGGGTTTGCCGTCGGTGACGAGAGTCAGCCCCAGGAGTCCGAGAGACAGGGTCGAGTAGCCGACCACCGCCAGCCTTACCGTGCGGTGAACCCCGAGGCGTCCCACCAATCTGGCATTGACCAGCATGGAGCTGCCCATGACGGTGGCGACGCCGCCGAAGATGAACGGGAAGAGCACCGGGCGCTCGTAGATCTCGCCGACGATCAGCTCAGAGCTGGCCAGGTACGAGCTGAATGGCCCGAAGAGGAAGGTCAGTGCCATCGTGTAGCCGATCGTCTGCCGATTGGTCATCACCTCCCGAGCGGCCTCCCAGACCGGGCGGAACCGCAGCTTGTGCTTGCGCTCTGCGGCCAGCGTCTCGGGTAGGCGGAGCGCCCAGCCTGCGATGACGACCGCGTATACCGCACAGAACCAGAACACGATCTGCCACGATCCGAGGGCGGCGATGGCCGCTCCTAGAGTCGGCGCGAATATGGGGACGGTGACGAAGACGGCCATGATGAAGGACATGGCGCGGGCCATTGCCTCGCCTTCGTATAGGTCCCGCACCACGGCAACCGCCACGACCCGGCCTCCAGCAGCGCCGATTCCCCAGACGAAGCGGCTCGCCAGCATGACCGACAGCGTCGGTGCCAGGGCGGAGCCGACCGCGCCGAGGGCGTAGATGCCGAGACCGACGTAGAGCACCGGTCGGCGTCCAAAATGGTCGGCGAACGGCCCGTAGAAGATCTGGCCGGACGCCATACCCAAGAAATAGACAGTGACGATCTGGGCGACATCGGTCGCAGTGGCAGCGAGGCCGAAGTGGTCGCGGATCTCGTCGAACACGGGCAGCATGAGGTCGATCCCGAGTGCCCCCAGCGCCATGGTCAGCGCCAGCAGCGCGGTCAGTTCGCGTTGGCCGACGGTGCGGCGGGTGGGAGCAGACGTCATGGAGTTGCTGAGGCTAGGCGCTCGGGCATCGGCTATCTGCGCTGACAGAAGCGGGGCACCTCCGTGGCGCCCCGCTCCCGGTCGTTCCTGTTGCGCCGATTACGCTGGCTTGTCGATGACGATGACGGTTCCGTCGCTGTCGCCGTCGGGGTCGTGATTGTCCCCCGGGGCGTAGGCCAGGGAGGCGTGAGTGACGCTCGTCACCGTGAACGTCACGGAATTCGCGTTCCGCCTGATGTTGTTCCTGGTGACGCTGCACTGCCCGGATGCGTTGGTGACGCACGAACCCGAGCCGCTGGTCCCGTTGCTCCATGACCCGTTGACGGTGGCGTCGGCGACGAGCGCCTCGCCGCTGTCATGGACGGTGATCGTGACGGTGGCATTCCACTTGCCGCCGCGACCGGTCGACGTCGAGGCGTCCAGGTCGCCGACGTGCATCGTCGGGTCAGGCACGTTGTCCACCGTGATGTTGTGGGAGTCGCTGCCGGTCTGCCCGATCGTGTCCGTTGCCGTGGCCGAGACGACATGGGCCCCATCGGGCACGGTGGTGCTGTCCCATGTCACCGAGTACGGCGACGTGGTGTCAACGCCGATGGAGTTACCGTCGACGAAGAACTCCACCTGGGTGACCCCGTTGTCGTCGGACGCCGTGGCCTCCACCAGCACCGAGCCGGACACCGTTGCCCCCTCAGCCGGGGCGTCGAGGGTGACCGTTGGTGGGTTGTCGACGGGCCCCAGATCGGGCCGCAACACGAACAGTCCCTGCTCGATTCCGCTGACCACGACGATGCCGCTGTCGAAGTACGGGTAGTTGCTCCAGGCTCCGTTGAACTGAGCGGCGTCGTCGGCCGGGTAGACATCGAAGTAAGCCACTTCCGTGAGGCTGGCGGTCGCTACCCCGCTGATGTCGAGGATCCGTAGGCCGGACCGGTAATTCGCCTGATACGAGAAGTTGCCCTTTACGTACTGGTTGTGGTCGATCGCCGGATTGCCGCTGTCGTAGGAGCCCACTAACGACGGCGCGTCGAGATCGGAGACATCGAATACCCGGGTGCGGGTGTTGTGGCCGAAGCTCGTCTCGTCGAGCTCGTCTTCCAGCAGGAAGTAGACCTGATCCTCGGTCAGCCAGCCCTGGTGGGTGTAGGCCGAGCCCGTATAGGTCGTTCGCGAGATCAGCGCCGGGGTGTTCTTGTTGGTGACGTCCACGATGGTGAGCGTGTCCTCGTTGGAGTTGAGGCAGATCTCCCGGCCTTGATAGGTGGCATCCGGCCCGCTGTAGACGACGCACTGGGCGTCGTGGGTGTACCCGTCCCCGCTGTAGCAGCCGGCGAACTGCGGGTTGGTCGGGTTGGAGATGTCAACCATGTGCAGCCCGCCCGAGCAGTTGTTCTTGCCGGA
>JBFGLM010000139.1:0-4127 GCA_041576165.1 Acidimicrobiia bacterium
GCGCCGGTGGAGCGCGCACCTCCGAGGTCGGGAGCACGAGATCGAGGTCCGTGAGCGGCGAGTGGAGGCAGCGACGACGTTGTCTCCTTCCGCCCCGTTCCCCGCCAAGACGGGACGGAGCGAACGCTGCCCGTGCGGGTCGGGGCTCAAGTACAAGCACTGCCACGGCTTGCCCGGCCGATGATCAGAGGCCCTCCCGGATAATGTCTCGCTAGTGCAGATTGCCGGTTCGGCTCGAAACGGAAGCCCGGCCTGGTGTTCTCCAGGTGGGATTATGCGCAAGGGGAGCTGCCGTTGACGCAAATGATGCCTCGCTGAACTCCGATTGCCGAACCCGTGCTGACAATGTGGCGGGTCTCACTTCGTCTGCGCGGCCCACCATTGGGGGTTGATGATTGGCTCTCCGTTGGCTTGGCCGGTGCCGAATGCAGCTATCACGGTGGGCGGTACGTCTCTGTGTCCCTGATGCCTGGTAACGAGGATCTCGACAGCGCCGATATCGCCGTAGATGTTGGATAGCTCTTGATGGCTCCATGTCGATCCATCGGCTGAGAACCACAGGATCTGTGCGGTCGGGATCGGTTCGCCACCGGACCACGGAAGTGCTGCTTCGCGTTCGCCGATGACGACGACGCCGATGTCACCCGCTTCGATACGTACGGGGTCGGCGGGCTCTCCGTCTGGGAGGTCAAAAGCACCGGCATCGACGAATGTGGCCCAGGTGTGGTTCTGCTGCAACTCCAGAATGGCGCCATCGGCAGTCAAGACAAGAGCTCGCCCCTTCCAGACGACAATATCGACTACGTCTCCTGGGATCGCCTCCACCTTCGTCCAGTTCGCACCGGAGGGAGATGTCCAGGTGTCATATCCACCCGACGTCCGGCCGGTCAGCAGCACGAACCCGCCGCTACTCCCGCTTTCGATAAAGGACTCGGGCCCGACGTCGTCGGCAACGAGTGTGCTCGTTGCGACCCATGGGGCGGGCGCAGAGGGGCGGTTGAACGTCCACACCACACCGGTGCTGCCTCGGAGGTCTTCGGGGGTCAGCCCGAGCGTGCCGAGAGATATGGCGGTGGGCTCCGATGAAGCGGCGGTCCTCACCCACAGTGGGTCTGCGATCTCGGTGGTCATCGGCTCACCATCGCAGCACGGCGGCAGCAAGTCGGTCAGGATCACGGGAGCGAGCTCCGGGTACTCGCGTGCGACCGCCGCCGGGTCGACCTCCGGTGTCGCCCTCCCGTACACGGCGTAAGAGTGACCGTCCCAGTTGTGGGCTACCGACTCAACGGTGTAGTGCATCACCACATCTGGATGTGCACTGGCCACGTCGGTCGGCAGCGGGGCGGTCCTCCACGCCATAGGAACTCCCCCAGATGGCAATTCGTAAAGTGCGACGTACGGCTCCGTGGATGGGCCGATCGCGGGAACTGCGACTGATTCAATCCCGTTGGTGGCGATCGAGCGGAGCTGTCCGATCTCGGGCGGGATCGGTTGCGCCCCTGGTCCAGTGAAGGACTCTCCGAAGCCTTCCATCCAAGAGTCGGCTCCGAGCGCGATGTTCTGGCAGCAGTTCGGTACGAGGGCATGGACGGTCCCAACGTCTGGAACCCCGGCGACCGGTTGCCACACCAGACCCTCGGCATCGGCCTCACGGGCCCCGGCTCCGATCGACGCGGTCGGATCCGAGGAGGGAGCTGCGCCGTCACCGCGAACGAGCCAAGCCGTCCCGCCGATGACGAAGAGGACAACCATCGCGGATCCAGCGAGAGCGACGGCGGGACGCCGGAACCATGTGCGTCGGGGCTTATCCCCAGGACGATTGGAAGCGGTGGCCACAACATCATTGACATCGATTCGTTCGATGGTCCCGTCGACATAGCTGCAGAGCTGGGTGCGCAGGTCAAGCATCGATTCTCACCTCCAACTCGTCGCGGAGCCGCGCCAATCCTCGTTCGAGATGGGTCCGCACCGTCGAGCGTGAAAGGCCGATTAGCTCGGCGACTTCTTGCTCTGTCCACTCCATGCCGTGCACCAGCACCACCGCAAGACGCTGATTGCGGGTCAGCTGCTCCAGCAGGCCGGGCAGTCTTGGTTCGATCTCCGGGATCCCGGACCGCGGTGCAGCATTTGGGAAGCAGACACGTCGCCGGTAATACCATCGCGATTTGCTCTGACCCACTCGGAAGAGGTACCCGGCCGGGTTGTCCATCCTACGGACGCGGCTCCAGTTCTCCCACGCATAGGCCAATGACTCGGCCGTAACCTCAGAGCCCACCTCGGGCCCGTAGGCGGCGAAGAACGCATACGACAAGCGAGGCTCCACTTCCTTGACGAACCGTGTGAACTCTGGGGAAGGAGGCTGCTGCTTCCGCATGGCGCTCCCGGAGGTTGCCTCTATCCAAATAAAGCATCACGGCGACGCTTTTGTCGACATGGGCTACTTTCCACCTGGTCGTGGTGACAGCACACACGACACCGGCCAAAAGGGCAATGACCTTTCCATATCGCCAAATCGGGTACACGAACGCACATTTCACCGAGTGCACTAGATCGGCACGTCGCGCTCGGCCTGATCGAGGCCCCTTCCTTCAACTCACCTCCCGAGGTATGCTGACATACCATGAAGCGAACCACGGTCAAGTTGCCCGATGAGCTCGACGCCAGACTGCGCCACGAGGCTGAACGGCGTGGAATCACCGTCTCTGAGCTGACCCGCGAGGCCATCGAGGGTCACCTCGGCGGTCACGGCCGTCGTCTTCGCGCTGCCGGCGCGGGCCGCAGCGGGCGTGACGACATCTCCGAGCGCATCGAAGAGATCCTCGCAGCCGAGGTGACGCGATAGCCCTCCTGGTCGACGCAGGACCGCTGTATGCCTACGTCGATGCCGACGACCGCCATCACGCCGAATCGCTCGAGCTCCTGCTGCACCATCCCGGTCCGTTGGTCGTTCCCGTGCTCGTGATCACCGAGGTGGTCTACCTGATCGGAACACGGCTGGGCGTCGACGCCGAGGTTCGCTTCCTGGGTGATCTCGCCGCGGGCGAGTTCGCCATCGAGGCAGTCATGGCGAGTGACTGGCTCCGAATCGCCGAACTGGTGAGTCGGTATCGGGATCTGCCGCTGGGGACCGTGGACGGTTCAGTCGTGGCAACGGCCGAACGCCTCGGGATCACTGAGATCGCCACACTCGACCGCCGGCACTTCTCCATCGTCCGCCCCGCCCACATCGACGCCTTCGAACTCGTACCTTGAGATCTGCAGCCACGCCGATCACCGACGTACGAACCTTCGATGCAACTCTCAGACCTCGAAGACCGTCACCAGCGCTGCCACCCGTGTAGTCCGCCAGCGGAACGGTTCTCCGACACCAGACTCAACTACACGCGGCCGGGATTCGACGACGACCCGGCCGTCCTGGTGGTAGGTGATGTCGATTCCCATTTCGGCGTAGATCTTGGCCTTGTCTGCCGGGTCCGCCGCGGCCAGGGCGGCGGTGATGTCCTGCAGGCTGGCCACGAGGGCCTTGATGTCCTCTGCTGTGAGCCTGGTGGTCGGGGTTCGGCCGAGGAGGGCTTCGAGCCGGCGCCGTTCCTGATTGGTCTCCGCGAATCCACGTGCCCTCCGCGGAGGCGGCTTCGGGTTCGGTCCTCACGATGGCGCGGTAACTGTCGAGCTCCTGGTCGAGTTTGCGGATCCGGTCTCGGATCTGCCGTTCCTGTGCTTGCTAGTCGGAGTCAGGTTGGGCGGCGTCGGCGAGCTTGGCGCAGGTGTATTCGAGGTGCTCATCGGTGAACAGCTCGCCGACCCACGAGTCGAGGTGGGGGACGATGCTGTCCTCCCGCACGTAGATCGTGGCGGGATGATCGCGATGGTTGGCGGGGTCGTCGCGGGGGATCTGGCATCGGTAGTAAGGGCGTTCGTGGTTCCAGGTGCCTTCCATGCGGCGACCGAAGTGGCCGCAGGAGAGTCGGCCGGCCAGTACGTAGTGGCGTCCTTCCTTGGGGGTGCGGGTGTAGCGGCGCTTGTTGCTGTGGAACCGGGCTTGGACGGCTTCCCAGTCCTCCCGGGTGACGAGAGCCTCGTGGCTCGGCTCCTCGGACCAGACCCGGCCTGATAGGGCCGGATCC
>JBFGLM010000140.1:0-3762 GCA_041576165.1 Acidimicrobiia bacterium
GGTGGTGGAATCGAACTGTCCCAGCGTCGCTTCCTGCTGATCCCCGATGAGACCGACCAGACCCTGTGGAAGGTGCCGATCACGGTACGGGGCCGTGCCGGCGGCAAGCTGTTCGCCCACAAGGCATTGCTGGAGGACACCACTATGACCCTGCCTGTGGAGGGCGAGGTCGAATGGTTCACCGCCAATGCCGGCGGCCACGGTTTCTTCCGAGTGTGGTATCGCCTGGCCGAGGACTTCGACGCGCTGCTGGCCTATCTCGATCAGCTGGATGACCTGGAGCGTTACACGATCGTGGATGACGCCTGGGCGTTCGTAGAAGCAGGCCAGGCGAGCGCGGCGTCGTTCCTGCGGGTGGCCGAGGTGTACAAACACGAGACGGACCAGTCGGCGTGGCAGACCATCATCGGCGGCCTGAACGGCCTGAGCCACCACGTGGTGACCGATGAGGATCGTCCCGCTTTCCAGGGCCGAGTGGCCGACATCCTCGGCCCGATCAGCGAGCGCCTGGGTTGGGAACCCGGTCCCGATGACGACGACCTCACCCGCCGCCTGCGCGGCCAGGTGTTGGGGGCGTTGGGTCGCCTCGCCGAGGATCCCGCCACGATCGAACGGGCTCGACAAGTGGCCATCCGCTGGCTGGACGACCCATCATCGGTGGACCCAGACGTCGGCCAGACGTCGCTGTTCACCGTCGCGTCGAAGCGCGACAAGGACCTCTACGAACGCCTGATCGCCGGACACCAGCAGGCAGTGAGCCCCCAGGTGGGGCTGAAGTTGTTGCAGGCGGCCGCCTCGATGGACGACGAGGAGATCACCGACCGTACGCTCGGCTCGGTGATGGACGGGGGCATCCGATCCCAGGACGCCTCGTGGGTGATCGCCCGGCTGTTCGGCAACCGCATCTCCGGCCCTCACGCCTGGCGGCAGGTGCGCACCCGCTGGACCGATCTGACCGCAAAGATCCCGCCGATGACCCTCCGCCGCCTGGTCGAGGGCCTGCCGGCCCTCTCCCGACCCGACGTCGCCGCCGACGTCCAGTCGTTCTTCGCCGAGACCCCCATGCCGGCCATCGCCAAGACCGTGGCCCAGAACCTGGAGAAGCTGGAGGCACGGGTGGCGCTGCGGCAACGGGAGTCAAGGAACCTGCCGCTGTAGGGGTTGCTTGCGCGACGCGGGCACGCGGACCCGCCCTGCACGGTCTCATCCTCCAGCGAGCGGAGGATACGCAAGCCCTTCGTGTGGCGAGAAAACGCCCCCTCCGCCACTCCGGGGCACCTCCCCCTCCGAGGGAGGAAAACGCTGGAACGGTGCCGAAGACGGAGGGGGAGCCCGGCCCAGCGCCATACACGAACGCGCCCTCCACGGTCTCATCCTCGAGCGAGCGAAGGGTACGCCACCCCTTCGCGGTCCGGCAACGGTTTCCTCCCCCAGCGGGGGAGGTGGGTGAGGCGACGCCAGGAGCCGAAGACGGAGGGGGAGCCCGGCCCGGCGCGATACGCGAACGACGTCCCCTATTGACACCGCGGGTCGTTCGGTCGGCGTTCGCATCTGCCGTCACGTGTCGTCGACGTTGTTGACGGTTCGGACGTCGTGGTCGTTGCTTGTGTGGTGGTCCCGATGGTCGTCGTCGTCCCCGGCGGCGGGCCGGCCCCCCAGAAGGACTCCGCTTGCGCAGCCGCCTCCTGACCACCCGATACGGTCAGGTGGCCGATCGAATCGGAGTAGCCGGAGCAGCTCGACACTGTGAGAACCGGTCCCCCGCTGACGTCTGAATGGCGGGCGGCCACTGCGCCAATCGCGTCCAGGATCACAGGGTGGTTACGCGATGCTCGAGTGTCGCACACAACATCGGACCCGACGACCGATATGAGCTGGATCGGGACACCGGGAAAATACCCGCGGGCCACCGGGAGATAGTTCTCGATCTCGGTCAGCCAACGGTCGTAGCCAATCTCAGGGCCGCTGATCTGCTGCGCGAGCAGGCTCGGGCTGCCACATTCTCCGTGGTCCACCGTCGTCCATCCGTCATGGGTTGATCGCGTCCAGCTGCGGAGACTGGCTCCGGATACCCAGGACACCTCGAAGGCGTCTCGGGGCATGAAGCCCCCTTGGTTTGGGTGGGTCCAGTTGTTGGTCTGGCTGAACCCCTGGATGCGGGTACACGCCGTCTCCGCCTTCGCGAGCGACGCCGCCAGCAGCACAGCGGCCGCCGCAAATGCCACCACCGTCGCAGCTGCGGCCATCCTGGCCGGACCACCCGGCAGCCAATCTGGTCGGGAGAGCCTGGCGGAAATGTGACGACTGAGTTCTCGGGTGAGAGACACTGGGACCTCCTCCTGGAGTCCCAGCGAACGTAAGAACGGGCTCTTGAAGGTTTCTCAAGGACGGTCACGACGGTTCGCTCGGCGTGCGGTCAGCGCCCCGAGAGTGCCTCGGCCACCGGGGCAAAGTTGGCTGCGTCGCGGACGACGACGTGGCTCACTCCGATGTCGGCGCGGAGCCGCTGGAGCTTGTCGACCACGTGGTCGACTGAACCGGCCAGCACGAACGGCGTCGACACGACCAACTCATGATCTACCCCCCACCGTGTGGCGAGCGCCTCGAGCCTGTCGTCGGCGCCTTCACCAATGTGGGTGACCTGCACCAGAATCGACCGCTCGATGTCATCGATCCGGCTAGCGGCCGCCTCTTCCAGCCATTGGTTGCGCTGCCGGATGTGATCGATGGCGAACCCGCCCGGACCAGGCGTGCCGTCCTCGGCGTGGGTCAGACCGGTGAACTGGAAGATGTCCGCGTGGCGGGCTGCCAGCGTCACCACCCGACGACCATGCCCGCCGATGAGGAACGGGATCCGATCCTGCACCGGACGCACTCCGAGGTCTTCGAGTTCGACTCGGTGATGGGTTCCGGTGAAGGACGCCGCGCCCGTGTCCAGCAGTGACCGCAGGACGGCGAGGGATTCCCCGAAGCGATCGACACGTTCGCCGGGCCGCCTCAGCTCGATGCCCGCAGCGTCGTGTTCGGACTGCATGTAGCCGGTTCCCAGTCCCAGAACCAGCCGGCCGTCGGTCAGCCGATCGGCGGACGCCGCCGACCGGGCCAGCAGAACGGGGTGGTGTAGTTCATTGTTCAGAACGAGCGGGCCGACACGGAGGCCGGGCGCGGCCTCGGCGGCCACCATGAGCGGCACGAACGGATCGATGGCACCGATGTGGTCGTAGGTGTAGAGCTCCTCGTATCCCAGTTCCCGCCCGGCCACCGCCTGATGCACCAGCTGCTCGCGATCGGCGACGTCGACCAGCTGGAGGGCGAACCGGAACGGTCGGATCATGGCGGCACTGTACCGAGCCGGTCTGGACGCGCCGGTCAGGACGCGCCGGTGTCCCGCCGGGTGGCGGGTTGGGCGGTGGGGGTTGGTTGTGGTGGGATGGTTTGGGTTGCGTTGGTTGGGGGTGCCGTGCGCTGGTCAGGGTGGGCCGGGGCCGGTGGTGGCGGTGTTGGGGTTGAGGAATCTTCGTCGTCCGGGTGGCGATGCCGGGTCGATCTGGTAGCCCATGCCGTGAATGACAACATGATGGTGATACCAGCAAACGGTGGTGAGATTGTCGGGGTGGTGGCTGCCACCTTGGCTGCGGGGGGTGATGTGGTGGACTTGGAGGCGGTGCCGACTGCGACAGCCCGCCGCGGTGCAGGCCCCGTCCCGGGCTAACACGTGTTGGCGGGTGCGGGGCGGGATCGGCTGATGCCCATCGACCGCGA
>JBFGLM010000141.1:0-3582 GCA_041576165.1 Acidimicrobiia bacterium
GATGCCGGCGAGGTCTTCGGCGACATCGACGAGGAGCGGCTTGCCGCGTATCTCGCCGAGCGTTGAGCTCCCAGCAACCGGTGCGCAGGCTCGTCTGCCGGAACCGGCGGCTCAGGATTCGAGGACCTCGTCGATCCAACCGAGAGCTGCGATGGCAGCCGGGAATCCGACGGTCGTGATCGCGGCGAGGCCCACCTGGCGAAGCTCGGCTTCGTTCGCTCCCGCCTCCCGAGCCTTGCGCACGTTAGACCGAACAGCGCCTTCGGCTGAGGCGGCGACCGCCACTGCCAGCTTCACTAGTCGCATCGTCTTGGCATCCAGCGGGCCGGCCGCATCGACCGCAGCACCGACGCTGTCGACTGCGTTGGCGACTGCCGGGTGCTCCTCCCGGAAAGATGTGTAGACGTCGGGAAGGTAGGAAGGCATCTGATTCTCCTTGAGTCGAGACGTCGACCTACGCTACCCCGATGGTCAGAATCCCACGTTGGCTCGCCTTGGCCATGTTTGTCTGCGCCTGCGGTGCGAGTTCGGAGACAACAACGACCACTGTCGGGTCGGAGGCGGCCGCACCGGCAGTTGTAGTCGGCGCCCTCGAATATCGATTCGTACCGGAGATCCTGTCGATCGGCCTACCGGCCGTGGTGGAGCTGCGCAACGACGGCGGCCTCGAGCACTCGTGGACGGTGCTGGCCGAGCCGGTGAATGAAGAGACCGAGATTGGCTCCGCCACCGTGCTGGCGGAGGCCCGAGTGGAGGTTGGACAGTCGGCTTCGGTGGATATTTCGGATCTGGAGCCTGGCACCTATCAGGTCGTGTGTGCCATCCCCAGTCACTTCAGCCTCGGAATGGTCGGTGAGCTGCGCGTCAGGGGCGGCTGACCCGTCACCGGCCCCGGCATGCGCCGCAGCGGCGGCCGATGACTGCCATAGTCCGCTCGGCATCTTCCCCCAGCATGGCTTCGATCTTCGCCAGCATCGAAGCAGGAGCGACCGGTCGGCCGCAGATTTCACAGAGTGGTGTGGAATCGTGGCGAACCATGCGACGGCCGGATGCGCGGTCGAGGAGGTCAAACCCACGCGTCATCACGATGGCCCCGTGCTCGATCTCCGGACAGATCGACACGCACTGACCACACGCGATACACATTCCCGGGTCGAAATCTATGTGTACGCCGTCCGGACGCACGGCCGAGCCGAGGGCATCGGTGGGGCAGGCGGAGGCGCACATGCGACAGGCGGTGCAGGTTGTTGGGTCGACGATCACGCTCCCGACGTCAGCGACCGCGAGCTCGAGCTTTGCGCCGGGTGATGCGGGAGACAGGATGTCGATGATTCGGTTGGTTGCGCCGGGCGCGAACAATCCGTCCTCGGGAACCAGGCCAACGTTCGCAGGGAGCGCATCGCCGGGGAACACACCGAACGACAGGAGAATGTCGACAGCATCACCGACCGTGGCCGCCAGCTCCTCGTCGTTGCCGAGCGGGCAGCCGCCCGTGTGACAAGGAGTTGCGTCGACGCCCGTCGCCCCGAGCAGTAGCGGCGCGATCAGCCAGCCGGCAGTCAGCATCCCCGTGCATGGAATCTCCACTTGGTGCCAGCTCGCCTCCGGCGGGCTAATGGCGGCCCGGCAGCGATAGCGGATTCCGGCCGGTCCAGACGCCAGGGCTGCGCGGATCTCGGCCTCGATCGCCGCCGGCACGGCTGCTGGGTTGGCCACAGCTCCGGCAGGACAGGCCGTCACACAGATGCCGCAAGCCACGCACGTATTCACGTCGAACTCGATGGCTCCGCCCACCCAGGTGAGAGCGTCCTGCGGACAGGCGTAGGCACAAGCTCGACAACCATCGGGCGCGACACACGCGGCCACATCTATCTTGGGGGCGCCGACATACGTAGGTGAGCCCAGAGACAAAAAGCTGCGTCTCGTTGCTCGGTCCGGGGGAACGAGCTTGATCTGGTCGGGACCGGCCCCGGGAAAACTGGCGGCGCGGGCGATGGCGGCGCGGACGGCCCGGTCGATCTCGTTGCCTTCAGCAACCGCATCGAGGTCGATGGTCGCGACGCCGAGCGGATCCCTCCCCAGGTGCCGCACCGCCGCCTGGACCGCACCCGGGTTCACGTCGGCGCGATGAATCGCAAGGACGAGCTGATCTTCGTCCGCGGGCACGAGAGACTCGAGTTGGCGCGGTCTGTGGCACAGCTCGTTCACGGGCAGGACGTGCCCTTCCGCCGTCTGCCAATCCTCCGTGCCGAGCCGAGGGTCATTGCAGACGAGGATCGTCGTCATGGCCGCTCCACCGACTCGAGGCCGGCGAGCCACGGCACGAGCTGCCGTTCGTGAGCCAGGAACGCGCGAACGCCGCCGGCCAGGGTTGTGTAGGCAGGATGCCGGTCGAGCGATGCCACCCCGTCGCAAAAATCCGGAACCCATCGCAACACGTGCTGGTTCAAGAAGTCCATCTCCCAACCCACGACTTCGGCCGTTGTACTCAGCGTGCGACGCTGCTCGGCCTCGATCCCACACAACATCGACATGGCGGTCAGCTCAGTTGATACGTGGTCTTCTGACTCGGTGGCCCGGGTAGCAACGACAAGGCCAAAGCCCAGGTAGGTGCGGCGCAACTCCGACTGGATCCGGGCTACTGCGCCCGCGTTTCGATCTGCGACGTGATATGCCTCTTGAGGTGGGCACGCAGAGCCGGCCGCCCCGGCTCCGAATAGCGCGGCGTGGGCCACGGCCAGCTCCAGTGGCTCTGAATCTGAGAGTGCCGCCGCCGCCGCGGCGACGGCTGGACCGAATGCAAAGTCGAACAGACCCAATTCGTCCAGCACGGGCACGATTCCGGCTGTGATGTCCAGGAAATGTCCTTCGGGGTTCGAAAAGCCGGCCCCGGCCAGGCGGTAAACGCCCTGCCGGAGCCGGCTCACTTGTTCCAGACTCACTCCCGCTTGTCCTTGGCCACGTCGTAGTAGATCGCCGACGAGAAGGCCACGACCACCCCGAGGATGAATATCGCCGGTGACCACTCGAGCCGCGGATTCGAGCATTCGATGCTGTCCACACACCACGGAGCTGCCCCGTAGAAGTAGGCGAACACCATCAGCGCCAATCCGAGAATGATCATCCCAAATGTGATCAGACCGCGCCGTGTCATGCGTGCAGCACCTCCTTCTCCTTCTCCAGCTCGATAATCGGGAACACCTTCATGAAGAGCGCCACCAGCACTGCTCCCAGAGAGAACAACCCGATGACGACTCCAAACTCCACCAGGGACGGGGTGTACGACCCGACCCCGTATGGGAGCAGCTGACCATGGGTCTCAGAGGGCACTACGACCAGATACCGCTTGCCGACCGCCCCGACATTCACCAGCACACCCGCCAGCACGAGCCAGCCGATCCGCCATGTTCTCGCCAGGGCCATCCAGGCCAGGCCGATCAGGGCCAGCAACAACACCGCCACCGAGCCCCAGAAGATCCAAGCGTATTCTCCGGTCAACAGCGCCTCCGACAGTCGCTGCTCCGCAACGCTCGGCTGGTAGATCGTGGTGAGCATCTCGACGATGACGAAATACACGTACAC
>JBFGLM010000142.1:0-3559 GCA_041576165.1 Acidimicrobiia bacterium
ACTAGCTCCCCCGAGCATGCGTCCTCACCTGCACCCTCGGGCATCGCGGCAGCGTGCCGCTCACTCGGATGACGTCGAATCGTTGCGCCCGAAGCGGCGCCGGTACTCTGTCGGAGTCGCTCCGACGAGCCGTTTGAACGCCCGCCGAAAGGAGGTCGGATCGGCGAACCCGACGTCGGTGCGGATGTGCTCGATCGAGCGTGAGGACTGTTCGAGGAGCTGCTTGGCCGATTCCACCCGGACCTGTGTGAGGTAGGCCTGCGGCGTCAACCCGATCGAGGCTTGGAACCGCCGGTGCAGCGTGCGGGGGCTGACGCCAACGTGCGCCGCCACCCGTGCCACCGACAGGGGTTGGATGGCTCCCTGCTGGATCGCCGACTGGGCTTCGTGGACGACCGAGTCGTAGTGGTGGCGATGGAGTCCCACCATCGCAAACGGCAGCTGCGAATCCCGGCCGGTGTCGAGGAGCAACATCTGGGTCGTCGCCTGCGCCCGTTCGGCCGATCCGAACCGTGCAACGAGATAGTGGATCAGGTTGAAGGCTGTAGTCGCTCCGCCGGAAGTGATGACGTCGCCCTCATCGACGACGATCCGATCGATCTCGAGACGGACCTGCGGGTAGGTCGCCCGGAACAGGCCCTCGGCTACCCAGTGGGTGGTGGCCGTCCGCCCATCCAGCAGCCCGGCCTCCGCCAGCAAGAAGGCGCCGGTGCATGAGCTGGCCACAACCGCACCGTCCTCGGCCCACCGACGAAGCCAGGGCACCCAATGGATGTTTCGATCGACCGAAGGTCGCACATTGTCATCCAGACCGGGAACGATGACCAGGTCGGGGGTTTCGGCGTCGTCGACGGTCACACCCGGGTGGAGCTCGACCCCGTTGATGAAGCGGATCGGTTGATCGCTTGGGCCGACGGCGACGGCCTCGAACAAGTCGGCCGCATCTGGATCTCGCAAGTACCTCCAGGCCTCGTTGGACTTGGTCAACGTGTCCAGCACCGACACCGTGTTGAGTGCTGCTGCTCCCTCGATTCCCGTGACCCACGCCTGCATGTCCGATTTCGCCCCAAGATTGTCTTATCGGCCGATTCCAGCATACGTCAACCGCACCTACCGTGGGGACGAGTTCGGAGGTTCGGTGACGACACACAGCGCGGCGCTATTGGCGATGGGTCTCAACTTCATCACGCTGATCGTCCTGACGCTGTGGCTGTTCGTCCCCTGGGCGCGGCGGCAAGCACTCGCCACCGCCATCACTCCGCTCGTGATCGTCCACACTGCTCGCACGGTGGCGCTGCAACTGTTCTCGTCCCAGGCAGCCGGGTACGACATCCCGGACCGCGTCCGTGACGAGATCGTCTGGGGCGATCAGTTGGGGTTTTTGCTAGCGCTGCTCACGTTGGTCGCCATCTGGATGTGGTCCCGGGCGGCCCGACCGCTGGCCTGGGCGCTGGTCGTCGCCACCGTCGTCGATCTCGCCAACGCCCTGATCGCCGGGCTTCGCAACGACCTCCTCGGTAGGGCCACCGACGTTTCATGGCTGATTCTCACGTTCTACGTGCCGATTCTGTGGGTGTCGACGGCGCTGATCGCCTGGCTTCTCCTCACCCGTCGCAGCGAAACAATGACAAGACCGGAAGGAGCAGTGTGATGGCGTCCACCATCGTTTTGGAGGATCGCTGGGGTGAGGTCATCGACCGCCCCGATTCCGACCTGATCGAGATCCGGTGGTTCGACACCACTCGTGACTTCGATTCGGGGACTTTCAATCAGTGGCTGTCGAGGTTCGCCGAAGCGGTCGAGGCGACCGGTCGCTCCCGGGTTCTCACCGACGCCACCGTGTTCGCCATGTCGAGAGATCAGATGGACGGGCCGTGGCGCGACGCCAACATCATTCCCCGCTACAACGCGGCGGGGGTCGAGAAGTTCGCTTTCCTCATGCCGGCGGGCATGCCCGCTATCGGCGCCCCTCCGCAGCCTGAGGGACCGGCCGACTTCCCCACGGCCTACTTCGGCACCCGGCAAGACGCCCTCGACTGGCTCGCCGGGGACTGAGTTTCCGCGGGCCGAGAAACATCCCCCCTACCCCCACCTGTCTCTTACGAGCCAGGTGGCGGTACCTCCGTGCGTTTGCCGAGCAAACGGTGGGCTCGCGCGAGGGCCAGCGGTGGCCACCGTCAACGACCCGCCAGCCAATTTGTGGTCACAGCGGCTCGTAGCGGGTGTAGGTTCTCTACGAGGGAGTCCGGTTGGGCTGCCGGAGGGAGGCAAAATGAAGCGACTACTCGTAGTGTTCACCGTGCTCGTGGGGACTCTGGCGCTGGGTTCGATCTCGGCGGCTTCGGACCACCACGAGCTTCCCGAGCACCCCCATCTGCTCATTCAGCGTCCGGTGATCGAGCTCGTCGATTTCGGAGACGGACCTGTTCCTGCCGTTACCGGTGTGCGCAAGTGTGTGGATCTCGCCGCCAACAACAAACTCCCACTCGGTTCGCAGCATCACAACGTTCACTTCGGAACGGCGGGCATGATGCTCTCTGAAAAGGCTGGGCACGTGGTAGCCCCCGCGGCACCGTTCCCGGAGGTCCCCTGGGCGAACTGTGAGGAGTTCTTGGGCTTTTTCCCGTTCCCGATTCCCCAGGATTGAGCTAGAGAAGACAACCGTGCGAGGAGAGGCCCGGGCTGACCAGCCCGGGCCTCTCTCCGTAGACCCTCCGGACCCGGCTGCGTCTCGGTGCCGAAAGGCCACGGCGACCGACGGTCGGTCTTCCGGCACCTGCATGGGCGCCGTCGACTGGCTCGCTGGGGACTGAGCTCCTGGTGGCTGAGGGACGGTTGCCCTGGGCCCTCCGCTTCAAAAGCTTGGGGGCGTTCCCCCCTACCCCCACCTGTCTCTTCGAGCCAGATGGCGGTACCTTCCCCCCGCCCGGAAGGCGGGGGGACTATTCGTAGTTGCCTAGCCCCGGCTGTTGCCAGGTGGCGGTACCTTTCCCCCGTCCGGCGGACGGGGGGACTATTCGTCGGTGCCTCCGATGTGAGTAGCGTCCTTTCACATGCCCGTTCTACTGGCCCTCGCTGCTGCGGTGTGTTGGGGTACCGCCGACTTCTTGGGCGGGGTGGGCTCTCGCCGCGGCGGCCGGGTCAACGCCCTCACCCTCGGCGCCCAGACGACCGGGCTGATCACCTTCATCCCCGTGGCGCTCCTCGTGGGCGGAACCTTGACGGTCGCCGACTTCTGGTGGTCCCTTGGGGCGGGGATGAGCGCGGGAACCGCCGTCTTCTTCCTCTACATCGGGTTCACCAAGAGCCACACCGGGGTGGTGGCGCCTACCGCCGCCATCCTCACGGCGGGGGTGCCGGTGGCGTTCGGTGTTGCCACCGGCGAGCGGCTCAATTGGGCTCAGACAGTCGGCATCATCGCCGGGCTGGCAGCGATCTGGCTCATCAGCCGCTCCGGACGAGGCGCCAGCGAATACGACGCCAACACCCCTCTCGGCATCGTCTACGGGCTGGGGGCCGGACTCGGATTCGCCCTGATGTTCATATTCCTCGACCAGCT
>JBFGLM010000143.1:0-3519 GCA_041576165.1 Acidimicrobiia bacterium
CGTTCGGCTCGGTCTGACCCGACGGGCGATGTCGCACATATGAGATGGTCGGGGCGGGGCGCACTGCACGATGGTCCTTTGCAGCCCTCTAGGTGGGCGACGGATTGTATTTGGTCTCTTGGTGGTGGCGAGATGGTTTGCGTGGGTCGCTATTGGCTCGGGAAAGCGCCGATCCAGATGGTTGTCGACGTTGAGCCTTGGTTGCCGGCGGTGAGTTGTGCTATCAGGTAGTTGCCTGTCATGGTCGTGCCGAAGCCGCCTCCGGTGCCTGGCTGACCACCGATGCCGACAGGGGACAAGTCAAGCGCCTCCCAAGTGATGGCATCGTCGGATGTCCATATGCGGAAGGGTCCGGCGCCGATGCCGTCGCCACTCCAGGCTACCCAGGTGCCGCCAACGCCGCCGAGACCGATCGGTTCCTCGCGTGGAGCGTTGTCAGGTGTTTCGATGGGTTCCCACGTGAGACCGTCGAGCGAGCGAAAGAGGTATCCGCCGGTGCCCGGGTGATCGATGTTGGCAACGAGCACCCCGTCGCGCTGGGTCACGCCGGCGGCAAAGGTGCCTGGCGGCCATTCCGGCTCGCCCTGTAGATTCCAGGTTTGGGTGTCTGCGCTGCGCCAGACCTCGAAAGGTGCACTCCGGTCGGCTCGATTGGCGACGAACGCCAGAAACTCCCCGGCAAAGGGAACGAGCGCTGCCTCGCCGCCGATGAGCGCTTCGTCGTCGGCGATGACGAAGTCGCCGGCCGCCCAGGGCAGGTCGAGGAGCTTCACCCCATCTCGGCTGTGAAGGGTGTAGGCAAAGGACGCGGGGCCGTGGGTGATGGTGAGTTGTTCGAGAAGAGTCTCAACTGAAGGTTGGGAGTCCTCGCTCGAGAAGGTGTGCACAGGTACCGCCGAGCCGGGTTCCGATAATTCGATGCGGATGCTGTCTGCGCTGTCCTCGATGATGAAGTCCAGCTCAGCGACGACGTGCGGCTCACCGGAGAAGTCGCCACTGCTCCAGACTCGGACCACGCCAGCCTCGAGGTTCCACTCTGCGGAGAGTTCGCAGCAGTGGGCCTCCATCGTTGCGGGATCGTCGAAGTTGATGCCCGCAATGCGGTCCCACGGCACCACGTAGCCGACAGACCAACGACGGATCTCGTGGTCACCGCTAGCCCACACGTCGAGGCCTGTTTGCCAATCGACGCCCGTGATCGGCGGGTGTGGGACCGGTGGAATGGTGCGGCGCCATGTTTCGCCGTCCGTGGTCTGCCATACGGCTGGTGCATCTCGAGTCGTTCCTGACAGGGCCACCGCATCCCGGGTCGTGGTGATGTTGACCGGTTCGATGCCGCCTGGTGCCAGGCTGGTCGACCAATCGCCTCCGTCCGATATCAGCCACAGCCGAGGCGCGCCATACGTCCACCCCATCAGACCCCAAGGAGTCGCCCGGTAGCCCTGCGGAAGATCCCCGCCGGAACCCCGCACGGTGACCCAGCGCACGTCACCAGACTTAGAACTGACGACTATCTCGTCGCCGACCCGCTCGGTCGCCGCCGGATCGTATTCCGTGACCGCTGTCTCTGGCTCGTCGCGAGCAGGAGCCAGCGGACGGGTTGGAGCCGTCAGAACACCGCCGTTGTTCGGGCCGTCGACGCTCGCCGCAGCACTGGGGATGGCGGCTCCCCCGGTGCGGTTGTCCGTCACTGCGTAGCCACTTGCTCCCCCGGCCTGCACGACTAAGAGGACCTCTCCGTCTGCATCCAGCACGGTGAGCGGCGCACCCGAAAAGTCGTTATCGACGAACAGCGCCATGCCGGCAACCGGGCGTTGCCACACAACGGTCCCATCGGCGAGCCCGAACGTCACCGCAGCCGCTTCAGCGGGAAGACCCGACACGGCGAAGCCAAGGGTGCCACCGAGGAGCTCTCCGCCGAGCACCGCCAGTACTCCCGATCGACTCCAGTCGAGGGAATCGTCGAGAGAGAAGCCCCTACCCCCTCCTGTCCCCTCGCCCGCAGCGAACATGAACACCTCGAACCGGTACGCCTCGCCTGGCGTGTCCTTGGGCGCCTGCAGAAGCGCCGACACATCCATCCCCTCGATGCCCACTGCGACCGCCGCCGAACCGGGCTCCATTGGCAGGCGCGCAGCAGTTATCTCTTCGGCCTTCAGCGGGCCGACCAGCGGCATCTCAACTCCCAAACCCGAAGTGTCAAAACGCAAAGGCGGTGGCGGCCCTCTACCGAGGATGTCGCGCAGGTACCCATCGGCGAACTCGGCCGCTACGTCGGTAGCCAGCAAAGGAACCATGCCGAGATCCGTGTCGAGTCGCAACGCCACAGTCTCCGCCGCATCCAAGTCGACAGTCAATACCACAACCCCGACACCGCACGGGGGCTCGACCGACTCCTGGTCGCATTCGACGGCGAGTCCGGTCAACTCCGCAAACGCCGTTGGCTCATCGAACTCGACAACATCCAGGACGCCGGGCCAACCACGCACCTGCTCTACAGCGTCGACCACCAACCCGGGCGCGACCGTTGGTTCGACGAACGTCGCAGCCACCGTCCAGGCACCCGGACCCAGCAACCTCGCTGCCCCCTGGGGCTCGGCCGGATCCACAGGCGCCACGGTCGTCACCGTCGGCTGATCGGCCGGCTCGACGGTCGAGTCCTCCCGAAGCAGCAACGCCGCGCCCCCGATCAGCGCAACAAGCACGATGGCCGCGGCCACCGCATACACCCACCCTTGGACCGACCGTTGCGGCGGGCGATAACGGAGCGGCCGCACCGGCGGCGCTCCGACGCGTTCGGTGAAGATCTCTTCCAACTCCACCGGCGGTGCGGTGGCGTCAAGGTACTCACGGATTTGGGTGCCGACATCAACCATCGATCGTCACCCCCAAGGCATTGCGCAGCTTCGCAAGCCCCCGCTGGAGGTGAGTGTCGAGCGTCGACACCGCCACGTCCAACATCGCAGCGACCTCGTCGCGAGGCCAGCCGTAGGCGTGCACCATCACTACCGCCACGCACTGATTCTCGGACAAGCCAGTCAACGCTGTCGGCAGGCCCGGCTCAACATCGGGCAACTCGCGCGTCTGAACCGGAGCAAAGACAGGCAACGTGCGCCGTGATGGGCGGCGGCTCCGCCCCACCCGATACAGGTAACCCGCCGGGTTCTCCATCGCACCCACGCGATCCCAATGCTCCCAGCCATAAGCCAATGCCTCAGCCGTCGCCTCCCGTCCCAGCTCCTGACCGAACACCGCAACCAGGGCATGACGCAGCCGAGGCTCGACCTCCCTCACGAAGGCCGTGAACTCCTCGGTCAACTCGTTCGCCGCTGTCACACAACTCCCTCAGCAAGTAAAGGCGCCAACGGCCCGATCGCGCTACACGCAATCAGCATCGAGCCGACCCGCGTCGCACCGAACCAGGACCGGCAACCGAGGACCGGAGCCATCTCTGCAGAACGCACAGAACACTCAACGCGACGACCCATCGCGCGCGCTCCGTGCCGAGCAGATCCGGCA
>JBFGLM010000144.1:0-3216 GCA_041576165.1 Acidimicrobiia bacterium
GTCGTCGACACAGAATCGATGATCGGCGGCGACGCCTCCGTTCCGAGACCCGCACGCCGACGTGCCGTTCTCGCGCACCCTGACCTGAGGGTCGGTATCGCGCATAGCGGGTGATAGGGGTGGGATCGAACTCGGGAACGAACCGGTCAATCGACATCCTCGAGACGCCGATCGAGTTCGTGGAGGCCTCACGGACGATCAAGAGAGGAAGCTTCCGCTCTCGTGGACGATCAAGAGACACAAACCACTTTCGACGCTCCCCTGCGCGGCGCTGCCAGGTGGGCGGGCGGCGTCATCCTGATCACCCTGGTGGTGGCCGCGCTGATCTTCTCAAATTCCCTTGCGGCACGGCGGGTTACCGACGAGGCACGGATTCTCGACCTCAGCGGATCCGTGCTGGGGACCAATGCGCTTGCACTGAAGTCCCTCAGCCAAACATTGCTCCTCGCTGAGGATCTGCAGCTCGGAGTGGCCGAGGCTGAGACGGTGCAGGCGTCGCTTGCGGAGACTCGACAGCTTCTGGCCGACCTGTCAATCCGCACTGAGGCTCTGAGCGCCGCCATCGGACCTAGCGGCTCGGAATTCGAGGGTGTTGCCAGCACGGCGCTCGAGTCGGGGGACGCGGTCGCGACCTTGATCGAGGACGGTGCGGTAGAGCAAGCTGGCGAGCTGCTCGCGGCTGGTGCGCTCACGGCCTTCGAGGACCTGCGCGATGCTGCGGGTGAGCACCGACAGCGTGCCGCCAGGGGAGTCGAGGCCACCTCCGATCTCATCTCGAGGCTCGGGAGCTTCCCCGCTTTCCTGGTGGCGTTGCTCGTACCGGGCATCGCGATCCTCATCTACCGCCGCATCGCCAAGAGTCAGCTGGGGGTGGCAGAGGCACATCTCGACGCTCGTCTCGAGGCCGAACACCGAATAGTCGTTGCCAAGGATGAATTCGTGGCGAGCATCTCCCACGAGCTGAGAACGCCGCTGACGACCATCTACGGATTTTCGGAGATCCTCCTCGACCAAGGCGTCATCGATCCGGCGCAGGCGACCGACCTGCTGACTCTGATCAACACGGAGTCAGCCGACCTGCACCGCATGGTCGAGGATCTGCTGACGACGGCCCGCTCCGAGGCCGGCACGATCGCCTTCAAGCTCGGCGCCGTGGACCTGAGCGAAGAGCTCGGCGTGAACATGACGGCCATGGCACGAACCGGCGTGCACATCGAGGCGGACCTGACAGCCACCGAAGTATGGGCTGACGCGATGCGGGTACGCCAGATTCTGCGCAATCTCCTCTCCAATGCTCACCACCACGGCGGTGAACATATTCGGGTCACCAGCCAGGATCGGGGAGACGAGGTGGCAGTCGTTGTGGCAGACAACGGCGACGGTGTGCCCCTCCACAAGGTTTCGCGCCTTTTCACGCGCTATGTGCACGAGGGGGAGGATCCCCTCACGACGGGGTCCGTCGGCATGGGCTTGGCCGTCGTCAAGATCCTGGCAGAGGGCATGGGTGGCGAAGTCCGCTACGAGCGCCAGGACGGGTGGAGCCAATTCATCGTGACCCTGCCGAGCCGCGAGGGAAATGCGGCCCAGGCAGGTTCCACCAGCGGTCTTGTCGGCGTCGTCGCCCCGCCGACAGGAGCCGGGTACGGCCATCAGATCGCGGCGTCACAGCCACTCGAAGAGGAGTGGCTGGCCACCGGTCCGTCGTGAGGCGGACCCGACCCCTCGAAGTCCGTCTCGCCGTTTCGGCAGCCGGCCGTGAGTCACAGGCATTACCCACGCCGGGAGACATGCAGAGCGTCCTCTTCGGAGGCGCTCTCGCCGGCTACGTGGCAGGTGACTCGGGAAGGACTCTGACAGCCGTCGGGAGCGGCGCGGAACGCGCTACCCAGGCAAGACACATGCCCTGATGGCAGCCGTGTCGCGTCCTCTTCGGCTTCTTGTCCTGGTCCTCGCGGTCGGGCTCGCCGCCGGTGGTGTGACCGCCCTTACGGTCGAACCTGCGAGAGCAGCAGTGACGTTTGTCGGAGCCGCTTCCGCCAGTAGTGGTGGGGGGAACACCGTCACCATCAGCAAGCCGGTCGGGCTACAAGCAGGAGATGTGATGCTGGCATCGATTGCGGTTCCGGATGGTGGGGCCACCCCCGCTCCGAGCGGCTGGATCCCCATTCGACACGACCAACAAGCCAGTGTCCTAGCCCAGGATCTGTACTACAGGGTGGCGACGGCTACTGAGCCGCCGTCGTATGTGTGGACTACCTCGGTCGCCGAGCAATCCGCAGGAGCCATCGTGGCGTATCGCGGCGTCGACAATGTCAGCCCCATCGACACCCACGGCGGCCAAGGGAACACGGCCTCGAGTAGCTATGTAGCGCCGTCCGTGACGACCACGGTGAACGGCGCACTCCTGGTGGGGTTCTTCGCGAACTCTGAAGGCGAACCGACCAGCCCGCCTCCTTCAATGACCGAGCGAGCTGACCAGGGCTCAGGCTCAGGCCCAGGCTCCGGCGGTGGCGCCACCGAGATCGCTGATGAGATCCTGGGCGTTGCCGGTCCAACTGGAAGTCGGGCTGCCGCCGGCTCGATCAGCCCCAATGTTGGGCAGCTTGTTGCCCTTTCGCCAGCGAATAATCCACCCACCGCCATCTCTCTAGCCCCGGCTGATGTCGACGAAAACGTGCCGTTGAACACCGCCGTCGGCACGTTCACGACGACCGATCCTGATCCGTTTGACACTCACGCGTACGCTCTCATCGCGGGTTCGGGCGATACTCACAACGGGTTGTTCAGCATTGCTGGTGATGAGCTACGTACCAACGCTCCGTTGGACTTCGAGTTACTACCTGCGACCTTGCTGATCCGCGTTGAGACCACCGATTCCGGTCGCGGCAATCTCACCCACGAAGAGGCGATAGTCGTAACCCTCAACGACCTCAACGACCCGCCGGTGGCGGATCCGGTGGCTGGCCAGTTTGTTGATGAGGGGGACCTGGTGTCGGTGGCGGCAACGGCGACCGATGCGGATGTGCCGGTGAACTCCTTGACGTGGTCGTTGGACTCGGGGCCGGGGGGGGTGGATGGGGCGGGGAACTACACCTGGGCGACCGGTGAGGCGGATGGGCCCGCCACCTACACGGTGGTGTTGCGGGTGACCGATGATGGGGTCCCTGCCTTGTCGGGCACTGTCAGTTTCGATATCACGGTTGGTGAGGTCAACCA
>JBFGLM010000145.1:0-3166 GCA_041576165.1 Acidimicrobiia bacterium
ACCCTGTGATCGGCTCGACGTACCTTCGCCCTAGCTGCCGCTGAATGACGCGCCGGCGGGGCATGCGTACCGGTGCCCAGGCCAAGGCTCCAGCAAGCGCCCCCCTACCTCTACGGCGACTACGTCGCCTCGAGGAACCTTCCCCCCTCCGGGGGGACCCACACCGCCCGCACACCAACCGCTCCCGCGGCACCCACACCGCCCGCACACCAACCGCTCCCGCGGCACCCACACCGCCCGCACACAACCGCTCCCGCCGCACCCACACCGCCCGCACACAACCGCTCCCGCGGCACCCACACCGCCCGAACACAACCGCTCCCGCGGCACCCACACCGCCCGAACACAACCGCTCCCGCGGCACCCACACCGCCGGCAGGGCAAGCTCCCCCCGGGCGGGCCAGCATCGGTCCAGAGGACCTGCTCGCTCGGTCAGCCCACGACCGACGGATCGGTTACGCGCGACCTGAGGGCAAACTGGAACGCGCTCCACGCGTTGGAGACATCGCCGATCTCGACCTGGGCGATGCGGGCGGCCTCGTCGGAGATCGGTTGGGCGCGCGCTCCGGACTTGATGTGCACCTCGCTCACCCGCTCCATCAGCAAGAACCAACCAACCGCCTCATCCACCGAGGCGCCCACGGACAGCAGGCCGTGGTTGCGCAGCAGGATGCCCTTGCAGTCGCCCAGGGCCGCCGCGATGCGCTTACCGCCGTCGGGGCTCAACACTTGGACCTCCTCGTCGTCGAACACGGCGTGGTCCTCGAAAAAGGCAGTGGCCTCCTGGCAGATCATCGAAAAGGGTGTGTTCGTGGCGCACCATGGCGTGCCGTACGGGGTGTGCGTGTGAGCCGCCGCGATGGCCTCGGGACGCGCATCGTGGATCGGGCCGTGTATGTGGTAAGCCGTCATGTTGATGTCCCCCTCACCTTCGACCACCACACCACCAGGTCCCACGAGAACAAGATCGTCAACAGTTGCCGTGTTGAATGGCACGCCGTAGCGCAGCAGCCAAAACGCGTCCGTCCGCTCCGGGTCGCGAGCCGAGATGTGCCCGTCACCGAGCGCGCCCCATCCAAACGCGCCAAAGACGCGATAGGCAAGCGCCAAGCGGCGCTTGCGGTGCACTCGCGCTTCTGCAGGGTTGTCGAATTCCGGCTCGGCATCGTGGCGCCACAACATCTGATAGTGCATGGCCGCAGCGTAAGTCTGCGTCGATCTCGTTGCCAGCGATTTGCGGGACCGGGACCGAGTTACGGTGTCTAGGGTGACGTCGAGTCCTTGGACTCGAGGAGGCGTCAGGATGCCTGGTGGGTCCCGCGGTCTTCAAAACCGTTGAGGGTGCGAAAGTGCCCTGGCGGGTTCGATTCCCGTCCGCCTCCGCGTGTTGTGTGTGGCGATGCCAAGCCTCGCCACACACAACACGTACGCAGATTTGCTACGCAAACTGCGGCTGAACCACGGCTCAGCGGGACGAGGATCGTCCCCTCCAAACCCCCTCCAGCGGCCAACGCCGCCCCCTCAAATGCGCCACCGCCGCACCCGCGACCGCCATAGTGGGGGCGCTTGATCACTCAGGAAATGCGCCGGTGGAGCCGTCGATCTGTTCGCGCATGATGTCCATGTGGCCGGCGTGGCGGGCGGTTTCCTCGAGCATGTGAACCACCACACGCCGCACGGTGACATAGCCGTCGTCGAGGGGAACTAGAGCCGTCGGGTCGACGACCTCGGCCATCATCGCGTCGCTGACGGCGCACTCCGCTTCGTAGAAGGCAATCACCGACTCCACGGTGTCGGAGTCGTCTAGGACCCAGTCGCCGTCCGGGTTGGCATCGTCGAAAGGCAGGAAAACATCCCGCCGTCCAATGATCTTCTGGAACCACTCACGCTCAGTGAAGCCCAAGTGCTTCACGAGCGCGAGAGGATTGGTGCCAGAGGCGACCGCCGGCCGGCGGGCCTCCTCCTCGGCCAACCCATGCAGCTTCCACCTGATCACCTCGCGGAACTGGCGCAGCACCCGCAGCAGTGTGTCGAGCTCGCCCAAGTCGTTGGAATGCGTCACGAATCCAAGCTGCCTGCACCGGGCAGCCCGCAGAGGAACATTCCATTAAGAGGGAACCAGCATCGCTCCGGCTGTGTTGTAATCGACACGAGACAGAGAGAGGTACCGCGATGACAGACAACGTCCAAGAGATGACCGAAGGGCAGTGGCGGCAGAGGCTGACGCCGGAGCAGTTCCACGTGACGCGCCAAGGCGGGACCGAGCGCGCCTTCACCGGCAAGTACTGGGACACCAAGACCCCCGGCATCTACAACTGCGTTTGCTGCGACACGCCGCTGTTCGAGTCGTCGACGAAGTACGACTCCGGAAGTGGTTGGCCGAGCTTCTTCCAGCCGATCACCCCCGACGCAATCGTCACCGAAACCGACCGCAGCCTCGGGATGGTCCGCACCGAGGTCAAGTGCGCCAGCTGCGACGCCCATCTCGGCCACGTGTTCCCCGACGGGCCACAACCGACCGGGCTTCGCTACTGCATGAACTCGGCATCCCTCGATCTCGACGCCGCCGAGTGAGGCAGACCGACGCTGGCTGGTGACCTTCGAGGCGAACCCGAGCGGCGCAGGTCCGTTGCAGTAGCGCCGGCGCCGGTGTGTTGGAGCGGACGCGCCGCGCGTCGAGCGCACCTCGTTGGGGGTCTGCGCTACCGAAAAACGCCTCCAGGTTTGACGCCCGCAGCCGAGCACAGAGCTGCGAGCAACCCGCCCATTACGCCTGAATACCAGTACGGCGCTGTGATGCGCTAGATTTCGGCCGCGCTACGAGGACGAGGAAGCCATGTCTGAAACGAAATTGATGGTCTGGATCGATCAGGACCTGTGCACCGGCGACGGAATCTGCGAAGAGATCGCCCCCGACGTATTCCTCGGCCGCGACGACGGCCTATGGGTCGTCAAGGAGCAGGCCAACCACTTCGGCAAGGAGATCGTCTTCGACGGCCTGGAGGGCGACGGTCACGGCCCGGAAGGCGCCCGCGGAGTTGCCCGGGTTCCGGACAGCCAGATCGACATCGTGGTCGAATCCGCCGAGGAATGCCCCGGCGAGTGCATCATGATCGAGCCGTACAACGCCGAGCTGATCGCAAACAGAGGCGCATAGGGATTTCGG
>JBFGLM010000146.1:0-3050 GCA_041576165.1 Acidimicrobiia bacterium
GCCACCGACTACGCACTTCCCATACTCTTCCCGGCCGATCTGGGAGGTTACGCGGCGGCTCTGAACATGGGCCCGGTCGATTTGGCGCCGCTCGAGGCTGCCCGTACGGCGCTGGCCGGGGACGGTCTGGCGGTCGCCGACCATTTCCTGATGGGCCTCAGTCACCAGACAGAACCCGACCCGCCCGCAACGCTGCGGCGGTTGATCGAATCGATCCAGCCGGGAACGACCTACCTGTCACTGCATTGCGCGCAACCGGGCGAGGTTGAGATCGTCCACCCGAAGGACGCGCACTGGCGGGCAGCGGAGTTCGAGCTGTTCCGCGACCCGGCCTTCAGCGAGTGGTTGCGATCCCAACCGGTGGTCCTGTCCGGGATGCGTGAGATCCGGGACGAACTCCGGTCCGGAAAATGAACGACGTCGGCATCGGCCTGATCGGAAGCGGCTTCATAGGGAAGGTCCACGCGCTCGCTTTTCGCAGCGTCGGAGCGGTCTTCGATCTACCCCGCCCGCCCCGCCTCGAGGTGATGGCGGATGTCGACGCCCGGACCGCGGCGGCCGCGGCCAACAGCTTGGGGTTCTCCCGGTCGAGCGGGGACTGGCGCGAGGTGGTCGCAGACCCCTTGGTGGACGTCGTGGACATCACCGCACCCAACGATCTCCACGAAGAGATGGCACTGGCTGCGATCTCGAACGGCAAACACGTCTACTGCGAGAAACCGCTGGCCCCCACCGGAGAGGCTGCCCGGCGGATGACTGAAGCTGCCGCCCAGACGGCAGTGCGGACGATGGTCGGATTCAACTACCTCAAGAATCCCATCACCGCGCTGGCCCGCGAGATCATCGCCTCGGGCGAAATCGGTGAGGTGTTCGGATATCGCGGTACTCACTTCGAGGATTACATGCACGATCCCGGGACCCTGGTCAATCCCTGGCGCTTGGACCCTGCCACGGGCGACGGTGTCACCTCGGACCTGGGCAGCCACGCCATCGCGATGGCCCGGTTTCTCGCCGGCGACATCGAGGCGGTCACCGGCCGGCGGGTGACCGTCGTCCCCGAGCGCGCTCGAGCTGACGGGACCGTGGTTGCGGTGAGCGTTCCTGACACCACCCATGCGCAGCTCCGCTTCGCCAGCGGCTGCACGGGCACGATCGAAGTCAGCTGGATGGCACCCGGCCACAAACACACGATCACCGCCGAGGTGTGGGGGAGCCACGGGTCACTGTCCTTTGACTTCGAACGCCTCAACGAGTTGCGGCTCTACCGACCGGGTGAGAGACCCGGCCGGGACGGCTTCACGACGATCCTGGCGGGACCGAGTCTTTCCGACTACGCCGCGTTCGTACCGGCCCCCGGCCATCAACTCGGATTCGTCGACCTCAAAACGATCGAGATTCGGGATCTGCTCACCGGGCTGTCCAACTCAGACCCTGCCCCCTGGCCAGATTTCGGCGAGGCATACGCAGTCCAGCGGGTGGTGGACGCAATCGTTGCGTCCGACCGCCAGGGCATCTGGGTGCCGGTGGGCTGACCGGCGAACTTCCGGCCGGTCTCACACCTCCACCAGCTCCGTCGATGTCGCGTTACACAGGATCGGGTCGCCATCCGTCACGATCACGATGTCTTCGATGCGGATGCCCCACTGATCCGGCACGTAGATGCCGGGCTCGACACTGAAGGCGAAGCCGGCCGCGAGCGGCAGCGGATTGCCCGCCACGATGTAGGGCTCTTCGTGGACGGCCATGCCGATGCCGTGCCCGGTGCGGTGGATGAACTGCTCGCCCCAGCCGGCTTCGGCGATGACCCGCCGGGCCGCCGCGTCGACGCCCTCACAGGTGTTGCCGATGCGCGCGGCCTCTACGCCCGCCCGCTGCGCCTCGTGAAGAACTGCATATGCCTCCACAACCTCAGGAGGCGGTGAGCCGGTCACCACACATCGGGTCGAGTCGCTCGAGTAGCCCGCCCGGCGGCCACCGATATCGAACACGATGACCTCATCCGCCTGGATGATCCGGTCTCCCGGCTCGTGATGCGGCGACGCCCCGTTGGGCCCAGATCCGATGATGCAGAACTCGACGGTGTCGTGCCCCGCCTCGAGCAGCCGAGCGGTCACGTCGCGGGCAACCTGGCGTTCTGAGCGTCCGGCGAGCGGTATCGAGCCGGATTGCACGGCGGCCAGAACCTCGTCCACGCACGCCCCCACCGCCCGCAGCAGCTCGATCTCGGCGGCATCCTTACGGATGCGCAGGGGCGCGGTGAGCCCGACTGCCCGTTGCAGGCGCAGCCCCGGTACGGCCTGATGCAGCTCGATGACGAACCTGGCCCACGTCTCGTCGGTAACGGCGACGATCCGGGCATCACCCAGCAACCGGGCGACTATCCCGATTGGGTCTTCGGTCTCAGCCCACGGCCGTGCGATCACACGATCGTCGATCGGATGGAAGTGCGCCGCCTCGAGGACCGGTAGCACCATGGTCGCGGCGTCGTCGGGACCGACGACGAGCATCGTCAGCCGCTCCAGCGCGGGGGCCCGGTAGCCTGTCAGGTATTCGAGATCGGGGCCAAGGCCGATCAGCGCCGCGTCGACCCCGGCTGCCGTCATCTGCCGGCGTAGTCGATCGATCCGGGCTGGATACTCGAACATCTGCGGCAGCGTAATGGGGTTCTCCTACGCGCTCGGCCCGCCGGCCAGTGTCAGGGGTAGCCGAGGGCGGAGAGCGCATCGGAGATTTCGTCGAGGATGGCCGGATCATCGATGGTGGCTGGGCTCGTCCACTGCTCGCCGTCGGCGATCTGGCGCATCGTGCCCCGCAGGATCTTGCCCGACCTGGTTTTCGGCAACCGGGCGACCACCGTCGCCTGCTTGAAGGCGGCGACCGGGCCGATCTGGTCACGCACCATCTGCACGAGCTCCGCCTCGATGTCGCCAGCATCCCGATCGACGCCAGCCTTGAGCTCGACGAAGCACACGGGAAGCTGGCCCTTCAAATCGTCAGCTACGCCGTTGACGGCACACTCGGCCACGTCCGGGTGTTCTGACAGCACCTCC
>JBFGLM010000147.1:0-2876 GCA_041576165.1 Acidimicrobiia bacterium
AACCGTACATTCCGCTATCATGACGATGAACGTCAACCCGCGCCGCAGTCTGACCAGGAGCGACGCGATCGTCTAGATCGAACTCTTCCTTTGCGTGGGAGGCGCTTCGTCCCGCGGCCATGGCAAGGCCACCGGCGACACTTTCACGCCAGCCCACCTGACGCGCCGGTGCATCATCTCGCCTTCGACAACGGGCATCCAGGCGGTTGCCGCCACGGGAGGCAACCTCATAAAGCGCTATGCGACAATCAGATAGATATCGGTCCAGCCTGTACTGGACTCGGCATGCTTCTGGCACCCGAAGGATGTTGATCGCCCGGGCCCTCCGAGTTCAATGCTGTCTGAGCGAACCGCGGCCGGCGCGTCAAATTCAGAGGTGAGAGATGAGGTTCAAGCGAAAGAAGGTCTGGCGTCGCGCAGCGAGTCTTCGTGGTAGCTCGGGGCAGTCCCTCGCCGAGTTTGCCCTCGCGGTTCCGATGCTGCTGCTGCTCGTCATCGGGATGGTCGAATTCGCCCGCGGCTGGATGGTCAAGCAGGTGATCACGAACGTGGCCCGCGAAGGCGCGCGGCTCGCGGTCCTCCCCACCAGTACGCAGGCGCAAGTCGCCGCACGTGTCGACAGCCTGCTCACCGACTCCGGCATCAATCCAAGCAGCGCGAGCGTCACGCTCACCGTGTGCGATGGCCCGGGCTGCACCGGCCAGCCGGATGTGGTGCAGGTCCAGGTCCCGTATCAGTTCACCTTGGTTGCTCCGGTCCTCAACCTCGTGTGTGGCGGAAGCTGCCCGCTCGGAACGGTGAACCTGACTTCCACCTCGCGAATGCGGAACGAGTGAGAGTAAACACGAATGACGACACCACAGGAGACGGCAAGATGATCTGGCTTACAAATACGGCGCGGAGCGCGCTCAGAGATTTTGTGCGAAGGGAGGACGGCGCGACCGTCGCGATCATCGCGATCAGCATGACGGCCCTGCTGGGCATGGCAGCGTTGGCGGTGGACGTCGGGATGCTGATGAGCGCGCGTGCCGAGGCTCAGCGCACGGCCGATCTGGCCGCGCTGGCCGGCGCCGGGATTCTGATTGCGGAGCCGACCAACTCCACGCTCGCCGAACAGACGGCGATCAGCTTCGCCGGCCAGAACACTGTCAACGGACAAGCGGTGGTAGTGCAATCGCAGGACGTGGACGTCGATCTGCCGAACGGGCTCGTCCGCGTACGCGTCCACCGAAGCACCGCCCGCGGCAATCCGGTCGGCACTTTCTTCGCGCGCGCCCTCGGAATCAACGCCGTGGATGTTGGAGCTGTCGCGGCCGCGCAGGTTTTCCCCGCCGGCTCCGGCAATTGCCTCTTGCCGGTCGCCCTGCCGGACAAGTGGGTGAATCTCGGGGGGCCGCAGTACGACGTGACGGAGGGCGACTACTACCTCCCACCCGGGGATCCCTCATACACCGGCTATACCGACGCCGACATCGGGACGATCATCGTCCTCAAGCCTGCGCAGGGCCAATCGGGCGGGAACGGTGGCAACAGTGGAGCTCCGGGGTCGTTCGAACCTGGCTGGTGGTACCTGTGGACTCCGGGCGGGCCGGGCGGATCGCAGGTCCGCGACTACGTAACCGGCTGTCCCAACCCGAGCACCCTCACATCTGCCGGCGACTGGCTTACTGACAAGACCGGCAACATGCAGGCGATCGAGCAGGACTTCGAGGATCTGATCGCCCAGGATCCATACGCCTCATACGACCAAGTCTGCAACTGCGTGACGGGCGGCATGGGCATGAGCAGCCCGCGGATTCGTGGCGTGCCCGTGTTCGAGCCACCGTCCTACAGCAGCGGCGGCTCGGGTGCCAACTTCCAGGTCGCCGGATTTGCCGGCGTCTTTATCGAAGCGGTCAGTCTGGGACCCCCGGGGAAGCGCAACGTCCTGGCCCGCATCATGGGCTTCTCCGGCACCGACCCGATGGGCGGCGTCGGAGGCGGCGCAAGCTTGGCTGACGCGGTGCGACTCGTCGAGTAGGGCCAGCTGCTCGAGCCCTCGCCGGCAGGTACTGGGCTGATCCGCAGCTCGGGGGCGGCACGCTCCCGAGCTTTTGTGCAAAAAGTCGCGCATCCCCCCGTCGCGTTCGTCAGGAATGTCGACAGTCGTTCCTACTTCTGCCGTTGCGACGAATCCGTAACTGACTCATCAACAAACACATACACGTATTCAGCAGAATTGCTGCCCGGTCGGCACACATCTGGCTCTCCACCAGGCCCGGTGAAGAAGCGGTGAGGAATCGGTCGGTCGGGCGAGCCCCGGCCTGACACGCCGAGAATCGGCGTTCCGACGGGAGAGAGAAACCATGATGCGACTGCGGCGCCTGTTGATGAGCCGTTCAAGTAGGCTACGAGGGAGTTCCGGCCAGTCTCTGGCCGAATTCGCAATCGCGGTCCCCATGCTGCTCCTTCTTGTGATCGGAATGGTGGAGTTCGCGCGCGCCTGGATGGTCCGTCAGGTGATCGTCAACGTGGCGCGTGAGGGCGCACGCCTCGCCGTCGTCCCAACCAGCACCCAGGCGTCCGTGTCGGCCCGCGTCGACAGCCTGCTCACCGTATCAGGGATCAATCCGGCCAGCGCCACCATCACGATCAACACATGCGATGGAACGGCGTGCGCCGGCCAGCCCGATGTCGTCCAGATCTCGGTGCCGTACCAGTTCGCCCTGGTCGGCCCGGCTCTCAACTTCGTGTGCGGAGGCAGCTGTTCGCTCGGCACGGTCAACCTCAACACCACCTCGCGCATGCGCAGCGAGTGAGGTCCTGAACAACTGAGATCCGCGGCCGCCAGGCCATGAATGGAGCTACGAAGATGAAAATCACGACGCGTGGGATCT
>JBFGLM010000148.1:0-2794 GCA_041576165.1 Acidimicrobiia bacterium
ACAGCGTCGCGCCATCGCTGGACTGATGGGTCACCCCGCCCACCACCCCGGCGTGGAACCACGCATCAGACCGTCGTAGTTTCTCGAGGTCGCCCCGACCCAGTGCAGGCGCCGGGCTAGCATCATTACGACCGCGAACACTGTGGCGAGAGCGGCCAGGGGATATGACATACGCAGTAACGCCGGACGGGGGTTCGGAGAGATCTCTCCTCGTCAGAAGTGGCCTGGATGGTGGCCGGGATCGAGCCACGAAATCGAACACGACCAGCTCGGGTGGGCCGCATGGCTGATGGCTCCGCCCGCTACGCAGTATTTGCACCAAACATGGCCGGGGGCGGGGCAGAACGCGCCGCCGTCCAGCTGGCCGGGGGACTCGCGGGCCGCGGTCACTCGGTTGACCTCGTGCTTTCCTCGGCGGAGGGACCAAGGATGGCCGAGGTACCTGACTCGGTCAACCTGGTCGATCTGGGCGCGGGGCGCGTGATCACGAGCCTGCCCGCCCTGGTGAGGTACCTGCGCCGGACGCAACCGGCTGCCATGGCTTCGGTCTTGGACCACGCCAACATCGTTGCGCTGTGGGCCCGACGCCTGGCCGGCCACCCGAGGCGGCTGGTCGTGGTCGAGCAGAACAACCTGAGTGCAGCTGCCGGCCACGGCAAGTCGAGGCGAGACCGCCTCATGCCCCGCATCGCCAATCGTTTCTATCCCTGGGCCGACGCCGTCGTGGGGGTTTCGGCCGGGGTCGTGGACGACCTGCGAGGTCACGTGACGAACGTGGATGAAGATCGGTTCCGGGTGATCTTCAATCCGATCGTCACCCCAGACATGATCGAGCGCAGCCGCGAACCCCTCGACCACCCTTGGTTCAAGGACGGCGATCCTGTGTTCGTGGCGGCCGGCCGGCTCCGCCCCCAAAAGGACTTTCCGATGTTGCTCCGGGCATTCGCCCAGATGCGCGGCCGGAACACCGCACGCTTGATCATCCTGGGGGAAGGACCGGACCGGGCCAGCCTGACCCGACTGATCGAAGAGCTCGACCTGGATGACCGCGTCGAGCTGCATGGCTACACGGACAACCCATATGCGTTTTACTCCCGTGCTGCGGCTTTCGTGCTGTCATCAAGATGGGAAGGCCTGCCCACGGTGTTGATTGAAGCGCTCGGCTGCGGAGCTCCGGTCATCGCCACGGACTGCCCGAACGGGCCTGATGAAATACTGGCCGGGGGACGGTACGGCCGGCTGGTACCGGTGGGCGACGTCGACTCCATGGCAGCCGCCCTCGAGGCTGCGCTGGCCGGCGACCTTTCTCGACCGCCGGACGAGAGCTGGCAACCGTACATGCTCGATGCGGTCGTCGACGATTACCTCGAAGTTTTCAACGAGAACGGCTGACCATGCGCCGGATCGCGTTCTGGCTGATGATCGGGTTCGTCTTCACGGCGCCGTGGGAGGTCGCGATCAAGTTCGACGCCATCGGTCGTGTGAGCCGGCTCTTCGGGCTGCTGGCCGCCACCGTCTGGGCCGTCTCGGTCGTGGTGCGCGGCCGGGTCCGGCCGCCGGATGCCTACATCAAGACCTACTTCGCTTTCGTGCTGTGGAACGGATTCACCCTGTACTGGAGCGTCGATCCGTCATCGACGTTCAAGGGCTTCATCACCTACGTGCAGATCTTCGGCATGGCGCTGATGATGTGGGATCTGGTCGAACGGGAGCGTCATGTCGAGCTCGCACTCCAAGCCTTCGTGGCTGGTGCGTACATCTCCGCCATCAGCGTGATCGTCAACTTCGTCACGGCCCCACCGACGAAGTACCCGGAGTATCAACGAATCAAAGCGCTCGGGTTCGAGGTCGACGGCATCGCCCTGATGGTGGCACTGGCCGTTCCGGTTGCGTGGTACCTGGCGACCAAGCCGACCTCGAGCATCCGCCTGCCCGTGCTCACAGTCTTCAACTTCATCTTCGTGCCGATCGGGGCGTTCGCCGTCATCCTTACCGGTACCCGGGGAGCGGCACTGGCGAGCGTGCCCACGGTGGTGTTCATCTTCTGGACGCTGCGTTCGGCCAGCCCGGCCCGCCGTTACATCGCCAGCGCGATGATCGTGGTGGGCGTGCTCGCCGTGCTGTTCGTCGCTCCGAGCGGCCCGCTGGATCGGATCGCCGGGTCGGTGTCGGATGTCACCGGCGGGGACGACCTCAGCGGGCGACGGGATCTCTGGTCCGAAGCCATCATCACGTTCTTCGAGAATCCGATCGGCGGGATCGGCCTCGATTCGAATCGGGCATCGTCGCAGTTCGGCAAAGAGGTCCACAACACCCCGCTGTCGGTGTTGGTCGAAACCGGGATGGTCGGATTCGTGTTGCTGGGCGCCACGAGCTTGCTCGTGCTACTTCGCGCCTGGGAACGCACGGGCTGGGAAGCCTGGTTCTGGCGGTCGCAACTCGCGGTCATTGCCATCGGCGCGCTGTCTCTGTCACTCGAGAACCGCAAGGCCGTCTGGATCTTCTTCACCCTTTGTGTCACCGGCACTGCAGCCATGCGCGCTGATCGGGCCGCCTACGGTCGTGAGTTGGTCGGCAGCATCTCGCCGGCAGGTCAGTCGGCTCCGGGCGGCGACAGAACCTGAGCCGTCGCACTGCCGCTACGGTGCGGGCGGCGGATCCGTGTATTCGATGTGGAGGAGGGGGGCAGCTGCCTGCACCCCGTTGTAGGACTCCGCCACCCGCTCCCCGGTACCGGTGACGATCAACACCAACGCATTACCCGACACCCACCCCGGCCGATCCACAATCTCCT
>JBFGLM010000149.1:0-2677 GCA_041576165.1 Acidimicrobiia bacterium
AACCGGGCCAGCCCGGTGCCGTACGAGCCGGTGCCCTCCACCCCGACCCGCCATACCGGCCCGAACCCGCCCAGCCAGTCCAACAGCTCGCCGTAGCCGGCTTCGGTGGTCGGAAAGGACTCGACGCCCAACACCCCGCCGATCCCGTTCAACGCCGCCGCCACATGCGTCTCGAGGTGCGCCGCCGCACACCACGGCACGATCTACGATGGTCATCAGCCATCCCTTTCTGGTCGCAACGCCTGCAAAGGGGTGGCACGCACCACCGGGACGGCGGACGTCGACATGGTCAGAGCTGTTCCAGCAGCTCGACCGACGTCGCACCGCCCGACCGGTGAGTGCCGGCCCAGGCCCCCGGGAACCGACCGGCACGTCATGTTCAAGACAACCGTTCCGGCGTCGGCCGGTTCGAGAGCCACGCCGGCCCCCGAGAACCCAAGCGGACCCTAGAACCCGATCCGCCACACCCCATGGCAATCACGCCCAGGATCCGGGTCCATTATCCCTCCCTGCCGGATCTGCTCGGAACCGAGTGCGCGATATTGCGCGAGGCGATGAGCGATCTGGGCGGGCGAAGCCCTGGTGGGTAACCTTCGGACGACCAAGGGCACGTTGGTAGAGAGCGCTCTTCAGCGCTCGCGAGTTCAGGTATCTGGGGCGGTTGAAGAGGCCACACACTTCCGGGGCTCGGCCAGATCCCCACGCAGGCAGTCGGGCTGGCATGATTGGAGCACGTCGCGGCGGCGAAAGGACGAGTGTGGAATCAACTGGCGCCGACGGGCAAAGCAAGGTGCCGAGCGTATTCATCAGCTACTCCCGTAGCGAGGCGCCACTCGCCCAGTACGTGAACGACCAACTGCAGGATCGAGGTTTCGACCCCTGGCTCGACTTCAAGGATCTGCGACCGGGCGAGTTGTGGGACGAACAGTTGAAACAGGCCGTGTCCGGCGCCGATGCCGCAGTTCTGATCATCTCTCGCCGTTCCGTATCATCCGAGCATGTGAGCGACGAGTGGACTGCTGCCCTCGATCAGGGCAAACGGCTCGTCCTTCTCGTCTTCGAGGCCGTACCGCTTCCCGAAGAACTCTCTGCGGCGAAATGCGAGTGGGTCGACTTCCGGACCGACTTCTACCGCGCCGCTCACCATCTCGGCGCGCTCTTGCAGCGCCCGTACGAAGCGGCAACTGAACTCCCACCAGATCAAGGTTTCCGAGCTCCGTTGCGGGTCTGGTTGGCCTTCCTGGCGAGCATCGGCACCGCCATCCTCTCCGTCACGGTGCTGTGGAGCGTATTTGTGCCCTTGGCCTTGCTCCCACTTCCCTCGCGCATGTTGCGCCGATCCTTCGACTATCGGCAGGTCCGCATGGCGCTGATTTTTCTGCCTGCGATGTTCTACTCAACCCAAGCGGTCCTCGATCCTGCCTCGTATGACCTTGACTCCGCTTGGGACACCGTCTTCTTCGCGAGCCTGATGCTGTCGGTTGCCCTTTGGCTGCTGATGCGCGGCGGTTCCTTCCGGGTATGGGTTCAACCATCTGCACTTCGACCGCACCGCGCTGCGAGTCATCTCGAGACCACAGAACTTGATCACAGCGTGACACCCATCTCGTATGCGCTCGATGCTGCACCCCAGGACCAACCGTACGCAGACCGGCTCTCCTATGAACTCGAATCGAGTGGACATCGCCATGTAGAGGCCCTTGACGCAGACATCGAGCTGCGGCTGATCTCGAGCTTCAACGATGCCGTTGAGCTGACACCCGGCCGCGTCACGCTGCCTGTGCTCGTGGCCGATCCCGACGACGAATTGCCTCGAGAGCTCAGCCGCACACAATGGATCGACGTGCGCCGTGGCCTGAAGACCAGACTTCTGGAAACGGTGAGCCGCCTCATCGACGACCCCGACCTTTTGATGCGGACGATTGGCGTGCCACCCCCGCACGATCAGAAGGTCCTGCCGACTCGGATCTACGCGCTCACCCAGGCGCTGTGGATCGGCATTGCCGTCGTCGTCGGCTTCGGGGTGATGGCCACGCTGAGTCTGCGCGACGACCTCAGTTCGCTCTTCGACTCCGGTGGCTTCATCCTCTACCTCGCCACGGCTCCGATCCTCGCATGGGCCATGTGGCGCACGATCCGCAGCATGGAGACCCGCCGACCTCGCCGTTGGCGGTCGGCTGTCTTCCTCGTCTACTCAGCGGCGTTCTTCGGCTTGCTCACGATCGCCGACCGCGTAAGTGAGCTCCTGCCGTCAGACGAAGCCGGTGAAACGACAGGCGACGCCCTCGCCTTGGCTCCCGGCCTCGTGGCCATATCGTTGCTCGTCCTCTGGCTCTTCTCCATCAAACAGCTGCGCGACTGGATGCCTTCTCACAGACTCGTCCTCGATGAGCGTGCGGGGGCCACCGCACACACCACGTAGCCGCGAGCGTGTCGACGCCGGGTGAATACTGGCACTTCGGATTTCAGCGGGGTGTGACGATGGCGAGTAGTTCCCGGTTGGGTCTGCCGGCGTAGAGCAACGTCCGGATCTGGTAGTTCCGGACCTTCGTGAACCCGAACGCGATCCGCTTGACGCGTTTGATGAGGTTGTTAGCGGCTTCGGTCGGGCCGTTGGTGACGTGACCGCGGTGCCACGCCACGATCTGGTCCCGCCACCGCACCAGGGTCCGCCCCA
>JBFGLM010000150.1:0-2655 GCA_041576165.1 Acidimicrobiia bacterium
AATTTCGCCCACAGAGCCCTCCTCATCACCCCCGGCATGGCAACATCACCATGACCGAGACGAGGGACCCCATCCCACGTCAGCGCGCGGAACCACCTACTCCTCGCGTAGCTGACGAACCAGATCGGCAGCGCCACGACAAGAGCGCAGACACGGATCCACAAAGGACCGATTCGCCCGTCGGCGGAACTGCGCCGCCACCGTAGCCCCGACTGGAGAGACCAGACCGGGTGAATCGCACAGATCTGCACGATCGCTGGATGGACCGTCGCGATCGTTACCGCTCGCCTGGGGTATCGGACGCGTTCACCGTGAGGGATCGGGTTGAGTGCGCGGACGGTACGGTCTGGATAAGAGAGGTCAACGTGCCGACGGGTACGGCTTCAAGGCGCCGGAAGCGTCGACTCCTCAGCAGGAAAGTCCCATTCAAGTGCTGAAGAGGGCGTGCGTCCCACGAGAGCTGACCAAGGTTTCGTTCCCCCAATGCACGGTCCCTCGCCCGACCCCTGGACCGAGTTCTTGCGAGCTTATGACCCCCGACAAAGCGCTCGAAGTCGACACGTAGCGAAGCTGCGCTCTTGACGGCCCCTACGTAGCCGGTCTGAGCTCCTCTTGCCCTTGCGACTCCTCGCCCATCGCTATGCGCGAAGCCCCCCGCTGACCTTGCGCCGGCGGGGGCTACCAGGCTCTGCGCCGAACGGAGGTCCTCGTGGACCGGGGCGCACCGGAGCCGATGTCCCTGATGCGTTCCATCGACCAAGAGGGGACGAACCGGGCTCAGCCGAAGCTACCAGGCCGAACACAGCGTTGTCGACGCCGGGTGAATACTGAGCACTTCTCGCCGGTCGAAAACTGCGCGGTTCCCAGGAACTGACGGAGTTGACGACCACCCTCGGTCGTAGCGGACCGAGGAGGAAGGGTGTATGACGTGCAGGAGTGGGCTGAGGTCCTCGGTTGTTCCACCGAGAGGACCTGCCGAAGACGGCGGTCGCTCGCCGTATGGAGATGAGCCGCGACACGGTGGCGAGGCTGTTGGGCTTGGCGGAGCCGCCGAAGTACGAGCGAGCCGCGCAGGGCTCGAAGCTGGATCCCCACAAGGCGACGATCGTCGGCTGGCTCCGGGAGGACGCCGACGTGGCGGCCACGGTGGTCTTGGAGCGGCTCCGGGACCTCGGCTACGACGGGGGATCAGGATCCTCAAGGACTGGCTGTCCCAGGTCCGGCCGTTGCTTCGGGAGCCGGCAGCGCACGTCGTATCAAGCCGGCGAGATCGGGCAACGGGACTGGTGGGAGCCTGGGCTCAAGGTGCCGGTAGGCAAGGACACCCGACGCAAAGCGATCGAGTTGGCATCGTGCCGTTTGACCCTGGCGCCTCCAACGCCGTGGGAACACTATGGGCTTGGGTGCTGTCAGGAGGGTCCATGGCAACGGCCGTGTCCCGTGACGGACTCGTTTTCGTCAGCTACCACCGCCTCGACCGGGGCGCCACCTCCTTCGGCCGCATCAAGGCCAAGCTCGAGTCCCGGTACCACTGCGATCGGGTGTGGGTCGACTTCGATGACACCGGACCGGGGCCATGGCGCGACAGGGTGATGGCCGGCGTCGCAGGCTCGGACGTCCTGATATGCGTGATCGGCCCCTCGTGGCGGGAAGAAACACAGGATCCCGAGGACGAATGCGCTCGGGAGGTCAAGGCAGCCAAGGCTGCCGGCATCCCGATTCTTCCCATCAGGATCAACGACGCTCCGGTGCCCGCGGACCTCTCCAGCTTCGGGTATCGCCGGGTACGCACTGCGAGTGTCGCGGAACCCGACATGCCCGACGACTTCGACAACGACATGAAGAAGGTGTTCGACTGGGTCGACGAATACGTGCCTCCTGCCAAGCCGCCCCCGCCATACGCGCTGATCGCCGGTATCGCGGCCGTCCTGGCGGTGATGCTCTGGCTGGCGGTGATACTCTGGCCGAGCGGTGGTGGCGGCGAGGCAGCTTCAGAGCCGTTGCCTACCACACCCACAAGTGTCCCAACCCCCACGACCATCGCGAGTGTCCCCACCCCCACGACCGTCGCGAGTGTCCCAACCCACAGGGCCCCGAGTCCGGCGCCCGAGCCAAGCCACCGCGTCGTAGGCGTCGACCCGGACGACCCGGACGGTGGGCTGAACGTGAGGACGGTTCCCGACATGAAGGCCGGCGACGTTCTGGCGGTCTTCCGGCACGACGCCGCGAGCATCGAGGTGCGCGACCGGCGCGACAGCTGGGCGCTGGCTGCCGTTCTCGGCTGGGCCGACCAAGACTTCCTCGAGGGTTCATCGATGGAGGTGTCATGCCCGGCCGGCTTCGGTCCGTCGGCTGTCACCGGCGTCGAGAAGGACGACCCGGATGGCGGTCTCAACGTGCGGGCCGAGCCTCGGGGAGACCGCATCGCCGTGCTCATGTGGGATGCGGAAGGTTTCTGCTCGGCCCAGATCGCCGAAGGCGGCTGGCGGCAAGTGATCGTCGCCGGCTGGGTCAGCTCCAGCTACCTCGCCGCTGAGGGCTGAAACCGGCACCTCTATGCCGCGCTGCTCGTCGACCTATCGAAGGACCCTCAGCCCCCGCAAGCAGGGATTTCGCGACGTATCACCCACGTACCGGAGCCACTGTCGCCCAGGT
>JBFGLM010000151.1:0-2632 GCA_041576165.1 Acidimicrobiia bacterium
CGGGAGCGGCGGTCACGATGATCGCATCGAAGGGGGCGTGCTCCTCCCATCCGAAGTAGCCGTCTTCGGTCTGCACCGCCACTGGGTAGCCCAGCTCGTCCAGGATCGCCTGGGCGCCGATCGCCAGCTCCGGGATGATCTCGACGCTGTACACCTCCATGCCCATGGCCGCCAGCACCGCGGCCTGGTAACCGGAACCGGTGCCGATCTCGAGCACCCGATCGCCTGGCGTCACGTCGAGGGCAGCAGACATGACGGCGACGATGATCGGTTGACTGATCGTCTGGCCGTGGCCGATGGGGAGCGGGTGGTCGCCATACGCCAGATTGGCGAGCCCGGCCGGCACGAATCGATGCCGCGGCACGTCCAGCATGGCTTGTACGACCAGATCGTCGGTCAGTCCTCTGCCGACCACTTGGAGCTCGACCATGTTGGTCCGCTCGTCGACCCATTCGTCCACGGCGACGGCGGAGCGACGGTCGGTCGTCGTGGTCGACGCCGATGTTGTCGTCGTTGCGGCGGAGGGCGTCGTGGTTGTCGGCGACGGGGCCGACGTCGGCGGGACTGCGGTGATGGGGGGCAGTGTCGTCACCGGCTCGCCATGGCAGCCGGCGATCACCAGCAGCATCACCGGCCACACGCAACGGCGGATCACGAACGACCGCATCGAAGCCTCCACTCCACCATCATGCGCCATCGGCTCGGCGAGTGACAGGGTCTGCCGTCGGGCCGCAGGAGTCATGTGTAGTTCGTGCAACATCTGCACACCACGCAGGCTCACGTCACGGCGAACACCTTCATGGGCAGCAGAACCAGGCCGACAGTGCGCAACGCTCGCATGACTTCAGACAGCGCAGCTCAACCTTCGCCCACCGTTGCCGTGCACTCGGCATGACCACACTTGCACAGCTCTTGGTCTCCACCCAGGCGCATCCGGCAGACGGGACTGCAATCGCGACTCGTCTCGTCGACCAGGCAGGTGCACGGCTCGAACTCGCACACTGTGGCCGGCCTGTCTCCTCGCTCGTCGGTGGGCATCCTCAAATCCCCTTTGGGTGCAGGTAACGGTCAGCGGGCTTCGACGGGGTCGTCGATCCCGGTGACGGATGTGGTCCTCCCCCCACAGGTCATGGCACCCAGTCTGGTCGAGTCCCGCGAGCAACGCCGCATCTCGCCCGATGCCGGTCGGGTGTACCCCAAGCGGCATCGGGCAGCCGGCTGGACCAAGAGCTCAGGTGCACGCCGCCTCCGCAAGGCTCCGCTGGTGCGAGAGGGCTCGAACCGATAGCGAGAATCATCAGCCGGCGGTGTTCCCCGACGTATACGATTCGCTTGTTCGGTTGCGGCACGACCCTTTCTCTCCTGCGGTTGAACGGCGGTTCTCGTCAATCCCGTGGGATGACGTTGGCTGGTTCGGACACCTCTGAGGTGGGGGGCCGCTATGCGGAACCCGTGCTGGCTAGAGCACTGCGGGTGCGGCGCACAGCCGCATGTCGATGCCGCGCCCTCTTGGGAAGTCTCCCGACACATCGGGAGCTGCCAACTCATCACCGGAGGCCGGCGCCGCACGCCCAGCCATCCCCCGTGACCTTGGGCGCCACAGGCAGGGTTTGAGATGTTTCGACTCAAGGAGACATGGATGGGAAACAGGAGAATCGCACTGCTGGTCACGTTGACCCTCAGTATCACGGCGCTGGTCGCGGCACCGGCCATGGCAGCCGCCCCACCCAACGACACATCCGCCGGGGCGGTGGTGATCGATCCGACGGGGCTGCCCTTCAATGATGTGGTGTCGACGGTCGAAGCCACCACGGATGTGGAGGATGCGCAGGCAAACGAGCTCTGTGGCTTCGAGTCGACGAACGCCAGCGTCTGGTACCGGTTCACCCCGGACACTACGGACGTCTACCGACTCGACGTGAGCGCCTCTGACTACGAAGTCGGTGGCATCGTCGCCACCGGCAGCCCCGGCAGCCTCAATCTCGTCAATTGCTCGACTGGCTTCGTAGATTTCTTCGCCGAATCCGGGACCGAGCACTGGATCTTGGTGTTCGACGCGGTGGGCGGCAACGGGGGCACGCTGAACTTGACCCTCGACGCAGCGCCCCCACCGCCCCCGCCTCCCGAGATCTCCGTGAGCGTCGAAGGGGCCACGTTTGACAGGACGGGCGGCGCTACCGTGTTCGGAACGTACACCTGTTCGAGTGACTTCCTCATCGAAGTCGGCCTCTTCGGCACACTCACCCAGTCGGTGGGACGATTCACCGTCCAAGGCTCGTTTGGTTTCGTCACGGCTCCAGGGCCGTGCCTCGGGGAACTGACGCCTTGGTCAGCGGAGGTGTTCTCGGCAACCGGCAAATTCAGGGGTGGGTGGGCCCGCGTCAACGTCGACGCGGTCGCCTGCGAAATCTTCGGTGTGTGCGGATCCGCGAGTGCACAGGCCCAGGTCAAGCTCCGCAAAGCATGACGTGACAAACCGCCTGGGGTCGGAGGAGGCACGGAGCGCTCACGGTCGCCTCGTTCGCCCGCCACGCTGACGGTCACGTCCTGGCCGCAGGCGCCCTCAGCGAGCGACACCCACCGCAAAGGAATCCAAAGAAGGAGGGAGCCCCGCCGAGGGCGGTTCAGGCAC
>JBFGLM010000152.1:0-2551 GCA_041576165.1 Acidimicrobiia bacterium
CCGCGATAGGCCAGCTCTTCCGCCAATGCATTGAATACCACAAACACGACGATGCCAAGAACGAGCACCACACCCGGAAGCCTCCGAGCCAAATCCACCAACTCGACCGTGGCGGCCCCGAACTCCTCGGCCCAGATCGCCCATGAGGTGAGCCCGACTGCGGCGATTACGACCGTCAAGCCCGTCAAGAAGCTTGCCGGCAGGGTGAAGCTTCCGATCGGAAGCCACCCCGAGTCCGGGACGAGTAAGCCGAAGAAACGGCTGAGCAGAACCATGGCGCCAACCGCGAACCACACGGCAAATGGAAGCCCGAGCAGCGCCGCGCCGATCATGAGGGTCGTCAAAGTCGCGACCCGCACCGCCTGCCCATCCGCTCGGCGAATCCCTCTGACAAGTCCGAACATTGCGAGCCCCGCCCCGATCATTCCCAACGGCAGCCAGACGAATCCGAGTGGGGCGATGATCAAGCCAAACAGCACTGCCTGAGCGAGACGGCCGGAGGCTCCATCACTCAGCTCGGATCGGACATCCACTCGATCCGATCTCGCTTCCCCGGACATGGCGAGAACCCTAGAAGTCTGCGACCGGGGCTCGTCCTGCAACACCATTAGTGGCCGTGACCAGTCAGAGTGATTTTGCGCAGAAATCGGCGTTATCCCGTTGACCGGAGCCGGTTTTGGGGCTTTTCTGATAGGTGAGGACGTCTCCCGGTTTGCTGACGACGAGAGACGATGGAGACAATGAAAAAGGGCATGTTCATAGCCGTGGTGGTCATCCTGGCCGTCGGGGCGTATGCGAGCAGGGCACAGCCGAGCGTGACCAACGCCTGGCAGTTGTTCAAGGACGGGCTCGTAGGGGTCTATCACTCGACCTACGAGAGCTTTGGCGCCGGCAATACCCTTCTGGTGGTTTTTGCGATTCCTTTCCTCTTCCTGCTGTGGAAGCTGGCAAAGATCGTCCTGTTCCCCCAGAAATAGCTCGCGCGTCAACGCGCCGCTCGGAAAGCGGCGCGTTGAGGGGCCGGCCTATTTGGGTCAGGCCTCGACGATCACTTTCGCCCGCATCCACGGATGGGGTGAGCAGCGATACTCGAACTCCCCGGCCTCGGTGAAGGTGTGCGACCACTGCTCCCCATGGGCCAGACGTCCCGAGTCGAAGCTGCCGTCGACGGCCGTGACCGTGTGGACGCCGCTGGGGTCATCGTTGGTCCACGTGACCGTCTCACCCACCTTGATCTGCAGCACGTTGATGCTGTAGTCGGGCGGTCCCTCGGTTTCGGCGAACTCGTCCGGGGCGTCCGTTTCCTGCCGCGTCCCTGCGTCGGGGAGAATCGACACAGTGGCGGGGACAGCCGTGGCGTCCGCTGAACCAGCGGTCGGGGCGAGGTCGGGTGTCGGCCTTGTGTCCTTCGGGTCCGCAACCACAGGGGCCGTCGACGAAGCGGCAGGAGCTCGGGTGGCGAACACCGCGGTCTGATAGAGCCGGCACGTGTTGGGGCCCGATGCCCCGTCGGCGAGTGCAGTCTCCGGGAACGGCGGCGGGAAGGGACTGGCGTCCGAGCAGCCGCCCCGGTAGGTCGAGATCATCTCGGCCCGCATCTCCGGAATATCGGGACCGTGGTCGTTCAGGACGAGGTGGATTTCGGCCGTCCCGGGGTTTTCGAACACCCGGTTGGCGTACCACCCGTCCAGCTCACCGATCTGCACGGATCCGTCGAACGTGGCCCGGCCGCTGTCAGGCGCCACCAAGCCGGTGCCGTAACCAACCTGGGAGTCGGTGGCTTCGTTCAGGAGGATGTCGGGACCGGCGCACGGCGTGCCTTCGCAGGCTCCGGGCTGATCGACCACCACCACCCACAGGGTGTAGGCGTTGCCGGGGACGAGCAGGGCGGCGTCGACCTGGTACGTGAACCCGTCCTCGGTTCGCTCTATCGACGCCGTTCCCTGCGGGACCGGGCCGACGTTGCCGAGGTCGGTTTGCTGTGCGTGCCAGTTCATTCCGGTGACCGACCGATCGACTTCTCCTGAGGATCGATTGAGGCCAACAGCGATGCCGGCAACGACGAGAGCGGCAAGAGCCGCTATGAGAAAGAGTCGTCTGCCTGGAGATCCTTCCTTTCGCGGGGCGGTAGGGCCCCTGTCGGGCGAGCCGGGAGCCGTTGTCTCTTCCGGCCGCTTGCGATTGCGGACCGCCGTGCTGCCGAGAGCGGCCTTGGCGATATCCGCACTATCTGGGCGAGGATGGGATGAAATGCTCATGTTGTGAAGTAAATGGACGGGATCACCCGCTGTCATCCGTGGTAACCACGGATTTGCGGTTGCGTACCGGGTTGCCACAACCCGACGCCGGCCCGGCTGGTGTATGTTCTTCGATATGGGCACTCTCGAAAGTGCCGGTATCACGCGGCGAGAACGCGAGGTCTTGGGACTGCTCGGCAACCGCCTCACCAATGCCGAGATAGCTGAACGGCTGTTCATCTCGGTCCGAACGGTCGAGAGCCACGTCTCGTCGTTGCTGCAGAAGCTCGGGGTGGGGAATCGGCGCGAACTCG
>JBFGLM010000153.1:0-2438 GCA_041576165.1 Acidimicrobiia bacterium
AGATAGCTGCCATCGTTGAGAATCACTGATTCGGCGGTGAGCGACCCATGGGACATGTCGGCCGCATGCAGATCGGAGACACCGGCCCACACGTTTGCGAGCATGTCGTCGGCGATCGCGGACGGCGGCACCATCGACAGGGGTTCGCCCGGTAGTCGAGCCGCAAGCAACGCAACGTCGTCTCCCGCCATTGCGGCCGCCAGTGGCTCTGCCGTCGGCACGCCCGCGCGGGACGCGAACATCATCACCAGCGCCTCGTGCTCGACCGCCTGCATTCGGGAGTAACTCAGCGTCGGCCCAGAATCCCGATACCAGAGCGCCCGCCAGGCCTTGGCGGCCAGCTGGCTGTCTGAAGCATCACGCCCGTAGGCCTTCACTTCGACCGGTACATCCTGTGGGTCGAGACCGATCAGCCTCCGCGTGCCCCACGACTGGTCCGGTGCCAGGCTCAGGTCGTCCACCGCCACGCCCAACTCTGCGAGGGCCGTCGCCACGACTCGTACGTCCGGGTAGCCGGTGGGTGAGCCAAACACGAGGAGCACGCCGCCGCCTGCCACCAGGCCGATACCAATCGCCCCCAAAACGTCGGTTGGGTAGCCGAATCCAGCTCCCAGCCCAGATATGGCGACGAGGAGGATCATCACTCCGCCCAATCGTCGCAACGACCGCGTCACGTGGGGTGACAATGCCACCACGATGGCTGTAACCACCGCCACCCGCACGACAGGAAAGAAGGGCTGCGGCGTTGCGGCGCCAAATTCTGGGAGGAGCGAGGGCCACACACCTTCTCGTGACCTCATGCCGAGCGTAGCTATGGCGACGGCGGTGACGGCGGCCAGGATGACGTCGATGGCAGCGGAGGGGTTCTTGCGGAAACGGCCGATGCTGACGAGAAGCATCCCGAACGCGTACACTGCCGCGCCGGCATAGCCCACCCAGAAGATCGATCCGGTCCAGCCGGGCAATGAGTCAACCACCGAAACCATCGCGGCCTCGAGCGATCCCAGTCGAGTGGCGTTGAGTGCGGTGAGCAACAGCAGAACCAGCCCGAACCCGAGACGCGCTGCATCAGCGGCTCGCCGAACCCGGGGTTGGTCATCGGTTGAGACGAAATAGCCGGCACGTTCGGCCATTGCAGGATGTTATGGCTCGATCACCGTTCTCTGTTCACCCATCGTGGGTGAAAAGGCCGGGGTTGGCCTCACACCACCCGCCTCTGCGGGCGGCCCCAGAGCGCACTGAGCCGCGGCACGCATGATCTCGCCTGCAGAGCGCAGTCCGGCACGGTACTGCGGCTCCCGATCGTCCTCAGCGCATGGAGCCTATGGAAGGCCTCGCGCCGACGGTCAGGACGCGCGGGCGCCGAGCCGCAACTGGAGCAGCAGACCAGGCGGCAGCGCCCGGTTGATGGTGCCCTCGATGACGCCGGTGACGGCCTTGGCCGCTAGAACGTTCATTCCCGCAACCAATTCTCGATGACCGAGGTCGCGGCATGAGAGATTGCCCGAATGAGTCGAACAACGCGGCCGTCTCGGGCGGGCGGCCCGGCCGGCGCGGCCTCGCAGGAGTCGGGCGCCGGGGTCGCTCAGCTACTGCCCGGCAGCGGCGCAAGGGGATCGGCGGCCTCGCGGCGAGCTCGCCGGGGTGGTCCTCTCAGTGCATCGCAGCTTCGAGACCAACGACGAAGAAGCCCAGGATTGCCGCGGCCGCTCCCGACGCCAGCGCGGGGAGTGCGGTCGAGCCGCGTTCATCAGCAACGAGATAGCCAAGCAGGAACAGGGCGGCAAGCCCGGCACCGATCGCGACTCTGATAGCCGTCGTCAGCGGAAGAAGGCCCACCACCGAGATCCCGAGCAGTAGCGCCGGAACCGTGAGCACTGCGACCAGCGGCAACTGGTTTGCGATGGTAGTTACGAGATGACTCCGCCATTGGCCCAGTTCGGTGACGCCCGTCCCGAGCACGGATGAATACGTGTGGGCGATGAAGACGACCAGCGAGGTCGCGACCAGTTCAGTGAATACTTCAACAGCGTCGCTGGTCAGTCCGTCGACGGCCCCCAGAAACGCCGTCACAAGGATCGTCCCGTAGATTCCATTGGTGAGGCGCTCGGCCTTGTCTCTCTCGGCGACGGTCATGCTTCCACCTCTGGGTGCAGCTCGCGATCGGCGGCAGCAAAACACCTTCTGGAGTCTCGCTCAGTGATCAGGCTCGAACCACCCCGTCCAAGCAACGTCACCCTGGTGGGGTGAAACACCCCGAAGCAGCTGCGCGGCCAGACTCACACGGTGAATGGAGGTCGACATCAACCGGTCCTCAGCCACACGTCGTAAGTGATATTGGGCATCTCGATTCCGGCTGCGTCGAGTGCTTCCTTGAGGTGCTGGCGCAGCATGCGCTCGAAGCGGCGCATCCGACCCGCTTCGACCCACACCGTCAC
>JBFGLM010000154.1:0-2424 GCA_041576165.1 Acidimicrobiia bacterium
GCGGTGCTACCGGGTCGGATTCGGCGCAGCCGGCGTTGAATCCCCCGGACGATGCGGACCGGTGGCTCGAGTTCCAGACGTCGGCGCCGGGCCAGTTCAGCCGCGAGCTCCCTCTCGATGTCGCCCCGCTGCGGCAGACCGTCCCCGCTGCCACGGCGGGTGCGGCAGATCCACAGGTGCTCTCGCGGCTGGAGCCCGAACCGCGCCACGTCCCCCTCCGGGAGGAACATCTCCGGCCACACCGCGGTCGGCATCAGTCCGCCGGCGTAGAGGCGGCGCTCGAAATCGTCGCCGTAGACGCGCACGTGGTCGGCCTGGCCGAAGCGGCGCACTCGCTCGTCATCCCCGGCAGTCGGGTCTTCGTCCGTGGTTGTCCCGGGCCGGCGGGGTACTTGTACGAACGCACTACCCGCGCCGGTCAGCACCCGGCTCAGCTCCCCAATGGCGCGAGCGTCGTCGGGTATGTGTTCGAGGACGTGCATGCAGAAGATCACGTCGATTGAACCGGTGGCGAACGGAAGCCGGGTGATACTGCCGCGCACGTCGGGGCCAGTACGCGATTCGAGGTCGAGTCCGATGTAGCGGCCGGTGGCTAGAGAACGGATGGTGCGGCGGGTCGGTCCGTGGGGGGCGATATCCAGGATGGTCCGAGCATCGGAAATAACGGGTGCCCACGCGGCCAGCAGCAGCGCCACGAAGCGATGCCGTTCCAGCGCATCACAGTTGGGGCATTTGGCCCGTGCCCGGTCTCGCAGGCCCGGCTCGAAGTCGATGACTTCGGACTGGCAGGCAGGGCAGAAGCTGGACATCCGCGCATTGTGGCAGTTCGCCTAAACCTCGGGAACATGCCCTGCTCATCCGAGCCGCATGGCCGAGCGCGGTCGGGCCGGCCGGGCAGCACGGGGTCTGGCTTCCCGAGCATTTGGCTCTCGGTATCGTGAGTGCAGGGGCGCCTGTGGGCGTGGCGCCGCCCGGTATCACAAACCGATCCGGGTGGTCCCCAGGCCTAACCGGCCCTGGCAGTTGCAGCCGCTCATGCGCTGGAGCTGCACATATTGCGCCGGAGCTGCAAATAGGTACCGGCTCCGGGACGGGTGGAACGCGGCCCGGAGTCACCATCTCTCCCTCAGCAGGGATACAATCGCCGCCGTCAAGAAATGAGGTTCACATGCGGCTGGACGCTGTCGACCATTTTGCAGCAGGATCGTGGAGCTGTGCGGTTCTCGGCCTCGGCTATGTCGGCCTGCCGTTCGCAGTCAATGCAGCCGCTCGAGGGGTGAGGGTCGTCGGCTTTGATGTCAACGCCGACAAGGCCAACGCAATAGCCGGAGGTTCCTCTCCGGTCGACGACGTCTCTGACACGCAGCTGAGGGAGGCGCTCGGAGGCGGTCTCTCTGTTACAGCCAGTGCGTCGGAAATGAAGGACCTCGATGCATACTTCATATGCGTCCCGAGCCCACTCGGCAGAAGCCGCGAGCCGGATCTCACGTACATACGAGCCGCTGCGAACGATGTCGCACAAGTCGTCTCGCCGGGGGCGCTTGTGTCCCTCGAGTCCACCACCTATCCGGGCACGACCGAGGACATCATTCTGCCCGCACTGACCGACGTCGGTCTCGTGCTGGATGAGGACATATACGTTGCGTACTCTCCGGAGAGGGTCAATCCGGGTTCCAGCTTCGCCTTCCATCAGATCCCCAAGGTGGTCGGGGGCGTCAGCCCCCGATCGACCGAGGTGGCGGCGGCCGCCTACGGACGGCTGGTGGATCAGGTTCACCCCGTGTCGGATGCCAAGGTCGCCGAGTTGGCAAAGCTGCTCGAGAACACGTACCGATCGATCAACATCGCGCTCGCCAACGAGATGGCGCAGCTTGCGCACGAACTGGGCGTCTCGATTTGGGAGACGATCGACGCGGCGGCGACGAAGCCCTTTGGTTTCACGCCTTTCTACCCTGGCCCCGGTGTCGGCGGCCACTGTATTCCGTTGGATCCCCAATACCTCGCGTGGAAGGCGCGCGAGGTCGGCGGCGCGATCCGGTTCATAGACCTCGCCGAGCAAATCAACACGAACATGCCGCGATACGTCGTGGATCGGACCGCTGAGCTACTCAACGATCGGGGTCGGGCGTTGCGGGGGAGCACCGTCCTTGCGGTTGGGCTCACCTACAAGCCCAACGTGGCTGATGATCGCGAGTCTCCTTCGGTGGAAGTCGTGGAACGCCTCGCCAAGCGGGGTGCCAATGTGCTGGTGCTCGAACCCCTCTTGGGGCAGCGCTCGATTGAGTCCCATGGTGTGACGGCAGTTCAAGGTCTCGGCAGCCTGGGGGCGATCGATCTTGCCGTCATCCTCACCGACCACGATGACATCGATTATGAAGGGATCGCCAACGTGGCACCGCTGGTTTTCGACACCCGCGGGGCGTA
>JBFGLM010000155.1:0-2186 GCA_041576165.1 Acidimicrobiia bacterium
GACGGCCGGCGCCTCGACGATCGATTCCTGCGCGAGCGCGGAATCACACATGGCGCGTCTCGGGTCCTCGCGCGAGGTCTGTCGAAGTGTGTGGCCGACCGGATCGTAGTGAAACAGACCGTCCGCCGTCGCCAGATAGGTTTCGAGAGGGTAGAGCGCTCCAGCCGACGGCGCGCTGCGGAGTCCGTCTTCCGGCCCGGTGATTCCCTGGGTCGCCCACAGCAACTGGGACAGCTCCTGCGGCGTAAGTGCTTCGTCGGTGAACTCACGAATCGAGCGCCGCGCCGCGAGCGCGCTTTCCAACGGGATCTTGCCAGTGCGAGCGGGCGGTGGAAGCCGGACCGTTTTCATGACGCGGCAACCTCAGTCGGTCGTGACGACCGTGGCGACCGCGTTCCAGCTCCCGGGCTGCTGCCCGGTGAGGTTGATCTCGTGGACATAGCGCCCGTCTTCGCGGACGTAAGCGGGGAGGATCGTCAAGGTCTGGCGGTTTCCACCCTCGGCGAGCACGATCGATGGCGGCCCGATGTTGACCTCGAGGTCAACGGGCTCGTCGAGACCCTCGAGACCGGCGACGTCCACCCACAGCGTCGTCACCTCGTCCCTCTCGAGACTGAGCTTGTCGGCCGCGACCTGAACGTCGACGCTGCGATAGGTGCCGGTCGCTACGATGGTGTCGTCTTGTCGAAGCTCGACGCCGAGCTTTCCGACGATCCCCTGTGGGGACACGAACACGGCCTTGCGCGGTGACTCGGCCAGGGGCAACGCATCGAGCCCGCCCACCAAGCAGCGGTCGGTCGATAGCTCGCCGTCGAACGGTCCCGTGATCTCGAGATACCTTCCGGTCTGTCCCAACGCGGGGAACTCGAACGCGGTCGGCGCTCGACCGGGTGTCCTGGCGAGCGGGACCGTGGCGCTCGCGACCTCGATCCGGCGCTTGACCGACATCACGGTCATGTCGAGCACGCCGTCCCCCTCCGGAAGCAGGAGCGAGACGACGCCATTCTTGCCCAGCACCATCGCGCCGTCGCCGACCTCGAGAACGTAGCTCCGCAGTCTCGCCCGGTTCCTGGCGACGGCTCTGTCCGATTCTCCGGCCGGGGTCACGTACACGGCCCCGGAGACCCGGTCTCCCGCCGCAACGTCGCTCGGCAGGAAGACCAGCACCTCCCCCTCGAGCAGACGGAACGTCGTCGTGTGGACGCCGGCCTCGGTGGTCGTCTCGACGTCCTGCCCAACCACGGTGGCCCAACCGCCGACGATCAACACCAACGCCAAAACGAAAGAAGCCGTACCCCCGGCTCTCATCCGCGCTCCCTGAATGGGGACGTGTACCAAACCCCCGGTTTAGGGACAGCTTAACTTTTTTTTAGCTGTCCCTAAAAGCCCCCTTTGGTACACGTCCCCAATTGGGGGTTTCGGGACTGGTTCGTATCGGGGCGGTAGAATGGCGGCAGGTGATCGTGTCTACGGGCCCATAGCTCAGTCGGTTAGAGCGGCGGACTCATAATCCGCTGGTCCCAGGTTCGAGTCCTGGTGGGCCCACCAACGCAAACCACTCACAGCCAATCACTTGCAGCGGCGCATTGAAAGCGCTGCATCGCGACCATCGGATTTCAGCCCGCTGGTCAGCACTTCGCGATCGCTCGAAAGCCCACGCGTCAAAGCACTTAGGAACATCGCCGTATCGTGCGGTCTACGCGTAGGATCTGCGTAGAGAACGGCGATTCCGGGGTCCCAGAGTAAGCTCCGGCATTGACCGGTGCATCGAAGCATGACCCTTGAAGCCAGACAGCAACTGCTGCACTCCCGCGCGCGGGGTGCCCCAATTGCAGGTAAGCGGGGAGGAACTTCATGAGAACAGCCTTCGCCTGGGCCGCTGGGCTCGTGACAACGCTGGTTCTGACCTTCCTCTTTCACCGGCTCATGATGGGCGAGCAGTTCGACGCCGTCTTTGCGAAGCTCGGTGGCGCACCGGCTCCCGTCCTCGGAATCGTCATGTACTCGGTGGTGACAGCGATCCTGGTGTTCCTGTATCGCAAAGTGTACACAGGCAGCTCGCCCGTCCTCGAGGGGTACAGACTCGGTGCCGTCATCGGACTACTGTTCATCACGCCGCTCGCGATCGTCTTCGTCCGCATCGGAGTGAGCGCGTCGACGATCGTCCTTGATGTGCTCTGGCACAC
>JBFGLM010000156.1:0-2155 GCA_041576165.1 Acidimicrobiia bacterium
GATGAACTGCGGCTGATCGTGCTGCCCGACGAAACGGGACGCATGCCCGCCGACGTGGAGATCGGCTGCCCGAGCGGTCCCACGTTCCCCGCCGCGGCGCTCGACGAGGTGCGCCCGCTCGCCGGGGCAGAGCTTCCTGAGGTCGAAGCAGCCATTCGCACCTTCCTCGACAGCGAGGAGGGGCAGTTCTGGCCGCAGGACGGGTGGCAGATCCTCCACAAGACCGATGAGGCCGTGCTGCTGGTGCAGCAGACCCGAGACGCTGCCGGGTCCACCTTCTCGTTCCAGACGGTGGAACGGGTCGACGGCACATGGAGTTGGGCCGGAGGGTCGGCCGGTGCGTCGTGCCCGTTGCGCACGAGCGTGGCCGCAGAGTTGAACACCGTGGAGTGGCGTCTCGATCCGGCAGTGGAGCCGCCGACGCCTGACAGCACCAGCGTTGCCCTGTTGGTGACGGAGAGGGAGTGTGCCAGTGGTCAACCGATGGGGGAGCGTCTCGTCGGACCGGAGATCGTGACGACGGACACTGCGGTCTACATCGCGTTCGCCGCCGAACCACCTCCGGGTGAGGATCAGAATTGCCCGAGCAATCCGGAGCAGTCGGTCATTGTCGACCTACCCGAGGCGCTCGGCGACCGAGAGATCCGCGACGGGCTCGGTGTTGCCGGGAACCTCGAGGACTACCTCGAGTGAGCTCCGCCCAGCCGAGCCTCAGCCGCCGATATGGGCCGCAAGATCCCTGAGGGCGTCCTCGTACTGTTGGCGGTCGAACTCGAATGGTCCGAGGGCGGAGTAGTCCCGTGTCTTCCGGTGCGGCTGCCTGAACCGCGACCACGTGACCCGACTCGGCTCTACCGAGACCGTGGTCAGTAGCGGCCAGCACGCCCACTCCCCGCAGATGCAGCCGAGGACCGGTAGCTCCTGGGGGGTGGCTGTGTAGCCCGGCGCCGAGAGCTGCTCTAGCAGCTTGGGCCGCTGGAAGGCGGGGACCAGCCCGCCGTAACCGCCAGCAGGGTCGGTGTAGCGGGCTTCCTGTTCGAATCGCTCCACCAGGTCGGCGAGTTCGGCGCCGTTGATCTTCGGCGCTACGTCCACCAGACCAGGTCGGTCGCTCCTCTCGGCTACCACGAACTCGATGCTGTCCACTGGGTGAGTATCCCACCGGGATTGAATCGGGTGGCAGGAGCGGCGGGTGCGCGGCTGCACCGATCGACTCTCTCCGGGATGTGCGGGACGCCGAAGTCGCACTCACACAGCGTGTATCAGTCGCGTGTCAGGCGCGTCTCTGACATGCGGGGTCCCGCTGAGTCGGGACACGCAGGAAGGGGGCCTCCATGGCCATTGGAGACGGTGTTCGCCGCAATGTTGCGTCGATAAGCGACGCCGAGCGCACTCGACTGAGAGACGCGTTCATCGAGCTGAATCAGAGGCGCTATCCGGGTGGGCGCAATGACACCCTCCCTGGTGGGGTGACGTTCTGGTTCAAACAGGACGAGATTCATCAGGCGACCCATGTCCACACCAACCTGAACTTCCTCACGTGGCATCGCGAGCTCATCAACCGTTTCGAGCTGCTGCTCCGGGAGGTGGATCCGGAACTGTCGCTGCACTACTGGGACTGAAACACCGACCCTCGCCCGCTGTTCACGCCACAGTTCATGGGTGGCCACAGCGGCGATGCGGCTGAGCCCTGGCTGAGCGCAGGGCTCTACGTCCCAGGTGCTGACCCGTACAGGGACGACAACCCGTTCAATGGAATGAACGAGCATCCCTACGACCCACCGCGGACGCTGACACGACAGATCGCAGCATCCAACGCCAATGGAGACGGCACTCCCAACCTGGCGTTCAGCGATGCGGACATCATCGCATCGACGAGCTACAGCCAGCTGGCGGACCGGCTGGAGGCTGCGCACGACGACGCGCATGGCTACATCGGTGGCACCATCGGCAATCCACACACGTCGTTTCGCGATCCGTTTGTCTTTCTCTTGCACAGCAACGTCGATCGGCTGTTTGCCATGTGGCAGACAGCAACCGGTCAGGAATGGCGACTCGATCCCAACGCGGTGTACGGCGGCTCCGGCTCGGATCCACTGATCAACGAGGCGCTGGAGCCGTGGGCGGGTATCACCCCGGCCGCCGGCACCGGCGC
>JBFGLM010000157.1:0-2081 GCA_041576165.1 Acidimicrobiia bacterium
CTCAGCCCCTCGCTCAGCCCCTCGTTCAGCCCCACGTATTCGCCGGAGTCCTGCTCGAACGTCATGACTCGAGCCTGCCCTTCGGCCGCCGATCCACCGCATCCAGCGGGCCCCGCCGGCTCCTAGCCTAGACGACTCTCCGTGGTCGCAACAGCCAGACCGACGGCGGACTGTGAGAAATGGTGGGAGCAACCGACCACAATCAGCGGCCAGGCCCCTTGACCGTGACACTACGATTACACCGCGGGAGTACACGAAGGGACACGCTGGGACGCCGGGTAGCGAGCATGGTTGGGGCAACTTCACAGCAGCTGTTTGCGCAGCTCAATGACGCAGGCATTCGATACTGTCTCTTCAAGAGCAACGCCCACCTGGAGGCGGCGTTGGTGGGCGATACCGATCTCGACATCTTGTTCGACGGGAGCCAGATCAACGAAGTGCATCGGGTGCTGGCGGCCGGCGGCTTCAAGCGCTTCCCTACCCGCCCGCCCCGGTCGTATCCGGGCAAGGAGGACTTTTTTGCGGTGGATCCCGCATCGGGCAGGTTGTTGCACCTCGATACCCACCACCGGTTGGTGGTGGGCGCTTCGTTCTTCAAGAATTTTCGCTTGCCGTGGGAAGAACGGTTCCTCGACTCGGCGAGATTTGACGCCGAACACGGCGTCTACGTGGCCGACCCGGTGCACGAGCTGCTGTTGCTCGTCGTACGGGCCGCCCTCAAGCTCACGTTCCGGACGCAGTTGCGACCCGGAGGTCCCCTCTCGTCGAGCATGGGCGACGAACGCGACTGGTTGATCAAGCAGGTGCAGCGGACCGAGCTGACCGAGCTGGCCCGGACCCTGCTGGGGGAGCGGGCTGCGAGCCTCGTTGCCTCTTCCGCAAACGGTGGTGGCGTCGCGTCGTTGCGAGAGTTGCGGCGCGAGCTGGCCAGATCTCTCCGCGCGTATCGGACCTATGGGAGGGTGCTCAGTGGGTTCGTCCGCCGTAAACGCCAGGCCCAGTTTCTTCTGGGGGCGGTCAACCGGCGGTATGTGCACGCTCCCTTTGGATATTCGCGGGGTGGGGCGGCCGGAGGGTTGATCGTTGCCGTGGTCGGAGCCGACGGGTCGGGCAAGTCGACGCTCAACCGTGAGCTGTTTCGGTGGCTCACTTCCAAGCTCGATGTGCTACCCGTCTACTTTGGCAGTGGCGACGGCAAAGTCTCCCTGCTCCGCCTGCCGCTGTGGGCGATCCGGCGGCTTCAGACCCGTGGCCGGCCTTCGGTCGATCGGGACCCGCAGGACCGAATGAACCGGACGGTGGACTGGAAGATCGCTGTTTGGGCCCTGGTGCTGGCGCGGGAGAAACGGAAGAAGCTCGACAAGGCGACCAAGGCACGGGCGCGGGGAATGATCGTCATCTGTGACCGCTACCCCCAGGGCCAATACCCGGGAATCAACGACGGCCCCCTTCTTTCCTCATGGCGCTCCTCGTCCTCGCGGATCCGGCGACTCCTCGCCGACCGCGAGGCGCGGCCCTATGACGAGGCGACGGCGGTTGGTCCCGATGTGGTGCTTCGGCTGCGCGTCAGCCCCGACGTGGCCCTGGGCCGCAAGCCGGGAGAGTCGCTCGCCAACCTGGAATTCCGGGCCGACCTCGTGGGCGACCTCGACTTCCCGGCGGCCCGCAGCATCATCGAGCTCGACGCCGATGAGCCGGCCGAAAAGGTGCTGGCAAGCGCCAAGCGTGAGCTCTGGGCCTACCTGTAGGGGGGTTAGCTGGAGGCGGCTGGCGTCTGTGGTCGAAGCTCCGTCAAGGTTGGTCGATGTTGGTCGTGCCCGACTCAACGTACGGCCGTCCCGTTTCCCTCCTCCGTCGGCAGGACTCGTCGGGTTGCACGGATATGGTCGCGCCCAGTGTGCGATGGCCCCGGGTGTGCCCAAGTCGGCGCAACGTGCCTACTAGCTGTACTCGGCCATCAGGTTGGTGACACTCGGCTGATGGGTGGTCGTCGTCCGAGTGAGCTGTGACGGCGTCGGTGGTTGTAGTAGCGGAGCCATTTTGGCAGGGCGGCGCGGCGTTGCTGGTTGGAGGTGAACGGC
>JBFGLM010000158.1:0-2006 GCA_041576165.1 Acidimicrobiia bacterium
CACCGACGGGGTCTGGCAGTCGGCCTTCGTCGTGACCGACGCCGGCGTGGTCGTCGTGGACGCACCAGAGACGTACGCTGGCAAGATTCGCACCGAGATCGCGGCCGTGACCACTCAGCCGATCACGACACTGGTCTATTCCCACGCCCACAATGATCACATCGGTGGCTCGGCGGCCTTCGCGGATCTTGAGGGACTCGAGATCGTGGCGCCCACGGGTGTCGCCGAGTTCCTCGCCGAGAAGGAAGATCCGGACCGCCTGGTGCCGACCAGGACCTTCGAAGACGAGCTGGTGCTCGAGCCCGGGGGGACGCGGATCGAGCTTCGGTCCGCGCACTACCACTCGGATGAAGGCGACGTCATCGTCTACGTTCCGCACGCGCGCTTCCTGATGGCGATCGACACCCTGGCACCCGGTTACGCGCCGTTCATGGGTTTCGACATCACGTCGAACTTCCACGAGTACCTGTATGTCTTCGACACACTGCTCGAATACGACTTCGACGTCTTCGTTGGCGGTCACCTGACCCATCCCGGGAACCGTACCGACGTCGAGCTGACCCGCGAGTTCACACTCGATGTCTACGAAACGGTCAAGCGAATTCACGACGAGACCGATCTCATGGGTGTCTTCGTCGAAACAGCCGAGCAGATCGGTGGCTTCGACAACAAGTACCTGCTCTTCGGTCGATTCCTCGACGTCGTAACGGAACGAGCGACAGCGGAGATCGAGCAGCGCTGGATGGACCGCCTCGCCGGCGTGGACGTGTTTGCCGAAGACCACGTTCGAACCGCGCTGATCTACGTACGCTGGGACGACTGAGGCGAGCAGTGATCGGACCTGCCCTCCTCGCGGGGACCGTCTTCTGCGTCGCTGCCGCTGCCGTTTCCAGTCCCGGCGGAACCGTCGGCAATCTGGCCCTGGCAGCCATTCAAACCGCCCTGGCCATAGCCAGGTAGCAAATCGGAGCGCTCCGGCAGACGAGTTCCAAGTCATCCCGCAAGGGCACCCTGACGGGAGAACCTGGTCGCAGAACCGTGCGCAGAAAGGCCCTAACGGGAGGCATTTGGACCCCGCTCCGCCCAAGAGAAACCTCTACAACCTACTGAAAGCGAGCCACTTACAGAGTGGTCAGGGCCATCGAACAGCGGGGATTGGGATGCTGACAACTGTCAGCATCGGTGTCCCCAACGGGAGAGATTTGGAACACCGTTTTCGCCCAGCTCGAATCCTTTAACTCACTGAGGGACATGAGCTTAGCCGCGTAGGGGGTCTCGCCCTGACGCGTGCTGACAACTGTCCGCATCGCCTCGGGGAGGTCCTGGAGCAGACCGGCTGGAACACCCGTTCCGGAGGGCGGGGACAGGATAGGGAGGGCGGTCGGGAGGTACTTCCTGTCCCCGTCCCTCGACGCCGCACGAAGGTATCGAAGCTCGCGCAAGAAGCCCTCGCCATCGAAGCCGAGGAGGCCCGAGCCGCGGGCGCCCTCGGCTTCATGGCCCGGATCCTCGTCCAGGCCACCCTCCCGCACAGAAGGCCGAAGACCCACGAGTTCGAGCGCGTCAACGGTCGCTTCACGCTCTACATGAACGCGCCGCCGTCGGTCGGGCTCCCCTACGGCTCCTACCCGCGGCTCGCGCTTGCCTGGCTCTCGACCGAGGCGGTCCGGACGCGGAGTCGAGAGATCGAGCTCGGCCCCACCTTCTCGAGTCTCATGTACAAGCTCGGCCTCACGCCGGTGACCGGCAAGCGCGGGACGACGTCACGCCTTCGCGGCCAGCTCCATCGACTCTTTTCCACCACCATCCGCTGCAGCTGGGAAACCGGTGACTGGATTGGGAGGGAGGATGGCAGGGACTTCCTGTCACCGGTTCCCCACGCCGCCGGCGTCGGCTACACCATCGCCCACAGACACCAGCTCTGGTGGTCGCTTCGAGACCCGGAGCAGCGGCCCCTCTGGAACTCGGTCGTGGTCTTGAGCACCGAGTTTTACGACGAGCTCGTC
>JBFGLM010000159.1:0-2002 GCA_041576165.1 Acidimicrobiia bacterium
GCTCCTCGAGACCATCGACCCTACGCATGCGCTGCTGGCCGCTACGGCGGCGTACAGCGGCCTCAGGTGGGGCGAATTGGCTGGACTGCAGGTCAAGCATCTGGATGTCCTGCGGCGGCGCGTCACGGTTGCTCAGGCCCTCTCGGAAGTGCAGGGCGAGGTGAGTCTCGGGCCAACTAAGACGGCTGCAGCGCGACGCAGCGTGACCCTCCCACGCACGCTGAGCGACGAGCTCGCCGCGCACGTTGCGGCCCGTGAGGGGCTCGTGTTCACGGCACCAGGCGGCGGACCGATGCGCCGAACCAACTTTCGTCGCCGGGTGTGGCTTCCGGCCGTAGCGGCGGCCGGCCTCGAGGGTGTGCGGTTCCACGATCTGAGGCACACGCACGCGGCCATGCTGATAGCCGAGGGAGCGCATCCGAAAACGATTCAGTCGCGGTTAGGTCACTCATCGATTCGGGTGACGCTCGATCTGTACGGGCACCTATTCGACGGGCTCGATGAAGCCGCGGCTGATGCACTAGATGCCGGGTTGGCGAAACTCCTGACGGACAAACGACGGACAACAGAGCGCAGTCACGTCGTACCGATAAAGGGTGTGCGCCCGTAACCCGTTGTACGGCAACGGTTTCGACTGGTGGGCGCTACTGGGATCGAACCAGTGACCTCTTCCGTGTCAGGGAAGCGCTCTCCCGCTGAGCTAAGCGCCCGTGCGGCGACGAGTGTACGTCCCGTCGAGGCGACGCCGGGAATCGAACCCGGGTAGAGGGTTTTGCAGACCCTTGCCTAACCACTCGGCCACGTCGCCGGGTCTCGGCTGACAAACAGTAGCGGGCGGCCGACGACCGCCCACTGGAGCGGACGACCGGGATCGAACCGGCGACCTCAACCTTGGCAAGGTTGCGCTCTACCAGCTGAGCTACGTCCGCCTGAACCGTCCATGATAGCCGGTCCGCCGCCGCCCCCGGCGCCGTCAATCTCCGGTGGACCCGAAGCCGCCGGCACCGCGCGGTGAGGGGGGCAGCTCCGTCACCTCGACCAGGTCGACGGCCGGGGTGGGAGTGATCACGAGTTGTGCAATGCGGTCGCCTCGGCTGATGGCGATCGGCTCTTGGCCGAGGTTGATGAGCACGACTTTCAGTTCGCCGCGGTATCCCGAGTCGACCACACCCGGACCATTGACCACCGACAACCCATGCCGAATGGCCAGACCGCTGCGTGGTGACACCAGACCGACGAACCCGTCTGGAACCGCAACGGCGACGCCCGTCGGCATCAACACCCGCTCACCGGTGCCCAACTTCGCATCCTCACGTGCACACAGGTCGAAGCCCGCATCACCGGGATGGGAACGCTCGGGCAAGGGAAGACCCGGATCCAGGCGGTGAACGGGTATCTTCATGGCTGCAATTCTCGCTGGGGTCGCAGTGACCGGGCAACCAGCGCTGTCGCAACACATGATGACATCTCAACGGAACCGCAACCACAACCGATCGCTTCCGGGGAACGATGGTTCATGGTTCCTCGAAGCCATCGGGGCACAGCTCGCCGAACCCGCAGCATCGCCACCATCCGCGGCGGATGCCGATAGCGAGCCTGCACCGGCCGCCGCACCCGCTGCGGATTCATCTTCCGAGGCCGCCGCACCACCCGTAGAGGCGGCGGCTTCATCTGTCGAGGCTGCGGCACCCTCGGCGAGTCATTCCGCCACCACCGCCGACCGCTATCGCAGCGAGCTGGCGGCACCGGTGACCGAAGACCCCCTGGCGGATTTCACCCCGCAACAGCTCGATCGTCGGCTGGACAGCAACCGCTCCTGGCAATGGCCTTTCATCATCCTCGGTGGTGTGGTGGCGGTGGCCATCGTGTTCGTGATCCTGTGGCTGCCCGATGCCAGCCACCGTCGTGCCGCCGACGCCACCACCGACCTCGGCGACTCGCTGGAAGCCATCCTCGCAGACCTGGCACCGGCGCAACCCGCGCTCGCCACGCTCACCGACCC
>JBFGLM010000160.1:0-1714 GCA_041576165.1 Acidimicrobiia bacterium
AATACCACTCCTCGTGACGAGCGCAACAGAGATGCCGCAGGCCAGTTGGTTCGGTTCGCTCGATTCGCGCTCGGAGTGACCATGGCGACATGGTAGGGGCGCAGTCGGCCGAGCGATACGGCGGCTTTGGCCGCAACCGATGGCTCTACCGTCGACGGGACCTACCGCACCGCTCCGTTAGATCGCGAGCCGCCGAAGCGGTCGCGAGCGGCCTAAGACCCAACCGCACAAGGGCGATCAAGTGCGATAGGTCCCGTCCACGGGCCGTCGACGGGGCCTGCCGCCGGCGGTAAAGCCATCGGCAGCCGAGGCACCTTGCGGCGCCTCGGCCTGAGATTCAGGCGCACGAAGCAACCCAAGTACAACAGACCCCGTCCACGGCCCACAGACCTGACGTAAGGCTACCCCCGAACCGTGACCGGTGGCCCTGGACAGAACCAGGGCGTGCCATAGGGTGTAAGAGTGAGCTCACCGCCAGTCCCCGCGACCGGAGTCGCTCGGCAAGAGACACTCCACCTGCGCGCCCAGGACGCATGGGAGCTGGTGATCGACGTCGAGGCGCAACAGCAGTGGCTGGGGCGGGGTTCTGCCATACCCCGTGAGGGCAACGCCCAGTTGGCCACCGACGCAGTGGCGTGGCGCCACGGTGTGGTGCTTCCGACCGAACACAACGCGATGACCAAGAAGCTCGCGCTGGCTGCCGGTCCCGGCTGGGCAGAACCTGCCCCCACCTTGGTCGAGCTGCGCATCGAGCCCCACCCGGAACGGCCGGCGGAGCGGTCCCGGCTATTCGTGACCGAAGAACCGATCGAGGGCGCAACCCTCACCCCAGAGGCGCAAAGGGACGTTGCAGAGTTTTGGTCCGGTGCGGTCACCCGCCTCCAGGCCCTGACAAGAGCCGTCGACGAGCGTCGCACACCTGTGCAGGCGGTCGTGGTGGTCCATGGCATCGGCGAGCAGCTGCCGGGCAAGACGCTCAGCGGATTTGTCGATGCCGTCATCACCGACTCGGGCAAACGGTTCGTCAAGTCGAAACCGGACCGGATCTCGCAGTCGCTCGAGCTGCGCCGCCTCTCGATCTCCGAGTCTCGGAGTCGGCCGAAGACGGATTTCTACGAGCTGTATTGGGCTCATCAGATAGGCGATACGACACCAGGGCAGGTGATCGCCTGGCTGTTTCGATTGCTCAACAGCCGCCGGCGCGACATTCCATCCGCGCTCCAGCCGGCGTGGTTCGTCGGTCGAATCGCCGCACTGATGTTCTTGCTCGCCATCGGGGTGATGTTCGTCTCGGTGGCCCGCACCCAAGGGGCGCTTGCCCTGTGGAGTGCAGTGACCCTGGCGGTGTCTTCGATACTCACAGTGGTGAGCTTCCTACTGGTGAAGACCGTGGGTGATGCCGCCCGCTATCTGAGCGCCCGACCGGCGAATGTCGACGCCCGGGAGCGGATCCGCCGTCAGGGAATGGAACTGCTCGACCGACTTCACCAGTCCGGGCGCTACAGCAGGATCGTCATCGTCGGCCACAGCCTGGGTAGCGTGATCGCCTACGACATCATCACCCATCTGTGGGCTGACATGGCACATGACCACCTCCGCCCCCGCAAGACGATGAACAAACGAAGCGGTGAGCTGCACCGCTACCAGGGCAGCGACCCGACCGAGGCGCAGGCTCTCCAACATGGTGCGTGGGCCGAGATCCGTCGCAACACTC
>JBFGLM010000161.1:0-1562 GCA_041576165.1 Acidimicrobiia bacterium
CGCTGTGGACGTCCGGCCTCGAACGCTTGGAAGTCGTCGAGGGTATCGCCGGCGAGCCCGGCTGTCTCGGCCGGGCTCACTATGTCGAGGGTGGACGGCGGTATGTCGTGGAGGATCGTCTCGTCAGCGCGGTGCCGGGACACTCCTTCACGTCGGAGATACGTGGTGGCGGCATGCGAGCCACGGTCGAAACCCGGCTCGAGGAAATCCCGTCAGGTAGTCGGGTGACCATCCGCTGGGTGGGAACGGGGACCGACCCAATCACCAAGCTCGTTCTTCCCTTGCTGAGGCGGCAGTTGCGCGGGCGCATGCGGGAGGACCTGCAAGCCCTGCGCGACCTCGTCGAGAGTCGTACGGGGCGTCCTGGGCCACACCACCGCCCATAGGCTGCCCGCACCAGACTCGACCATCGCTCCGTCGGCCTCTGCGTCAGCCGTCCTCACCGAACACGGTGCGGTGACCGTCGGCGTCGGCGGCGTAGTACACGTCGTAGCCGTCGGCGGAGATGGCGTGGTCGTCGGCGCAGGCGAGGACCTCCCGCTCCAGGCGGGTGACCAGGCCCGACCGTTGGAACCGCTCCGCCTGTTCCCGAGAATCGAACTCGGTCACCATCAGCACCCGAGACGGGTCGGAGCCATGCAGGTACACGGCGTGTTTGTTCGGCCCGTCGTCCGCCGCCAGCGCGTCTTGTTCCCACCGTTGGACGAGCGCCGTGAACTGCTGCATGTGATGCATGGGGACCCGGCACGTCGTCACCAAGAGATGATGCATGGGGCCGAATCTAAACGAAGCGCCCTTGTCCTGGCCTGGAACGAGCGTCCGCGTGACCTCGCTGCCGGGCATGTGGATGGATGTGATGAGCACACATCGGGCGGTCCCAGCAACCAGAAAGACATCGCCTACGCTGCAACGATCCCATGGACACGGTGGTTCGCCCGCACCGGTGGCGAAGCACCGATCGCACCAACAGTCCACGACGCAGCCCGAGAATCGAGTGCACGCATGCTGGCTCAGGAGCTGTCGAAACCGAGACCGCCAAACGAGCGGCCGCTGCATCTCGTCGACCGTGCGACGCCGCAACCCGGGGCGGGCGAGGTTGCCATCGAGGTTGCGGCCTGCGGGGTGTGCCGCACCGATCTGCAGTTGGTCGAGGGCGACTTGGAGGCACGCCGGCTGCCCATCGTTCCTGGTCACCAGGCGGTGGGGCGTATCAGTGCGGTGGGGGAGGGCGTGACGAAGTGGCACCGAGGGGATCGGGTCGGGGTTGCCTGGCTCGGTGGGGCGTGTGGGGAATGCGATCGCTGTTCGTCCGGTGCGGAGAACCTGTGCGGCCGGGCGGAGTTCACGGGCTGGAACCGAGACGGCGGGTATGCCGAGTCGATGGTGGCCCATGCCGACTTCGTGTTCTCCATACCCGCCGCGTTGTCCGATACGGCTGCGGCGCCCCTGCTGTGCGGAGGCGTCATCGGGTATCGAGCGCTCCGCATCTCCGGGATCCAGCCGGGGGAGCGGCTCGGGCTCTTCGGTTTCGGTGCGTCGGCGCTGTTGACCCTGCAGGTCGC